>NZ_JAPKMZ010000002.1:0-786149 GCF_026344155.1 Alcaligenes nematophilus | reverse complement strand
TAATATTGAAGTGCAGCGCAACCCGCGCTTGACACCTTCGTAACCGCTGCTAGTTGATCCGTACTGATCGCTAGCGGTGTGCTTCTTCCAATTGGCTGGGGCGTCCCTTAAAAAGACGACTCGGCAACCAGTTACGCTTGACGACCATAGCAAGGTGGTCCCACACCTTCCCATCCCGAACAGGACTGTGAAACGCCTTTGCGCCGATGATAGTGGACGGACGTCTGTGAAAGTAGGTCATCGTCAAGCTCTTATTCCTCAAAACCCCCGCAAGCATCCCTTGCGGGGGTTTTGTTTTAGGCGGCGACAAAAGCGCAGGCTACCGGCCTGTCTCGGATTGCTCGAAGGCCTGACCCTGGACCGCCCGGTTCAGGCGCACCGCCACCCCTCCTGGCCTGTTCTGGGCTACGTGTATTCCGTGTTCTTACCGACGCCGTTTGGCCTAAGCCTAGTAGATCGGTCATGGCATTCTGTCCCTGCACCATAGGATTGACGGACAATGCGTCGCTGCCTATCTGCAGGGTGGTCGTTCTACTCTACCCGCTTGTAGCATTAGTTGCTGAGCTTTCTGCACCAATCAGCTTTGATGACCAAGATAGGGCGCGTATAGCTTTCGGCATGAGGTTCTGTATGGCTATATGACGTACTTAGTCACTGCCTGTATTCGTCCTCCCTGATCCTTCTGAAATTCCTACTCAGTTTTCTCTTTAACGTCGACGTAGCTGGCTCTGCTAAGGCCTATTGCATCCATTCAGAATTCAAGTCGATTTGGAAATGAGGCTGTCCCCAATCAGTTTCCCCTCTCAATATTCCCTACCTCTAACATGGTCAAATTTGACCGCTTCTTGCTTGGATCTGTTCCTAAGTCATGCTGAACTAGCAGTTCTGACTATCTTTTTACGTCCTCTTTAAAGCCTCGATTTATCTGTTTGACGTGTATCAATCAGGCACCGAGCTAATCTGAACAAGAGGGAACGGAGTATGTCAGTCTAGCTATGGTTCTATTTGGCATACGGAAAAGATATGGCGGCTCAAGACATGGCCTCGCAGGCAAGCAATGAAGAATTGTCAGACACCAGGCTAGTGCAGGGTGAAGGGCCGGGACGCTGGAAGCGGATACAGGCCCAGCTGGCTCATCTGCCTATATTCAAGGAGCTGCCACCGGAACAGCTGGAGCCCATCGCTAAAGGTACTCAGGAAATACATGCTTTGCGTGGGACGACTTTATTTCACAGTGGTGACCCTTGTTTGGGCTTTCACATGTTGGTCTATGGTCGGGTGAAGCTGGTATTTGTCTCGTCCACGGGCTCAGAGCGCGTCGTTCGCCTGGTGGGGCCAGGAGAGGGGTTTGGTGAGGCGCTGATGTTCATGGGCCGTAATTACATTGTGACGGCCCAGACTTTGGTGGATTCTCTGCTTTTGCATATCAACAGAGACACCTTGATGGAGCAGCTGGAGAAGGGCAGTGATGTTGCCCGCCTGATGCTGGCTGGTTTAAGTGAGCGGCTTTATCGCTTGATGGGCGAGTTGGAGGCCTATACGCTGCAAAATGGTGTGCAACGTCTGGTGAATTACCTTTTGCAGGAGTGGCCGGGCGAAGAGGGTGTCCCTTTCAGGATCGATGTTGGTAAGTCCGTCATTGCTTCCCGCCTGAATCTGACCCCGGAGCACTTATCACGTACCTTGCGTGATTTGATGGACCGGGATCTGATTCGGGTTCAGCGACGTAATTTTACTATTCTGGACAGCGCGGCTTTGCGGCAATATGGTGCTCTGCCTGATATGCGTGGATAGCGCGCAGGCTATGGCGATAACGCTGCCAGGCTGCCCATAGATTCCATGACAGGATCGCAAAGGACAGCAGCAAGGCAGGTGCTGCCAACCACGCGAAAGATTCGACGCCCAAGCTTGCCCCTGTCCAGAGTATCAGGCCCAGGTTATGCAAAGCCCAATGCGCGCGGGCGGTGGACGCGGGGATGTAGTTGGCAGTCTTGGGAATAAGGCGCAAGAGGGCACGCGTGTGCTCGGTATTGTCCGTATCCATGCTGACATGCTCCTGGGCCTCCCGCCAAAGTAGAAAGGGCACGATGGTATAGAGCATCCCACAGACGACGGAACCCAAGGCTCCCATAATGAGCAAGACACCAATCGCCAGCTCTGCGTTGGAGGCGGCGGGATTGTGGGTCCAGAAGTTCAACAGAACAGCAATCAACAGGCTGCTTAAGGAGCTATACCAGAATAAAGTGCTGGCTCCTGCTGTCGGACGCTTGCGTTTCCAGAGGCGCGCCCACGTAATCACCGCCCATAAGCCGTAGCTTAAAAAGATCAGGTAGGTGACCAGATCACGCACAGGTAACCAGGAGCCAGGTAAGGAGGCCAGGGCCCACTGTGCAATCAACAGGGCTCCTACGACCCAAGGTAGCCAACGTACTAGAGGCGCTGGGTAGAGTTCGGTGATTTGAAAAATAGGCAGCAGTTGGAACGACATGGCAATCAGCAGCAAGCCTGCCCAAGCTGCCAGGCCCATCGTCATGTGCAGATTCAGCAAATTGGCGACGGCTTGTTCGCTTGCCAGGGCGACCAGCATGGCAAGCCCCGTTGAGACAGTCAGCAACAGTCCCAGCAAAGCCAGTCGGATAGGAGCAACGATTTCTTTGGCGCCGCGAAAGACGTCGCGCCGAGAGCGCCACAAGGCCAGCATGGCAGTCAGTAGATAAGCCCCCAAAGCAAAGGCAAGACAAGCGCCTGCCAGCGTGTAAGCCCAGCTTTGCCAGCTAAGAAAGCCCGTCATCAGAAATAGTGTGCCAGCGCTGAGCAAGCCCCAAAAAGCTAGCGCCTGACCGCGTGATACCTGAATACGCACATTGCAGGCCACGGCCAGGATATGTGCCAAAGAGGCAAACATGGCGCTGCCCACGATCCCCAAGGTCCAGGCATGGGTTATGGCCAAGGTAGCGGGGTGCCAGCGGGAGTTGAATAATTCCGGTCCGCTATAGAGCGCCAGCATGGCAGCCAGCAGTCCAAAAAAAGGGACATTCGCAAACAAGGGCAAGGTCAGTGACAAAGAGGGTGACTGATCCAGCGATAAAGCGCGTTGCATAGACTTAGTTCCTGCGGATGATGAGCTTGAAGCCGTTTTCTTGGTGGGTGCCGTGATACTTGAAGCCGCTGCGTCGCAGGATTTCATACAAGGGGAAGGGCTCTCGATCCAGCCACATGAGCAAGGCCTGGGTAGGAGCCAGTTCAGCCAGTGCTTCCAGGCAATGCTCCAAAGGCTCGGGTGCGGGCAGGCCGCGAGTATCCAGCGTGATCTCAGTTTGTGTCATCAAGACTCCAGCACGAAAGGCTTGGAAGGCATTGTGGACCATTCTGCCCGCCTATGGCGCAGGCAAAGTGGGACTTGTTTGCCACGGGTCAGGAGGTGGGAAGAATTTGATATGCGTTAAGGCCCCTTAATTTCAGAGCAGGCATAGTGGTGGTCTTGTCGAGCCAGGATCCACCCTGGCCAGATTGCTGATCGGGGAGTGTCATGAATACAGCGTCCACGGCTTTAGCCGCGTCCGATAACCCGCAGATGGAACTGGTTTGCCCAGCGGGCAGCTTGCCTGCTTTGAAAGCAGCCATTGATAACGGAGCCGATAGTGTCTATCTGGGGTTCCGGGATGCCACCAATGCCCGGAACTTTGCCGGGCTTAATTTTGATGCACAGGCGATTGCACAAGGGATTGATTACGCACACCAGCGCGGCCGCAAAGTTTTGCTGGCTCTCAATACCTACCCGCAACCCAATACCTGGCAACAGTGGCGCGACGCGGTGGACCGAGCTGCCCAGGCTCAGGTCGATGCGGTCATCATGGCAGACCCAGGATTGATGGCCTATGCCAGTCAGGCACATCCCAATCTGCGCTTGCACTTGTCGGTGCAGGGTTCAGCCACCAATCCGGAAGCCATCAAGTATTACCACCAGAACTTCGGTATTCAGCGCGTGGTTTTGCCGCGTGTCCTGTCCATGACCCAAGTGGAGCAGGTCTGTGAGCAGGTCCCTGTTCAGGTTGAGGTTTTTGGCTTTGGCAGCTTGTGCGTGATGGTGGAGGGCCGCTGTGCCTTGTCCTCCTATGCCACTGGTGAGTCCCCCAATACACATGGAGTCTGTTCCCCCGCCGGGCATGTGCGCTGGGAGCAGACAGATCAGGGTCTGGAGTCGCGTCTGAATGGTGTGTTGATCGACCGCTATCAGGATGGTGAAAACGCGGCTTACCCCACTTTGTGCAAAGGGCGTTTTGATGTGGCGGGCGAAAACTATTACGCACTGGAAGAGCCCACCAGCCTGAACACCTTGTCCTTGTTGCCACAACTGTTGGCGGCGGGTGTCAGCGCAATCAAGATTGAAGGCCGACAGCGCAGCCCGGCTTATGTGGCTCAAGTTACTCAGGTATGGCGGCAAGCCATTGATTCGGCCAAATCCACGCCAGCCCGTTATTCAGTCCATCCGGCCTGGATGGGGGCTTTGAACAAACTGGCCGAAGGGCAGCAACATACGCTGGGTGCCTATTCTCGGCCCTGGAAGTAGAGCATGGGAGGCTCAATCATGAAATTATCTTTAGGCCCCTTGCAGTATTACTGGTCCCGCGTTGCCACGATGCAGTTTTATGAGTCGGCCTGCGACTGGCCGATCGATGTGGTGTATCTGGGCGAGACCGTATGTTCGCGTCGTCATGAGCTACGACTGGATGATTGGCTGGATATTGCCCAGATGCTGGCCCAGGCTGGCAAGGTGCCGGTTCTGTCTAGTCAGATCTTGCTGGAGTCCGGGCGGGACGTGAATACGCTACGCAAGGTCACCGAACAGGCTGATTATCTGGTCGAAGCCAATGATATGGGAGCAGTACGTTTGATGCAGGGTCGGGACTTTGTCGCCGGCCCTTTTTTAAATGTTTATAACGGGCCAGTGCTGGATTTGATTGCTTCTCAAGGCGCGGTGCGTTGGGTGATGCCTCTGGAAATGGGCCGTGCAGGATTGGCGCAGTTGCAGCAAGACAGACCTGCCGGTTTGGAAACCGAGGTCTTTGCCTTCGGGCGTTTGCCCCTGGCTTTCTCGGCCCGTTGCTTTGCGGCGCGTAACCGCAATCTGCCTAAGGACAATTGCCAGTACGTATGCATGGACTATCCCGATGGCTTGCTGCTGGAAACCCGTGAAGGGCAGGGTTTTCTGACGATTAACGGTATCCAGACTCAATCCGCCTGGGTGTACACCTTACTGGAGCAGGTACAGGATTTGCGCGATTTGGGTGTGAATATGCTGCGTTTGAGTCCGCAATCTCAGCATATGGATGCGGTCGTGCATTTGTTTAATGACGTGATTCAGGGGCGTATTCAGGCAAGGGATGCCCACGAGGATATGCTGCCTTTACTGCCCGCTAAGGCCTGCAACGGTTTCTGGCATGGTCGCCCCGGTTTGGAATGGGTGTCGCCGGTGTCAGAGCGTTTTTAAGGGAGGGATGGAAGAATGAATGAAATAACGACTCCCCGTTTACCCGCTGTTGTGGCGGGTGTTTTAAGCCGATTACCTCCGTGGCCCGGCTCCCGCTTGTTTTGTACGGGCTTGAACGTGCTGATGCGTCCGCACTTGCCGGCTGACATTGCGGAACGGTTGGAAGGGCGAGCTTTACGCATACAGGTGGCGGATGCCGGCTTAGCGTTTGACTATACGTGGCGCCAAGGGGCTTTTTACCCTCTGTCGGCACGCGCACAACATCCGGATTTGACCCTGAAAGCGGATCTTTGGGCTTTTTATCAGCTTTTGCAGAGGCAGGAAGATCCGGATACCTTGTTCTTTAATCGACGTCTGTCGATTGAGGGTGATACCGAATTGGGACTGATGGTGAAAAACACCCTGGACGCCTTGGACCCCGATATTCTGCATCCGCGTGCAGTGCTTAAACAGGGTAAAGCGGCTTTACAGGATGTGCTGCGCCGCCCGATACGCACCCCCGCTTCTTCCTGAGACAATTAAGAGCGTCGCACTTCAAAGTGCGGAAACAGCTTCTGGAGGTTTTCCAAAACTTCCGCTCCTGGGTAGGCCTGCAAAGCCTGCCCAGTTTCATTCAGGAAATCGTCATCACAGCCTTGTGTGCGGAAAATCTGCACGGCATAGCGCTGGACGCCCAGCTCATGCAGGTGTTGTCCCAAAGCTTGTACCGAGGCGGGACTGTGCAACTGGGGATGAATAGTGCTGCGGCACTCAAACAGAACGTCTTCGTTCAGCAGCAACTGCAAACTGCGTAAGGGCGCAGCGGCACTATTGCTGCGTTGAGTAATGGCGTCGTAGTGACTGAACTCTGCCTTGATATCCAGGCCTATCCAGTCCACCCAAGGCAGGATTTCCAGCAGTCTGGCCGGATGTGTGCCGGCCGTGTGTAAACCGATTTTGAAACCCAGCCTGCGCACCGCGCGGATGGCGGGGCCCAGGGCTGGGTCCAGTGTGGGCTCGCCGCCGCTAAACACGACGGCATCCAGCAGGCCGACGCGGCGATTCAGAAAGTCCAGCAAGGCGTTCCAATCAATAGCACTGTCTGGTGTGCGCTCTTGCAGGTGGGGGTTGTGGCAGTAGCCACAGCGCCAGGGGCAGCCTTGCACAAAGATGACAGCGGCTAATTGGCCGGGGTAATCCGTAGCCGAGAAAGGGGCGCAGCCACCCACTTTCAATGTCACTTTGTGGGCAGGCGTGGCCGGGTAAAGATGGCGCGTGGCGTAAGTCATGGAATTTGACCGGGCTGTTTATAGGGTGGGGACGGCATTGCTTGCGCAGGCGCTGGCTTCGGTGAAGTAGCGTCGCTCATGAAACTCACCTTGCTTGCCAATATTGAAAGACGACATGGGACGGTGATAGCCCATGACGCGTGTCCAGATTTCGCAAGGCTGGCGTTCGGAATCTTGAAGAGTGATGGTGTCGGTATTCATGAATAACTCCTTGGAAAAAAGGGCCGTCACGCTATGCGGATGTGACTAGCCTGGGTGTGTGCCAAGAGGCTGGTTGTAGATAAAGGCTGAGGACAACTAAAAGCCTGGTTTTAGTTGAGCCAAGTGGATTGGGTTTAGCCTGTCTTGGTAAAAAGTTGACTTGAAGAGATCGGCTTTAATGGACTGATGTCGGTGTCGGTGTCGGTGTCGGTGTCGGTGTCGGTGTCGGTGTCGGTGTCGGTGTCGACGACGGCGTTGACGTGTCCGCAATAACTTCGTTTTGAACGTCAGCCTCGGCCCGAGCTTGAGCTATCTTGTTGGCCAGCAATTCGCTGTCGCAATGCGGGCAAAACTCATGTTTTCCAGACAGATAGCCGTGCTTGGGGCAGATAGAAAATGTGGGCGTAACGGTGATGTAAGGCAAGGAAAAATGGTTCAAGGCTCGTTGCACCAGATTGCGGCAGGCATCAGTGCTGGACAGTGCTTCGGTCATATAGAGGTGCAGCACGGTGCCGCCGGTGTATTTGCCTTGCAGCTCGTCTTGTCGCTCCAATGCCTCGAAGGGGTCTTCAGTAAAGCCCACCGGCAGCTGTGAGGAATTGGTGTAGTAGGGCATTTGCTCGGTCCCTGCTTGCAGAATGTCGGGCCAGCGGGCGCGATCTTCTTTGGCAAAGCGGTAAGTGGTGCCCTCGGCAGGGGTGGCTTCCAAGTTGTACAGGTGGCCGGTACTTTCCTGAAACTCCACCATACGCTCCCGAATATGATCCAGCAAACGCAGGGCAAAGCGGTGCCCCCACGGCGTGCAAAGATTTTGCTTGTCCTGGGTAAAGTTGCGGATCATCTCGTTAATGCCGTTAACTCCCAGCGTGGAGAAGTGATTGCGCAAGGTGCCCAGATAGCGGCGTGTGTAGGGAAACAGCCCTTGGTCCATATGTTGCTGGATCACCGTGCGCTTGATTTCCAGGCTGTCACGACCCATTTCCAGCAGTTCATCCAAACGGGCAAACAGACCGGCTTCATCGCCTTGATACAGATAACCCAGGCGGGCGCAGTTCAGGGTGACCACTCCCAGGGAGCCAGTTTGTTCGGCAGAGCCAAACAAGCCATTACCGCGTTTGAGCAGCTCGCGCAGATCCAGCTGCAGGCGGCAGCACATGGAGCGGATCATATTAGGCTCCAGCTCGGAGTTAATGAAGTTCTGGAAGTAGGGCAGGCCATATTTGGCCGTCATGGCAAACAGGCGCTCGGCATTCGGGCTGTGCCAGTCAAAATCTCGGGTGATGTTGTAGGTGGGGATCGGAAAGGTGAAGGCACGGCCACGGGCATCGCCCTCGCTCATGACTTCGATATAGGCCTGGTTGATCATGTCCATTTCGGTCTGCAGATCCCCGTAGCAAAACGGCATTTCTTCGCCACCGATTTGCGGAACTTGCTCGCGCAGGTCGTCGGGGCACACCCAGTCAAAGGTCAGATTGGTAAAGGGCGTCTGTGTCCCCCAGCGCGAGGGTACGTTCAGGTTGTAGATCAGTTCCTGCATGCATTGGCGCACCTGCTTGTAGCTCAGGCCGTCCTTGCGGATGAAGGGTGCCATATAGGTATCAAAGGAGCTGAAGGCCTGGGCACCGGCCCATTCGTTCTGCAGGGTGCCCAGGAAATTGACGACCTGACCGACCGCACTGCTTAGATGACGGGGTGGGCCGGATTCGATTTTTCCGGGTACGCCATTGAGCCCTTCGTTCAGGAAAGTGCGCAAGGACCAGCCGGCGCAGTAGCCAGAGAGCATGTCCAGATCGTGGATGTGCAGGTCGGCCTGACGGTGTGCCTGGCCGATCGCTTCGGGGTAAACGTGGCTGAGCCAGTAGTTGGCAATCATCTTGCCCGAGCTGTTCAGAATCAGACCGCCCAGCGAATAGCCCTGGTTGGCATTGGCTTGCACGCGCCAGTCCTGGCGGTCCAGATATTCGGTAATGGAGCGGATGATGTCCAGCTGAGCAGCTGGACGCGTTGCTGTTTCCTGGGTAGCCATATTTTTCACCAAAACCTATATGTAGTGATTTTTAGGATTCACGACACTATATATGGTGGTTTTTGAAGGAGCTAGGCGATTGTTGTCCAGGCTTGATCTAGGTTAATTTTGTGCTCGAAGTGACTGGATCAAGGATTTTGTCGGAAAGAAGTCTTTGGGCACTCCTTACCCTTATCGCTCTTAGATGGAGATTTGCGAAGGCGAGATGGTCGTGCTGCCAGGTGTAAAGTGTTGGCTATGGCCATGCTATGCAAGCAAGCAAGCAAGCAAGCAAGCAAGCAAGCAAGCAAACAAGCAAGCTGTGCGTGCAAGTAGCGCAAGAGTAGCCGGTGGAATAACGCTGTAGCGGGCTTCACGGATACGCGGTGTACTTGCCCGTTATTGTGCGCCGTATCTTTTTTGGGGCGGCAAAAAATACCCGCTGACTTTTTACAGGCCAGCGGGTATTTCTTGAATAGCAGGACTTGAATAGGGGGTTTAGTGCTTGAATCGTGCTTTTAGCGCAATACAAAGTGCCTGCTGATACTGGCTGACTTGCTCAAGCAGGCGTTCTTCGTGGGAAGCCCAGCTTTGCTTTTGTTCTTCTGTGCGTGTGGGGGCGGGCGACCAGGCTGAATCCGGAAAGAACGGGTCGTCCTTCCAGCGAGGGATGATGTGCCAATGCAGATGAGGCACTTGATTTCCGAATTGAGCCAGATTGATCTTGGCGACTCCCAGTTGTTCACGCTGAGTCTGCTCAACCACATATACGGCTGCCATGATGTGCTGCCGTTGTTCTTCAGACAGGTCTGTCATTTCAGCCACATGATCTTGCCAGATTACTCGTGTATAGCCGGGAAACGGGCTGTCCGTGACGGCCATTACCTGCAGCCCTGCACCCGACCATAGCAATTGATCGGGTTTCAAGGCACACAGGGGGCAAGCGTGGGTGCTCATGCAGGCTGACCGAAGAACAGGTTCTGCAAGGCAACGCCTGGATCAGGTTCACGCATGAAGGCCTCACCGACCAGGAAGGCTTGCACCTGGTTCTCGCGCATCAGGGCCACATCTTCAATGGTGTGAATACCGCTTTCGGTGACAACGCGTTTTTCGCTGGGGATAAAGGGCAGCAGGTCCAGCGTGTTCTGGGTGCTGGTTTCAAAGGTGCGCAGATTGCGGTTATTGATGCCCAGCAGGCTGGTCTTCATTTGCAAGGCAATATCCAGCTCGGCGCGGTCATGTACTTCAACCAGTACGTCCATGCCCAGTTCGTGGGCCATTTCTTCGTACTCCATCAGCTGATCCTTCTCCAGCGCGGCGACGATCAGCAAGATGCAGTCGGCACCCATGGCTCGGGCATGGATGATCTGATAGGGGTCAATAATGAAGTCTTTGCGCAGTACGGGCAGTGCGCATACTGCACGGGCCTGGCGCAGGTGGTCGTAGGAACCCTGGAAATACTGGATATCGGTCAGGACCGACAGGCAGGCCGCCCCGTGGGCGGCGTAGCTGGAGGCAATCTCAGTCGGGTTGAAGTCGGCACGGATCACACCCTTGGACGGGGAGGCCTTTTTGACTTCCGCAATAATGGCAGGCTTGCCTTGAGCAATCTTGTCTTCAATGGCGCTGGCAAAGCCGCGCAGGTCGTTCCGGTTCTTCGCTTCGCGCAGCAGATCGGACTCGCTGCGCAGTTGGCGGGCGGTGACGACTTCAGCTCTTTTGGTGTCGAGGATCTTGGCCAGAATGTCGTTCATGGATTTAACTTCCTTGTATAAGCGCGGAATTGTTCGAGTTTTTCGCGTGCGGCACCGTTGGCAATGGCCTCAAAAGCCATGCGCAGGCCTTGTTCAATGGAGTCGGCGTGGTTGGCAGCATAGATGGCCAAACCAGCATTGAGGCCCACGATATCACGAGCCGTACCCTCTTGGTTATTGAGGGCTTCCATAATCATCACGGCAGATTCTTCCTTGCTGGAGACGCGAATGCTGCGGTTGGAGGTCATGGCCATGCCAAAGTCTTCGGGGTGAATTTCGTATTCCCGCACCTGACCGTCTTTCAGTTCGCCCACCAGGGTGGCCGCACCCAGAGAGGCTTCATCCATACCGTCCTTGCCGTGCACGATCAGCACGTGTTTGGCCCCCAGGCGTTGCATTACGCGCACCTGAATCCCCACCAGGTCCGGGTGGAAGACGCCCATCAATTGGTTGGTTGCTCCGGCCGGGTTGGTCAGTGGGCCCAGAATATTGAAAATAGTGCGAACGCCCAGCTCTTTGCGGACAGCAGCCACATTTTTCATGGCGCCGTGGTGAGCGGGGGCGAACATGAAACCAATATTGGTTTCGGCAATGCTTTGCGCCACTTGCTCGGGCGAGAAGGTCAGGTTCACGCCCAGGGCTTCCAGCACGTCCGCACTACCGGACGAGGAAGAGGCACTGCGGTTGCCGTGCTTGGCTACTTTCACTCCTACGGAGGCGGCCACAAACATGGAGGCGGTGGAGATATTGAAGGTATTGGAGCCGTCGCCACCTGTACCGCACATATCCAGCAGTTCGTCCGGATTAGGCGTAATGACGGGGGTGGCAAATTCGCGCATCACCTGGGCGGCGGCAGAAATTTCACCCACGCTTTCTTTTTTCACGCGCAAGCCCATCAGCAAGGCAGCCGCGATCTGAGGCGACATTTCGCCGCGCATGAGCATGCGCATCAGATGCAGCATTTCGTCGTGGAAGATTTCCCGGTGTTCGATACAGCGCACCAGTGCTTCGGTAGGAGTGATGGTGTTCATGATTTAAAGGTCCAGAAAGTTCTTCAGTAAGGCGTGGCCATGCTCGCTTAGCACCGACTCGGGGTGAAACTGCACGCCATAAATAGGCAATTCGCGGTGACGGACACCCATGATCTCGCCGTCTTCGGTTTGCGCGGTTACCTCCAGACAGTCGGGCAGGCTGTCGCGCTCGATGGCCAGGGAGTGATAACGGGTGACGTTAAAGGGCGAGGGCAAGTTGCTGAATACGTCCGTGCCCTGGTGAGTAATAGGGGAGACTTTCCCATGCATGATTTGCTGCGCACGGATAATGCGCGCACCAAAAGCATGCCCGATCGCCTGATGACCCAGGCAGACGCCCAGAATCGGTAGCTTGCCGGCAAAGTGCTGGATCAGTGCAACCGACAGGCCCGCATCCGCAGGGGACTTGGGGCCGGGCGAGACGCACAGATGGCTGGGATTCAAGGCTTCAATTTCTTCAAGTGTGACTTGATCGTTGCGTCGTACCACTACTTCCTGACCCAGTTCTCCAAAGTACTGGACCAGGTTGTAGGTAAACGAGTCATAGTTATCGAGCATGAACAGCATGGGAATACTCCGGCAAAAAAGGATGGCAGTGGGGCGATTAAATAGGCTCGTCCAGACCGAATTGCACTTGTTCGGCAGCGCGGATTACGGCGCGTGCCTTGGCTTCGGTCTCTTGCCATTCTTTTTCGGGATCGGAGTCGGCCACGACACCGGCGGCGGCCTGCACATAGAGCATGCCGTCCTTGATGACGCCGGTGCGTATGGCAATAGCCAGATCCATTTCGCCCGAGTAGCTCAGGTAGCCAGCGGCACCGCCGTAAACGCCACGGCGCACGGGCTCCAGTTCATCAATGACTTCCATGGCGCGTACCTTGGGGGCGCCGGTCAGGGTGCCCGCGGGGAAGGAGGCGCGCAGCACGTCCATCTGGCTCATGCCGTCTTGCAGTTCACCGCAGACGTTGGAGACCAGGTGCTGAACATGCGAGTAACGTTCGATCGCCATGGTGTCCGTGACTTGTACCGAGCCGGTTTTGGCGATACGGCCAATATCGTTGCGGGCCAGGTCGATCAGCATCAGGTGTTCGGCGCGTTCTTTAGGGTCGGACTTCAGCTCGGCGGCCAGTGCGGCATCGGCTTCAGGTGTGGCACCGCGTTTGCGAGTGCCGGCCAGTGGGCGAATAGTGACGCGCTCCATGTTGCGGCCATCCTGACGGTGTTCTTCCTGACGCACCAGAATTTCTGGCGAGGCACCCACGACCTGGAAGTCGTCGAAGTTCCAGAAGTACATGTAAGGCGATGGGTTCAGCGAACGCAGGGCGCGGTACAGGGACAGGGGCGAGTCGCGGAACGGTTTGGTGATGACCTGGCCGATCTGCACTTGCATCAGGTCACCGGCTGCAATGTATTCCTTGGCGCGGGCCACGGCCTTCAGGTAATCCTCTTTGTCGAAGTCGCGCTCGCATTCGGTTTGCATGCTGGCGTAGGCGTAAGGGATCACGACGGGTGAACGCAGCTTTTCGCGCAGATCCTTCAGACGACGCTTGGCCAGTACGTAGACTTCGGGCTGGGCGGGATCGGCGTAGACCAGCAGGTAAGTGCGGCCAGCCAGATTATCCACAATCACCAGTTCGTCCACTTGTAGCAGCATGATGTCCGGCACGCCTTCTTCCTGGTCGGAAGGGAAGGGTTTGCGGTTCATGCCCAGGGACGGTTCGATGTGACGCACCGTGTCGTAGCCGAAGTAACCGGCCAGACCACCCGCAAAGCGGGGCATGCCAGGACGCAGGGCTACTTTGAAACGGGCCTGGAATTGCTCGATGAATTCCAGCGGATCGCCTTCGGCTGTTTCGACAATCTTGCCATCGTGCAGCACTTGGGTATGACGGCCGTAGCTGCGGATCACGGTACGGGCAGGCAGGCCAATAAAGGAGTAGCGACCGAACTGCTCGCCGCCCACAACCGATTCCATCAGGCAGCTGTAACGTCCGCCTTCGGGGCCGTTGTGCGCCAGTTTCAGATAAATCGACAGGGGCGTATCCAGGTCGGCATAGGTTTCCGCAATCAGGGGAATGCGGTTAAAGCCTTCTGCTGCTAGGGCATTGAATTCTATTTCTGTCATTGGGATCTCGAGGGTCAGTGGGTACGACGAGCCGGACAGAAACAAAAAAAGCCCGGTCGTTGTGATTACCGGGCTTATTTTCCTGGAGGCGGTCCGCTGTGTACTACTTTGCAGGGACGCCAGACTTCAAGGTTATATCTACCCGATACACGAACGCCACCAGCGCCAATAAGCGCCGTAGATTGTGGATGCGTGAGTGCGAGTAGACATGAATTTTATGACGTAAATATGGTGTTGCGTTTATTGCGCAGCCAGGTGGCCGCGTCGGCAATAGAGGCAACTATACCATCGGAATCCAGGCTTTGCACATCCTTGCCTTCGTTATAGCCGTAAGGAACCAACAATACGGGGATATTCGCCGCACGTGCTGCCTGGGCGTCATTCATGGAATCCCCAATGACCAAAGCCTGTTCAGGAGCCAGTTTCATTTGCTCGCAGGCGTAGACAAAAGGCATGGGATCGGGCTTTTTGCGCGGGCAGGTATCACCGCCCACCACCAGTTCGAAGTACGGGCCCAAACCTGTTTGTTCCAGCAAGGGGCGGGCAAATTGTTCGGGCTTGTTGGTGACCACAGCCAGACGCAATCCCTGGCTTTTAAAGTCATCCAATCCTTCTAGTACACCCGGATACAGGCGGCTGTGTTGGCCATTACATAATTGGTAATGGTAATAAAATGATTCCAATGCCGGGGTGTAGTCGGCAGGAGGTTCAGGTAGATCGGTCAGAGCGCGTCGCACCAGGTTTTCCGAGCCTTTACCCACGAAAGTGGCGATGCGCTCCTCTGGGAGCGGGGGTAAACCCAGGTCGATACGCATGGCATTACATGCCGAGGCCAGATCGGGAATGGTATCGAGCAGGGTTCCATCCAAATCAAACAGCACAGAGAAAATATTCATCTTTTTGTAGCGGACTTGTGACAAAATATTGTCAAATTCCTGTTAAGGTCGAGCAGAAAAAAGTTTTCGGAACGTCGGGTTTTCATTTCGTTTGATTCATCATGTTAAAGCTCCTTACTGCACGCGGGCTTATCAATTTAGTGAGCAAACCGTATTTTGGTACAAGATTGGCTTTCGATAGTCCGTTCAGAAAGGCCCTAGGAGCGGAAGTATGATGCTCGATACATTTCATCAGATTCTCGTAGAAAAACAAGTTACGCCGGTTTTTCAGCCCATTGTGGATTTGCAGTCCGGCTTGATTCTGGGTTACGAGGGTTTGATTCGAGGGCCAAAGGACAGCAGTTTTTATTCGCCCTTGGCCTTGTTTGACGCCGCCCGGCAATGTGGCCGCTTATGGGATCTGGAAGAGCTGTGTTGCCATACCTTGGTCAGCAGTTTCAAGCAGCAGGGTTTGGCGGGCAAACTGTTTTTGAACTCCAGCCCGGATGTGGTGATGCGCATGTTGCCTTCGGCCCGCATCGAACCGCGTACCGGTATGCCACAGCTGGATGGCATTGACTGGAGCCGGGTGGTGGTCGAATTGACCGAATCCGAGCGTACTGACAGCTACGACTATCTGAATCAGGCTATTGAGCTTTATCGAAAAGAAGGCCTGCAGTTTGCCATTGATGATCTGGGTGAAGGCTATGCCTCGCTGCGTTTGTGGTCCGAATTGCGACCCGAGTACGTCAAGATCGACAAATACTTTGTGCGCGATATTGATACCGATGTGCTCAAGCAGCAATTGGTACGCTCCATTTGCGATATTGCCAGCCATGCGCAATCCGTTGTGATTGCTGAAGGGATTGAAACCGGCGCGGAACTACGCACCTTGCGGTACTTGGGCGTGGCCTGTGGGCAGGGCTATTTGCTGTGTCGCCCTCAACCTAACCCCCCGCCTCAGCTGGAGCCCGCTCAAGCCGCGCTGTTTGGACCCTCCACTGTGCGCACTCAGCGTCAAGTGCAAGGCCGTGATTCCATGAGCGTGCGGCGTTTACTGCGTGCCGCGCCTGCGGTGCCTGATAATACACCCACGAATCGTGTGTATGAGCTGTTTCAAAGCCATCCAGATCTTAGTGCCGTGGCTCTGGTGCGAGGGGATCGACCGACGGGTATTTTGCGTCGTAGCCAGCTTTATGATCAGCTTGCCCGGCCTTATCACCGCGAACTGTACGGCAACAAGCCATGCTCCCTGTTTATTGAAACCCCACCGCTGATTGTTGACTGCGATACCAGCTTGCTGGAGCTGGGCACCTTGATGACGCAGGGAGCGGGGGATGCCTTGAGTGATGGTTTCATCATTACCGGGGCGGGTGAGTATCTGGGCCTGGGCTCCAGTGTGGAGCTGATGCGTGAAATTACGCAGATTCAGATCATGACGGCGCGTTATGCCAATCCACTGACGCAATTGCCGGGTAATGTGCCGATTGATGAGCATATCGATGGTTTGCTGCGTAATCGGCAGAACTTCGCTGTGTGCTATGCGGATCTGGACCACTTCAAACCCTACAACGATTTGTACGGCTATCGCAAAGGCGATGAGCTGTTACGCTCCATGGCCGAGCTCTTCACCCGTTACGCGGTAGCTCGCATGGACTTTGTGGGCCATGTGGGGGGTGACGATTTTATTTTGGTGTTTACCAGCCCGGACTGGGCCGAGCGCTGCCAAAGCATTCTGGACGAGCTGGAAAAAGAGCTGGAGTCCTTGTATAGACTGGAACATCGGCAAGCAGGCGGCTATTTGGCTGAAAACCGTCAAGGCGTGCTGGTGTTTCACCCGTTGGTGAGCCTGTCTTTAGGTGTGGTCACAGTCGATGAGCCCGAATTGTATTCGGGCTCTTTAATTGCGGAGCTGGCCAGTTCTGCCAAGGCACAGGCCAAGCGGGTGCAGGGCAACGCCTTGTTTGTGGAGCGCCGCCGCCCCGACAGTGCGGTTCGGCAGGGCAGTTATAGCCGCAATACGATGCTGCAGTAGCGGGAACAGCGGCCGGACGCAGGATTTAGGCCTGCTCTGCCAGAGCGATTTGCGCGCGCATGTCGCGGATGACCTGAGCGTAGTCGGGCTGACCAAAAATAGCCGAACCGGCCACAAAGGTGTCAGCACCGGCTGCACGGATGGCGCCGATATTGTCCACCTTCACGCCACCGTCGATTTGCAGCAGGATGGGCTGACCACCTTCTGCAGTCCACGCCTCAATGCGGGCGCGGGCTTGGCGCAGCTTGTCCATGGCGCTGGGGATAAAGGCCTGGCCACCAAAGCCGGGGTTAACGGACATCAGCAGGACCAGATCCAGCTTGTCCATCAGGTGATCCATCCAGTTCAGCGGGGTGGCCGGGTTGAATACCAGGCCGGCCTTACAGCCGTGGTCACGGATCAGCGACAGGGTGCGATCCACGTGGCGCGAGGCTTCGGGGTGAAAACTGATGTAATCGGCACCGGCTTTGGCAAATTCGGGTATCAGCGCGTCCACGGGCTCCACCATCAGGTGTACGTCGATGGGGGCAGTGGTGTGGGGGCGCAGCGCAGCACAGACCATGGGGCCGAAAGTCAGGTTCGGTACAAAGTGGTTGTCCATGATGTCGCAGTGAACCCAGTCGGCACCGGCGGCGATAACATTGCGGACTTCTTCACCCAGGCGGGCGAAGTCGGCCGATAAAATACTGGGAGCGATACGTGTGGAGCTGGCTTGGGACATAATAGGTGCCGTAAAGATTAGACATCACGAAAATCGTGGCCATATGTCATCATTATAGTTTCAAGCGGGGGGCTGTGCAGCGCCCCGTATTTGTACAGCCGTAACCTGGAATCCATCATGAAGCCTGACGATATTGAGGTGCAGATCACGCCCCAGTACCTGCCTGAGCAATCCGAGCCCGATAGCAATCAATATGTTTTTGCCTATACCGTACGGATTACCAACAATGGACAGCAGACGGCCCAGATTATCAGTCGTCACTGGATCATTACGGACGACAATCAGCAGGTTCAGGAAGTGCGTGGCCTGGGCGTTGTAGGACAACAGCCGGTGCTGGCTCCAGGTGAGACCTTTGAATACACCAGTGGTTGCCCCCTGAACACGCCGTTTGGCACCATGCGCGGCAGCTATCAATGTGTTGGTGAAAATGGTGTGCCCTTTGAGGTCGCCATTCAGGAGTTCATCCTTTCCTCTCCCCGTACCTTGCACTAAGGGCCAAACCCAGCCATGAAGATAATTTATTGCGTGCCAGCCGTACTGCTGGCATTAAGTGCCTGTTCCACCATTCCTGGGGATCAGGGTTCTTCGTCAACGGCTCCGGGTACAGCAGAAGGCGGTCCTGATATCGCTCTGCAACCGTTGCGCGTGCCGTCCTTGTCGGCACTGCCGGAAACCCCGGCGCGTGCGTTGGCAGGGCGTTATCAAGCCGTGAACTGGTCCGCCTTGCCGGGCTGGCAGGATGATTCGCTGGACCATGTCTGGAAAGGTTTCATCAATAACTGCAAGGGCCTGATGCGTCCTGTCAGCGGTTCGCTGGCCATGCCCGCACGTGCCAATCCCCGTGCCTGGCAGCCCGTTTGTCAGGCTGCGGCTTCTGCCGGTCTGAACGCTGACACCAAAGATACGGCCGCCGTACGTGATTTTCTGCAGCAACAGTTGCAGCCCTGGCGTTTGCTGACCGGCGACGGCAAGGTGGCTCAAAATACGGTCACGGGCTATTACGAGCCTTTGCTCAAGGCCTCGCGTACCCGTAGTTCCAGCTATCAATGGCCGCTTTTCGCTGCGCCGGATGATTTGCTGACGATTGACCTGGGTAGCTTGTACCCCGAGCTGGCTGGCAAGCGTATTCGCGGCAAGCAAGTGGGCAAACGCATTGTGCCCTACGACACACGCGAGCAGATCGTGTCCAAGCAGGATCGCCAGCCACCCGTGATCGTGTATGCGGAAGATCCGGTAGAAGGCTTTTTCCTGCAGATCCAAGGCTCGGGTCGTGCGGTCCTGCCCGATGGCAGCGCCGTGCGTCTGGCCTATGCCGACCATAACGGTCGCCCTTATGCCTCGGTAGGCCAATGGCTGGCCAAGCAGGGCGAGATGCCTTTGGCGCAGACTTCCATGCAAAACATCAAGGCCTGGGCCAAGCGCAATCCGCATCGCGTTCAGGAAATGATGAATGTAAATACCGCCATGGTGTTCTTCCGCGAAGAGGCCATTGTGGATCCGGAGCTGGGCCCTAAAGGTGCCTATGGCATTCCCTTGATTGGTCTGCGTTCCGTGGCTATTGACCCCACTTACGTGCCTTTGGGTACGCCTGTGTACTTGGCTACCTCGCAGCCTGCTTCTAACCAGCCTTTGCAGCGACTGGTTTTTGCTCAGGACACGGGCGCGGCGATTAAAGGTGCCGCACGTACCGACTTGTACTGGGGCACGGGCGATCAGGCTGGGGCGCAGGCAGGGCGCATGAAGCAGCAAGGTCAAATGTGGCTGTTGTGGCCACGTCAGGCAGGAGCACCGAGCGCACGATGAGCAAAGAACGAATTGTGGTGTGTGGCGGGGCCTTGGCCGGTATGGCCAGCGCTCTGGGTTTACGCAAGGCCGGGTTTGATGTCAGCATCTTGTCCCCCGCTTACAAGCCTATGGAACTGGCGGCGGGGCAGTATCACCCCCGTGTCTACGCCGTCTCGGTCGCCAGCCAGCGTTTTCTGACGCAGTTGGGTGCTTGGAATTTGATGTCGGCCCAGCGCATTTCGCCAGTGCAGGCCATGGAAGTACATGGTGATGGCGGCGGTTGCCTGAATCTGCATGCTTGGCAGGATGCGCAGGATTATCTGGCCTGGATCGTTGAGTCCGGACAGATGGAGCAGGCGCTGTATCAGGCCTTGCAAGTGTTCGGTGTGCCCTGGATTGAAGACCGTTTCGAGCGTCTGGAAGGCAATACCATCATCACCGCCGGACAGAAGCGCGTCAGCGCCGATTTGTTTGTGGGGGCAGATGGTGCCCGTTCCGGCCTGCGGTCTGCTGCTGGCATTGAGCATCATGGCCGTGAGTATGGGGACGCCGGTTTGGTGGCCCACTTCAACGTGGAGCGCCCGCACCAGCAAGTCGCCTTGCAGTGGTTTACTGGCGATTCGATTCTGGCCCTGTTGCCTATGCCGGATGTGGATGGCAAACCGCAAGTCTCCATGGTCTGGTCCGTGCCGCAAGCGCAGGCCGACAAGGTGTTGGCCATGCCCTCAGAGGAGCAGGCGCAGTATCTGCAAAACAGCTTGTTCTCTTTATCCAATGGCCGTTTGGGGCAGTTAAGCTTGCGTAGCCCGGTACACGGTTTCCCGTTGACCTTTGAGCGTAGCGGC
Source organism: Alcaligenes nematophilus (assembly GCF_026344155.1). Taxonomy (NCBI): domain Bacteria; kingdom Pseudomonadati; phylum Pseudomonadota; class Betaproteobacteria; order Burkholderiales; family Alcaligenaceae; genus Alcaligenes; species Alcaligenes nematophilus. The sequence goes on along the minus strand of NZ_JAPKMZ010000002.1, from coordinate 766,013 downwards.
CTGGTGTCGCCCGGTGTGGCCTTGGTGGGTGATGCGGCGCATCGCGTCCATCCTTTGGCTGGCCAGGGTTTGAATCTGGGTCTGGGCGATATCGAAGCCCTGATCAAGGTCTTGTCCGAGCGTGGCCCGCATTATTCGGTCGGTGATATGCGTGTACTCAATCGCTACAAGCGCGCTCGCGCTGAACCGATTGCGGCCATGCGGGCAGCCACCGATGGCTTGTATCGTCTGTTTGCGGCACCGGGAGCACCGGCTTCCATGCTGCGCAATGCCGGTATGCAAGTGGTGGACCGCCTGCCCTGGGTGAAACGCCGCCTGATCGCGCATGCTGCCGGCGTCAGCCCCGGCGCGCTCTTGTTCTAAGGCCGCTAGGGTCTTGTCGATTAGCAAAGGAAGTACGTCATGATGTTGCACCTTCGTTCTGTATTGGCTCTGGCGCTTTTGTCGCTGTGCAGCCTGGCTCAGGCCACCAGCCCCGCCAAAGTAGACACACGTTTCGAGACTACCCGCCAGGCCTTTGAAGCCGCTTTCCCAGGCGTGACGGTCGATGGTATTCGCGCCACACCATTTCCCAATTTGCTGGAAGTGGAAGTGGGCGGCACCTTGCTCTACACCGACCCGCAGGCCAGCTTTGTGATGCAGGGTTCTTTGCTGGATAGCAAAACTCGTGTTGATCTGACCGAGCAGCGCATGCAGGAACTCAATCGTGTGTCGCTGAATGATTTGCCGCTGGATAAGGCCATCAAGCTGGTAAAAGGCGACGGTAGCCGTCAAATGGTGGTTTTTGAAGATCCCAATTGCGGCTATTGCAAACGTCTGCATACAACTTTGCAGGAGATCGACAATGTTACGGTTTATAGCCTGATGTTTCCCATCCTGGGACCGGACAGCCGCCGCAAAGCCGAGGACATCTGGTGCGCCCAAAACCCCGCTAAAACCTTGAGTGATTGGATGGGGGGCGGAGCGCGACCCGAGAAAGCCTCGTGTGAGCATCCATTGGATCAGTTATTGGCAGTAGGACAAAAACTGCGCGTTCAAGGCACCCCGGCCATTTACTTTGCTGATGGCAGCCGCGCTGATGGCTGGCTGCCTGCTGCCCAGTTGCAGTCTCGCCTGGACGCTGCCGCCCAGTAAGTATTCTGGCTGGTCTTGAGCTAGAACAACCCGCTTTCGAGCGGGTTTTTTATGTCCCATCGTTATGGAAACTATAATTATTTGTGGGGCATGATTTTAAAAGAGCAGCGATTAGAAAATAATCCCGAGATGGTTCAGGCGGTAAGGCGGACGTTATTTTGAAGACAAAAAATTTCAAACGCCACATTTGACCATTCTTTACTTTGTGCTCCGTATTCTAGAAGTGATAATTCTAACTATTGATAAAAATAGTATTGTCGGCCCTCGCCGGGACCGTCGTGGGACTGACAATAATTAAATAGTAGGCGCTTATGGAACATGCACGCTGCGTGTTGATTGTTTTGGAAGAAGGCGAAGGCTTGCACTACTGGCTGGAGCAACTGCGGGTTTTCGGTACCAAGACAAGCGTTGTCAGATCCCTGGAGAAGGTAGCCGAGGCGCGTCTGAGCCAGGCCGATCTGTTGCTGTTTCCTGTTGAGACGGGCTACGTGCCTTTGATGGTGGCCAAATTGCGCAATGACTTTGGCTCGCTGGGTATTGTGGCCGTTCAGTCCGGCCTGTCTGCCAGTGCTCGTGTGCAGTTGCTGCTGACGGGTGCTGATGCGTGTCTGGCTATGGATGTGCAAGTTCCCGAGCTGATGGCCTGGTGCCATGCCGTGCGCCGCCGTAATGTTTATGCCGCCGTGGGTGCCACCCAGGCGATGGAAGAGGTTCAGGATCAGAGTGGCCAGCAGGAATGGATCTTGCGCGATAAAGGCTGGACTCTGATGGCTCCCAATGGGGTGGGGCTGGAACTGACGCATAGCGAACGTCAATTGATGGACGCATTCATCCGCCATGCGGATGCCCGTTTCAGCCGTGAAGACCTGATGCGCGACAAAGGCCTGGCTGCCAGTGACAGCCGTGCAGTGGATTCCCTGATCAGCCGTTTGCGCCGCAAGGCCAGTCAGGCAGGGGTGGCCTTGCCGATCAAGTCGGTGCACGGCTGGGGCTACACCTTTACGGGTAAGTTGATCGCCCAGCAAGAGCCGCAAGATACTGAAATCATGGAGTTTTACGCCCAGCGCGACGAGCAGGAAGCGTCCCAGCCCACGCCGCTGGAACTCTTGCGTGCGCTGGAAACTCTGGATGTGCTTGATCCGCAGGCCAGCGAAGCGCTGTCTTTCTCTTATCAGTTGCGCGTGGCGACCAGTACGGGCCAATACAGTGGTGTGGACGCCCAGGTGTTCTGGACCTCGCCCACAGGCTTGCGTCTGTCATCGGATCTGGTGCTGCGCCATATGCCTGACGCCATTCACCGTCAGGCTTTGTGCGAATGGATGCTGCGCACCCTGATGGCTGACGTGCGTCGCTGGTGGCAGGAGTACTCGCTGCGTGCCAGCCATATTGGCCTGAAGTTGCCCATCGATATGCTGCTGCCTATCTATAAGCGCATGCCCAGCATGTTGCGTCAGTTCGAGCTGCAGCCTTGCTGTGTGGAACTGGACTTGTTCAGCGACGAGGAATTGGAAGAAACACCAGAACTGATCCAGGCTTTGCAGTTTCTGAAAGAACAGGACATTCAGGTCTGGCTGACCAGCCCCGATATTGAGAACAACAAGCTCAACCGTTTGCGTGGCTGGCCAATCAGCGGCGTCAAACTGGAAGCCGAGGTTATTCAGCGCGCCTGCCGTGAACCGACGTTCAAGGCATTGCTGGAAACCGCGTGCCATTTACTGAGCGAGCAGGGCTTTGAGCTGGTTATCAAAGGCGTCGATAACCTGGAACAGCGCGATCTTGCCTTGAATCTGGAGCTGGGTCATTACCAGGGGCGTCTGACCTCGGAATTGATGTCTGAAGATGGTTTCTTGCTGACTCTGGCCAGCAGCGAACCCTCTTTTGGCCAAGGCCATGAAGCTTCCCGACGCTTGAGCGGTAGTGTTTTATAAGCCGCCTTAGCATCCAATTATCTCGATATGTAACTTTAATTAAGTATTTCAAGCCCGAGGCCGTTACCCAGCTTGTTCGATGGGGCCTCCATGCAGGCCGACCGTGGTGACACGGTCGGTTTTTGCGTACCTGGGACCTGTCTTTTCAGCGTTGCTCGGGGAATATGATGCGTTTGGGCTTGAAACAGAAGTTGTGGTTGCCATTGATCTTGTGCTTGATGGCGTTGGTGGCGGTTTTTGCGTTTGTGAACTATCAGCTCTATCAGGCACAGATGGAGGAGCGAAAAAGTAGTTTGCAGCACATCGTCAATATTGCAGCAAACATTACGCAGGACTATCAGCAACTGGTCAGCAAAGGCGTTCTGAGCAAGGAAGAGGCACAAAAGCAGGCGCTGCAACGCATCGCTAGTATCCGTTTTGGGCAGGAAGGTTATGTGTCGGTGTTATCGACCGATGTGGTGTCCATCATGAATCCCAGCCGACCGGAGCTGGACGGCCAGGACGTCAGTGCCGTGGTCGACAGCAACGGCGTGCACCCTTTTGCCGAGATGAGCCGCATCGGCCGCAATGGTGGCGAAGGTTTTCTGGAGTATCACTGGCCCAAACTTAGCGACAAGAGCAATGCCCCCAAACTGGCCTTTGGCAAAGGGGTGACGCAGTGGGATTGGGTGCTGACCTCGGGCGTATATATCGACAATATTCAGGCGCGCTTCCTGAGCAATCTGCTCAGCTCGTCAATCGTGTTTGTTTTGATCGTGCTGCTGGTATCAGCGGTTACTGTGTTTCTGGCGCGCCAGATCTTTGCCGAGCTGGGGGCTGAGCCCAAAATTTTGCATGAAGCGGCCCAAGCCATTGCCAATGGCGATTTGCGTGTGACTCATTCCCTACGCTCGATTCCGGACAATAGCGTGATGGCCTCCATCGAGCAGATGCGCCTGAAGCTGAACGAGGTCATGCGCACGCTGCAACACAGCAGTGGTGTGATTGCGGACGATACCTCGCAACTGTCTGTGGGCAATCTGGAGCTGTCCAGTCGCACGACTCAGCAGGCCGCGGCCTTGCAGGAAACAGCATCGGCCATGGAAGAGATGACGGGCACCGTTCGCATGAGCGAAGAAAACGCCATGCGTGCCGAGGAAGTCTCCAGCCAGGTGCAGAAAACTGCCCAGCATGGTGGTCAGATGGTTAGTGAGCTGGTGGACCGCATGGGCGCGATTCGCGATACCAGTGGCAAGGTGGCGGACATCACCACGGTGATTAACTCGATTGCCTTCCAGACCAATATTCTGGCCTTGAACGCGGCTGTGGAAGCGGCGCGAGCCGGTGAGCAAGGTCGAGGCTTTGCGGTGGTGGCGGGTGAGGTACGTGCTCTGGCGCAGCGCACGACGGCGTCAGCCCAGGAGATTGCTCAATTGGTGGAAGCGTCCTCCAATAGCACCCGCGAAGGCGTGCAATTGATGGGGCAGGTCGGTGAGGTTATTGATGAGATGGTCACCGGCAGCTCGCAAGTGATGACGATTGTGCACGAGATTGCGGCTTCTACTCGCGAGCAAACCATTGGTATCGAGCAAATCAACGTGGCGGTGGGGCAGTTGGATTCGGCCACTCAGCAAAACGCGGAGATGGTGAACCAGGTGGCGCACACCTCCAGCGAGTTGCAGGAGCAGGTGCAAGAGCTGGATCGTTTGATTCAGGCTTTCCGTCTGGGGTGATAAATGGCGCCGCCTCGCGCCAGCCAAGGGGTGCGCTGATTATTTTTGATCGTATACTGCTTCTTGGTACTGGGCTTGTCCTGCGGCAAACCGGCATTTAGGAGGATGTATGTTGCGCGCACCTGTTGTTGCTGTATTGATGGTGGGAATGGTTGGGTCGGCTTGGGCGGCTACGCTGCCTTCGGCTCAAGGTGAGGTTCAGGCGCACGAACATCATGAACGAATACTGAGCTTGCAGCAAAATGAGCTGGTGCAAGGCAGTTGGCAGCACAGTGGTGATGTAGCGCTGGAATTGTTCGGCCCGGATGGCAAGGCGATTCGTCATTGGGCAGATGCACCGGAACGGGGTGGCCCTTTTGGCTTTATTGCCAGCACGGCGGGCGAGTATCGTTTGCGTGTGCAGGGGCAGGGCGAGTATCAGTGGCAGGTTAAATCGGTTACGGCTCCCCAGGCGCCGGCTCAGGCCGAGCCTTTGCAAGGCGATGTGATCCGTCAGTGGAGCATGCGCTTGCGCGCGGGTGAGCCGTCTCGCGGTTTCTGGGACTATGTGCAGCGTGTAGGTTCGCCTTTGGTGGAGCGCTACAGCACTACGCATGATCGCGTCACGTTTGTCTGGCGCGGTGCTCAGAACGAGGTGCGTCTGCATGGCGGGCCTTTCTCGTATACCGATCGCATGCATCGTTTGGGTGAGTCGGATATCTGGTACATCACCTACGATTTGCCGCGTGATGCCCGCTTTGCCTATCGCATGGCGCCGGATGTGCCTTATGTGGGCCAGAACCTGGCGCGCGAAGTGCTGCGGGCGGCGTTGCAGCGCGATCCTCATAATGCCAAGGCTTTGCCGGAAAACAGCAAGGATCTGTTTGATGGTGAGTCTGTCTTGCGTTTGACGCAGGCACCTGCCGAGGTGGTGAGCCTGGAGCCGCAGCAGTTGGGGCAGGGGCAATGGCGTACGGAGCGCTTGCCCAGCGAGGCTTTGGGTGTGGAACGGCAGGTGCAGATTTATCAGCCTGCGGGCACTCGGGCTCAGGAAATTGATCACACCTTGATTTTGTTCGATGGTCGGGACTATCGGGATTTGGCGCGCGCGCCGGCCATGCTGGATACCTTGATTGCGCAGGGGCGCGTGGAGCCTATGTGGCTGGTCCTGGTGGACAATCCGGGCATGGCGGAACGGGCTCGTGAGTTGCCGCCTAATGAGGCTTATATCAAGTTTCTGGATAAGGAATTGATGCCTTGGCTCAAGGCCCAAGGGGTGCAGTCGACAGCGGGCAAGACGGCGATTGGCGGCTCCAGCTACGGTGGTTTGGCTGCCATGAATGCCGCCTGGCGTTTGCCGCAGTTGTTTGGCAATGTCTTGAGCATGTCGGGGTCGTTCTGGTGGGCTCCGACGGGTGATGCTCGTGGGCAGTGGCTGACGCGGCAGATGGCGGACTCAGAAGCTGTGCCAGTGAAGATTTATATGAGCGCCGGGGTGTTTGAGTCTTCAGGCTCCAGCCGGGATGTCAGCCTGGTGCAGGCGAATCGTCATCTGGATGATGTGCTGCGGGCGCGGGGGTATGACGTGCGTTACGTGGAAAGTGCGACGGCACATGATTTTGTGGCGTGGCGGGATGCTTTGGCTTTGGGTTTGGAGCATTTGTTCGGGATTGAGCAGGTTGAGGCTCCGGTCGAGAACAAGAAGTAGCTGGACTTAAGTTGTGAGGGACGGGCTATAGGCGGGCTCAGGAGGCTGGACCGGGGGGCTGTTCGGATCGGGGCAGGCTCCGGCGGGGCTGAGCACCAGTGCCCTTGGCATAAGATTGCTACGGGCGGGGCCTGAACTCGCCAGGTACTTGGTCCCCCGGACCAAGTACAAGCGCCTGGCTCAAACAGCAGGCCCCTTGCATCCCTACGCAATCTCAGGCCCGCGGCAAGCACTCTGATCCGCCCCGCCGGAGCCTGCCCCGACCCGAACAGCATGGTGGCAGTGCTCTTGAGTGGGCCTGCTTTCAACGGTTGTTGGCGGGGGCGGTTGGCACGCTGGAGCTGCTCGATCTAGTTCACAGACTCGACGGAATTAAGAGGTAGCTGATAGGAGGCTACCTGCACTGAGCAGGTCTAATCTGATGCTGACCTGACCTGACCTGACCTGACCTGACCTGACCTGACCTGATTCGATCCGATTTGACCTGACTGAGTCTGTCTTCATTGAGCCGCATTTACGATGTTTCGGTTCGTTCGTATTCTTCCTTGACTTGGCAATAGGTGGTCAGTCCTTATCGGCACTGTCACTAGTAGGGATGTTCGTATGCTTTTGTCCGGCCTCGTTCCGATGGGCAATAAAAAAGGGCGGAGATTCCGCCCTTTTTTGCGTCTGGCTGTTTAGCCTTGGTCCAGTGTGGCACCGCCGTCTACTCGCAGGTCGGACAGGGTGATGTGGCTGGCGCGGTCCGAGAGCAGGAACAGGACGGCTTCGGCGATTTCTTCGGGGGTGGCGATTTTTTGCAGGGGGATGCCCAGACGGTAGTTTTCGCCGGAACCCGCGATGACGGTTTCGCGCGAGCTGCCTTGTGCCCACATGGCTTGTTGCATGGGGGTGTCGGTGGAGCCGGGGGAGATGATGTTCACCCGGATGCCGTGTGGGGCCAGTTCCAGGCCCAGGCAGCGGCTCAGTTGGGTGACGGCGGCTTTGGAGGCGGCGTAGGCTCCCATGGCGATGCGTGGTGTGGCGGCGGAGTTGGAGCTGACGTTGACGATGGCGCCTTGTTTGCGCTCGATCATGCCTTTGGCCACGTTGCGGCAGACGTTGAAGACGCCGGTGGTGTTGATGGCAAAGGTGCGATCCCATTGTTCGTTGCTCAGCTCGGTGATGCGGCCCATTTGCAGGACGCCCGCGACACAGGCCAAACGATGAATAGGACCCAGTTTTTCCTGCCCTTGGGCTAGCGCTGCATCGACGGCATCGGCTTGGCTGATGTCGACCAGGTGGCAAGAAACCCGATCACTGTATTCGGATTGACTCAGTTGGGTCAGTCCTTCTACGTCCAGGTCCAGGGCGATGACGCTGGCGCCTCGTTCCAGCAGTAGTTGGGTGACGGCAGCGCCAATGCCACGGGCCGCGCCCGTGACGGCTATGCATTCACCTGCAAATTCTTGTGTGCTCATGTGTGCTTCCTGTTTAGCTTTGCAGGCTGTCCTGGATTTCGGCGCAGGTCAGGCTGACGCCGCAGCGTTGCGAGACGTGGCGGATCGCCATGTGGTGTTCTTCCAGCGAGAAGTCGGCAACGCCGTCGATGGCCAGGAAGGGCTGCACGTCTTGCATGAAGGCTTCCAGGGCGGTGGTCATGCAGCCGATGTGGGCGTAAACGCCGGTGATGATCAGCTGGTCGCGGCCCAGCTTGCGTAGTTGCTCACGCAGGTCGGAGCGCTGGAAGGCGCTGTAGCGCCACTTGGTCAGCATGATGTCGTTTTCGGCCGGTGTCAGCTCGGGCACGACGGCTTGCTGGCTGTGAAATTCGCTGGCGGTCAGGCCGGGGCCCCAGAAGTCGTTCAGCAAGGCCCGGTCTTTCTCGGGTTGTTCGGTAGGCTGGGCGGTGTAGAACACGGGTATTCCCAGCTTGTGGCAAACCTCGCGCAGGGCGGCAATGCGTTCGATCAACATGGGGATAGGAGCCTGGCTCATATCGTATTTCTGCAGAAAGTAGGTCTGCATATCGTGAATGAGCAGGGCGGCACGATTGGCCTGTGGGCGCCAATTGACGCGGTTGGCTACGGGGGTTTGAGGCAGCTCGTAGCTGGGCAAGGCGTGAATGGTCATGAATCGTGTCTCCCTTAGATGGTTATGTTCTGGGCCAGACCCAATGAGTTGATCAGGGTCATGAGTTTATTGCCGGTTTCCTGACGTTCCAGGGCAGGGACGGAGCCGTCCACAATGCCGGCGCCAGCCGATAAGGTCAGCCCTTGCTGGGTGTAATGGCCGCAACGAATGGCGACTGCCCATTCGCCGTTGCCTTCGTGGTCGTTCCAGCCTATGGCGCCTGCAAAGTAGCCGCGATCAAAGACTTCAGTGGCTTCGATGGCCTGCATGGCGGGCTGGGTGGGCAGGCCGCAAACGGCCGGCGTGGGGTGCATGGCCAGTGCCAGCTCCAAAGAGGTGACGGACGGGTCACGCAAACGGCCGCTGATACGGGTGGACAGGTGCCACAGGTTGGCGGTGCTAGTCAGGCTGGGGCCATCAGGCACGTCCAGGGAGTCGCAGAACTGGGACAGGATGCGAACCACGTCTTCAATGACGTAGGCGTGCTCGCGCAGGTCTTTGCTGGAGGCCATCAAGCTGTCGGCGCTGGCCTGGTCGCGCTGTGGGTCGGCAAAGCGGGGGGCGGTGCCTGCCAGCGGGTTGACGGTAACCAGATCGCCCTGGCGACGCACCAGCAACTCGGGGCTGGCCCCAAAAAACAGATCCGGGTCTTGAGCCTTGCCGCCCGGCAAGGGCAGGGCGTAGGTGTAACCGGCAGGATTGCTGTGGAGCATATTGCTCAACACAGTCTGACGGTCCAGGGCTTCGTTCAGGGTGATGGTGACAGTGCGGGCCATCACGGTTTTGGCAATGTTCTGTTCGCGCATCGTTGCCAGGATGCGGCTGACGCTGTCTTCGTAGCCTTCGCCATCAGGCAGCAGGCTTTGGCTGGCAATGCTGTTGCTGGATTTGGCCAACGGCGGGCGCTGTACCGGGCGCAGCAGGACGGGATCGCGCTGATATTCTTTGGGAACGCGCAGGTAAGCCTGGCGAGTCGGGTTAAAGGGGATCACTCCCATCAACAGGGGGGCGTCCAGACCTTGCTGAGCGGCTTGCGCCAGCAAGGCTTGGGCATCAGAGAGCAGTTGCCCTTGGGCATTGTTGGTATGCCGCTCCAGTGCCGTGCCGTGTGCCATCAAACTGACGGTGGGAGAGGCAAATACGCTGCTGTCGGCCTGGTAATGACCTAACCATTCTTCAATGGTGGCATGGCGGACTTGGTCGGCTATACGGCTATTCATAGGAGTCCTTTTTGGGGCAAGGGTTTTGCCTTGGCGCCCCTTTTCATGGAAGGGGCGCATCGGGCGGTTTACTTCAGGTGCAGGCGTGTGATGCGGTCAGCCGTCTGGTCATCCTTACCTTTGGATTTGTTGACCAGATAGGCATTGCCTTCGCCATCCAGGGAGACGTGGTTGGGGAAGCTGCCACCGTCCAGGTTGGCAACGATTTCACCCTTACCGTTCACGGCCGTCACGGTGCCCGCACCGCGGGAGGCCACGTAAGCCAGGGATGTCTTGGGATCGAAGACCACGTTCAGGGCACCGGCACCGATCTTGATGTCGTGCTGAACGGCACCGTCTTTGGCATTGATGATCAGCAGGTTGTCGCTGCCTTGGGCAGCGACGTAGACCTGGTCATTCTTGCTGTCTACCGACACACCAGCCAGACCACGTGCACCGGGCACGGGGAAGACGGTTTGAGCATTGCCGTTTTTCAGGTCAATAATGATCAGCTCGTTGGTGCTGGCGCTGACGGTGTACAGACGGTCTTTTTCAGCGTCCAGAATCAGGCTCATGCTGCCGGGCTTGTTGCGGGTCTTCGATTGCAGCTCGATCGGGTCCAGCTGAGTCAGCTTCTTGGTGTCGAATACAGCTATGGTGTTGGCGCCGGGCGAGGACACGTAGGCACGGTCTGTTTTCTCGTCTACAACCACGTCGCGTGGGTGGCTGACGACGCCGTCTTCAAACTGTTTGACCAGTTTCAGGTCTTTCTGGCTGTAGACAGCAATGGAGCTGCTGCGGGTGTTGGTGACCCAGACATTGCCTTGCTTGTCGTCCACGTCCACACCGTAAACGGCTTGAACCTGACCATCGTCACGGCCTTTTTGGGCGGCAGGTGTCACGCTGGCTTCAACCGCCAGGGTCTTGGGGTTCACTTTCACCAATTGCGACTGCTTGACGGGTGGGCGGCCCACGGCGGAAGTCACGAACAGCACTTTGTTCTTGGGGCTGTAGGCGCTTTGGTACAAGCCGGGAACCAGGTGCTGGGATTGCAGTTCGAATTTGTCCTGACCGCTCAGCTCAACTTTTGGGGACACCTTCAGATTGAAGATGTCGGCCGTCGAGGGCTTGCTGACTTGCATGACCACAGGGTGCACGCCCACAGCGGCGTCAGCGGGGATGGCGATCTTGGTGCTCAGATTGCCTTCTTTGTCGGCAACCAGGGCTTGAGGGGTCAGGGTGTGACCGTTTTGCAGCAGGATCACTTCCTGGCCGGGGGTGAAACCACGGCCAGCCAGTTGGGCTTCGGAGCCTGCATAGACCACGCCAGCAGCATTCAGGGAACCGCGAAAGTCAGCATCAGGCTGGTCAAAAGCGGGGGCCGCAAAGGCATTGGCCAGGGACAGGGACAGGACGGCTGCGCTCAGGCCGGCCTTGCGCAGCAGTGCGGTAGGGGTACGGCGAATGCAATTGACATTGATTAGCATCTTTTAATCCTAAATAAAGGTTCGGTCGACAAGACGGTCCATGTAGGAGATCTTTCTACAGGCGTGCAGCAGGCGTGGGTAGAACAAAAGCGAGATGTCAGGCATTGGGCGGGCCATCCTGTTTGCTGGCCGAACGCAGGCCTTGGTTAAACACGCCGAAACCGCAAGCGACAGCGGCACAGGCCAAACCACCCACGGCCACGGCGACTGCCGGGCCTAGCAGACGGGACAGATAACCCATTTGCATATTGCCCAGGGCCTGGCCCAGGGAATATTGCGTCATCCACAAGCTGGAGACACGGCCCAACAGGTAATCGGGGGTGTGGTGCTGAACCAGCGCCATACGCATGATTTTGGAGATGGTGTCGGCAGCACCCATGATGGCCAGGCAGATCAGCGCCCACCACAGCGTGGTTTGCAGGGACAGGGCCGCAACCGCCAGGCCCCAGATCAGCACGGCAATCACGATGGCGGCACCTGGGCGGGATACCTGACGGCACCAGCCACTGGACAGGGCGGCCAGCGTGGCACCCACAGCCGGAGCGGCATACAGATAGCCGGTGGCGGTGGCGCCCATTTTCAAAATAGTGTCGCCCCACTCGGGCATCAGGGCCAAAGGCGTGGCCAGAATCAGGGCAGCCAGATCAATCAGCAACAGGGCGCGCAGCAAGGGGTGGCTGGCCACAAAACCAAGGCCATCACGCAGGGATTGGAAGGCGTTTTTCTGAGGCTGCTTGCCTGCTTGCGGAGGCAAGGGCGGCAGAGCACGCAAGAGCAAAGGGGTGATGATGACACCGCAGAGCACGATCACGTAGCAGAAAATCAGGCCGGGACCGGAGATCAGTACGCCTGCCAAGGCGGGGCCGATAATGCCGCCCAACTGCATGGCCAGACCGGACAGGGCTGCCGCAGCGGCCAGCTTGTCTCGACCGACCAGTGCCGGGGTAGCGGACATCATGGCCGGGACGCTGATCCCGCCTGCCGCACCACCAATGGCAGCGGCCACATAGATCAACCAGACCTGCGGGTTGGGCAGCAGCGTATTGAGCAGGAACAGCACCACGCTGATGATGTAGACACTGCGCGACCAGACCATCAGGCTGCGCCTGTCCATGCGGTCCGACAAGACACCGCCGGCAATCAGTGCCAGCACCATGGGGGTGGCCATGGATACGTTCAGAAAGGCAACGGCCACACTGGATTTGGTCAGTTCATAAAGCTGCACGCTGGCAGCCACCATCAACATGCCGGTGACCAGCACCGTGGCGGCCCGAGCGAAGTAGGCAAAGCGGAAGGCTCGACTTTCGATTAGTGGCGAGATATCCAGAAAGAAACGTCTTACAGACATGGCTTATACATCGAGTTCAGGTTGGGCTTGTGCCTGTTCGGCAAAAGCCATGGCCGAGTCCATCAGCGGGGCCATGATGGCCACGGCTTCAGTACCGGTCAAATGCGCGTGCAAGGAGGCAATGTCATGCACGTCTAGTTGCCCTGCATAGGGCTTCCACAAATCGGGATGCAATTGTGTGCCGGCGTGATCCAGCGCCGCGCGGAAATAAAGCATGGGGCCGTCATAGACGTGATGCTCGTACAGGCGCACCAGGCGGTTATTGTTTTCCACTACCTGAAATACGCTGTCCAGACGCGTGTCGGGCAACTCGGCCAGCGGGTGACCGCTGCGCTTGAGGAAGTCCACCACACCCTGACGGGTCAGGGAAACGTCGGGCAAGCTGTCTGGGTCGTGGCCCGCAATATGCAGCAGCGCCTTGTAGATGGCATTGGGCTCGGGGGCCGGTTCGTTACGCCACGCGTCGCTGGGATAGGCGTCCAGCAAGGACAACATGCCTACCAGTTGACCGCGACGACGCAGCTCCACGGCCATGGCCTGAGCAATAATGCCGCCCACGGACCAGCCTGCCAGATGGTAGGGGCCTTGTGCTTGAACTTGCTCGATACGATCCACATACACCTTGGCCATGGCATCCAGGCTGCCATCCAGACCCAGCGAGGCGTCAGACAGCACACTGGCTTGCAAGCCATAAACAGCGCGGCCGGCAGGTAGGTGACGTGCCAGTGCCCCATAGCACCAGGACAAACCACCGGCCGGGTGAACCACAAACAGTGCGGGCTGGTCGTTCAGCCCCGGACGCAAGGCGATGATGGGACCAAAACCATCGGCTGCTGCGCTGCCAGACTGATCCAGATGTTTGGCCAGACGGGCAATAGTGGGGTATTCAAAAATAGTGCCAATTGATACGGCCTGACCGCGTGCTTCGCGCAGTATCAAGGCCAGTTTGGCAGCCAGCAGCGAGTGTCCGCCCAGGGCGAAGAAGTCGTCGTCGGCGTAAAACGCTTCGCTGCTTTCCAGCACGGTGGCGAAAGCGGCGGCGATTTGGTGCTGAGTGGCACCGTCCAGCGGCAAGCCAGCCGAGCGGGCCTGCAAGGCAGGAACGGGCAGCGCCTTGCGGTCCAGCTTGCCATTGGCTGTCACCGGCAGGGCATCCAGGCTGATCCAGGCGCTGGGCACCATGTAGGACGGCAAGTGCTCGCCTACATAAGCGGCCAGCGTGTTGTCCGTGCACTGGCTGCCTGCTTGCGGTACCCAGTAAGCCACAATCGCCATTTGACCGGGTATGTCTTCACGGGCAATCACGGCTACGTGGGCTACATCGGGATGACGCGCCAGCAAGGCTTCAATTTCACCCAGCTCGATACGTTGACCGCGCAGTTTGATCTGGTGATCGGAGCGGCCCAGGAAAATAACCGCGCCATCTTCACGCCAGCGGGCCACATCGCCGGTGGCGTACATGCGGTCGCCATGCAGGGCGTAAGGGTCGGGCACAAAGCGTTCTTCAGTCAGGTCCGGGCGGCCCCAGTAGCCTTGCGCCAACTGTCGGCCAGCCAGGTAAAGATGACCGGCCACGCCGGGCGGTACAGGTTGTAACTGCTCGTCCAGAATGTACAGGGCGGTGTTCCATACGGGGAAACCGATGGGCACAGGCTGGGATTGGTCATCCCGCGACGCAGGCCAGTAGGACACGTCCACGGCAGCTTCGGTTGGGCCGTACAGATTGTGCAGCTCGGCGTTCAGCAAAGAATGGAAGCGGTCGCGGGTAGCGGCCGACAGTTCTTCACCACTGCAAAACACCAGACGCGGAGCCAGTCCACGAGCGGCAGGCTCATCCAGGAAGGCGCTGAGCATGGAGGGCACAAAGTGCAGCACTGTGATGCTTTGTTCGCGCATCAGGCGGGCAATATGAGCCGGATCGCGGTGCGCTTGTGGTGGGGCGACGACCAAGGTTGCCCCTGACAGGAAGGGCAGGAAGAACTCCCACACCGACACGTCAAACGTGGCCGGGGTTTTCTGCAAAATTCGATCACCGGCACCAATGCTGTAGTGCGTCTGCATCCATACCAGACGATTGACGATGGCGTCGTGGTTAACCAGCACGCCTTTGGGTGTGCCGGTAGAGCCGGAGGTGTAGATCAGGTAGGAAGGATCGTGCGGACCGGCGGCGGCCCAGTCTGGCGCAGTGCAGGTTTGTTCAGGCTGCGGGACCAGCAAAGAGGCATTGAGCGTGCAACCGGGCTGGCCGACCAGCAGTCGCGGTTGAGCGGCCTGCAAGATGGTGTTCAGGCGATCGGCAGGCTGGTCCAGATCCAGCGGCAAGTAGGCAGCACCAGCACGGTGAATAGCCAGCAAGGACAGCACCAGCTCCAGCGAACGAGGCAGGGCCACGGCGACAATATCGCCGGTCTGCACACCGGCCAGACGCAGTTGCGCGGCCAGATTGGCGGTTTGTTCGTTGATCTGGGCGTAGCTGAGCTTCTTGCCCTCAAATTCCAGGCCACTTTGTTCCGGGTGAGCCTGCAACTGGGCGTGGATCAGTGCCCACAGCGTTGTTTCAGGAACCGGGTGAGCAGTCTGGTTGACGGTCTCAATCCAGTGGTGGTGTTCGGCATCCGTCAAGGTCGGCACGGCAGACAGGGTTTCAGCCTGCAAAGCGCGCAGCAGGAACTGCTCCAGACGGACCAGATGGGTTTGAATCTGCTCGTCGGTGTACAGACGCGGGTTGGCTTCCACTTCCAGACGCAAGCCACTGGCATCGGGTTGGGCGCGGAAGGTGAAGTTCAAGTCTTCCACGGGGCCAGCGCACAGCACGGTCTGGCTGGCGGTCAGGCCCGCTTGTTCGTAGGGTGCATCGAACGGCAGCACGTTGATGATGGGGCCGTGCAGGCGACGCATGCCACCGAGCAAACCCAGATCACGGCGCAGTTGTTCACTACGGTAGCGGCCATGACGACGTGCCTGACGCAGAGCCTTGGAAACTTGGATCAGGTACTGATTCAAGGGCTGGGATTCGTCGATCTGCAAACGCAGCGGAGCCACGTTCATGACGGTGGAGACGATACGGGCACTGATATGGCCCAGACGGCCCATCCAGGGCACGCCCACCGTGCATTCGTCCTGGCGGGTGTGACGGCGCACATAGGCGGCGGTCAGGCCCGTCAGAATGTCTGGCCAGCTGATGTCGCTGCTTTGTGCCAATGCTTGCAGGCTGGCTGTCAGTTCGGGCTTGACGGCGCTGCGTGCCAGCAGGAAATGATGATCGCTCAAAGCCTGGGATTCGCTCAGGCTTTGGGCGGGTTCTGCATCGCTTAATGTGTCCAGCCAGAACTGTCTGTCCTTGCTGCGGCGCTCGCTATTCCGATAGCTTTGATCGTCATCCTGCAAAAGGGTGAACGATTCCAGCGCATGCCCATGATCTTCACGGCCACTTAGCAGGGCCTTGTAGAGCTTGACCACTCGCGTCTCGATCAGCGCCATGCCATAGCCGTCAGCGGCCAGGTGATGGATACGCTGATACCAAAGATGGTGCTTGGGCCCCAGTACAAACAGGATGTGTCGTGCCAGTGGCGCAACGGTTGGGTCCAGCGGTGTGCGCAGGTCTGCCATCAGCTGGGCTTGGGCTTGTTCGGCCCCGTCTGCGTGGGCAGACAGGTCCACAATTTCCAGTTGAATGGGCTCTTGCGGGCGCAGGTACTGGGCCGGGCCGTCTGGCGTGTCCACCATGCGCAAGGTCAAGGCATCGGCTTCGGTCAGCGTCAGATTGATGGCTTGCGCAAACAGCGCGGTGTCCAGCGCCGAATGGATATGCGTGCAGTGCCCGGTATTGAAAATCGGGTTGAGCGGGTCCAAACGCTGGGCGTACCACAGACCTTCTTGTGCTTCGGTCAGGGGGCGCAATGGCAGTTCGGAAGGGGAGCTAAACATAAGCGTGTTGCAGTAAGAAAATCAACGGCCGTTCTGTTGGGCGCGTTCGATCAGGGACCACCACTGGCCCAAGGTGACCACCGAGGCCATCTCGGAAAACTCGATAGGAGCGCCAGCCTCGCGCCAGCGGGTGGCCAGGGTCATGACGCGCATGGAGTCCAGACCCAGGTCGATCAGATTGTCATCATCCAGAATGTCCTGGGGGTCTTCATGCAGCATGGCGGCAATATCTGCGCGCATGCGTTCCAGGGTAAGTGCAGTACTCATGATTGTTCTTGCGTTGTGTTTTCGAGTTGTTCGCGCAGTTGGGCGCGCAATTCCTTGCGGCTGATCTTCAGGGCCGCAGTTTCCATGAAACGGTCCACAAACACGATTTGATCCGGCACTTTGAAGTCGGCCAGACCGCGGCTGCGTATCCATTTCTTCAGTTCAATCGCGCGGGGCTTGTCATCCTTGGGGATGATGAAAGCGCAGCTGCGCTCACCCAGAAACTCGTCGGGCACCGATACCACGGCAGCATCAAAGACCTGCGGGTGAGCCAGCAGATGATCTTCAATTTCCTCGGCGGAGATTTTTTCGCCGGCGCGGTTGATGTGGTCAGTGGCACGGCCCTGAACCATCAAGTAGCCTTCGGGCGTCATGCGTACCACGTCGCCTGTGCGATAGAAGCCGTCCTCGGTAAAGGAGCGGGCATTGGCCGCGGGGTTGTTGTGGTAGGCACGGATCGTGTAAGGACCCCGTGTCAGCAGATAGCCGGTTTCCCCAGGGGCGACCGGATTGCCGTTGTCGTCCACGATCAGGATTTCATCGTCCGGGCTGATGGGACGGCCCTGTGTGTTGATGATGGTGTCCTCGGGATCGTCCAGGCGGGTGTAGTTCACCAGACCTTCGGCCATGCCGAACACCTGCTGCAAGGTCACACCCAGAGTGGGACGTACACGCTTGGCCGCTTCGGCGTTCAATTTGGCACCACCCACCTGGATTACTTTCAACGAATCCAGCTTGGCATCGGTCTTGGTGGCTGCATCCATCCACAGCATCAGCAGCGGGGGGACCAGACTGGTGTCGGTTACGCCTTCGCGCTCGATCAGCTCAAAGCAAACGTCCGGGCTGGGGGCGGGGCTCAGCACCACTTTGGCTCCGGCGTACAGTGCACCCAGAAAACCGGGTGAACTCATGGGGAAGTTGTGGGCAATGGGCAAAGCGCCCAGAAACACACTGTTCTCGTCCAGTCCGGCAATCTTGGTGCTCTCGCGCAAGGTGTAGATGTAGTCGTCGTGCGTGCGGGGGATCAGCTTGGACAAGCCGGTGCTGCCTCCCGAGATTTGCAGGAACGCCACTTCGGAAGGCTGGGCCGCCGATACGGGTACGTCTACATTGGCAGCGCTGCTTTGCAACTGGGCCAGGGACGTAAATTCTTGTGCGTCGCCCACGATGTAAACCTGCTCGACCTGCGGGCAGCGTTCACGCAGTTCGCGCACCAAAGGCAGGTAGTCAAAACCGGCATGAGCGTCCACACCAATATAGGCGCGCGCTTGAGCAGTATTGGCAAAGTGTTCGACTTCGGTGATGCGGTGCGCAGGCAGGACGTACACGGGCAAAAGACCGGCACGGAACAGGCCAAAGATCACACTGACAAACTCAGGGATGTTGGGCAGGTGCACCAGGACGCGGTCGCCCTTGCGCAGACCGGCTTGCAGCAGGCCCGCCGCGATCTGACTGGCGTACTGGTCCAGCGCGCCATAGGTCCAGCGCTGGGTGCCGCCAACAATGGCTTCGCGTTCCGGGTGGTTTTGCGCGCGCGTGCGCAGCAAAGCGCCAAAAGTTTCCCCTTGCCAGTGTCCAGCATCGCGGTATCGCTGGGCAAAAGCGTCAGGCCAAATTTGTTCAACAGGAATAGATTTCATCATGGTAATGAGAACTATTACATAAATAAGTAGGCTTGTCAGATTTACTCGTGCTCAGTCAGCTTGGTGTCAGGCAGTTGAGCGCTGTCCAAAAAGCTGACCGACCACGGAGCAAAGGGGGTGTTCAGGCAGATGGCGGCGGCATAGTTTTCCACCGGCCGGTGACTGTGCACCACCAAACCTTGCAAGATGGGATAGGGGGATTGTACGGTGCATCCATGATCTGGGTGACCGTCCAAGGATAATTCTTGAGGCTGAATATGAAAACCCGTGCCTGCATGTTTCAGGGCGGCCTCTTTGCCACACCAAAGCGCGTAGAAGTCCAGATCGCTCTTTAGCCAGGAACGCTCGGACGGCACACTGCAATGTTCGACCAGCCCTGGTTTGACGGGTAGGCGCATGGCCTCGATGTCTACGCCTATAGTTCGGTTGGCAATTCCAATCAGCACTCGCTCGCCGCTGTGCGACAGGCTAAAGTGCAGATCGGCATCGTCCAGATCCAGCACGGGCTTGCCATGCTCCAGATGGGCGATAGGAACAGCGCGTGGCGTGCAGCCCAGCAAGGGCGCCAGAAAATGGCGTAGCGCACCGTGGGCCAGCAGGCTTAAATGCTGGTCCGACTGCTGTCTGCGACGGGCAATCACCGCCAATGTGTGGTCGGGAACCTGGTTTCGTAACCAGGATTCCATACCGTCGGGCAAGGGAAGCGACAAACTGTATACAGACAGCATGTCAAAGTCCCAAATGGCGTTGCAAAAGGGCGGCGTCCTGGCGCAGTTGCTCGGCAGGGCCGTCATACACCAGTTGACCATTACCCAATAACAAAGCGCGTTCGGCCAACTGCAGAGCCAGACTTAAATTCTGTTCGGCGATCAGTACGGTAATACCTTGCTCGTTCAGCGTTTGCAGCTGCGGCAGCAAGGTGTCCTGAATCGTCATGGGAGCCAGGCCTTCGCTGGGTTCGTCCAGAACAATAATGGAGGACTGCGTCAGCAGCGCACGGGCCAGTGCCAGCAATTGTCGTTCGCCACCGCTCAAGGCGGAGCAGGAGGACTGGCGGCGTTCGTACAGACGCGGCATGGCTTCGTAGATGCTGTTCAGCGTCCAACGATCATCCGAGCGCGGACGTCGAGCCAGCCCGGCCAAACGCAGGCTTTCCTGCACGGTCAGCGTTGGGAAACGGCCCCGGCCTTGTGGTACCAAAGCCATGCCCAGCAGGGCGATTTTGTGCGTGGGCCAACCTGCAATGTTTTTCCCGTGCACATTGATTTGTCCGCTCCACTGCGGGCCCATATTGAACAGGCAGTGCAGCAGGCTGGTTTTTCCGGCGCCGTTGCGGCCCAGCAGGGCCACACTTTGCCCGGCGGGGATATCCAGCGAAATTTCTTGCAGAATGTCGGCACGGTCGTAGCG
Source organism: Alcaligenes nematophilus (assembly GCF_026344155.1). Classification (NCBI taxonomy): domain Bacteria; kingdom Pseudomonadati; phylum Pseudomonadota; class Betaproteobacteria; order Burkholderiales; family Alcaligenaceae; genus Alcaligenes; species Alcaligenes nematophilus. The sequence continues at coordinate 746,159 of NZ_JAPKMZ010000002.1, read as the reverse complement.
TGCATGCAGGCCGGAGATGGTCAGCGCTGTGCTCATGCCGTCTCCAAAGCCAGTTCGCCCAGATAGGCCTGACGCGCGCCTTCGTGCTGGCGCACGGCGTCCGGGGTGTCGCAGGTCAACAAGGTGCCCGATGACAGCACGGCAATCCGGTCACATTCCTGGAAAACAATATCAATGTCATGGCTGATCAGCAGCACGGCACATTGGCCGCGCATGGCGTGGACCAATGCCATGACTTCACGCGATTCGGACTCGGACAGACCAGCGGTAGGCTCGTCCAGCAAGAGCACGCGGGGTTGCTGCGCCAAGGCGATCAGCAAATCCAGAATGCGCTGCTCTCCATAGGACAGGGATCGACCCAGCACATGGCCCCGGCCGGCCAGGGCGCTATGTTCCAGCAATGCTTCGGCTGCTTCTTGGCTGGCGGCGCGGGCGGCCTTGCGGCCCCACCAGTGGTAGGCGCAATCTTTTTTGATGCGCACGGCCAGAGCCAGGTTTTGCAGCAGGGTCAGTTCAGGAAAAATACGGCTGGTCTGAAAGCTGCGCACCATACCTTGTTTGGCGCGTTCAATCGGGCCCAGACTGCGCAGGTCCTTGCCTTCCAGGAACACCTGACCGCTGGAAGGAGTGGCCAGACCACTGATGATGTTAAACAGTGTGGTTTTACCTGCGCCATTGGGGCCAATCAGCCCCAGGGTTTCGCCCGCACGCAGCTCCAGGCTGACGTCCGTCAGGATATCCAGACCGCCTACATGCAAGGCCAGTTCGCGAGTGCTTAATAAAACGCTCATGCAGACCTCTTGCGTCGTTCTGCCAGACCATTGGGCATGAACAGAACTGTCAGCACAAAGATCAAACCTACCAGTAACTGCCAACGATCCGTGTAGGAGCTCAGGTAGGTCTGGGCAAACAGATAGAAGGTGGCCCCAATAAATGCGCCACGCCAGGTGCGTATGCCACCGATCACACCCATGATGATGAGCGTGGCCGAGAAGCTCCAATGCACTTGCTGCGGGCTGACGTACTGATTCGCAAAGGGATACAGGCCGCCAGCAGCACCCGCTACCGCACCTGCAATCATGAAGGTGTAAAGGCGGATACGCCATGCCTGATAACCCAGGGCGGCCATGCGCAAGGGCTGATCGCGCAGACCGGTCAAGGCCAGCCCGATTGGGGCGCGGCTGAAAGAACGCAGCAGCAACCAGCAGATGACCGCCAGCGCCAGGGCCAGAATCATCAGGGTGTAAGGGGCGCTCAAGGGCAGATCGCCCAGGCTCAGACGCGGGAAACCGCGCAGGCCATCGGCACCGCCCGTGACATCACGCCAGCGAAATGCAACTTCCCAGATCAATTGCCCGGCGACCAGCGTAGCCACCATGAAAAACAGCTCGGAACTGCGCAGGCTGATCAGCGCCATCAATATGGATAGCAGGGTGCCCGCCACAATGCCCACCAACAGCATCAGCGGCAGGGACGCGCCCCAATACTGGCTGCTGACGGCGGTGGCGTAGGCGGCAAAGCCGAAAACCGCACCGTGGCCCAGGGATACCAGACCGCCGTAACCTATCAGGAGATTGACGCTAAGGACTGCGCAAGCAATCAGCAGGGCTTCGGTGCCAAAGCGCCACAAGAAGGCGTCGCCCCAGAAATAGCTGCTCAGCAAGACCAGGCAAGCCAGAGCAGGCCAAAGTCCAGTGCGCAGCAGGCAGGTGTTGAGCTTGTTCATTTAAACCTGACGCGTAGCGGATTTGCTCAAGCCATTGGGCCAGCAAAGCAGAAGGCCCAGCATGACGGCCAGGGTGGCGGCATTGGCAAAGGCTGGAACCCAGACGCGGGCAAAGGTGGTGACGAAACCCAGAATCAGCGCGCACAGCAAGGTGCCGCGTACCGAGTTCAAGCCGCCAATAACCACCACCAGCAAGGCCAGCAAGAGGATTTCTTCATCCAGACCGGGGTAAACCGACAGCATGCCTGCGCCCAGGGCGCCGCCCAAACCGGCCAGGCCGGCGGCCAGCGCCATGCCGATGGCAAACAGGCGACGCGAGTTCAAGCCCAGGGTTTCGACAATCTGGGCGTCCTGCACGCAAGCGCGAATGGCGGCACCCCACAGGGTGCGATCCAGCAGGAACCAGAACAGCAAGGCCAGCGTCAGGCCGGTGACGATCAGGAACAGACGATAGGTGGGGAAGGGCAGGCCCATGATCCACACCCCGCCACGCAGCACTTGCGGCAGCATGGGCGAGAGCGTGTCGGCGCTGAAGCCCCAGCGCATCAAATCCGCCAGAATGACGGACAGGCCGTAGGTCAGCAGCACCTGCATCAAGTGGGTGCGCTGGTAGAACTGGCGAAAGGGGAAGCGGTCCAGCAACAGGCCCATCAGCCCGCACAGTGCGAAAGCGGCGGGAAAGGCCAGCCACCAGGGCGCGCCGGATGCCAGCCACTGGACGCTGATATAGCCGCCCAGCAGGAAAAAAGAGCCGTGTGTCAGGTTGATGAAGTTCATCAGGCTGAGCACTAAAGACAGCCCCAGCCCCGCCAACATCAGCAGTGCTGAGAAGGACAGGGCATTGAGGATTTGAAGCAGAAAATAAGACAAGGTGGAGCTCAAGAACGCGGGCCGGGGTCCTGGATACGCTGGTAAGTGTGGACCACCGTGTTAAAGGGGCGACCTTGCGCGTCTTTTTCCACCCGGTTGACGTAAATATCCAGAATGGACTGGTTATTGCGCGGGTCAAAAGCCATGGGGCCAAAGGCGGTGTTGATAGGCTTGTCCAGCAGGGCCTGTTTGAAGGCCGCCTTGTTGGACAGATCACCCTTGACCGCGTCCAGACCGGCCTTGATGACCTGGCCGGTCACGTAACCGGAGGTGCTGGCTTCGCCGGGCAAACGGCCACGGCTGGCCTGGTAAGCAGCCACAAAGTCCTGGGCAGCCGGAGCGCCGGGCGATTGGTGGAAGGTACTGACGCCACCCAAAGCAGCTTCGCCCACAGCGGTAATCACGTCTTCCTGATCGAACAGGGCACCGGGGCCCACGATCTGGATCTTGCCGTGCAGTTGGTAGTCCTGCATTTGCTGGTGGAAACGCACAGCGTCGGCACCGGCCAGAAACGTGTAGACAAACTTGGGATTGCTGGCGGCCAGATTCATCAGGATAGGTGCGAAGTCGGGTGTGCCCAAGGGCGTCCAGATGCGCTCACCCAGCGTGCCGCCTTGTTCCTGATAAGTATTGGCGAAGTCTTCAATGTATTCGCGGCCAGCGGTGTAGTCCGAACCCAGCGTGATGCCGCCGGATTTTTCAATGTGCTCGAAGGCCCACAAGGCGCCGGTGTGGCCCAGCATCCAGCTGGTTTTGGTGGGGCGGAATACGTAGGGGCTGGCTGCTTCACGAGCCAGGCCATTGGCAGCGGCATTGGAAATGAAGGTAGGCAGTTGCGCATCGTGCACGATGTCACGAATGGCCAGTGCGATATTGGCGCTGATGACACCGCCCAGAACGTCGATCTTGTCGCGCTCGATCAGCTTGCGCACTTTACGGATGGCTTCGTCCGGTTTGCCGTGGTCGTCTTCTACCAGCAACTGCACCTTGCGCCCGCCCATCTCGTAATTGCACTGTTGCAGCATCAACTCCAGACCGGCGCGCATGCTTTCGCCCAGGGAGGCGAAGGGGCCGGACAAGGATGTCAGCAGGGCAATTTTCAGGGGACCGTCTTGGGCGCGAAGCAGGCGGGGAACGCCAAACAGCAAAGGGCTGGCTGCGGCAGCCAGCAAAAGCTGGCGACGTCCAGCACGGGTAGGGGAGAGAGTCACGAGATCTTATTTTCCGTAAGAAAGCCAAGCTTGCCTGGCAGGACATCTCAGGCAGGAGGCTGCGCTACTAAATGTTAATCATTATCATTTTATGGTCTTTCCTGACGTAAATAAAGGCTCATACCCTTGAATGTCCATTTCGGGCGTGGGTCTTTAAAGGCAACGCGCCCCGATTGGGGGCGGATTCAGGGTGACAACGGTATGAAAACGGTCACACGGACGCTTTATAAAAAGGCACAGGGGCGGGCTATTTAGCGCGCATCTCCATTGATATTGGCGCGAATGCGGTTCAGGAACTGGCGCAACTGGGTCAGTTCTTCCGCCGAAAAGCCCTGGATGGCGCGGTGATGAATGTCCAGAGCCGCGGGCAGAACACGCAGAAAGTGCTGGCGACCTTGCTCATGCAGATGGATCAGTACACGGCGCTGGTCCAGCGGGTCGGGCTGGCGGGACAGGTGGCCCGCGTTTTCCATTACCACCAGGGCGCGCGACAAGGTGGTTTGATCCACGTCGGTATATTGCGCCAGGGTACTGACGCCCAGGCCATCGGTTTCGTTCAGAAAAGCCAGCACACGCCAGTGCAGCAGAGTCAGTTCATGGCTGCGCAGCAAGGTTTGAAAGTCAGCATTTAAGGCCGAGGTGCTGCGATTGAGCAGATAGGGGATAAACGTATCGTGCCCGGTATAGGCGTCAGTCAGAGTACGGCTGGCCATAGTGAAGCGGCTTCCTTGATGCAAAAAAAAGCAGGCTACTCGTTCAGAGTGATTGAGTGAGCCTGCGAAAGCCCGGCCAGCGCTGCCATTGGCCGGGCAAGTGGTTGGTTCAGTGTCAGTTCGTATGATCCACTTTGCGCTGCAAAGCGGCAATCGTCAGGTTCAGTGCGAAGCCCAGCACACAGATCCAGACCAAGGGTACAAACATATCAATCGTGCGGTAGCTGCGTGCGGCGGCGGTCAGCATATGGCCCAGACCGTCGGTGGAGGCAATCATCTCGGCCAGAAAGACCACCACGCAGGCAATGACGCCTGCCACCCGTACACCGGCCAGCACGGTCGGGCTGATGGCGGGCAAAATGATTTTCCACAGGCAGGCACTGCGAGATGTCCCGGCGGCACGCGCCGACCAGATCAGCTTGCGGTCCACCGTTTGCGCAGCCACCCAACTGGCCATCAGCACAGGGAAAATTGCATCCGAGACCACCAGAGCGATTTTCGATGAGCTTTCAAACCCCATGATCAGGATTAGTGCCGGGTAAAGGGCGATCTTGGGGATAGGGGCCAGCAGACGGATCAGGGCATCCAGCAGAAACGAGCTCCAGCGCGTCAGCTGTGCAATCAGCGCCAGGGCCACACCGGCCACACAGGCAATCAGCAAACCGCTGATCAGGCGGTAGACGGTGATGCCCAGGTTCTGCCAGAAGTCCGCCTGACCGGCCAGCTCCAATACACGCATCAAAATGGAAGAGGGGGCAGGCAGCAACTGCGGGCTGACCCAGCCCGAGCGGGTGCACAGCTCCCAGACAATCAGCATCAGGGCCGGACTGATGCATAAAGACAGTCCCGACAAATCCCGGCGTTTGGCCGGGCGGGTTTGAGTAGAACGCATAGCTTGTCCCGGTGAGGCTAAGGTTTTGGTGGTCATAGCGTCATCCTTTGTCCATCAGGCTCTGGGTCGAGTCATGCCAGTGTGTGCAGCGTTTGCGGACAAACTCGAACAGCGCATCGCAGGCAATGCCCAGCACGGCCAGCAGCATGATGACGGCATACACCGTGGAGTACTGCGCCATATCCATGGAGGTGAACAGCAGATTGCCTATACCTTCCTGACGCGCAATCATCTCGGAGGACACCATCACGATCAGGGCCATGACCACCCCGACCCGGCAGCCAATCATGACTTCCGGCAAGGAGGCGGGCAGAACAATCTTGCCCAGACGGGCAATGGGCCCCATGCCCATGGACTGGGCGACCCAGATCAGCTTGGGCTCGATGCGGGTTGCGCCGTGATAGCTGTGATAGAGCAAAGGCAGGGACACGCCCAGCGCAATAACCAGGATCTTGGAGAAATCCCCCAGACCGAACCACAGCATCAAGATCGGCATCAAGGCCGCTTTGGGCATGGGATAGGCCAGGGCCACCAGAGGATAGAAAGCGGTATAGACCAGGCGGCTGCGGCCCATGGCCAGACCCAGGGGGACGGCCACGACCAGTGCCAGGGCATAACCGGCAAACATGCGGCCAACCGATTGCAGGATTGCCGACCAGGCCATCGGGTCGCTGATCAGGGCAGGCAGTTCACCCAGGGCTGCCCAGGGGCTGGGGAAGGAATCCAGCCCCACCCAACGGGCCAGCCCTGCCCAGGCCAGCAGCACCAGAATGGCCGCCATGACCAAGGAGGCCCAGCGATGTTCATACCAGTGCTGTGGCGTCATGGGTGGGCCTCCGCCATCAAGGATTGCTCCAGACGAATAATGGTTTCCTGATAGACCGGATTGCGCAGCAGCTCGCTACGGACGCGGGGGCGGGGCAAGTCAATCTCCACCACCTCCTTGATACGGCCGGGCGAGCCAGTCATGACAATCACGGTATCGGACAGGAAGACGGCCTCGTCCACGCCGTGCGTCACAAAGACCACGGTGTTGCGTAACTGCTCCCACAAGCTGAGCAGTTCCGTTTGCAGGGTGACGCGCGTATGGGCATCCAGCGCCCCGAAGGGCTCGTCCATCAGCAGGATGTCCGGCTCATAGGCCAGGGTGCGGGCGATGGCCGCACGCTGACGCATACCGCCGGACAGTTCACGTGGATAGAAGGAGGCGTAAGGCCCCAGCTTGACCTTGTCCAGCCATTCGCTGGCGCGCTGTTCGGCCTGGTCCTTGGGCATGCCTTGTTCGCGCATGCCGTAGGCCACGTTTCCCAGCACGGTTTTCCAGGGGAACAGGGCGTATTCCTGAAACACCGGGCCCCGGTCTGGACCTGGGCCGGTAATGGGCTTGCCCTTGACGCGGATCTGGCCGCTGGAGCAGGACTCAAAGCCCCCTAACATATAGAGCAGGGTGCTTTTGCCGCAACCGCTGGGTCCCAGAATAGACACGAATCGCCCTGCCGGAATGCTCAGGGCGATGTCTTGCAGGGCCGTATGGCTGCGGCCCTGCCGGGTGTTAAAGGTTTTACCGACACCATCCAGTTCAATCATGGTGTGTCCTCGCGTAAATCGGCTCGGTAAAAGTCCTGCACGTTCAAGGCTTGCTTCAGGAAACCGGCCTTGTGATAGCGGTCGTAGGTGCCCTGGATGGATTCCAGATTGGGCTGCATGTCCGGGACGCGGGCAAAGTCCTTGTCGGTGAACAGGTACTGGGCCAGCAAGTCTTTGGGCGCACGGGTAATTTGTGCCGTAACTTCTACGGCCAGTGCAGGGTCTTTGCTGAGCATGCCCATGGCCGTTTTCAAGTCCTGCACATAGGCGCGCACCACTTCTGGGTTAGCGTCGCTATAGGATTTGCTGCAGGCTTCGAAGATCTGTACCGATGGGCTGGCCACTTCGGACAGGGAGAACAGTTTGCGCAAACCGCCTTTCTTCTCGTTCAGCAGGGCAAAGGGCTGGGCCATGGGGCCTGCATCAATGCGGCCACTGCGAATGGCGTCGGCCGCAGGGGGAAAGCCGGTTTCAACGATTTTCACGTCCTTGTCCGGGTCGATACCGTTCTGACGCAGCCACAGCAGCATGTCGAAGTACACACCGGCTCCATAAGCATTGGTGCCAATGACCTTGCCTTTCAGGTCCGCCGCGGTCTTGATCGGGCTGTCTTCCTTCACGGCCCAATAGACGGAGAAGTGATCATCGTCCGAATGCACGTGCTGGGCCACGATATAGGCTTCCAGACCGCTTTCAATAGCGCCATTGGCCAGCGACATGGGGGCCATGGTGGAGCATTCCAGAACGCCAGCACGCATGGCTTGCACCATGGGCGAAGTGCCCTGGAACTGAGTCCACTGGATTTGATATTTCTTGCCCAGTTGCGGGAACAGCTCGGGGCGCTTGGCCATCAGGTACTTGGCTTCCTCGCCCGGAATGGTCCAGCCTACCCGCAAGGTGGGGACTTCCTGAGCCTGGCTCAGACCGTGACAGCTCATCAGGGCAAACAGCAACGCAGCGGTTTTTTTCATTCCTGTGTCTCCTTGGCAAGGTGTTCGGCGCGGGCAGGGGCCAGGCCGATGTGATCCAGCATTCCCAGTACGCGGGCCAGCACGTCGCGTCGATACGCTTGTTGCTGGTCCACCGGGTATTCGTGAAAGCCTTGTCCGCTGCGCAGACCGTTGCGTCCACTTTCCATATAACGGGTGATGATGTCGGGTACGGCGTAGCGTTCCGGGTCCAGGTTCTGCGACAGGTATTGCCCGGCGTGATACAGAATGTCGTTGCCGCCGTAGTCGATGAACTCCAGCACGCCGATGCTGGCAAAGCGGAAACCCAGGCCGTAGCGGGTGGCCTTATCAATATCGGCTGCGCTGGCTACGCCTTCCTCAACCATGCGAGCGGCCTCGTTCATGATCAGGGTTTGCAGGCGTGGAACGATGAAACCGGGGTGGCAACCACAGACCACAGGCACTTTGCCGATGGATTCCAGATTGCTTTGCAGACGGCTCAAGGTCTGCTCGCTGGTGCCGGGGTGGGCACTGATTTCGACCAGTGGAATCAGGAATGCCGGGTTAAGCCAATGTGCGTTCAGGAAACGCTCCGGATGGCTCAACATGGGGGCCAGATCCGAGGCCAGCATGGTGGAAGTGGTGGAGGCGATCAGCGCATCGGGCCGGGCCAGTTCGCCGATACGTCCCAGGGCGTCGGTCTTGGCTTCTTGTGTTTCGGGCACGCCTTCATAAATCAGATCGGCCTGGCCCAGCACTTGCGCCGCTGCGCTCAAGGGGGCGACGCTGATGCAGGCCAGATGGTCGTCGATCTGTTCGGTGGCGAACATGCCCAGGTCGGCCAGTTGTTCCAGCGTGGCACGCAATTCCTGGCGTATTTCGGCTTCCAGACGGGCACTATCAGCAGGCTGACGGGGTTTGAAATCCAGTAAGGTCACGGCTTGGCCGCGCAGCGCATAGGCCAGGGCGATGCCCCGCCCCATGCGACCTGCGCCCACCGCAACGATACGTTTGATCGGGGCGGGCGCGTTCATCAGGCTCTCCCGGCTTGCAGCATCTCTTGCAGTTGCTCGCGGCTCATCGTGTCCAGACCCAGGCTGGCCAGTGTGCGTTGGCCTTGGCGCAAATCTTCACCCACGATGGCACCGGCAATCGCCAGCAAGCCTTTGGTGACGGGAGCATCTACACCGGCCCAGTCGGCTACCGAGGCAAAGAAGGCCAGACCCAGCATGGTGTCTTCACGCATGTAGCGGTGTTCGTGCAGGTCGATCTTCTCGCGCCAGTCGCCGCTTTTCACCAGCTTGGAGTGCGAGGAACGGTCGCCATACATCCACTGATCGTTTTCATAATGGTCGGACAGCGGGAAGTGCGGGGCACCGTAGCCCAGCGCTTCACGAATGCGCATGCGCTCATTGTCCAGTTGCGTGGTCACGGCACGGACCGAAGGCTGAGTGCCTTCGTTATGAATGTCCCAGGCCGGGAAGTGCTCCAGCGGGCCGGCGTTCATCATGATCAGCGGTGGGTGGATGATGGGGCCGGCGTTCATCAGGGCACCGGACAGGGCATCTTCGCAGCGCTCCACGCTGGGGAAGACCTTGCCAATCACATCCAGGGCGTGATCGGTATTACGCGCAGGGTACACGCCAGTAGGCAGGCGGGTGGCGCGGGTGGTGATGTTGATGACGGTATCGCCATGTTTGCGGGCCAGCCAGGGCAGGGTGCCGGTTTCGGCCCAGCTGACATCGGCCTTGTTGCCGGTGCCGCGCACGATCTCGCTCATGATGAAGGAGCCAAAGGTGCCTGGGGGCAGAAATACGACCTGGCCGTCTGTCAGGTGCGGAGCCATGACGCGGGCAATATCGGTTTGGGCAATGGCGGGCGAAGGAATCAGTACCAGATCGGCACCGGCGATGGCCTCGCCAATATCAGCGCAGACTTTGGCAATGGGGATTTCGCGCTCGCCTGCTTCGTCTTTCAAGGTCATGACTGGACGGTCCAGCAAAGGCTGCAACTGGGCCGTATCACGACGCCATAAACGGACCTCGTGGCCCTGTTCGCTCAAGTCTGCCGCTGCTGCGTAACAACCGTGCCCGCCACCTAATACCGCTACCTTCATGTTTGTCTCCAATCTCTTTTTTTGATTTCTATGCACTTGCATATAAATACAGACTAAAAGAAGTTGAGGCCTAAAACAAGAGGATGAATGGGGGGAGTTACCCTAGGGCGGGAAAACTTGGATATGAAGTGAAAAGGCGCGTCATGCGCGCCGGAAGAACACGGCTAAGCCGCGCCACAAGCCAGTTCCAGGGCACGCAAGGTGGCTTGTGCCAGAACGTGGCCGTGGCCGGCTCCGGGCAGAACATGCAGATTCGCCTGCATGCCTTGGGCTTGCAAGTGCGCTTGGAGTTTTTGCATGGTGGGCAGGGTAGGCACACCATTTTTGCGTCCTTCCGGGCCCGCTGCCTGAGCGCTAAGCGGATACCAGGCCTCGGAGGCACCGGCCAGAATATCTACCAGCACCGGCTTGTCTACCCGCTCCAGCAAGGTCCAGATCAGGGGATCACGCCACCACAAGGAAGGGCTGGCGCACAGGTAGTGCTGAATGGGCAGGCTTTGCCGGCTAAGGGCATACAGCACAAACAGACCAGCGTAGGAGTGGCCGTACAGGCTGATGCGCGAACGGGTCAGCGCAGGCTCCATGCTTTGGGCCAAGGCTAGTGCCATACGCACTTGTTCGATCATGGCAGGAGCGCCACCCGCCTGCCATTGGGGGACGCGTGGGTCTTCCCATAGAGTGCCGTCCGGGCTGGGCGGGGTGTAATCCAGAGCGCGATAACGTGTGATCTGATCGCGCTCGCCTTGGTAACCCAGCGACAGAATCGCGCAGTGCTGCAAGGCGGGGTGGCCGCTTTCTTCCAGCAAGGGCAAGGTCCACTGACCATCGAGCAGGCACAGCAAAGGCAGGGGGCCTTGTTCTGGCTTGCTGTCTGGCAGGCGTAGCAAGACGTGATGGGGATGGCCGCCCGCAGGCGGCAGTTCCAGTGGAATCAGGCGTGACATGAAGGCTTAGGGGGCGGGCTTCAAATCAATCATGTAGGTGCCTTCCATCGGCACGGTCAGGAAGCGCTGGTTCACTTCTTCCAGTGTTTTCAGAGCCGAGACGCCCTGGAAGCGGTCGGGGTGAATCCAGGCCGCCAGAGCTTCGATAAAGATCATGTGCAAAGGCGAATCGTTGAAGGCGTGCCAGATGCCGTGGCTATTGCCGCTGCGCACGGCTGGCAAGGCTTGCAGACGGTTGCCATCGATAATGGCCTGCAAGCTTTTACGAGCCTGGTCTTCGCTGACGCCTGTGCCAATAGCCAATCCACCGGAGGTGGTGCGCTTGCCTGCGCCTGTGCCCGTAGCCACATAGACCACAGGCGCGCGGGAATTGATGTATTCAAAATTCAGCTTGCCGGTGGAGCTTTTCAGGACATCCGCGCCAATATTGTGGCCGCCTGCATAGCTGATCATGTCGTTAAAGGTGCCTGCGCCGGGCGAGTTGCAGCAGTCCGTGCTGCCTGCATGGGCATGCACAAAAACGGGCGGATGATCCTCCTTGGGCAGATCGGCCAGTCGCTGGGCAACGCCCTGCATGTGTTCTTCGTAGAACTGGATGAACTCGTCGGTGCGTTCTTTCTCACCCACGGCGTAGCCCAATGCGCGCAGGCTGGGTACGGTGTTCTCCAGCGGGTTCACAAAGAAGTCGATCACAATGACGGGCACTTTGGCGGCAGTCAGGCGCTGGATCAGGGCCGAGTCGCGTGTGTCCTGACCGGGAGTCAGGCCCGCAAAGGCGGCCGTCAGCACGACCAGATCCGGACGCAGGGCCAGGGCCTGTTCGATCGAGAAGGTGTCTGCCGTATGGCGACCCACAATAGGGATACTGGCCAGTTGCGGGTAGCGCTTCAGATAGGTCTCGTACTCGTTGGAGAAGGAGGTTTTGAACTCGTCCGACCAGCCTGCAATCAGGTTTGCTGGCTCGGGGTGGACCAAAGCCAGTACCGGGAAGTGACGTGCCTGAGTCAGCACAATGCGTTTGGCGGGGCCAGGCAGGGTAACGGTACGACCCATGGCATCAGTAACTTCGATGGGCTGGGCCTGCACGCCTAAAGGCAAGAGCAAGGTCAGCGACAGCAGCAGGTGGCGCAGGATGTTCATGGGTTCTCCGAAGGTCACAGCACAGGCTCTTGCAGCCCGTCGATAATGATTTGCAAGGTGCCTTGCGAGCAGCTCTCCACGCGGGCGCGTACGCCATAAGCCTGGGCCAGCGAGTTGGGGGTAATCACCTTGGCAGGCTCGCCTTGCGCCAGCAGACCACCGCCTTCAATCATCAGCGCATAGTCACTATGGCGCAGAGCTACGTTCAGGTCATGCAGCACGATCAGAGTGATCAGATTGTTGTCGTGGGTTTCCTGGGCCAGCAAGTCCATCACGTGGAATTGATAGTTCAGGTCCAGAGCCGACAAGGGTTCGTCCAGCAGCAGCAGGGTAGGCTTGCGTATCAGGGCTTGCGCCAGGCCCACCAGCTGTTTCTGACCGCCCGAAAGCTGGTCCAGATAGTGCATGGACAAGTGCGCAATGCCCAGGCGTTGCAGGATGTGCATGATGTGCTCATGATCCACATCGCGGGCGTGGCCACCAGGGGCCGAGGCATTGGCCGCCACCAGTACGGATTCAAACACACGCAGGTGGACCGAGGCGGGCAGGGATTGGGGCAGGTACACCACTTTTTGGGCGCGCTGCTCGAAGCTGACGCCGCTCAGCTCCTGACCGTCCAGCAGGATCTCGCCGGTGGTGGGCTTGAGCAGCCCCGCCAGGGACTTGAGCAGGGTGGATTTGCCGCTACCATTGGGGCCCAGCAAAGCCACCAGTTGACCGGGCTGCAAAGGCTCGATGGTCAACTTGGACAGAATTTCGCGTTTGCCGTAAGACAGGCTCAGATCGTGGACTTCAAGCATGGTTCACTTTATTTGGCGTCGCAGCACAACGCCCAGGAAGAAGGGCACACCCACCAGCGAGGTGACAATGCCGACCGGAATAATGATGCCGGGCACAATGTTTTTCGAGGCAATCGAGGCCAGCGACAGAATCACCCCACCGACCAGTGCACTGCCGGGCAGGTAGAAACGGTGATCTTCACCAAACAGGCGGCGGGCAATATGCGGCGCAATCAGGCCCACAAAGCCGATGGTGCCCACAAAGGATACGGCCAGTGCAGCCAGCAAGCTGATACGCAGCAAGGACACCAGGCGCAGGCGTGAGACATTGATACCAAAGCTGGTGGCGCGGTCTTCACCCAGACGCAGGGCGGTCAGTTTCCAGGTATCACGCAGCGACAGCGGCAGAATCAGCGCAAACACCGCCAGCATGATGCCGACCTTGCCCCAGGAGGAGCGCGACAGGCTGCCCATGGTCCAGAACACCAGCCCTTGCAGGGCTTCGGCGCTGGCCACAAATTGCACCAGCGAGACCAGTGCGTTAAAGGAGAACACCAGCGCAATACCGAACAGCACCAGGTTGGCGGTGCTCATGGCGCCCCAGCGGGCCACCGCGTCCAAAAGCATGGCGGATAGCAGGGCAAAAATAAAGGCATTGGCGGCAATGGTCCAGGCTTGCGGAATACCAGGAATCGACAGGTCCAGCACAATTGCCAGGGAGGCGCCAAAGGCCGCCGCCGAGGAAATCCCCAAGGTAAAGGGGCTGGCCAGCGGGTTATTCAGAATGGTCTGCATCTCCGCACCGGACAGGCCGAGTGCTAAACCAATGGCCATGGCCATCAAGGCATAAGGCAGGCGGATTTCCCAGACGATAACGCGGGTGGTCGGGTCGGACTGTTCCGGGTTGAACAGCGCGTGGCTCAGTTCTCCCAGGCTAAGACCCGAGGGGCCCAACATGAAATCGGCCACAATCGAGGCCAGAATCACAAGAACCAGGGCTCCAACCAGGAGCCAGCGACGTCTGAGGATGTGTTGATAGTCGGCCAGCGCAGGGGCCGGAACAGCAGATGTGGACATTAAGTGTCTGAATGATAACCGTTTACATAGAAAGAAAGTATAGTTCATCAGCCGGGCTTTGGCGCCCTTACCGCGATTCTTTTATGCAGCTTGAACATTTGGATTTTCTTTCCCCATTGGGCCGACAGTATCGTCTGACTTTGGCCTGGCCGGACGTGCCAGCGCCTGCGCAGGGCTGGCCATTGCTGTGTGTGCTTGATCTACCGCAATTTGAAGCGGTGCTGGCCACCTGTGAGAAGCAGGCTCCACAAGCCTGTGCGGTGCTGGGGATAGGCTATGGCACGGAGGTCTGGCGCGATCAGGACTTCACCCCCGCGCTCAATGGAGAAGCGGGCCACGCGCTGGATTTTCTGGCCATGATGCAGGATGTTTTCTTGCCCTGGGCCTACGCACAAGCGCCTTTGAATACGCAGCGGCGTTTGCTCTGCGGCCATTCCCTGGGTGGCCTGTTTGCCTTGCAACTGCTGTATCAACAGCCAGAATTGTTCGATGCACTGGTGGTGTCCAGTCCCTCGGTCTGGTGGGGGGAGGGCTATCTGGCCCGACTGCTGGCTCAACCCCTGCCCAAAGCCGCTTTGACGATGCCTGTACAGTTCTCCGTTGGCGAGTTCGAGCAAAGCCTGGGCCCGGCAGAGGAAGCCATGCCCGAGGACAAGCGCGAGCTGCGTCGTTTGCGTTTGCAAGAGCGCCGCATGGTGGATGGCACCCGCGAGCTGGCGCAGGCTTTGGCGCAGCAACAAGGTGGCGAGCCGCGTTTTCGCATCGTGCCGGGCTGTAATCACAGTCAATCCGGTTTGGCTGCCTTGCCGCAAGGCTGTCTGGAATGGTTGGCTGATTAGCCCTGTGTTTTCTTGCCCATAAAGACGTTCAGCACGGTGATTGCCTGTATCCTCTGAACGTCCCGGAGCAGACCCGTATAATGCTGCTCATGCTTGCTTGAACCGGCTTTTCTGCCTTTCTCGTTCTCTTCTTCCCGTATTTTCAGGTCACCGCCCTATGGCTGCGCGTCGCGCTTCGTCTGTTTCCGATTCTCTCGTCCCCACTCAAGCGGGCTTGCTGCTCCATCCTCAATGGCTGGATTATCCGCGTCTGGAAGGTGTGGCTCGTCAGGTCGCCAAGAAAGCGCGTTATCAGGACCGGGCAGGGATACGGCGCGTGTGGCTGAAAGCCTGGCGCTTGCCGCAGGACGCCGCCTTTTTCAATCAGATCATCGCCGCCGAACTGGGTTTGAAGGATGCGGACCAGCGCCTGCAGTCCCAAGGCGTGCCCGAGGTCGTGATTCGTACCCTGCGCTTGCTGTATCAAATGAGCGTGGACAAGCTGGAAGCGGATATTTATGAAGCCTTGCGCGAACAACTGCTTGAACAGCGCGCTCAATTGGCCGGAGCGATTGCCTCCCAGTCCTTGCCTTTAAGCGAGAACTGGCCCGAGGCTGAGCGCGGCCCGCGCTTGCAGGCTTTGGTGCAAGCCTGGCAGTCCATGCCTTTGGCGCAGACCTATTTGTGGCAGTTGCAAGCCGCACAGCGCGATCGCGAGCAACGCAGTCAACGCTGGGAGCAGGCCCAAAAAGAACGTGAACAAGCGCGCCAAAAAGAACAAAACGACAAACAGCGCAAGTTCAATCAGGCCCAGGAGCGTCTGACAGCCTGGTTGAAAGAACAAGGTTGCGAGCCGCAACGCATCACCCTGGAGGCCTTCGAGGGCCTGCAAGCCGGGGAACCTGCCCATTGGTTCATGACTGTGTATGGCCGTAATGCCAGTGCCGCTGTCTTGACCCAGGAGTTCAAGCTTGATGCCGAGCAGCAGGAGTTTCTGCTGCAAGCCCAGGCACAACGTCAGGAACGTCAGCGCGAGCAACGCCAGCAGCGTTGGGCCTGGGAGCAGGAGTGCATAGGCTCGGAAGAGACCATGGCCTTGCTGGGTATTACCCGGCAGGAATACGAGCTGTGGCTGGCTGATCGCCGCTTGCCCAGTACCAAGCTGGAAGTGCGGGGTGGAACCGTTGGCGGGCGTGATCGTGTCGCCCATCACCCGGATTTATTAGCAGCGATTGATCAAAGCCAGATTGAGCAATGGCGCGAGCAATACGCCAGCAGCTTGAGCAATCGTGAACGTGCGCAGTACCAGCGAGCGGCTGACCGTGCGCGCACACAATGGCGTCAGCAACAAGTGCTGAACCAGATCAAGAAGCAAGAAGCGTGCGATTACGAAATTGACCCGGAAGATCCCTTGCGCCTGTGGTGGCATAAGGACTTGTGGCTGGCGGTGAATGTGCCCGTAGCGGGCGAGCGTCAGCACTGGCGCGCCAATGTTCGTATGCAGGCCGCCGTACCTTTGCCACGTACCGGCTCGGAGCTGGATCGATTGCCCGCTCGTGTTTCGGTCTTGTTCAACACGGCAGCTCAAAACCGTCTGTCCCAGCGTCTGGAAGATTCGCTGGATGCGTTTTTGCAAACCCAGCGCCCCCTGATTGATGGCTCGTCCTTTCTGGAACTGGCCAAAGCCTTGCGCATGGCTCTGGAAGAGGGCATCGAGCAAAAGGAAATCGAGGCCGGGGATTTTGAAAAGCGTCTGCTCAATGGCCCGGTGCGCCGCATCCTGGAAAGTGTGGAGCAGCAGCGCGCTCAAGATTTGATGCGCCTGGGCGACTTCCCGGAAATGTTCAGCCTGGCCCGAGGCATCCGCCGCCATCTGGTGTTCCGTTTGGGCCCGACCAATTCGGGCAAGACGCACGAGGCCCTGGAAGCCCTGATGGAAGCCCGATCCGGCGTATATCTGGCTCCGCTGCGACTGCTGGCCATGGAGGTGCGTGATCGTCTGATGAACGCGGGCATCCCCTGCAATCTGGTGACGGGCGAAGAGCGCGTGATGGTGCCCGGTGCCCAGCACACTGCCTGCACGGTCGAGATGATGGACCCCACGATGGAAGTGCGCGTGGCCGTCCTGGACGAGATTCAAATGTTGCAAGACGAGCAGCGCGGCTGGGCCTGGACGGCCGCCCTGGTCGGTGTTCCGGCCCGTACCCTGTTTGTCTGTGGTGATGCTTCCGTCCTGCGTCCGTGCGAGCGTCTGGTGCGTTCCATGGAAGAGACCATGGAGCTGGAATTTACCGAACGCAAAACCCCGCTGGAGGTCATGCCTTATCCGGTAGACCCGCCGCGAGCCACAGGCAAGCAAGGGCGTCAGGAAGCGCCGTGGCGGGGGCGCAAAGATCGTCAGCGTGAAGCTCAGGGCGTGTCCAAAGGTGATGCGGTGGTGGCCTTCACCCGTAAGGATGTCCTAACGCTAAGTGCTCGTTACCGCGCCCAAGGCTGGAAAGTCGCCACCATTTACGGCGCGCTGGCTCCGGAAGTGCGCCGCACCGAGTCCGAGCGCTTTTCCCAAGGCGAGGCCGAGGTGCTGGTGGCCACCGATGCGATTGGCATGGGCTTGAACCTGCCGATTCGCCGCGTTTTGTTCTCTACGGTGCACAAGTTTGACGGCCGCTCCATGCGAGCCTTGAACGCAACCGAAGTGCGCCAGATTGCCGGACGGGCAGGCCGCTATGGCTTGTACCCCAAAGGCTATGTGGGGGCGATGGACAAGCAGGATCTGAACCATATTCGTACCCAATTGCAAAGCGACGCCCCCAGCGTGGATTTGCGCTTGCCCATTGCACCCAGCCCCGAGCACGTGCAGGCGCTGGCCTCTTTACTGGATAACAACAATATCGGCGCTGTGCTGCAGTACTTTGCGCAGAAAGTAGCTTCCGATAGCCCCTTGTTTCAGACAGCGGGCTTGAAAGACGCCATTGAGCTGGGCTTTTGTGTAGACCGCCTGGCTCCCAAGCTGGATTTGCGGGAGAAGTTCACCTTTGCCTGCGCGCCGGTGTCCGTGGATAAGGATACGGAGCTGGATTACTTCAAGCGTTGCCTGTCCGCCTATGTGGCACAACGCCCCATGGCCTTGCCACCGGCGCCGTCCTGGCTGAAATCCGCCAGTCCCTCCCGCCTGGAAGACGCCGAATTGCTCAGCAAGCAGATCAGCCTCTATGCCTGGTTCAGCATGAAGTTCCCGCAAGTGTTTGACCAAGGTCCCTGGTTGCCGGAAGTGCGCTCCCAGGTCAGCCGCTTTATTGAGCGCAGCCTGCTGCATCAAAGCGGTTTCGGACAGACTAGCCGCGAGGCTTTTGGTACGCCGTCGCCGGGCAGACGCTGATCTTTTTTTCAGACAAGTGGCTACCGGGCCAGCTAGCATCAAAGCGGCTTGGCTCGATCCGCTTTATATCGTTTGATACACTATGCCCCGTGCGGACGTGTCCGTACGGTCTGGTTAAGGGGTACCATGCCCCTATCCCTGCGCTGATTCTGGCGCCCTCCCTGTTTTCCAAAGCTATCTATGAATTACCGCAAGCTGACCTTGGTGTTGGCGGCGTTGGCGATGCTGGGGCCTTTTGCTACCGATGCCTATCTGCCGTCATTTCACCGTATCGGTGTTGAATTTTCCGTTGACCAGTCAATGGTTCAGCAGACTTTAAGTCTGTACCTGTTTGGTTTTGCCTTCATGAGCCTGTTCTGGGGCATGTTGTCCGACAGCTTCGGGCGGCGTCCCGTGATTCTGGCCTCCCTGATCCTGTTCCTGATCGGGTCCGTGGGCTCGGCGCTGGCCCCCAGCTTTTCCTGGCTGTTGTTCTTCCGTTTGATCCAGGGCTGTTCGGCAGGTGCCGGGCGTGTCGTCGGTCAGGCCCTGGCGCGCGACTGTGTACAAGGGGTGCAAGCTCAGCGCTTGTTTGCCCACATCACGATGGTCTTCAGTCTGGCCCCGGCGCTTGCACCGGTCATGGGCGGCTATTTAAGTAGTTATTCGGGCTGGCGCTCGGTGTTCTGGATGCTGACGGTGCTCAGTATTGCCCTGATTGTGCTGTGCTGGCGGCAACTGCCTGAAACCTTGCCCGTGGCCTCGCGCCAGCCCTTGAAGCTGTGGGTGATTCTGGCCAATTACGCACGGGCCTTGAGCAATGGCCGCTTCGTGCTGGCGATCTCCGCCATTGCCTGTGCGTTTGGCGGCTTTGCCTTGTACATTTCGTCGGCGGCCAGCTTTGTGATTGGTGTGCTGGGTCTGACAGAAACCGCCTTTGCCTGGCTGTTCCTGCCCTTTATTGGCGGTATGTTGGGTGGCTCTATTCTGAATGCCCGCTTTGCCGAGAAATTGGCCCCGGCACGCATGATTCGTCTGGGCCTGTCCATCATGCTGGCTGGCGCGACCTTCAATACCGTGTACAACCTCCTGTTCCAGGCAGAAGTGCCGTGGGCCGTGATGCCTATTTTTGTGTACGCCTTTGGCATGTCCATGGCCTTGCCGGGCATGACGGTGGTGACCTTGGGCACCTTCCCCACCATGCGCGGCCTGGCTTCCTCGGTACAAAGTGCCTGGCAAATGCTTTTGTTTGCCACCGTTTCTGGTGTGGTGGCTCCGCTGCTGTTCGATAGCGGCTTGTTGTTGGCCTTGGGCATGTTGTCGGCGGCTGCCTTGTCGGCCGGATTCTGGTGGTGCAGCCAGTTCCGTTCCAAATCGACCGAGGCTTCCGCCTAAGCCCTATGAAGATCGGGTGCTGTTGTCAGCGCCAGCGCGTTGAGCCAGGCTTGGATTGTTTTCCTGAGCGCCACTGTGATCTGCAGTGGCGCTTTTGCTTTCAGCCGCCGCAGGTACGGAAGGCGTAAACCATTGCACCAGGCCCATGCCCACCAAAATCAGCAGCACGCCTAGAATGCGTCCCATATGTACCGGGCGTGGTGTCAGGCCCATCAAACCGTAGTGGTCGATCAGCATGGAGCTGAGCATTTGCCCGGCCACCACACAGACAATAAAGCTGGCGGCGCCCATGCGTGGCGTCAGAATCAGGGCGGCGCTGATGTAAATGACCCCGCCAACGCCACCCGTCCATACCCACCAGGGGGCATGCGCCAGTTGCGCGGTCAGGGGAGCGGGGGCGCGCATCAGCCAGATTGTGGGCAGCACCAGAGCCGCACTGATACAGAGCGACACCAGTGTGGCCCAGAGCGGATGCCCCAGGACCTTACCCAGAACGGCATTGCTGGCAGCTTGAAACGGCACGGCCGAACCGGCAAAGACAGCCACCAACATACTGAACAAAGCGGTACCGGGCATGAGCGTATCTCCATAAGAATCAAAGCTCTATCTTGCACTATTCGCGATTCTTATTGAAATTAATAGTGTGCACAGTCATTATTCGTTCTATGGATGAACTGCGCCGTATAGACCTGAATTTGATGCTGAGCCTGCATGCCTTGTTGACCGAGCAGCATGTGACGCGGGCTGCTCAACGCCTGCATAAAAGTCAGCCTGCCGTGAGCCATGCCTTGGCGCATTTGCGTCAGGTGTTCAACGATCCCCTGCTGATACGTCGCGGCTCCCGGCTGGAACTGACCGCGCTGGCCTTGCAGTTGCAGCGTCCTCTGGAGCAGGCTTTGCAGCAGCTCAATGGCCTGCTGGATGCGGGTGGCTTTGATCCAGCCAGTGAACAACGTGAATTTCGCTTGGCCATGTCGGATTACGGCGCGCAAATTGTCTTGCCACCGTTGATGCGCCGCCTGCGTCGTGACGCACCGGGTATTCGGCTGGCGGTCAGCCAGGCCAGCCGGGAAGCCATGCAGGGTCAGCTGCGTGATGGCGAGATTGATCTGGCCTTGAGCGTGTTCTCGGAAATTCCAGCCGGCTTGCAGGCGCAGACCTTGTTTGAGGAACACCTGATCTGCATTGCGGATCGGGCCAGTCTGAGCGGCGGGCAAGCCCCTGCTTTGGAAGAGTGGTTGCAGCGCCCGCATGTGTTGCTGGCCATGCGTCCGGGAGGGGAAAGTGAGGTCGACAACGTCCTGAATCGGCTCGGTCTTAAACGGCAGATTGCCTTGTCCTTGCCGCATTGGAGTGCGGCAGCCCAAGTCCTGGCGGGCACGGACCTGATTTTGACGGTGTCCAGCCGCAGTGCCGAGCACTTGCGCGAACAGGCTGAACTGGTGTTTTTCCAGCCTCCCCTGCCCATTCCCTCGGTCTTGTTTCAGCAAGTCTGGCATAGCCGTCGCCACGCGGACCCAGCTCATGTCTGGCTGCGCCAGCAGTTGATGCAGTGCTGTTAAAGCCCGTCTTTACTCTTTATGACGGGCTATGGCTTGACGATAGGGCCTGCAGTTTCCGACAATTTATGTTTACTTTTGAGTTCTCGTTTTTATCCGTTTAAACGGATGGATAAAACGTTTTGGATTGCGTTTGGCAGTCCCTATGTAGTGCTTTTTGAATTGATTGTTGATGAACCCTGCTAATGCCTTGAATCTGGATGAAGACACCTTGCACAAGGAGGCACGAGCCTGGGTCAGCCGCCTGAAAACGTCCTCGCTGACCTCTCGTCAGGCTCGGGAGCTGCGCCGCTGGTGTGGGCGCAGTCCTTCTCATGCATCCGCTTTTGCGCACGCGCGCGAAATGTGGGATGCCATGCCCCAAGATCGTGAAGATTGGCTGCGCGAAGCCAAGTTGATGAAAAAACGTGGCCACCAGCCTTTGCGTCGCGCCTTGCTGGGCGGTTTGCTGCTGGGTGGTGGCCTGTATCTTGTCGCCAAGCCTCCTATGCAGTTGTGGCCTTCCTTGGCTGATTTGCGTGCTGACTATCGCACGGGTGCGGGCGAGCAGCGGCGCGTGCAGTTGCTGGACCATGTCTGGCTGGATATGAATACGCGCAGTCGCCTGAACGTCGGTGACGACCCGCATCTGGGTCGAATTGTGGCTTTGCTGGATGGGGAAGTGGAAGTGCGACAGTCCGAGCGCTCGGCCTCGGTGTGTACGGTGTTTGCGGGTGCTGGCTCCATTCAGACCTTTAATGGCCGTACCAATATCCGCTATCTGGATGGCAAAACCGAAGTTACCTGTTTGTCCGGCAGTGCGCAGGTGGATTTTGGTGGACAGGGATATCGGCTGGCTGCCGGTGAGCAACTTGTTTACGGTCGCCATGCGATCAGCTCGGTGCAGACAGTTGCGGCGGAGGATTTCCCGTCCTGGCGTCAGGGCCGTCTGACTTTTCATGAGCAGCCTTTGTCGCAGGTGCTGGCCGAGCTGAACCGCTATTGGTCAGGACATCTGATTTTGCGAGACGCCACGTTAGGCTCTGTCTTGGTCAGCTTTGCCGTCAGTCTGGATAACTTGCCTGAGGCGCTGGACATTTTGCAGCAGTTATATGGCGTGGCGGTGACGCGCTTGCCTGGCGGAATCGCGCTTTTGAGTCGTGCTTGATTGAAAAAAGCCCGCTTTGCAGCGGGCTTTTTTTTTACTCCTGTGTCTGCTCGGGTTCCTGCAAGCGGCTGACGTGCACCGTTGCAATACGACGCTGGCTGACTTCGGTAATCTCGAAGCGCAAGCCGTCTGCTTCAACGACCGTCCCTACCGTGGGCAGGGAGTCCAGACGCTCCAGCAGGAAACCGGCCACGGAATTGAAGCTGCTGTCTTTCAAAAGCAGGTCGTCCGCTTCCACGGCTTGGGCCAGCAAGAGCAGGTCTATGCTGCCATCCACTTGCCACAGATTGGGGCCAATCTGCTGAATGGCGGGTTGTTCGTCCTCGTCGGGGAACTCGCCGGCAATGGCCTCCAGAATGTCGATGGGGGTCAGCAGGCCTTCAATCGCGCCGTACTCGTCCGTTACCAGCACGAACTGGCCATTGGACTGCTTCAACATGGCAATCGCGCTGAGTACATCGGTGTGCTCGTGAACGATGATGGGCTCACGCAGATCCGGCCACAGTTTGACTTGCGGGTAGTCGTCCAGATCGGCCAGCAAATCCTTGGCGCGCGCCACACCCACCACCTGGTCCAGATCGCCCTGGCACACCGGCAAGAAGCTGTGTGGGGTGGAGCGCAGTTGCTGGCGCAAGGTATCGGCGGAGTCCTCGATATTGAGCCAGGTAATTTCCTGACGAGGCGTCATCAAGGAGCGAATCGGGCGTTCGGCCAGGCTGAGCACACCGCTGACCATATTGCGCTCTTCGGTGCGGAAAGCCTGCTCGTCCAGTTCCAGCTGACCCTCGTTGCCGTTGTCGTCCTTGTCTTCATTCTTGCGGTTGCTCAGCATGCGCAGTACGGCTTCCGCGGTACGGTCACGCAAAGGACGGCGTGACTGCGAGCGCTGCAGGCTGCGGCGGGCAATCTGGTTGAAGAACTCGATCAGGATGGAGAAACCAATAGCCGCGTACAGATAGCCCTTGGGGATCTTGAAGCCCAGGCCTTCGGCGGTCAGCGTCAGACCAATCATCAGCAAGAAGCTTAAGCACAGCACCACCACGGTGGGGTGGTTGTTCACGAAAGTGGTCAGTGGCTTGGAAGCCCAGATCATCAGCGCAATCGAGATAATGACGGCTGCCATCATGACGGGCAGTTGATCCACCATCCCCACAGCAGTAATCACCGCGTCCAGCGAGAACACGGCATCCAGCACCACAATTTGGGCTACCACGACACCAAAGCTGGCATAGGCCTTGTTGGTGCTGGAGTGATGATCGCCACCTTCCAGACGTTCATGCAGTTCGCTGGTGGCCTTGAACAGCAGGAACAGACCGCCCAGCAGCAGGATCAGGTCGCGCCCGGAGAAGCTGAGCGGGCCAATGGAGAACAGTGGCGTGGTCAGGGTGACCAGCCAGGAGACGATAGTAAGCAGACCCAGGCGCATGATCAGCGCCAGCGACAGGCCGATCAGGCGAGCACGGTCGCGCTGATGCGGAGGCAGTTTATCGGCCAGAATCGCGATAAAGATCAGGTTGTCGATGCCGAGAACAATCTCCAGCACCACCAGAGTTAATAAGCCGACCCAGATGCTGGGATCGAGTAGCCATTCCATGATGTTGTCCTGTTAGACAGATAAATAAGTGCAAAAAAGCAAAGAAGCAGGGCGCCGCAGCGCGTCAGGCGTCAGACGCGGGGCGGGCGGTGCTCCGGGGCAAATTCGCAGCAAATTGCTGGCAGGGAATAGGTCGGACAAGCCGATGGCCAGGCATGCAGCCAGAAAGACTGAACCGGGCAGGGCAAGGGGGTATCCGCGTGATCGGCGTACTGTTGCATGGGCGTGTGCGCCAAAATGGCGCTGAGCTGATGCAAAGGATGATTGGCGGATGAGACACGGCGTTCCGCAGACTCGGCTGCATCGGATTCGTGTTGAGCGAATAAAGCCGATTGACCACCTTGCACGGTTGCGTGGTAGTGGGAGCTGTAAGCCTGCAGGGGAAGAATAAGAAGCAAGACGACGACGAACCAGCGTCTCATAGTGTCTAAGGGAAGTCGATGACGGTTCAGTATATCGTATGCGGGCTGGCTCAATGCAAGTGTGCTGTGATGATGGATGGTCAGGTCGGGGTGGCAGGGGCCGCCATCGGGGCGCGTGGCAGCTTGGAAATAGGAGAGGGAAAGCTCAGCCCAGGCAGCCAAACCGGCCCTGATCAAAGTCGGCAATTGCCTGGGTAATTTCCTGTTGTGTATTCATCACAAAAGAGCCGTAGGTCAAAACGGGCTCATCAATGGGCTCGCCGCCCAGCAACAGTAGCTGGGTGTCGCTTTGGGCGTTCAGCCGGATAGTCTGGCCTTCCAGGCTTAGCAACACGACCTGAGCGGGGCGCACTCGCGTTTGCTGGTTCACTTGTACTTCGCCGCTTCGCACCAGCAAGCTGGTGTTCCAGCCCTCGGGCACCTGAAAACAGGCTTGATGCCCGGCCTTGATCTGTATGTCCCACAATAGGAGCGGGCTGTGATGCCGGGCCGCGCCGGGCTGCTCCCGGTATTGCCCGGCAATCACTCGTATCTGTCCGGCCTGATCGGGCAGGGCCAGAGCGGGAATGTCTGCGCTGGGCAGAGACTGCTGGCTGGGTGGCAGAGTTTTCGCACAAGCAGGCAGGTTGATCCATAGCTGCACCATTTCCCAGGTACCACCCTGACGGGCGAACGGCTCGGAGTGGCTGGCCTGATACAGCAGGCCGGAGGCCGCACTTAGCCATTGCACATCGCCCGGACCCAGAATGCCGCTATGACCGCTGGAGTCGCGATGCTCCAGCTCGCCCTGATACACCAGCGTGACGGTTTCAAAGCCGCGCTGCGGGGAGCCATGTACCTTGTGGCGACGGCTACGGGCCGGGTAGGGGGTGGGGACGGCGTAATTCAAGCGCAGAAAGGGGCTGTGCCGGTCCGCGTGGTCCTGATGGCTGAACAAGGTACGCGCCGCCAGGCCATCGTCACCCGCCAAAGAGGGGCATGGACTGAGGATGCTGGCGACCTTTTTCATGGCATGGGTTCCGATTGAAAGCGCATGCCTTCAAGGATAGGGGCGAAACCCCGCTATGATTAGCCCCCGCTATTGCAAAACTGTATTGCTTGGGCGGGCTGGACGAATGTGAGCAATTAGTAACCAAATTAACAAACGTAATCTTCCTGACCGCGCTAGCATTAGCGCACTTTGTTACGTAGAGAGTGGAATGGGGCAGGCTTTTCAGGCCTTGAGCGTCTGGCAGGTAATGGGCGTGGGCTTATTGTTCTTCGGCGGCATTTACGTGCTGTTTGCACTGGGCACCTTGGCGCTGACACATTGGCTTTTACCTGCCTTGGGTTGGGGACGCCCCCTGGACACGCGCCCTTTGCGTCCTGGCCAACTGCGCCGGGAACTGAAGCAATCCGGCACGGCCATTCTGATTTTTGGCACCGGCATGATTTTTCCCTGGGGCTTTTTGCAGCTGGGCTGGGCGCATTTGACGCCTGATGCCAGCGCGACCCGCATTGTTCTGGAAATTCTGGCTCTGGTGATCTGGAACGACGTGCACTTCTGGATCAATCACCGTCTCTTGCATACCCGCTGGTTGCGCCGTTATCACGGCCCGCACCATTCTTCCGTTGTGGTGACGCCGTTCTCCACCTACAGTTTCCACCCGCTGGAGTCGATCATGCTGGGCAATGTGATTTTGCTGCCCATGGTCGTGCATGACTTCAGTTTCTGGTCGCTTTTGTCCGTGCCCTTGTTCAGCCTGTTTTTCAACAGTATCGGCCACTCCAATTACGACTTTTTCCCCAATGTTTCCAGCCGCCATTGGCTGGCGGCCAGCCGTCGTCACCAGCGCCATCACGCGCAGTACAACGGCAATTACGGTTTTCAATTCAGCTTTATGGATCGCCTGTTTGGCACCCGCTTGCCCGATCGCCCCGAGGAGGCGCGGGGATGAGCGCTGCGTGGCGTTTGCGTCAGCCGCGCGATTGGCAAAGCCTGCTGTACCTGATTGCCTATCCTGTGCTGGTGGTCGTGCTGTGGCGGGGCGGCTTCTCCTGGATTCTGTATGGCTTGCTGCTGTTCCTGACGCTGGGCGTTGGCGTCATCAACCATAACCATCATCATCTGCGCATGTGGCGGGGGCGTATCCCCAACCGCTTGACGGACTTCTGGCTGACCCTGGTACAAGGCCACCCCGCTTGCGTGTTCTGGCCTGCACATGGGCGCAATCACCATCGCTATAAACATGGTGAAAAAGATGTGGCCCGCACTTACCGTTTCTGGCGGGGTGACACCAACGACACGCTGGGCTGGTTGATGCACCCCTTTGAGGCCGTACCTGCGCTGTACCCCATGATTTTTGGCTGGCTGGGTAGCCTGCGCCGTCATTGGCCGGGCGTCTGGGCCTATTGCATGGCGCAGTACGGCGTGTGGCTGGGAAGCTGGGCGCTGGCCCTGGCGCTGGACCCGGTAAAAGGCTTTTTGTACGTGATCCTGCCGCAGCTGCACGGTTTGCACTGGCTGCTGACCACGAATTATCTGCAACATGCCCATGCTGATGGCAGTCACGAGGGCCGTCATGGCGAGCAGCTAGCCTATGCCCGCAATTTCGAGGGCCTGGTCAATCCCTTGCTTTTTAATATCGGCCTGCATGTGGCCCATCATGAGCATTCGCGTACGCACTGGTCCGAGCTGACCCGGCTGCACGACACCGAATACCGAGCCCGCACCCCGGACGCCTTGAACGAAGGGGGGCTGGTGCCTTATATGCTGCGTGTTTTTGTGCTGGGCTTGTTCATGCCCCGCTACCGCAGTCAATCCTTGAACGCCGTGGGCCAGACGGAGCGTCGGCGTGATTCCGTGTAATCAGGAGTATTTCTATGCCCGTGGCCTTTGAGCACGTTGTTATCCATCAGGCCCAGTGGTTTATGCCCGGAGAGCCGGTCGATAACACCGCAATGGATAACTTTATTGCCCCCTTGAATCGTATTTCGGGGCGCATCAAGCAGCGCATTCTGGCCGAGAACGGTATTCAGCAGCGCTACTACGCCATTGGTGAAGATGGCAGCACGCGCTGGAGCAATACGGCCATGGCCGCCAATGCCGTGCGTGCGTGCCTGGAGCAGGCGGGTTTGAGCATGGCGGATGTGAGCTTGCTGGCCAGCGGCTCCTCGGGCGGGGATTTGTTGATGCCCGGCTTTGCCAATGCCATTCAAGGTGAGTTGGCCGCTCCTCCCCTGGAGGTGCATTCGGTCCACGGAATTTGCGCCGCTGGCGTGACCGCCTTGCAGGCCGTTGCCCAGGGGATCGAGCTGGGTGCGCACCGTCACGGCATGGCCGTGGCCAGTGAAATGCCATCGCGCTTGTTCCGCCGATCGCGCTTTGCCTCGCAAGGCTATCAGGCGGACTTTGACTCACACTTCCTGCGCTGGATGTTGTCCGATGGTGCGGGCGCGGCCTTGTTAAGTCATCAAGATCAGGTTCTGCCCACAACGCAGCCCGGCGTCCGCCTGCGCCTGCGCTGGATTCATCAAAAATCCTTCTCGGGTGATTACCCGGTTTGCATGCAGCTGGGAGCAACGCGTGATTCCACTCGCAGCCATCTGGATTACGATTCCTGGGCCGAGGCCGAACAAGATGGTGCCTTGTCCCTGCGCCAGGACATTCGCCTGCTGCCGCATCTGTTCGACATCGGCATACACGAATACGTAAAACTGGTGCGCGATGGCTGGGTAGACCCCGAGCGCATCAGCCATTTCCTGTGCCATTACTCCTCCGAAAAATTCATCCCCGTGGTGGCAGATTTGCTGGAACAGGCTGGTCTGGGCATTCCTGCCGAGCGCTGGTACAGCAATTTGCGCTGGCGCGGCAATACGGGCGCAGCGTCCATTCTGATCATGCTGGCCGAGTTCATGCGCGACCGGACCTTGACGCCCGGCGAGCAAATCCTGTGCTACGTGCCCGAGTCTGGCCGCTTCATGACGGCCTACATGCTGCTGGAAGTGGAAGCCTGCGATGCACCGGCCCCGGCTGTGTCTTACCCGTCTGCCAAACAGTCGGCTCCGGCCTCGGTGGATCAGGTGGATATTGCCCCTCCGCATGACCCGGCCACCGCCCCGCAGGGTTTGCGCGATCTGCTGACGCAATTGGCGCCCATCTGGCACGACTATCGCTCCCAAGTGTGGCGTACGCCCTTGCTGCGCAGCCTGCACGACGGTTCGATCCGCATGCAGGATTATCAAAAGTGGATGGCAGACTGGATTCCCCAGGTACGTGAAGGCGCCAAGTGGATGCGCGAAGCGTGCGATTCCCTGTCGCCCACCTATGCTCCGTTGGCCGAGCTGATTCGTTTGCACGCCGGTGAAGAACAGGACGACTTCAAGATCTTGTTCGAGGACTATCAGCATGCCGGTGGCACCGCGACCGAGATCGAGCAACTGAGCCGTAATCCCGGCGGTCAGGCCTTGAACTCATATCTGCATGCGCTGGCGGCCAGCCAGGACCCGATTGGTTTGCTGGGTGCGATTTACATTATTGAGGGCACCGGCCAGCGTATTGTTCCGGCCTTGTTGCCTTTGCTGAAATCCTCGCTGTCGCTGGAACCGAATATGTACCGTTTCCTGCACTACCATGGCATGAACGACGAGCATCACCTGGCCCGCTGGCTGGTGGCCGTTGAACTGGCTCTGGATTGCGATGAAACAGGCCGCGCCGAGCAGATTATTATTGAAACCGCGCGTCGTACCGCCGCCCTGTACCTGATGCAGTTCCAATACGCGAAAGAGTTTTAAGTCATGGATCAAATCCCGGATTTTTTAAGCAAGCCGCATGACCCGCAGGACCCCAGTCCTTGGCGGGCCTTGTATCTGGATCGCAGCACGCCCCTGCCTGATGAAGTGAAGCAGGCTTGGCTGGCCGACTCCAGTTCGTCGTCACGCCAGTATCTGCTGCCATTCCTGCGGCCATTGGCGCGCCTGATGATTATCGTGATTCAGGTCGTTAAAACCTTTTTGCCGCGCAAATGGTCGCATTCGGGGCTGTTGCATCGCATTCTGGTCTGGGGCTTGAAGCGCTTTGTCTCGCCACAGGCCAACTGGCTGATTCTGCGTCACTTCCATTTGGGATCACAGGTGCTAGCCTTTATCGCGGCCAATTCGCCCACCCAGGTGCCGACCACGCCGCTCACCCCCATGAACATCGACGAATTGCGCGATCACACCTTTGTGAAGCACGATTTGAATCTGTTCAATTTCGTGATCCGGCTCAATCAGACCTTGCGGGACAATAATCAGGAAATCGGCCCGCCGCAGCGCGTGGATTTCTCCATGATCCAGCCCGTGCCTTTGGCGCTGGACGATATGCCGCAAGGCCCGCTGAACAAGATGGATCTGCAAAGCGCCATCGAACTGTTCACGCCCCTGTACCAGTTGCTGCTGACTGATAACGACTTCTGGCGTGCGGCCAATTCCCTGCAGCTGGACGAGACCATCGGGATTTACGCGGCCAAGATTTTGCAGGCACCCGAGCATTTGATTCTGGTGAACAATGGTCACCCCTTGGTGCCCATGTCGACCTTGCGAGCAGGTTACCGTTTGGTGCTGCACGGTCTGTCTACAGAGATGCTGCATAGCTTGCTCAATCAGATGAAGCAGGCGCAAGCGCAGGCAGAGGGGGCTCAAACACCGGATTTGGGGCAGGGCGATAGTTCGGTTTCTGCCGAGATGTAAAAATAAAAACGGCTCAATAATGAGCCGTTTTTCTATTGGGCACATGGCCCATTTCCAACCATGCTGTTGGCTACTTTCTGAGACTTAGTTGCGCTTGGTATAGGCCATGTACAGCTCGTGAGCACGGGTTTCAATCGGGCCGCGGGCGTAGTGGCGATCGTCAATGCGATTGCAGTGCAGGACCTTGCCGTTATTGCCGGTGCTAAATACTTCATCGGCATCCAGTACGTCTTGTGGTGTCAGGCTGGCTTCACGTACCTCAATTCCGTCGTCGCGCAGCAGCTGCATGACACGCTGGCGGGTAATGCCGTTCAGGAAGGTGCCGTTCAGCGCCGGGGTCAGGGCGACGCCGTCACGCACAATCCACAGATTGGCAACAGCAAACTCGGCCACCTTGCCCTTGGAGTCCAGCACGATGGCGTTGTCAAAACCGCGTGCGCTGGCATCACGCAAAATACGCTGGGTGTTGGGATACAGGCAGGAGGCTTTGGCATCGGTAGGAGCCATGGACGGATCAGGGCGCAGGAATTCGCTGAAGGTCGCGCTAAAACCGCTGTCAGCAGGCAGTGGGGATTCAAAAATATGAATGGCCAGCTGGGTGGTGGCCGGGTCGGGCAACAAGAAGCCGCCGGGTGCGAAATACAGTAGCTTGATGTAGTAGTCCGTAGTGTGAGACAGCTTTTTCAGGCCCTCGCGCACCAGGTCCACGGTTTGCTGCGGCGTCATCACGGGCTCCATGCCCAGGGTGAGGGCAGAACGGTTCAAGCGCTCGCAGTGCAGGTCCAGATCCGGAGTATGGCCTTGAATAGAACGGGCACCGTCAAAGACCGTGGTGGCCATCCAGAACGCATGGTCGGTCGCGCCAATCAAAGGTGCGCTGGTGCTATTCCATTGACCGTTGGACCACGTGATTTCATTTTTACTCATGGGGCTTTCCTCCTGGTTTTGTTGGGACGTAGTGGCAATTTATCTTGTCGTTGTACTATTTCCAACACACATAATAGAGAGCAAAAAACGACTTGAGGTGGTGTCAGCGTGCTATCTGATATTTACAAAACATATAACTGGACGCTGGCCGAGCTGCATGCTTTCTGCCTGATCTGTGAATGTCAGAACCTGAGTCAGGCCGCGCTGCGTATCGGGATCAGCCAGTCGGCTATTTCCCTGATGGTGCAACGTTGGCGACAGGCGCTGGGTGATCCTTTGTTTGTACGGGCGCGCTATGGTGTGGCACCCACGCAGATCGCCATTGCACTGCGCGAAAAACTGCAACCGTTGCTGGAAGAAGTGGGCATTGCCTTGACGCAAACCCAAGGCTTCAATCCTGCTCAGTCTACGCGTGTTTTCAAGGTCCATATGACGGATATTGGCCAGCTGGTTTTTTTGCCGGGGCTGAACAATTTTGTTGCCAAACGCGCGCCAGGTATTCGCCTGGTCATCAAGAATCTGGGCTGGGAATCGCTGGAAAGTGGTTTGAGTTCGGGCGAGATTGATCTGGCGATTGGCTCTTTGCCCATGATTAAAGGGCGAGTGCATTCGCGCGTGTTCCGCCACGAGCGTTATGTGACAGCCATGCGCAAAGGCCATCCCCTGGCCAGAAATGAGCTGGATCTGGAAGCCTTTGTGGCGGCTGATCATCTGGCCATTGATGCCACCAGCAGCGGGCATTCTCTGGTGGAAAACGCCCTGCGCTCCCTGGATATGCGGCGCAATATCAGCCTGACGATTCCCCACTATCTGGCTGCGGAGCAGATTCTGGTCAACAGCAATTATTTGCTGACCGTGCCCAATGTGGCCGTCCTGTCTTTCCAGGACCCTGCCGCCTTGTGCATTGTGCCTACGCCGCTGGCTCTGCCCAGCTTTGATGTGCGCGTACATTGGCATGAGCGCAGTCGCCAGGACGAAGGCGTGCGCTGGTTGCGCACGGCCATTTCGGATTTGTTCGGGCAGCGTTAAGTCTATTTGTTGATGGCGATGCGGTTTGCACAAGGGCTGTACATGGTTTGTGAGGGCCGTCGTTCAGCACCTTGCCCATTTGGCTATCAAGCAAATTTCAGCACGGCTTCCAGCTCGTGCTCCCCATAGGTGCCGCCTGTCAGCTCAAAGCCCAGTTTCGAGTAGAACGCTTCCGGGCTGCCTTCACCTCGGCTATAGCCTAGCCTAATTTCCTTGTAGCCCTGGTACTTCAGATCATGGATCAGCAGTGCAATTGCTTTGCGCCCGAAACCCAGGTTTTGGAAGGGGGCTGCAATCATGAAACGCCATAAAAAGGCACCAGGATACAGAATGCCTTCGTCGTGGTCGGCACCGATATGCAGCATGATAAAGCCCACCAGGGTGTCATCGGCGTAGATGGCACGGAACCAGGCATTCTCGGAAAAGTGAGCTTCTGCAATGGAGGTGCCATTGTCGGCAATCATGCTTCGCTGTGCGGGAGACAGGGTCTCGCTTAGCTCACATACCTCGTAGACGGTTTGCGAGTTGATGCGACGAAAAGAGACGGTGGCGTCTTTGGAAACGGTTTGTTCACTCATATGAATTCAAGGTTTCATGTTCAGCTAAAAGGCGCTCGGTTCAGGCGTGTTTGGACCCGTAGGTGATGCGTCGTAGAACCGCCTCCAGCGGGCCACGTCCCCAGCGCTGGGCGATCAGGCCTGTCAGGCTCATGGCCAGCAAAGCCAGGCCAATGGAGATCAATAGCAGTGCTGCATTGCCAAAGGAGTCAAACAGATCCAGGCCATAGCTGCTGAAAATCAGACCAGCCAGAATGCCTTGGCTGACATAGGCGCTCAGTGAATTGCGGCCCGCCTCAATCAGTACATTGGGCAAGCTGAGCCATTGTCCGCAACGCAGCAGCAGGTACAGATACACCGTGGCTAGCAAGGGCGCGCCGATGGCGATGCTGAACAGACCCGTCAGCCCCATCAGGTTTTCTTCGTTGGTCACGGAGGCGCTAAAGAAGTTGATCGCCAAAGCCAGTGGCAGGAGCCAGGGCAGGGCGCGCCCCAGCTTTTGTTGGCCGGCGCTATGGGCTTCAAAGAAGTTGCTCTTGGCCGCGGCCAAGCCCATCAGCATGGCTCCAAAGGCCAATGGACCCTGGTACAGAAACAGGAAGGCAAAGGACTCCGGCCATTCGCTGATGCGTGCCAGCGTTGCCTCGGAGAAGGCACCGCCCAAGGAGTACACCGGGGCCATGTCTTCGCTACCGGCCAGCAGATAAGCGATCAGTGCCAGGCTGGCAATTTCTACCAGCACCATCAACAACGCCACCTTGATCAACCCGCGCGGGGAGAGCTTGCGTAGCGGCCAGATCAGCACACCCAGCACCGAGTAAAGCAGCAGGATATCGCCGGTAAAAACCAGCGTCGCGTGCAAGCAACCCAGCACGGCCAGGCCGAACATGCGGCGGAAGTAGCGGCTGCTGAGGGGGACGCCAGCACGTTCGGCAGAGCGTGCCTGGATTTCTATACCCCAGCCAAAAATCAGCGAGAACAGCAGGAAGAATTTGCCCTGAAACAGAAATTCGATCAGGAAGGCAGCCATGTGGTCATAGGAGGAGGATGTGGCTGTCGGGCCACTGTCGCTCAGTGCCAGATAGGGCAGGTTCACCACACAAATACCGATCAGGGCAGCGGTGCGAATCAGGTCGATGGAGGAGTTTCGAGAAGCCGTAGACATGGATGTTTATTGATTGAGCGCTTGTTCAATGCCATAATATTGAGCGCTTGCTCAATGTGTCAATAGGGAGGGAAGGTGATGAGTGAAAAAGAAGACAGTGCCACACGAATTCGACAGGCCGCGGTTGAGGTCCTGATGGAAGTTGGTGTTCGCGCCGCCACCACTCGCATGGTGACCGAACGGGCTGGAGTGGGCCGTGGACTGTTGAACCATTACTTTCGCTGGTCCGAATTGCGGGCCGAGGCTTGGGGCGAGATCTTCGATCAGCTCATGGAATGGGAGGCTGCGCAATCTGCAGACCCTCGGGTTCTGATGGAGGATTACCTGAAGACGGCCTTCGAAGAGCGCAATCGCATCTATTGGTTTTTGTGGATTGATGCCACTGATCTGGCCAAAACCGATGCAGCCCTGGCCGTAGTGACCACCCGCGTGCATAAAAGAATGCTGGAACAACTGGCCTCTTACCTGAGTCGGGGCACGGAGCAAGGTTTTTGGCAGGTACCCGATGCCCAGGGCACGGCACTGCGCTTATCTGCGATGTATGACGGCTTGGCCAATATGCTGTTGACCGATTTTACGGATCTGAGCCCTGCCCAGGCCGAACAGCATTTGCGACATTTATTTTTTCTGGAAACCCGGCCGACTTAGCCTGAATCCGTCGGCCTGCCTTAAGTAGTTTGATGATGGAAATCGATACTGATTACAAAACGCTATCCTCCCGCCATACCTCCGTGGGCCGGATTTTGGGTTTGTTCAAACCCTGGCGCATGCGCTTGTTTATGGTGGCCCTGCTGATTGCCTTTGGTGCAGTGATTGGCGTGGTGTCTCCTTTTTTGCTGCGCGAGATTATCGACACAGCTTTGCCGGACCAGGACTTTGGACTGCTGGTTTGGCTGGTGCTGGGCCTGCTGGGTATCAGTGCCTTGGGTGCCAGCATCAGTGTGTTGCAAACCATTTTGTCCACCAAGATCGGGCAGGCCATCATGCACGATTTGCGGGTCGGTTTGTATCGTCATCTGCAAAGCCTGTCGTTGGGCTTTTTCATTCGTACTCGTACAGGTGAAATTCAGTCCCGTATCGCCAATGATATTGGTGGCTTGCAGGCTGTGGTCAGCAACACAGCCACTGATTTGGCGCGTAACTTGAGCGTGGTGGTCACCACGGCCATTGCCATGTTGCTGTTGGACTGGCGCTTGGCTCTGTTCTCCTTTGCTGTCTTGCCGCCCTTGATCTGGCTGAGTAATAAGGTAGGGGAACTGCGCGAGCGTTTGACGCATGATCAGCAGGCTGGTCACGCGAATATGTCGGCGACAGTGCAGGAAACCTTGTCAGCTCCGGGCATCATTTTGTCCCGTACCTTGGCACAAGGCGGTTTTTTGACGCGGCGCTTTGCACAGGTCTCCTCGGAGGTAGCCCGACTGGAAGTGCGTGCGCACACGGCTGGTGAATGGCAATGGTCGCTGATCTATCTGTTTTTAAGTGCCTTGCCCGCTTTGACGCTGTTGCTGGGTGGCTGGCTGATCGGCCAGGGGATGGTGGTCACCATCGGAACCCTGGTTGCCCTGATTGCCTTGCAGGAGCAGTTGATGTGGCCGTTGGAAGAACTGCTGCAAAGCGGGGTGCGTCTGCGCACTACCCGAGCGCTGTTCACCCGGATTTTTGAGTACATGGATACGCCGCCCGAGTTGACAGAGCCTGCCCAGCCCCGCCCTTTCCCGGCTACGGGACCGCGAGGTCATGTGCGGCTCAAAGGAGTGAGCTACCGCTATCAATCCGAGACCGCTACCTTGTCCGACATCAATATGGATATTCCTGCGGGCAGTCATGTGGCGATTGTGGGACCGACAGGCGCTGGTAAAACTACCCTGGGTTACTTGTTGGCGCGTCTGGCCGACCCGAATCAAGGCAGCATCACGATTGATGGTATTGATCTGCGCCAGATGAGTTTCGAGCAGTTGGCCAGTGTGCTGGGCGTGGTGAATCAGGAGCCCTTTTTGTTGAATGCCAGCATTGCGGAGAATTTGCGTTTTGCACGGCCTGAGGCAAGTGATGAGGAGCTGCTGGCCGCAGCCAAAACCGCGCAGATTCATGACTTCATCATGTCCTTGCCGCAGGCGTATGAAACTACGGTGGGCGAGCGAGGGTATCGTTTTTCCGGGGGCGAAAAACAGCGCTTGGCTCTGGCTCGTACCATTCTGCGCAACCCGCCCGTTCTCTTGCTGGATGAGGCCACTAGTGCGTTGGATAACACCACGGAAAATGCCATGTCAGCCGCCTTGGCCAAAATGGCGGAAACTCGTACCGTTATTTCGATTGCGCACCGCCTGTCTACCGTCCGTCATGCCGACCGCATTTTTGTGCTCAAGGCGGGCAGGCTGGTTGAGCAGGGTAGCCATCAGGAACTGGCTGCGCTGGACGGTGTGTATGCCCAACTTTTGAAAGCCGGTCAGTCCATGTGAGGTGGACGTGGAAAAGTTGAAAGTCGTATCAAGGAGAATTTGTGTGAATCGCGAGAACAGGACCGTGTCTGCATCGGCACTAAGCAAAATCACCACCTTCGAGGATGGCGACCCCAATGAGAATCCCTGGGTGGCAGGCGAGCCTAAAGCAGAGCTGATCGAGGTTCAGGACTACGATGCGAACTGGCCGGTGCTGTATCAGCGCTTGAGTCAGGAAATTCAGGCGGCCCTGGGCAATAAGGCCCTGACTATTGCGCATGTGGGCTCGACCGCGGTGCTCGGTCTGCCTGCCAAGCCTGTGATTGATATTGATGTGCTGGTGGCCGACCCGGAGCAGGAAGAGGACTATGTTCCTGCGTTGAATGCCTTGGGTTATGAGTTGAGCATACGTGAGCGCTCCTGGTATCAGCACCGCATGCTGCGTCAGGAAGAGCCGCGTGTGAATCTGCATGTGTTCGGCCCGGATTGCCCTGAGCATATTCGCCATATCCTGTTTCGGGACTGGTTGGGTACGCATCCCGAGGATTTGCAGCGCTATGCCCAGGCCAAAATGCAGGCTAAAGAAGGGGCTGGCAGTGTGCGGGATTACAACCAGCGAAAGCAGGCAGTAGTGCGGAATATTTATCAAAAGATTTTTGCATCGCAGGGACTGTCGTCTTGAGCCTGGCCGGTGTTCTTGTCCCGGCTGCAGCCTTGACGTACCTACCGCTGACATCAGTGTCTTGCTTGCCAGCTAACACTTTACAAACAGGATGCGCCCCATGAGGATTCGTCACTCGCGCCCGGAGGACGGGCAACGTGCGGTTGAAATCTGGCGCAAGGCCGTGGATGCCACGCACGATTTTTTATCCGTGCAGGATCGTCAGGAAATTGATGTCATGGTCTGCGGTTTTCTGCCTCGGGCCAGTTTATGGCTGGCGGTGGATGAGACGGATTACCCGCTGGCTTTCATGCTGCTTGAGCAGGGCCATATGCAGGCCTTGTTTGTGGACCCGGACAGCCGGGGTATGGGTGTGGGCAAGGCCTTGGTGCTGCACGGCTTGAGCCTGCATCCCAGCATGACCACTGATGTGAATGAACAGAATGAGCAGGCTGTGGGCTTTTACGAAAAAATGGGCTTCAAGCGTATTGGACGCTCGCCCGTGGATGATCAGGGCAAGCCATACCCGCTGATTCACCTGCAGTATCAGGTCTGATGGGCATCACGGTTTGATTCGTTTGGCTTGATCCCTCCCTCCGTTTTTATCGACTGTTTTCAGCAAGGTTTTTAAGTATGAGTTTTCCTCTTGCCTGGCAAACCCGACTGGCTGCCGCCAAGGTACAACGTCAAACCATTGGGGAGTCCGGGGCTGATGTCTGGCGTCTGGACTGGCCGGATGGCTCCTGCCAGTTTGTGAAGGCAGAAGACGATCTGCCTTTGGCC
This sequence comes from Alcaligenes nematophilus, assembly GCF_026344155.1. Taxonomy (NCBI): domain Bacteria; kingdom Pseudomonadati; phylum Pseudomonadota; class Betaproteobacteria; order Burkholderiales; family Alcaligenaceae; genus Alcaligenes; species Alcaligenes nematophilus. The sequence goes on along the minus strand of NZ_JAPKMZ010000002.1, from coordinate 708,592 downwards.
GAGCTGCCCGATGAAATTGAGCGCTTGCGCTGGATGCATACGCAAGGTCTGCCTTGCCCAGAGGTGCTGGATACCTTGTTGGCGCAGGGCCGCCATTGGCTGCTGATGAGTGCTGTTCCTGGGCGCGATCTGGCCTGCACAGAGGGCTTGTCTCCCCAGCAAACCGTGGAGTTACTGGCTTCGTCCTTGCAAGGCCTGCACCGCTTGCCACTTGAAGCCTGCCCCTTCGATCATCGCCTGGAGCATCGGTTGGCCGATGCACGTGCCAGGGCGAAAGCCGGCCTGATTGATGAAGAAGATTTTGACGATGAGCGTCAGGGCATGCCGGTTCAAAGCCTGCTGGACGAGCTATATGCCAGCCGCCCAGGACAAGAAGATCTGGTGGTCACCCATGGCGATGCCTGCTTGCCCAACTTCATGGTGCATCAAGGGCAGTTCAGCGGTTTTATCGACTGCGGACGTTTGGGCGTGGCGGATCGTTATCAGGATCTGGCGCTGACGGCGCGCAGCATAGAGCGCAATTTGGGCAAGGAGTGGCTAGCGCCTTTCTTTGCTTTGTACGGCGTGGAAATGGATGCCGAGCGCATCGCTTTCTTCTGCCTGTTGGATGAGTTTTTTTAAACCCGACTGGTCGTTGTCTCCCAAGGTCAGCCACTATTGGCAAATCGGCTTTGCACGCGGCATTCCCTAGACCAGCAGTGCAGAGCTTGTGCTGCCTGATGAGAAGCTCTGTCGGGCAAAACCAGCGCCGTTTCGGACGCTGGCAATGTGATCTTAGGCGCAGATAAAGTTCAGCTCGCCGATCCCTTGAATGGCCGCCTGAATCCGGTCGCCGGGGGCGGCATACAGCATGGGTAAACAGGTGCCCGTAATGATGACCTGCCCTTTTTGCAGCCCGCCAAGGTGGTGGCTGCCTTGATTAGCCAGCCAGATGAGCAGTCGCGTCAGCTCACCCGCCGGGTTCTGGTTCGGGCCTTGCAGCAAGGGTTGCTGCCCCACTTGCAGGCGTGCCCATTCAGGTTGTAGCAGTGCCATATCCTGCGCGGCGACGCCTTGCGGCTGATAGACCAGCGCACCGTGACTGGCCAGATCGGCCAGGGTGGATAGACGGCCTACGGAGTCACGCTGCGCAAAGCGGGATTCCACAATTTCGACGGCTACACAGATCTGGCTGACCGCCTGCCAGATTTGTTCCATGGAATACGGTGCCTGGCCGGGCGGTAAGTCCTGACCCAGAACCAGGCCGATTTCCACTTCTATGCCGCGCAAGGACAGCTCCTTGCTGGATGGTACATCCGGGCTGGCGTAACGAGAACGCTGGGGCAGGGGGGCGCAGGTGGGCGGGGCCACGCTATTGGCCGCGCCGACTTTCCAGCCTCCTATGGGGCCCAGGGTTTCCATTTGCACGGCCTGGACGCGATAGGCCTGATCAAAAGACACAGGTCGCAGCGCGTCGGGCCAGTCTTCGATGGGACGGTGTTCTTGGCGGGCCTGGAGCAGACGTTGTGCCGTCGCCAGGCAGTCGGTTTGCAGTGTGGTGCTCATCAAGGCTTACCAGCCTAATAAGCAACGGCCCAAGGCTACCGCAACGGTGGCCTGCGTGGGCTCCACGACGGCAATGCCCAAAGCCTGTTCCAGCGCCTCGCGCTGATTGGCCATGCCAGCGCAACCCAGCACCACCACATCAGAACCGTGCTCATCGCGCAGGCGCTGGCCGACTTCTGTCAGACGTTGCAGGGCTTTTTTCTCGTCAGTCAGCTCCGACACGCCCATATTGATAGCCAGGTCGGCGGCCAGGCGATCAGTCACCCCCATTGCACCAAAGTAGCGCAGGTGACGCGGGATAGAGGCCTGCAAAATGGACAGCACCCCAAAACGCTGGCCCAGTGACAAGGCAGTCAGCACGCCGGTTTCGGCAATGCCCAATACAGGCACATCCACTGCTTCGCGCAAGGTGTACAGGCCGGGGTCGCTAAAGCAGGCCACCACATAAGCAGCGGCGTCTTCTTTGACGCTCAGGGCCTGGGCGCGCAAGTGAGGGATCAGGGTGTCAATATCGGTCTGGCTTTGTACACCCGCCGGGCCTTGGGGCAGGCGCAGGCAGGAGATGGCCGGGCCATCGGCCAGACGCAGAGGCTGGACTGCACGGTCCAGGCCATCCGTTACGATCTGGCTGGAATTGGGGTTCAGAACGTAGATATGAGGGCGACGGTTCATGATGTTTTTATGTTTGGGTGGGCGGTAGCCCGTTTTGGTGGCTTAGTTTTTCTGACTGAAAGCGGCCTTGCAGTCCGACATACCAGTCAGAACCATGCATGCGTCCGATTGGGTCGTAAGCATCGATATCAATGCGCCCTTCAGGCGTCAGGATGGCGTCGTCGCAGTGCAAATGCAGGATTTCGCCAATGACGATATGGCGTAGCGGGCCCAGGTCCAGCGCGGTGTGCAAGCGGCATTCAAACTGCACTGGGCATTGGGCGATACGGGGCGGCTGCACTTGCACGCTGGGGGCCAGATCCAGGCCCGCCTGCAGGTGCTCGGCCTGACCGGTCGGGTAAGCAATGCCGCAGATGTTCATGGCGCGTGCCATCTTGGCGCTGATCAGGTTCACCACAAACTGGCTGGTGGCCAGGATATTGCGGGTGGTGTCTTTCAGACCATCGGCAGAGTGCGCATCGTTTTCCAGGCCCAGTGCCAGTACGGCAGGCTCCGAGCCCATCACATTGAAAAAACTGAACGGGGCCGTGTTCACGCGCCCCTGCTGGTCACAGGTCGTGACCAGGGCAATGGGGCGCGGCAACACGGTGTTGACCAACAAGCGGTAGCGTTCGCGTTCGCCAAGCTGATCACAGGACCAGTCCATGTCAGCTCTCCAGGCTCTGGTCCAACATGACAACGGTCTGATACAGAACCCGCGTACCGTCCAGAAGCTGCTCGGACGTGATGGATTCTTCAGGGCAATGGCTGCGACCATTCAGGCAGGGAATGAAGATCATGCCCATGGGGCCGCTGGGTGCCATGTAAACCGCATCATGACCGGCGCCGCTAGGCATGACCATGCTCGGGTATCCCAAAGCGCTGGCAGCCTGCTCGATGATGCTCATCACCTCGGGCGTGCAGTCCGTGGGTTTGGCCAGGCTGACTTGCGCCGCGTCCAGACCCAGGCCCATGGCCTCGATTTCCGGGCGCAACTGGGCCAACAGTTCCTCGGTGAAGTTCTGCATCAGCTCCTGGCGGTCGCTGCGTACTTCCACCATCATCTCCACCCTTCCGGGTACAGCATTGGAAGCGTTGGGTGTCAGGTTCAGGTTGCCAATGGTGGCGACCAGATAGTCTGGTCCCCCCAGAGCCCGGCGGGCCTTGCGGTCCACTTCACTGATGATCAGGCTGGCACCGACCAGAGCATCACGGCGTATGTCCATGGGTGTGGTGCCTGCATGGTCCGGGCGACCTGTGATGATGATGCGGTGGCGGCAAATGCCCACGATATTGCTGACCACGCCAATAGGCAGATTGCGCGATTCCAGCACCGGGCCTTGTTCGATATGCAACTCGACAAAGGCGGCGGTATCACCGGGCGCACGACGGGCCTGGGCCAGCTCCTGGGGGCGGCCACCGATGCGAGCAATGCCTTGCGCCAGCGTTTCGCCCTGAGGATTGCGTTCGGCCAGCATGGCGTCGGACAGGACACCGCCCATGGCGCGACTGCCTACGCAGGATACGCCATAGTCGCTGGGCTCCTCAGACAGAAAATCCACCACTTCAAAAGGGTGGTCCAGCTGGATGTTCTGCTCGTTCAGGCAGCGGGCCACTTCCAGCCCGGCCAGCACGCCGATGATGCCGTCGTAGCGTCCGCCATACATCACGGTGTCGCAGTGCGAGCCAGTCGTAATCGGTGCCAGGCCGGGCTTGCGCCCTTCGCGGCGTCCGATCAGATTGCCTGCGGCGTCCATGCGTACGGTCAGGCCCGCTTCCTCGAACTGTTGTAGCAACCACTGACGCGATTGCAGAAACAGATCGGAGAAGGCGCGGCGGGTCCAGGGCTGGTCAGGCAGCGTGAACGCGGCCAGCTCCTGGGTGCTGCGCCACAGGCGCTCCTGATTCAACAAGGGCATGGCCAGACTCATGACAATTCGCCTGCCTTATGCGGACGGATGAACTGACCGTCGCCCGCAGCGTTACGCACGGTTTTGCCGTCCCAGGCCAGTTGGCCGCGCACATAGGTGGCTTCCACACGCACTTGGAACTCGCGGTCCTCGAAGGAGCTCCAGGTGACGGCGGACAGGCTGGTGGACGGGTCAAAACGGTAGGTTTCGGGTTTGACGATCACGATATCGGCGTCTGCGCCCACATTCAGCGAACCCTTGCGGTGTTCCAGCAGGAAGTGTTGGGCAGGGCCCCAGCACAATTGCTTGACGACCATAGTGGGGGAAATGCCGTGTTCGGCGCAGCCGGTCCAGAAGGCAGGCAGCAGGGTTTCCAGACCAGGGCCACCGGAGGAGTTCTGGAACACGTTGTCGAATTGCTTGCGCTCCAGGCCCCAGCTGACGTGGTCGGAGGACACGAAGGTACATTCGTCGTTGGCGATGTGGGTCCAGAGCAGATCCATTTCCGCCTTGGGGCGAATGGGTGGGTAATGCTTGGTCTTGGCTCCGAAGCGGCGGGTGTGCTCTTCGTGGTTCAGCATCAGGTACTGCACGCAGGTCTCGATGGACGCCTTGTGGCCTGCCTGACGGTACATATTGCAGATCTCAAAACCGCGCGACAGGGACACGTGCACAGCGTGGGCACGGGCGCCGGTCTGGGCACCGATTTCATAAATGGCGCTGGTGGCCAGGTTTTCGATCAGCGGAGTATGAGCGCGCAGGAACGCGTCCCAGCCCGTATCACCCGCTTCAACCATGCGCTTGATGTTCTTGCGCGTCAGTTCCTGGTCCTGATTGTGGACACCGCAAGCCAGACCGGAGGGGGCGATCAGGCGGAAGGCTTCCATCAGAATGTCTTCTTCCACGCGCGGGAAACGGTTGGGGCTGGCTTCAAAGGTAGAGAATTTGAAACCGCAAACGCCGCCTTCAATCAGGCCAGCGGCTGCTTCCAGACCATGCTGGTCGTTCAGGGTGCCGTAGCAGGCCACGTCCACGTGGCAATCGCTTTCAATGCGGGCAATCTTGTCTTCCAGCTGCGGGCGGGAGGCAACGGGTTCGGGATCGTCGTACGGCATTTCCACCATGGTGGTCACGCCACCGGCGGCCGCCGCACGCGAGGCCCAACCCAGACCTTCCTGATTGGCCTGGCTACCAGAGTGCACCTGACCGTCCAGCACGCCGGGCATGACCCACATGCCACGCGCATCCACATGTTCACGGGCCGAAGGAGCCGCGCCAACACCGCGGGCTGCTACTCGGCCTTCGCGGACGGCCACCCAGCCGTCAGTGATGATGCGGTCGCGTTCAACAATATTTCCTCGTACTACCAGATCAAAGTCGCTCATTATCTTCCTCCTTGGATAGCTCGGGCCCGCGCATCTCGCTTGCCCGCAATCGTGTTCGTTTCCATGATTGAAGCAAATCCAGTCATGAATGTCGTATGCCTATTTATCGGTAAAACATAACGTCATGTTAAGTCTTGCTTGGAGTGCGCCCAGCGCTGCACGTGATAGCGGTCGTGGCCCAGGCACAGGCAGAACGAACCTACGGCTTTGGCCAGTTTTTCCGTGATGTGGCGCTTGTCGTAGGTATTGCGTGTGATGCGTTCCTGGGCCTGCTCCACTTGTTGGCGCAGGCGAGGCATATTCACTTGGGTTAACTGTCGGTCGCGCACGGCAAACTGGCCGTCGACCATCACATGGCGCAGCGCCAGCCCGTCTTCCAGATGCACCAGCTGATTGACTGTGTTGTTATGCGGAATCCAGTTGATATGAGCCAGATCCAGAAACACGATGTCGGCCTTTCGACCTGGTTCCAGACGTCCCAACTGCTCGCCCATGCCCAGGCAGCGGGCGCTGCCTTCGGTGGCGGCGTACAGCGCTTGTTCGGTTGTGACCCAGCGTTCTGTATCCGGGCCGCGCACCTTGGACGAGAAGGAGGCCAGACGCATGGCCTCGTACATATTCTGGTTATCGCCACTATTGGAGCCGTCCGTGCCCAGGCCCACGGTAATGCCGCGTTCCAGCATGGAGTTCACATCGGCAATTCCATTGCCTAAACGCATATTGCTGCCGGGGTTGTGGGCCACCATGGCACCGCGTTCGGCCAGAATGTCCAGGTCGCGCTCGTCCAGCCAGATGGCGTGTGCCAGGGTGAAACGGGGCGAGATCAGGCCCAGCTTGTCCAGATGCTGAACAATGGTGGTGCCATAGCGTTTCATGCCGGTCAGGGCTTGCACATAGGACTCGCCAACGTGGCTGTGCAGGCCGATATTGCGCTCCGCGCTGATTTCACCGCAGGTTTGCAGGAACTCGTCCGAGCACAGCATGGGAATGGTCGGGGCCAAGGCCACGCGAATGCGGTCGGGGTTGCGCTGCTGATCCAGAAAGTCCGTCAGGCCCGAGAGCGTAGCCCGGAACGATTGCGGTGCCAGTTGGGCCACAAACTTTTGCAGCTCTTCCGGTAGGGCTTCGATCAGGCCGGGGACGGACTGGTAAAAGGACAGGTCCGCCATCATGGGCGCTACCGTGGCTCGCATGCCAGCATCCACATAGGCCTGGGCAACCGCGTTCATGCCTTCCGCCGTCGGGACCGGGACTTCGGAGTACAGGTCGTAGCTGGCGGTACAGCCTTTGAGCAGCATTTCTGCCGCGTTCAACTGAGTGCTCAGGTATTTGTCTTCCAGATGGCGGTCGCCATTGATCCAGGGGCCAGCCGTCAATAAAAGCTCCAGCGACCAGCGATCCCCCATGGCTTTGGCATAGGTGCCGTGGCCGTGGGTGTGGGCGTTGATCAGGCCGGGGTGCAGCAGTTGGTCATCCGCTTGCACCACCGTGGCTTCAGACGGCGCGGGCAGGCCGGGCGGGCCCATGGCTTCGATCTCGCCATTCTTGATCAGAATGTCCAGAGGTTCGGCTTTGGCTTGGGCGTGGGCCAGCACCAGGCCCCCACGGATGACGGTATAACTTGATGTCATGATCAGCTCCGATTGTCCTTGATTGCCCAAGGGAACAGGATGCGTTCGGCGGCAGAAATTATCTGAAAGAACACAATGCCCAGCACGGACAAGATCGCCATGGCGCCAAAGGCAACCGGTGTCTTGAAGAAGGCCGTAGAGGTGGTGATCAAGTAGCCCAGACCTTGGTCAGCGGCTACAAATTCACCGACTACAGCACCCACTACGGACAAGGTAATGGCCACTTTCAGGCCCGAGAAAATAAAGGGCACGGCAAAGGGCAGGCGAATGCGGAAAAACTCTTGCAAGCGGGTGGCGCGGCAGGCACGGACCAGCTCGATCAGCTCGGGCGGGGCCGCCAGCAGGCCGGAGGTCATGGAGATCACCAGCGGGAAGAAGGCCACCAGAAAAGTCACCACGACGCGTGGCAGCTCAGTGGGTCCAAAGATAATGACCAGAATCGGAGCCAGGGCCACCTTGGGGATGGACTGGGTCAGGATCAGCAGCGGGTAGATGGCCTGCTCGAAAAAGCGCGAGTAGGTAATCAGTACGGCCAGCGGAAAGCTGATCACAATCGACAGCAAAAAGCCCAGCATGATGGTGCGCGTGGACACCAGCGTGTGCATCAGCATGGCCTCTTTCATTTGCATGGAATCGGCCCAGATGCGCGAGGGGGCAGGCACCAGATATTCAGGGATATCAAACAGGCGGCTGGCCAGCTCCCACAGGATGACCACGGTAATCAGGGTGATGGCCGGGACGGTAATTTCATTGAAATCGCGCAGGCGCAGTCGTCGCTTGCGCACGGGCGCGGCGCCCAGGGTTTGAGTTTGCTCGCTCATCAAGCCACCTCGTGTTGGAAAATGAGTTCACGGACGGCAGCGGCACAGCGCGTAAATTCGGGCGTGCCCACCAGGGAAAAGTCGCGTTCGCGGGGCAGGTTCACGTCCAGAATTTCGGTAATCTGGCCGGGGCGCGGCGACATGACCACAATGCGGTGGCCCAGCATGACGGCTTCGGAAATCGAGTGCGTCACAAACACAATGGTTTTGGGGTCTTCGTACCAAAGGCGCAGCAGCTCCAGCGTCATGGTTTCGCGTGTCAGTGCGTCCAGGGCGCCGAAGGGCTCATCCATCAGCACGACTTTGGGGTTGTGGACCAAGGCGCGGCAAATGGCTACGCGTTGCTGCATGCCACCGGACAATTGCTTGGGGTGGTGGTGCAGAAAATTGCCCAGCCCGGCGGTAGTGAGCAGACGCGTGGCGCGGCTGCGGGCCTGATCGTCCAGACGACCCATGATGCTCGATGGCAAGAGGGTGTTGTCCAGAATATTGGCCCACGGCACCAGCGTCGGGGCCTGGAACACGATGCCGGTGTCCTGGCGGGGGTGGGCAACGATTTCATCATCAATGCTGACGGTGCCGGTGGTGGGCATCAGCAAGCCGGCGATCAAGCGTAGCAGCGTGGATTTTCCACAGCCTGAAGCGCCGACAATGGCAATGATTTCGTTGTCCTGGATGTCCAGATTGATTTGTTTCAGCGCCTGAGTCTCTCGCTCGGTATTACGACCGTAGATCAGGTTGACGTCTTGAATGCGTATCACAATGCGCTCCTAGGCGCGCGCCGGCCCGCCTGGGCCAAGCCGGAGCACGCGCGAAAATCAGTTCAGCTCAGGGCTTGGCCGTGCCGTTGGCCTTGACGATGAACTGGGTGTCGTAGGCTTGGTGATAGTCCCAGGCGGGATCCAGGCTTTGGGCTTCTGCAACGGCCTCGTAGGTGTTTTTCATGCGGCCTTCTTCCAGGCTGCCTACTCCGTGCTCGGCACTGAAATCGGTGTAGATGTAGCCCAGCACCGCGTTCAGGTTGCCCATGCAGTCATCAAGGTCGATTTCCGGATTGGCCTTTACGTGGGCCTGACAAGCCGTGTCCGGGTCCTTGCGGGCGGCTTCCCAGGCTTCGATGGTGGCGTCCAGGAAGTTCTGCACCATTTGTGGACGCTCGGTCAGTGTCTTGTCGGTGGCGAATACGGACAGGGCGTAGATGTTGAAACCCTGATCGCTAAAGGGCAGCACCACGATTTCCTTGCCAAAACGCTTAGCCTGCTTGTTCTGGTAGTAGTAGTTGGTGGCCAGGAAAGGAGCGGCGTCCACTTTGCCGTTGATCAGCAGCGGTGCCATGGAGGAGCCGTCAACGGTCACCCACTGAATCTTGTCGGGATCGGTGTTGGCCTTGCGCGCCACCATGGGGAAGTAAAGCTTGTGGCTGTTACCGGGCGAGACGGCAATTTTCTTGCCTTCCAGGCCGGAGAAATCGGTAATGCCCGAGTCTTTGCGCACAAACAGGGAATGGGCCGAGTGCGAGAAGGTGGAAGCAATGGCCTTGATGGGAGTCTGGCTGTTCTGACGCGAGGTCAGAATGGCGGAAATATCGGCCAAGCCAATATCGGCCGCGCCGCCAGCCACTTTCAGAACTGTGTCACCCGAACCGGTGCCACGGGTAATCTTCAGGTTGATGCCGTGTTTCTCGTAAATCCCGTTGGCAATGCCCGAGTAATACGGGGCATAGTCGCCGGTGGGGATGAAGTCCAGCATGAGATGAACGTTGTCAGCGGCGTGGGCGGTGGGCGCAGCGGCGGCCAGTCCCAAGCCCAGCACCGCCAGGGTGCGAGCAAGCAGGGTTTGCATGATTTTGTCTCCGTGTCGTAGTTATGAAGCCGCTCTGTAAGCCCGTTGCGATCAAGGCGCGCCGGGATGGCAGCTTGAAAAAATTGAAACATAGGCAAATCAAAATGTCTTATGCTTATTTGTGCTCGAAACATAAGGCTACGTTAAGGGATGCTGCTCAATCTTCGTCAAATCGAGGTTTTTCGCGCGATCATGCTGACCGGTTCCATCAGCAAGGCGGCGCAATTGCTGAACGTGTCGCAACCGGCCATCAGCCGCCTGCTGTCCTATACCGAATCGCGTATTGGTCTGGTGCTGTTCGAGCGCATCAAGGGGCGTCTGTACCCCACGCCCGAGGCGCGTCGGCTCTATCAGGAGGTGGAGCAGGTTCATAACAGCGTGCAGCGGGTAAACGAGGTGGCCACCGACCTGATCGAAAAGCGTCACGGCAGCTTGCACATTGCCGTCAGCCCTAGTCTGGGCCAGACCTTGATCCCCATGGCGGTGACGCGTTTTCGCCAGGCATTCCCGGACGTGAAGGTGTATGTGCGCACGCTGATTTCCAGTGATCTGGTACAGGCTTTGGTCACCCAGCAGGCCGAGGTCGGTGTGGCTATCGTGCCGCTGACACATCCCAGCTTGCATGCCCAATCCATTTACGAAAACCATCTGGTGGCGGTGTTGCCAGCCAGCCATCCTCTGGCTGACAAGCAGGAACTGGACGCCAGCGATCTGGAAGGACTGGACCTGATTGGTTATGGCAATGACACCCCTTATGGCCAGATGGTGCAGCAGTTATTTGGTAACCGTCCGGGTGTGCCGCAACTGGCGGTAGAAGTGCGTTTGACGCATATTGCCTGTGCCATGGTGCAGGCTGGAGCCGGGATTGCAATTGTGGACGAGCTGGCCGTGGCAGGCCGGGTCTGGCCGGATGTGGTGGTACGCCCCATTAATCCGCGCACCACCATGCCTTTGCACATGCTGCATTCCAATGTGGTGCCGGTGTCGCAATTGGCTCACGACTTCATGAAAGTGGTCATTTCTACCGCCTCCCGAGGGATGCGGGCAGGCTGGGCTTGAGTGATTCATCCATAAATACATCGTCCCCCCACGCTGCGCTTTTGCTTGGCGGCCTCTCCAGGGGGGGACTTACCCTTATCAAGGGCGACTGTCGGGAAATGTGCGTGTTCGCGTATTGCGCCGCGTATAAGGGGTACGGGTATTTGCTTAACCCTGTGTTATGAAGGGTTAATAAAAAAGCATATGACATCAAGGTTTTGCCAATCCTAGAATTAAAGCACTACAAACAGAAAATGGATGGCAAGGAGACCTTATGCAAGGCGTATACACAATCGCCCCGTTGGCTGCGGCTGTATCCCGCAAAAACACCCTGTCCCGCTGGGGACGTGTCAGCAGCAAAGCTGGCTTGATGCTGGCCACATTGGCTGCCGGCGTGGCCTTGAGCCTGCCCGCTCATGCGGTCAACCCCAATCAGGGCAAGATGTTCAAGGTGGCTGCAGACGTGGGCCTGGTTCCGTTTTTCATGCGCGGCACCGATGGCAAGCTGGATGGCTTTTCCAATGATCTGACCCAGGAAGTGGCCCGACGCATGGGTTACGAGGGGGCGGAGGTCATCGACACCCCGTTTTCCGCTATTTTTGCGGGCTTGTTTTCCAGTCGCTACGACATGGTGGCGGCTCCCACCAACACCACACGTGAACGTGCGGAGCAAATGCTGTTTGCCGAGCCGTATATGGCGGGCGGCCTGAGCTTTCTGGCTAAAAAGGGCGCGACCGTCAATGCGCTGGAAGACCTGAAAGGCAAGACCATTGCCGTCAATAACGGCAGCTTCTCGGACCGTTGGTTGCAGGACAATCAGGAAAAATACGGCTACAAGATCCAGCGCTTCAACAAGAACACGGATGCTGTGCAGGCCGTGGCTATTGGTCGCGCCTTTGCCAATATGTCCGAGACTCCTTTGGCACGCTATATCGCCACCCAGACCCCCGCACTGGCCCCGGTCTACGACATGACCACCGAGGCTAACTACGCCTTTGCCTTCCGCAAGGACGACACGGCCCTGCGTAATCGCGTGGATGAAGTGCTGGAATGCATGAAGCAGGACGGCTCTCTGTCCAAGCTGCATGTGAAGTGGTTCGGTACAGAACCCAATGCTGGTACGGCTATGACGGTGATTTTCCCCGGCTATGGCGTGCCCGACTTCCCTGGCTACGAGCCCACCGAGCACACCCCCGACTGCTCCCGTCCTTAAAAGCGCCTTCGCGCTGTTTCTCTAGCTATATGGCCCTGCAGGGGCCGGTCCCCGCCTGCCCGACTGGCAGGCGGTCAAGGAGCGACCATGAGTGAAATTGTCCGCATCCAGGGCTTGCGCAAATCGTTTGGGCAGGCCGAAATTCTTAAAGGCATAGACCTGAGCGTCAACACCGGCGAAGTTGTCGTGATGATTGGCGGCTCGGGCTCGGGCAAAAGTACCTGTCTGCGCTGCATCAACCGTCTGGAAACCCCGACCAGCGGCACGATTGTGGTGGCTGGCAGTGATGTGACCTGTCCGCGCACCGACCTGAACCAGGTGCGCCAGAACATAGGCATGGTGTTTCAGGGCATACACCTGTACCCGCATATGACGGCGCTAGGCAATGTGATGCTGGCGCTGCGCAAGGTGAAAAAAGTGCCCAAGGCGCAGGCCGAAGAGCAGGCCCGACATCATCTGGAACAGGTGGGTCTGGCCCAGCGTATCGAACACTATCCCAGCCAGTTGTCCGGCGGCCAGCAGCAGCGGGTGGGCATTGCCCGCGCGCTGGCGCTGGAGCCCAAAGTCATGCTGTTTGACGAGCCTACCTCGGGTCTGGACCCGGAGCTGGTCGGTGAAGTGCTGAACGTGATGAAACGCACCCGCGATGCGGGCATGACCATGGTGATTGTTACGCACGAAATGCAGTTTGCCCGCGAAGTAGGGGACCGCATTGTGTTCATGGACCAGGGCGTGATTCTGGACCAGGGCAGTCCCGATGAAATTCTGTGTAAGCCGCGTCACAAGCGTATTCAGGATTTTCTGAGCCGCATGAACTGAGGCCGGCCATGGATCAGATAATTTATTACTTCTTTAACTGGACGCTGATCAGCCCCTATTTGCCCGAGATCATGCAGGGCTTTTGGGTCACGCTGCAAATGGCCGTGATGACCGTGGTTCTGGGCACTGTCCTGGGCCTGGGTCTGGCCGTGTTGCGTTGCTACGGCTGGCGTCCCGTCAATATCTTGATGACCTTGTATGTGGACGTGTTCCGTGCGATTCCGCAGCTGGTCATTATTGTGCTGGTGTTCTTCGCTTTGCCGTCCCTGGGGATTGTGATTGAACCCGTTCCTGCCACCGTTCTGGCCTTGAGCCTGGTGCTGTCTGCCTTTGCTGAAGAAATCTTCTGGTCTGGCATTGCTGCGGTGCCTACGGGGCAGTGGGAAGCGGGCCGGTCCACCGGCATGGGTTTCAGTCAGACGCTGTTTGCCATCATCCTGCCGCAAGCCGTGCGCCTGGCGATTCCACCACTGACCAATCGCGCTATCGGAATTACCAAAGGCACCACCTTGGGTTCGGTGATTGCCGTGCCTGAGCTGCTTAATGTGTCCAGCAATATCCAGTCCAACATCGCCAACCCCACCGCCTTTACGGCCGGGGCCATTTTGTTCTGCCTGATTTTCTTCCCCTTCGTTCATCTGACGAGGGTGCTGGAACGGCGCTATGCGATCAAGTCGTAGGAGTGACGCGCTATGGAACTGATCGATACTTTTCTGAACCCGAAGATTCTTGCCGCCAGTTGGCCCTTGCTGCTTCAGGGCTTGTGGCTGACCGTCAAGCTCTCGGTGATCATCGTGCCGCTGGCTGCCTTGCTGGGTCTGGTGATTGCCTGCCTGCATTACCAGCAGCATCGCTGGCTGAACAGGCTGATCCTGCTGTACGTGGATTTCTTTCGTGCCTTCCCACCTTTGGTGCTGCTGATCTTCATTTACTACGGCCTGCCGTTCCTGGGCCTGCCCTTGAATGAGTTTTCCGCCACGGTGCTGGCGCTGGTTTTGAACAGCAGTGGTTACTTCGCGGAGATTTTCCGTGCCGGGTTGGAGTCGGTGTCCCCCGGACAGAACGAGGCGGCGCGCTCCACGGGTTTGAACGCCCGTCAGGCCATGGCCTATGTGGTTGTGCCCCAAGGTGTGCGCAATGTAATTCCGGATCTGGCCAGTAACACGCTGGAAGCCATCAAGCAGACCTCGATTGCTTCGGCCGTGGCCTTGCCTGAACTGCTGCGTTCGGCCCAGATCGTGCAGGGCGAGACCTATAGCCAGACGCCTCTGGTGGCCGCTGCGCTGATTTACTTCATTCTTCTCTGGCCCTTGGTACGCATGATTTCGCGTATGCAAAAGCCATTTGTTATTCCACGTTGAGCCTAAGCGTAATTATGAAAAATAAAGGTGTCTTTTCCATTTGCCCCACTCCCTTCAAACCGGGTGGCGAGCTGGATTTGCAAAGCCTGGTCAGTCTGGTGAATTTCCAGCTGGAAGCCGGTATTCACGGCTTGGCGATTTTGGGGGTGATGGGTGAACTGCACAAGCTCAGTACCTTTGAGCGTCGGCGTGTCATTGAAACCGTCGTGGCGGCAGTGCGCGGTGCGGTGCCGGTCTGGGTGGGGGTGCGGGCCATGGGAACGGCAGCGGCGGTGGAGCAGGCTCGCAGCGCTGAAGATCTGGGGGCCGATGCGATTTTTGTCGCTCCCTTGGCGGGGGCGGATGACGATATGCAGGTGTCCTTTTACCGCCAGATTGTGCAGGCTATTCGTTTGCCGGTGGTCATTCACGACTTCCCGGAACTGTTCGCCGCCCGCATCAGTCCGGCCTTGGCTGTGCGTTTGAAGGCAGAGGCGGGTGTGTCCATTCTGAATTCCGAAGACCCTCCCGTCGGACAGAAGATTACCGCTGTGCGGGGTCTGTCTGGCGATGCCTTGCCGATCTTGAGTGGCCTGGGTGGCATGCATTTTCTGGAGGAGTTGCAACGGGGCGCGGATGGTGTGGTTACCGGCTTCTCCTTTCCGGAAATTCTGTTGAAAGTCTATGCCTTGCATCGTCAGGGCGAGCAGGAAGAAGCCGCCCGTGTGTTCGACCGTTATTGTTCGCTGATCCGTTACGAGTTTCAGCCTTTGGTGGCACTGGCTTTGCGCAAGTATTCCTATATGCGTCGTGGCATCATCGCCTGCGATGCGACGCGGGATCCGGCGACGGCTCTGGACCATATCAGCCGGGATGAGTTTGAGGCTGTGGTGCGACGTGTGGGTCTGGACTTGTCCGCCAAGGGTGTGCAAACCGTTTAAACCTTGCTGTTCTTGAGTAACTGCTGCATTTGTTGGATTTGCCGGGTAAATAACGTCTGGGGGGCCCCGGCGTTATTTAGCCGGTTTTTTTGCTTGCGCTTCTTCTTCTTCTTCTTCTTCTTCAGTTTCCTGAGCGTTGGGGAGGGCGCTGTTTGTGTGCAGAGCAGGAGGTTTGTGAGACAAGGAGCGCAGAGAGCCTGCATGTTTAGATAGTGCTTCGTGGAAACGCCGGTCTGGGCCGGGGGGCCGTCCTCCGGGCTTGGCTCCTTGCCGGTGCTGCGCACCGGTACCCTGGTCAGGCTTGCTATTCGGGCGCGCCCTGAACTCGCGAAAGTGCCTTGTCCACAGGACAAGGCACAAGCATTTCGCTCAAACAGCAGGGCGCTTGTACCCCGAATAGCAAGCCCGCCTGCGGCAAGAAGCCTGAATCGCCCAGAGGACGGCCCCCCGGCCCAGACCGGCTCACAATGACTATCAATATGAGGTTTTCGGCTTTTTGGAGCCTGACCGTATGTGGTTCTTGCGGCTGTTGTAGCGGCGGGAGGGGCTTGAGGGGGGCGAGGTTGGCGTGTTGATCGTCGCTCTCAATAGTTAGCGGTGGGTGTGGGGGGACGCAAAAATAGGAGCCAGGCACTAACTATTGGGAGCCAGGCACTTCATGGGAGCATGAACCTTGCTCAGGATATCCAGCTCAACAAAATGTTGTGCGTAATCGGGAGCTTGTCGTGCGTCTTTGACGCCAGAGCCAATGCGCTTGTCACGGTGATTGTTGTTGTCTCAGTCTCTTGTTCTTTTAGGTTTTCTTGCTCACTCAGGCGCTTTTATAGGCGCATAAGGAGTTGGTACAAGGACGAGAGGTGCTGCGGCCAGGCGGCTTTGGGTTGAAAAGCCTTTGATCAGGAGCTGGCCTCTAGCCTGCCTGGGTGCTGCCAGAGTTTTTGAAGTGGCTGGAGTCGCGCAGTATGATCAGACATTCTGCCCTTGGATCGGGATTGCCATGTTTGCCTATGTCGGGCTGCGTACTGCCTGCTTTGATACGCCTTTAGGGGCAATGCGTCTGCTGGTGGACGCTCAAGGAGCCTTGCTGCGTCTGGACTTCGAGGAAGAGACCGTACATGGTCTGACGCCCGAGCAACTGGCCGGGCTGATCCCGGAACCTGCTTTGGCCGAGCCCGTGCAGACTCAACTGGACGCGTATTTTGCCGGCAAGCTGCAGCAGTTTGATCTGCCTTTCAGCCTGCAAGGGACAGAGTTTCAGCAACAGGTCTGGCAGGCCTTGCTGACTATTCCCTATGGTCAGACCTGGACCTATGGCCAGATGGCCGAACATCTGGGCCGTCCCAAGGCGGTCCGTGCTGTGGGCCAGGCCTGCGGCCTCAATCCCATCAGCATTATCGTGCCGTGTCACCGCGTGCAAGGCGCCAATGGCATGTTGACCGGCTTTAGCTCCGGTTTGCATCGCAAAGCCAGCTTGCTGGACTTTGAACGCCGTGTGCATTTGACTGGCACGGGTGACATCCAGGCCAGCATGCCCGCCCAGCTGGATTTGTTCTAAAGCAGGACAGGGCTCACTCCGTACCCAAATCAACAAGCCTCCGTGCACAGAATCACAAGTCCGGGCTTGTCCTCGTCCCTATACTGGATTCGTTAAGAATCAACTATTCCGTGTGGAGACAGACTATGGGGCAGGACGTACAAGCCGAGCGCAAGGCGATTCGCGAACACATGATTATTGACGGCAAACCCGTCACTGAATCTCAAGGGCCCACGATTCCCGTCTACGATCCCGCAACGGGACAAGTGATTGCGCACCAGCCCGAGGCCGGTGCTCAAGGCGTGGATCTGGCCGTGCGTGCTGCGCGCCAGGCTCTGGAGCAGGGCGAATGGGCTCAGATGTTGCCCGCTCAGCGCGAGCGCCTCTTGTTGCGTTTGGCTGATTTGATTGAATCCCACGCGGATGAGCTGGCTCGTCTGGAAACCCTGAACAACGGCAAGCTGCTGTTCTTCTCCTACGGCCTGGAAGTGGCGGCCAGCGCACAATGGCTGCGCTACATGGCTGGCTGGGCCACCAAGATGAATGGCGAATTGCTCTCGCCTTCCATCGGCTTTCCTCCCGGCGTGAAATACCATGCTTACACCCGCCAGGAACCGGTTGGTGTGGTGGGCGCTATCGTGCCCTGGAACTTCCCGTTGCTGATGGCGGTGTGGAAGATTGCGCCTGCCATGGCCGCCGGTTGTACCGTGGTTCTGAAGCCTGCTGAAGAGACACCGCTGACTGCCATTCGTCTGGCCGAGCTGGCTCTGGAAGCTGGTTTCCCCGCCGGTGTGATCAACGTGATCACGGGTCGTGGCGAAAGCACAGGTGCGGCTTTGACGGCTCACCCTGGCGTGAACAAGATTTCCTTTACCGGCTCCACGGAAGTGGGCAAGTTGATTGGTCATCAGGCCGTCAACGACATGAAGCGCATGTCCCTGGAGCTGGGCGGCAAATCCCCCGTGGTCATCATGGACGATTGCGATGTGGACATGGCCATTCAAGGTGCGGCCAACGCCATCTTCTTTAACCAGGGCCAGGTATGTACTGCCGGCTCGCGTCTGTTCGTGCAAAAAGGCATTTACGAGCGCGTGGTGCAGGGCGTAGCCGATCTGGCTTCTTCCATGACTCTGGGATCGGGCTTTGAGCAGTCCACCCAGATTGCTCCGCTGATTTCCGCCCGTCATCAGCAGCGCGTGCAGAACTACATTGATGTGGGCCGCCAGCAAGGCGGTCGCATGTTGGCAGGCGAGGGTGCTCGCCCCGAGCAGGGCTACTTTGTACGCCCCACCGTGTTTGCCGACGTCGCTCCCGATGCTCGCATCATGCGTGAAGAAATCTTTGGTCCCGTGGTGGTCGCGACCCCGTTTGACACCGAGGCGCAGGCATTGCAGTTGGCCAACGATACAGACTTTGGCCTGGGTGCCAGCGTCTGGAGTCAGGATCTGGCCCGCGTCCAGCGTTTGACTGCTGGCATCAAGGCCGGAACCGTGTGGGTCAACACCCACAACATGCTGGACCCCAGCATGCCCTTTGGTGGCTACAAGCAGTCCGGCCTGGGTCGGGAGCACGGGCGCGCTGCGGTAGAGGCTTACCTGGAGACCAAATCGGTCTGCATGGCCTACCCGGCAGCCTAGCTAGGGATAAAGGCGCGAACACAATAACGATACCGTTCGCGCCTCTTTGAGGAGACAACAATAATGTATGCAATTTTGCAGCGGACCGCTCTGGCCTTGGCCTTGAGCGGCGTCAGTGCCGGTGCCGCCCTTGCGGGCGACCCCAGTGCGCGGGACTGGATTCCTGCTCCGGTAGGGACCAATATCCTGGCCGTCTACATGATGGGCCTGAAGTCGCACGGTTTTTATGATCAGGGTTCACGAATTGGCGATAGCCCCAAGCTGAATGTGCAAGGCATGATTTACCGCCAGATGCACTTTCGCGAACTGGCCGGCAAGACGGTGCAGTACGAGCTGATCGTGCCCGGTTTTCGCAACACGCTGGATGTTCCAGGGCAAGACCGGGATCGCATGACCGGGATTGGTGATGTGACTGCCGGTGCCGCCGTGTGGCTGCACAACGATCCGGAAAACCGTTTCTGGTTTGCGTGGGAGCCTTTCATTACGGCTCCTACAGGTCGTTACCACGGCTCGCAGGCTGATGTGTCCTCCGGCAAGAATCGCTGGAGCACGATCCAGGACTTTGCGATTGTGAAAGGCTTTGGGGAGTCCTCCTTTGTGGAAGGCGTGGCGGAGTTCGAGTTCTTTGGCAACAACAAGAACTACTACGGCCAGACCCTGAAAAAAGACACGGCAATCCGCCTGATGGCCCTGGTTTCAACCAACCTGACTGAAAAGACTTATGTGGGTATGCGCTACCGCTACGAGACTGGTGGCCGTGAACGGGTCAATGGCCAGACCACGGCGACGCGTGCACGTAACCACCAGTTGGCCGCCGAGATCACCCACCAGTTGACCGACGCTCACCAGGTGCAATTGCAGTACATCCATGATTTGAAAGTCGAGAATGGCCCGCGCATGCGCGGCCTGCAATTCCGTTATGCCTATGCGTTCTGACAGCGTGGACGCCCATGAGGAGAGACATCCAATGAAGTCTAAATTTAAATTAACGACCGCCGCCGCCATGTTGGGGCTGATGGTACTGGCCGGTGGCGCGCAGGCCCAGGACAAGCCGCGCGAAGTCCTGACAGGTGGTCACAGTGTGTCTGCCCCGCAGGAAAACCGTATCTATGTCATGGACTCGGTGTTCATGCACCTGACCGAAAGCCGTGTGCACGTTTATGACTACACCAACG
The DNA here is from genome assembly GCF_026344155.1 of Alcaligenes nematophilus. NCBI lineage: Bacteria > Pseudomonadati > Pseudomonadota > Betaproteobacteria > Burkholderiales > Alcaligenaceae > Alcaligenes > Alcaligenes nematophilus. The sequence goes on along the minus strand of NZ_JAPKMZ010000002.1, from coordinate 689,110 downwards.
GCAAGTTCCTGGGCATGGTACCCACCGCCTTCAACGGCCACGTGCAGGTGTCCAACGACGGCAAGAAAATCTACACCATGACCACCTATCACGAGCGCATTACGCGTGGAAAGCGCTCGGATGTAGTGGAAGTGTGGGATGCCGACAAGCTGACCTTCGAGAAGGAAATTTCCCTGCCACCCAAGCGTGTGCAAGGTCTGAACTATGACGGTCTGTTCCGTCAGACGACGGACGGCAAGTTCATCGTGCTGCAAAACGCCTCGCCAGCGACCTCGATCGGGATCGTGGACGTGGCCAAGGGTGATTATGTGGAAGACGTCACAGCTGCCGCCGGTTGCTGGAGTGTAATCCCCCAGCCCAACCGCCCACGCAGCTTCATGACTATTTGTGGCGATGGTGGCCTGTTGACCATCAATCTGGGCGAGGATGGCAAAGTCGCCAGCCAGTCGCGCAGCAAGCAGATGTTCTCCGTGAAGGATGATCCGATCTTTATCGCTCCGGCTCTGGACAAGGACAAGGCTCACTTCGTGTCCTACTACGGCAATGTCTACAGTGCGGATTTCAGCGGTGACGAGGTCAAGGTAGATGGCCCCTGGTCCCTGCTGAACGACGAGGACAAGGCCAAGAACTGGGTGCCCGGTGGCTACAACCTGGTGGGTCTGCATCGCGCCAGCGGTCGCATGTATGTGTTCATGCATCCCGATGGCAAAGAGGGTACTCACAAGTTCCCCGCGGCCGAGATCTGGGTCATGGACACCAAGACCAAGCAGCGTGTAGCCCGCATTCCAGGGCGTGATGCCTTGTCCATGACCATTGATCAGCAACGCAATCTGATGCTGACCCTGGACGGTGGCAATGTGAACGTCTATGACATCAGCCAGCCTGAACCCAAGTTGCTGCGCACCATTGAAGGCGCCGCAGAAGCATCCTTGCAAGTTCAGTTCCACCCAGTTGGGGGTGTCTGATATGGACCCGGTCCTGACCTACGCCAGCCTGGCTTGCTTGGCCGTGCTGATGGGACTGGGGGCGCTGGATAAACTGCGTCACTTCAGCCTGTTCGAGGCAGCCGTTGGCGGTTATCGATTGTTGCCGGAAGTGTTGCTACGACCGTTCAGTGTGCTGTTTGTCGCTGCCGAGGCCTTGAGTGCGCCTTTGCTGCTGTGGCCAGCCAGCCGTTCGCTGGGGGCGGTTCTGGCCCTGTGCGTCCTGCTGGTCGCCACCAGTGGCATTGTGATGAACCTGCTGCGTGGCCGCCGCGATGTGGATTGCGGCTGCTCCGGGCTGGGGGAATCCTCCGGTGGTCTGTCCTGGTGGCTGGTGGCTCGCAATGCCTTGCTGGCTGCGCTGGCCGTGGCCAGCGGTGACTGGGCCATCAGCAGCGCCCGTGAACTGGTCTGGGTGGACGGTTTGACCTTCTTTGGTGCCACCTTGGCCTTGCTGGGCCTGTACTATGCGGCCAACCAGCTGATCGAATCCCATCTGAAATTCCAGAAAATGCAGAATTCTTAGGAGACCTAAATGACCGCTTTAATGATTTCCAACGTCATTTTATGGGTAATCGTACTGGCCCTGGTGCTGGTTGTACTTGCCCTGTCGCGCCAGATTGGCGTGTTGTACGAACGGGTAGCCCCCATGGGCGCCCTGACTATGGATAAAGGCCCGCAGGTGGGTGATGCCGCTCCCGTCATGGAATTGCAGGACCTGCGCGGTCGTGCCGTTACCGTGGGCGTGGCTGGTCCGCGTAGCCAGTTGATTTTCTTCATGTCGCCTACCTGCCCGGTGTGCAAGAAGCTCTTGCCCATTCTGAAGTCCATTCAGGGCTCGGAAGGTCAGTGGGTAGATATTGTGCTGGCCAGTGATGGCGAGATGCCCGAGCATCTGGCTTTCTACCAGAAAGCACAACTGGACGCCTTCCCTTACGTCCTGTCCACACAGCTGGGCATGGGCTTTCAGATCAGCAAACTGCCTTACGCCGTCCTGATCGACGAGAACGGTGTGGTGCGCGGCAAGGGTCTGGTCAATTCGCGTGAACAGCTGGAAAGCCTGTTTACCGCCAAAGACCTGGGCGTGGCCTCGGCGCAAGAATACTTGGCCGGTGACTCGGGCATGAAGCAAGTGCAGGTATCACGAAAGGAGAACGTCAATGCGTTGGCTGGATAAATTTGGGGAGAGCCTCTCCCGTTCTGTGGCCCACAAGACTTCGCGTCGCAGCGTGCTGCGCTCGGTGGGCAAATTAATGGTCGGTTCGGCCTTTGTGTTGCCTGTATTGCCGGTGGCTCGCGCCGCCGGTGGTGGTGGCAGCAGCAGTGGTGCCGATCACATCAGTCTGAATCCCGATCTGGCGAATGAAGACGAAGTGAACTCCTGCGACTACTGGCGTCATTGTGCGGTGGACGGGTTCCTGTGCTCTTGCTGCGGTGGCACGACCACCACCTGCCCTCCGGGCTCGACGCCTTCGCCCATCTCGTGGATTGGCACTTGCCACAACCCGCATGATGGCAAGGACTACCTGATCAGCTACCACGACTGCTGCGGCAAGACCGCTTGTGGCCGCTGCCAGTGCAACACGCAGACCCGTGAGCGTCCTGGTTACGAGTTCTTCCTGCACAATGACGTGAACTGGTGCATGGCGAACGAGAACAGCACCTTCCATTGCACGACATCGGTACTGGTTGGCTTGGCTAAAAACTAAAAAAGCCCGTCGGGCTGCCAGGATTACGGGGGGAGCGGTCCTTGAGACGTCAGTTCTCTTCCGTATGGGCAGTCCCCCAGGGTTTGCATAAGGTGCCGGGCGGCCAGGATGGCGTCCGGCCACTTAAGGAGGCATCACTGTGTGGACATCTTTGCGCCTGGCCTGTTTGGGCGCCGTACTCCTGGCGTTTACGCCTTGGGCCCATGCCCAAGAAGAGATGGCCGGAACGGGCGATTACCTGCAAAGTTCGCAGGCTTTCAAAGACTATATGCTGCAATGCGCAGGTTGCCATCGCTACGATGGCCAGGGCCTGACGCATCGGGGCATCCCCAATTTCAACCAGTCCATTGGCTTGTTTACACGCTTGCCAGCTGGACGGGACTATATGATTCGAGTGCCCGGTGCCTCGCAGTCGCAACTGGATAATGCCGATCTGGCTCGTGTGCTGAACTGGATTGTGGCCAAGTTCAGCCCGGAAGAAATGACACCCGATTACCGACCCTTTACCTCGGCCGAGGTAGGGGCATCGCGCCGGCATCGTTTTGATGATGTACTCAAGGCGCGTACGGAGCTAACCGTCAAGATGAACAGTATGGGTCTGGAGCCTGCGCCCTACCTGTACGGCTCCATGGATCGCTGATACAGCGGGTTAACGACCGTAGACGCTTGAATTTTTTAGGGCTATAAGAAAGGGGGCATATTCTGCCCCTTACCCCGATCAATTGCGTTGGCCGAAAGGGCACTCAGGCAATGTCTATGTTATTGCGCACTCCCTCTGCTTCTTTCAAGAGCCTGGCTGCTTGGCAGGAAGTGGTGTGCGCGTACTTTGTGCCCTTGGAAGTTCAGCCGGATTCTCGCCGTGGTTTCTCCAACCGGGCGGCCACCGATCGCATGGGTTCGGTCGATGTCATGGAACTGTGTACCAGCGCGCAGCGCGTGCGTCGTACCCAGGCCTTGGCCAGCCGATCCGAGCAGGCACTGTACAAGGTCACCTTGCAGATCAGTGGCAGCAGTCAGATTCAGCAGGATAATCGCAGTGGCATCTTGCACGCCGGGGAGTGGGGCATTTATGACACCACCCGCCCTTACGAGGTGGCCGTGCAGGATCAATCCCACTTTCTGGTCTTGCAGTTCGAGGAAGAGCGTTTACTGCCTTGGTTGCCCTGGCTAAGCGATGCGGTGGCCCGTTCGTTCTCCGCCACCACAGGTCCGGCCCGAATTGCCATGGATATGCTGCGTTTGGGTTTGCAGGAGCGCGGGCACTTGTCGCCCTCGGCTTTGAGCGAACTGTCCCAGACCGTGATTCGCATGATGGCTCTGAGCCTGGCCGATGGTCGCCCGGTGACGACCGAGTCCGCCCTGGACGAAGTGCGGCGCGGGCAGCTGCTGCAAATTCAGCAATACGTGCAGGATCATCTGGGTGATACCGGCTTGAATGCCCAGTCCCTGGCGCTGCAATTTCGCATTTCACGCCGTTATCTCTACAAGCTGTTCGAGCTGTGCGGGCAAGCGCCTGCCGACTACATCATGGCCGCCCGTCTGGAGCGCGCCTGTCAATTGTTGGTGGACGGCAAACCCGGTCGGCAGATCAGTGAGTTGGCCTGGCAAATGGGCTTTTCCGACGCGGCCGTGTTCAGCCACGCCTTCCGGCGACGCTATGGCGTATCGCCCAGCGAATGGCGTCGCAGCCGTATTTGCGGCGATTAAGTACAGCTACGTAGACGCAACTCCGACTTATCGCAGACGGGTCGGATTTCTATCCTAGAGGCTCATGATTATGGGGCGGCCGGTGTGGTTCGCCCGGCTTCTCAAGGACAGTCTTATGCGTCTACACCTCGATTGTGCGTTGCTGCACACCCAGCCATCGTGGGCTCAGAATTTACAGGCCATCATCCCGCCTTGCGAGCGTTTGCAGCTGCATGTTCTGCAGGCGCCACCACCGCCCCATCCCGATCAGGAGTATTTGTTTTTGCGCAGCGCATCGGCCTTGCTGCTGCGTTTTGATGCCTGTCTGATTCCCATCGAAGCGGCCACCCTGATTCACGTGCGCCGAGCCTTGTCGGCGGCTCAAGGTCATTTGCCAGTGCCGGTCTTTGGTTTGCTGCGGGGTGCCATCAAGGCCGCTGCCCTGACAGATCTGCTGGAACTGGGCCTGGCAGACTACGTACGCGAGCCTTTATGCCTGGACGATTTGCGCGCCCGCATCAATCGTCAGCGTTTACAGACCTCTTCCCACGCTTTGAATGAACCGGGGCTGTCGGGTCGGATACACTATAGGGTGCAGGAAAACCAGGATCTGGTCCTGCACCCCGGCCCAACGGAGCAGCGCCTGTCGCAAACGATCTTGCAACAGGAGGGGACAACGCTGGAAGCCTATGCCGCTGCGGTAGCCTCGCGCTACGCCAGCAGCCAGGAATCTTTCAAAGTTGCCAAGGGACGGATAGTGGCCCGCTTCGAGCAGGCTTATATCCACGCCGCCCTTGATCGCCATAGCGGCAATATCGCCATGGCGGCCCGCTCCGCGCAAAAGCACCGGCGTGCTTTCTGGGCACTGATGCGCAAACACCATATCGATGCAGCACGCTTTCGATCCGCGTCAAACCCAGACGACGAACACGATGGTTAAAATTAACAGGCATTTTTCAATAGGGATTGCCGTGTCTTTACCTCAATTAAAAAACGATGTTTTCCTGCGCTCGCTGTTGCGCGAACCTGTGCCTTACACCCCCATCTGGCTGATGCGTCAGGCCGGGCGTTATTTGCCTGAATACAATGCCACCCGTGCCCAGGCTGGCTCCTTCATGCAATTGGCTCAGAATCCCGAATTTGCGTGCGAAGTAACCTTGCAGCCCCTGCGTCGTTTCGATCTGGATGCCGCCATTCTGTTCTCGGACATCCTGACCGTGCCACACGCCATGGGCCTGGGTCTGGATTTCGTCGCTGGTGAAGGCCCGCGTTTTGCCCGTCCTGTACGCAACGAAGCCGACGTCATGGCGCTGGAAGCGCCGGACATGGCCAAGCTGCAATACGTGTTTGATGCTGTCTCGCTGATCCGCAAGGAACTGGACGGCAAAGTACCGCTGATCGGCTTTGCCGGCAGCCCCTGGACCATTGCCTGCTACATGGTGGAAGGCCAGGGCTCGGACGACTACCGTCTGGTGAAAAGCATGATGTATCAGCGTCCGGACCTGATGCACCGCATGCTGGAAATCAATGCCCAAACCACCTGCGACTACCTGAACAATCAGATCCGTGCCGGCGCACAGGCTGTGATGCTGTTCGATAGCTGGGGTGGTGTATTGTCCGACTCCCTGTTCCAGGAATTCTCCCTGGCCTACACCCGTAAAGTGGTTGATGGCTTGATTCGCGAGCATGACGGCAAGCGCGTCCCTGTCATCGTCTTTACCAAGGGCGGCGGCATGTGGCTGGAAGATATTGCTGGCTGTGGCGCTGATGCCATGGGTGTGGACTGGACGGTGAACCTGTCCCGTGCGCGCGCTCGTATTGGTGACAAACTGGCCTTGCAAGGCAATCTGGACCCCATGACCATGTTCGGTGGCGAAGAAGCCATCCGTCGTGAAGCCCGTCGTGTTATTGATGACTTTGGCCCTGTGGGGCAGGGCGGTCACGTGTTCAACTTCGGCCACGGTATTTCGCGTTTCACCGATCCGGAAGCCGTGGGCATTCTGGTCGACGAAGTGCATTCCTACAGCCGTCGACACCACAGCGTTTGATAGTCTTTGCGCACGGGCTGTCGCAGCTTGTGCGCAAAGTTATGCACACAGACAGGGCTGGGTTTGAGGTCTTTATATTTAAGGTTTAATTTCAATACCCAGTTTTAATTAGTTGATTTCTCTGCGTTTTATCCTTATTTCAGAGATATTGAAAATTAAATTGTATCTGTGCTTGCTTCTTTGTATTTTTTGTTCATGTCATTTTCCCCAAAGTTATCCACAGGTCGCTAAGCTCTTGACTTATCAGGCTTTCAGCCAGGCCAGCCCTTTTTTGAACCACCATCCATGACCGCCACTCCTGACGCTATTTCTGCATCGGCAAGCACCGGACCTTTCTGGCTGCATGTGGCTTTGGACGTTCCCCTGGATGGGGTGTTTGATTATCAGCACCACGAACCCGTCCTGATCGGACAGCGGGTCATTGTGCATTTTGGGCGGCGGCAGATGATAGGCGTGGTGGTGGCCTTGCCGGAGCAACCTTCCTACCCGCCCGAGCAGGTCAAGGCGATTGATCAGCTGCTGGATGACTTGCCGCCTTTCCCGCAGGACTGGTTGCGGATGGCGCGCTTTGCGTCTACCTATTACCACCGTCCGCTGGGCGAGGTCATGATGCCGTCCTTGCCAGGGCCTTTGCGCAAACCCTCTGCCTATCTGGGCAAGCGTTCCGCTGGTGGGCCGGTATTGCGCATGGCCAAGCGCAAGGAAAAGAAGGTGGAGCCGGTGGACAGCGACGTCCTGCCCGTGCTCAATGCCGAGCAGCAGGCTGCGGTAGATGGCATTGTGGCGGCCAAACCCGGAAGCTGCCTATTGCTGCATGGCGTAACGGGTAGCGGGAAAACCGAAGTCTATATGCGGGTGCTGGAACAAGTGCTGGCCGCTGGTCGGCAAGTCCTGTTCATGGTGCCCGAAATCAATCTGACGCCTCAGTTCGAGCAGGTCCTGCGTGCCCGCTTGGCGCGCGTCTTGCCCGGCGATGTGCTGGCTGTCTTGCATAGTGGTCTGTCCGAAGGTGAACGGCTGCGCTCCTGGTTGCGCGTCAACAGTGGTCAGGCGCGCATTTTGTTGGGAACACGGCTGTCCATCTTCACGCCCATGCCCGAGCTGGGCCTGATTATTGTGGACGAGGAGCACGACGCTTCTTACAAGCAGCAAGATGGCTTGCGTTACTCCGCTCGGGATCTGGCTGTGTGGCGTGGCTACGATCTGAAAGTGCCGGTGGTGCTGGGTTCAGCCACCCCTTCGCTGGAAAGCTGGAATCATGCTCGACAAGGGCGCTATAGCCTGTTGAGCCTGCCCAAGCGTGCGCGAGAGGTTTCCTTGCCGCGAGTGCGTCTGGTCGATACCCGCCATTTGCGCCTGGAGTCGGGTTTTTCTCCTCAGTTGCTGGATGCGCTGGAAGCGTGTCTGGACCGTGGCGAGCAGTCGCTGGTGTTTATCAACCGGCGTGGCTATGCGCCTGTGCTGCATTGCGCCTCTTGCGGCTGGCTGTCTCAATGTCCGCGTTGCACGGTGTACACCGTGCTGCACCGGCAAAATGGCTTCAAGCACAATTTGCAGTGCCACCATTGCGGTTATCAGGCCCCCGTGCCGCGTGCTTGCCCGGATTGCGGCGATCAGGACTTGCAGCCTATGGGTCGGGGCACTCAACGTATTGAAGAGTTTCTGGGCGAGCGTTTTCCCAATGCCCGCCTGGTGCGCATCGACGCGGATAGCACCCGCTTGAAGGGCAGCGCGCAGCAATTGTTCGAGCAGGTGCATGCGGGCGAAGTGGACATCATGGTGGGCACCCAGATGGTGGCCAAAGGTCATGACTTCACCCGCTTGAGCGTCGTCGGTGTGCTCAATGCCGATGCTACCTTGTTCGCCCATGATTTCCGCGCGCCCGAGCGTCTGTTTGCTCAACTGATGCAGGTAGCAGGCCGGGCCGGTCGCCATACCGAAGGGGCGGATGTCATCATCCAGACGGGCTACCCGGAGCAGGCCGTTTATCAAAGTCTGATTAAGCACGATTACATAGGCTTTGCCCAAAGCGCCTTGAACGAGCGCGAGTCCGTGGGCTTGCCGCCTTTTGCCTATCAGGTGCTCCTGTCTGCCGAAGCCCCGCAATTGGCAGATGCGATTCGCTTGTTGACCCAGGCACGTCGTTTGCCTGAAGAATATCCGAATGAATTTCCGGGCGCGGATCAGGTTTTCCTGTACGATCCCGTGCCCTTACGTGTTTTGCGCGTTGCCAAAGTCGAGCGGGCCCAGTTGCTGTTGGAAAGCGCCCATCGTCCGGCCTTGCAAGCCTTTGTGCGCTATTGGGGACCCCAGGTCGCGCAGTTGGCCAAGCAGCATAAAGTGCGCATTACGATTGAGGTCGATCCCCTCGAGATTTAAGATTCTCCAGGCTCATGTATATGCAGGACGGTAGGAGCATCTTCAGTACATCAGGGTGTATCCTTGTGCGCTATTTAGTTGTGCACGTTGTTTGGCGTTGAACCTCGTTTTCTTGCCTAGTATTCACTGATTCCACCATGTCCACCTCTGTCACTACACCAGGCCATACTGTCCCCACCGACCTGAACGCCATGCAGCGTCAGGCCGTGTTGTATATGGATGGGCCCTGTCTGGTCCTGGCTGGAGCCGGTAGTGGCAAGACGCGAGTCATTACGCAGAAAATCGCTTATCTGCTGCGCGAGTGTGGGTACACGGGCCGACAAGTGGTCGCACTGACCTTTACCAATAAAGCCGCGCGTGAAATGAACGAGCGGATTCGCGCCCTGGTAGATCCCAAGCTGTTGCGGGGGCTGACCGTCAGCACCTTTCACTCTCTGGGCTTGCGCATGTTGCGTGAGGAAGCCCAGCACGTGGGTTTGAAGCCACGCTTCTCCATTCTGGATTCCAACGATGCGCTGGCAATTATTCAGGAACTGCTGGCTACCACGGATAAAGGCCGCCTGAAGTCCGTTCAGCAGGAAATCTCCTTATGGAAAAACGCCTTGATGGGGCCGGACGATGCGGAGCGTGCCGCAAACTCGCCAAGCCAGATCGAGGCGGCTCGTATTTACCGCGACTACGCCGCCACCTTGATTGCCTATCAGTCGGTGGACTTTGATGATCTGATCCGCTTGCCTGCGCAGTTGATGGAAGACAATCAGGAAGTACGCGAGCGCTGGCAGCGTCGGGTGCAGTATCTGCTGGTGGACGAGTATCAGGACACTAACCTCTGTCAGTATCGGCTGGTGCGTTCTCTGACGGGGCAGCGCAATATGTTTACCGTGGTGGGGGACGACGATCAGGCCATTTACGCCTGGCGTGGCGCTACCGTGGAGAATCTGGCGCAGCTTCCCAAGGATTACCCGGACCTGAAAGTCGTGAAGCTGGAGCAGAACTATCGCTCGGTGCAGCGCATCTTGCAGGCTGCGAATAATGTTATTGGCAATAATCCCGTCGTGTTCGGTAAAAAGCTCTGGTCTGACCTGGGCTTTGGTGAGCCTATCCAGGTCCACGTGACGGACGACGAGCAGAACGAGGCCGATTCAGTGGCTATGCGTATCTCGGCAGAGCGCTTTGAGCGTCAGGCCGAGTGGCGAGATTTTGCGGTGCTGTACCGTGGCAACCATCAGGCCCGCATCTTTGAGCAGGCGCTGCGCAATCTGCGCATTCCCTACACCATCTCGGGTGGGCAGAGTTTCTTTGACAAGGCCGAGATTCGCGACATCCTGTCTTACTTGCGAGTCGTTGCGAACGACGATGATGATCCGGCATTCATCCGCGCAGCGACGACACCCAGGCGCGGAATTGGGCAGGCTACCTTGCAGGTGCTGGGTCAGTTTGCGGCGGAACAAAAGCTGTCTTTATATTCCGCCGTCTCGCAAATCGCTCTGACGGATCGCTTACCGGAAAGGCAGTTGGAGCCTTTAAGTGTCTTTGCGCAGTTTATTGGCCGTATCCAGCAAAGAGCGGACCGGGTAGAGAGCGATCAGGAAGGACACGAGACGGCCGTTAGCGAATTGCTGGACGAGCTCCTGCGGGCGATTGATTACGAGCGCTATCTCTACGATATGTTCGACGAGCGCCCCGCGCAGACTCGTTGGGAAAACGTGCTGGAATTGATTACCTGGCTGAAGTCCAAAGCGGCAGACGATCAGCTGAGTTTGAATGACTTGGTGCAGCGAGTTGCCCTGATCACCATGTTGGAACGCGGTGAGGATGAAGACCCGGATGCGGTCAAATTGTCCACGCTTCATGCTTCCAAGGGGCTGGAGTATCCGCATGTGTTCCTGGTGGGGGTGGAAGAAGGGTTGCTGCCGCACATTGGGCGCGATGACGAAGATATAGACCCGGATAAAGAAGCCGATATTCTGGCCCAGCGCATTCAGGAAGAGCGGCGTCTGATGTACGTGGGTATTACGCGTGCGCAGCGCAGCTTGCGCTTGAGCTGGTGCAAGAAGCGCAGACGCGCACGTGAGAATCTGGTGCGTGAGCGCTCACGCTTTATTGATGAGATGAAGATCGAAGACCCTGGTGCCCAGGAAGATCCGGCGCAGGCGGCTTTAAGTCCCAAGCAGCGGCTGGATATGCTGAAGAACTTGTTGAGCAAGTCTTGAGTAGTTCTTCTTGATCAAGGACGATTTCGTGTTGGGCCTATGTTTTGTGAGGCACCGTAGTTCTGCAGGCCAGCTTTTGCTGGCCTTTTTCATGTTCTGCGGCGCTGGAAGAAACGCTTTCCGTGCCTGGGCTTGTCTTGATCTTGGGGCAGGGGAGACGTCTTGTGAGGTGCTTGCGCCCAATGAGCCAAGGTTCTGCGGTGCATGAAGGTGTGCCCTTGGAAAGGTGGCATTGGCAAACGCAGAAAAAACAAAAGCCTGCTAAATCAGCAGGCTTTTCAACATCAAGCGGTGTTTTGCTTGAGCGTTACGACGGTGATGCGTGGCTTACCAGTAGCTGGCCGACATGCGGGAATCGCGGATGCGGGCTTCGTTCAAGGCACGGGTCAGTTCGACCATGTACTTGAACACCACGTTTGCGGCTTTGGAAACTTGTTTGGCCGCTGCTTTGGTCAGTGCAGTTAAAGACACGGATTCACCATTTTCCAGGGCATGCTGCATTACCCCACGCTCAACAGCATCACTCCAGTGAATGTAGTGCGAGTAAGTGGTCATGGTAGACATTTGCTTTCCCTTTAAGGTGAAGGTCTAAGTTACGAATCCTCATTATAGGGTTTTCCCTAGTCTAAAAGCAAGGGTAAACCCTAGGGATTGGATTAGCCTGTGGTTTTTAGGGGAAAACCCTAGGGTTGTTTGGAAAGGGAAATTAAATCAAAGGCTTATGGGGGTGGGGTTTGTAGGGTTTTGCGGGTTTTAGGTGGGAAGTGGAGTCCTTGCGGCAGCCCTTGCTGGCTTGAGGCTGGGTCGGAGCGGAAGCTTGCCGGTGCTGCGCACCGGTGCCCTTGTCTGGGGCTGTTGTAGGGCGCACCTTGAACTCGTTCAGTGGTTTGTCCCCCGGACAAACCACAAGCGTTGAACTCAAACAGCAAGGTGCTTGCATCCCTACAACAGCCCCAGACGGCGGCAAGCCCCCTGAATGCTCCAATCCAGCCTCAAGCCAGCAAGGGCTTCAGAATGGTGGCAACCAACAACCAACAACCAACAACCAACAACCAACAACCAACAACCAACAGCCAACAGCCGACAACCCACAACTAATCGCTCTGGCTGCTTCTTGCTGCAATCCGTTGCCAGGCAAATAAAGCTGGCAGATATGGATGACAGGCTCGTAGGCTAGTTGTAGGCAGCAGGCAGCAGGCAGCAGGCAGCAGGCAGCAGGCAGCAGGCAGCAGGCAGCAGGCAGCAGGCAGCAGGCAGCAGGCAGCAGGCAGCAGGCAGCAGGCAGCGAGCCGCAAACAACAAATAAGAACCCGCGAAGTCAGGGGGCCTGGAAGTGATCTCGTTCGCTTGAGGACAAACAGCCAGCCGTTTATCGCGGCTGGCTGTTTGTGTACTGGTACTACCAAGAAGGCTTAGCGGGGAAGTGTCGAACTCCCCATCAGGAACTCGTCTACGGAACGGGCACATTGGCGGCCTTCGCGGATGGCCCAGACGATCAGGGACTGGCCGCGTCGCATGTCTCCGGCGGCGAAGACTTTGGCTCGGCTGGTTTGGTAGTCATCCGTGTTGGCGGCGACGTTGCCGCGCTGGTCGGCTTCTACGGCAAAGGCGTCCAGCACTTGGCGTACGGGGGCGGTGAAGCCCATGGCCAGCAGGACCAGGTCGGCGGGGAAGGTCATTTCGGAACCAGCGATGGGTGTCATGCTCATGCGGCCTGTCGCGGGATCGGTTTTCCATTCCACCCGCACGGCGCGCAGTTCTTTGACTTGGCCGTTCTTGCCTTCCAGCTCTACGGTGTTGATCGCCCAGTCACGCTCGCAGCCTTCTTCGTGCGAGGACGAGGTGCGCAGCTTCATGGGCCAGTAGGGCCAGGTCAGCTCTGTGTTTTCCTGCTCGGGTGGGCGGGGCATCAGTTCGAACTGGGTGACCGATTTTGCGCCTTGGCGTGTGCTGGTGCCCACGCAGTCCGAGCCGGTATCACCGCCGCCAATCACTACGACATGCTTGCCTTGAGCGCTGATGGCGGGAGTGCCTCGCGAACCGGCAACTTGCTGGTTCTGGATGCGCAGGAAGTCCATGGCGGGATGTACGCCTTGCAGCTGGCTACCGGGGGCCTCCAGCAGGCGGGGGGTTTCGGAGCCGCCTGCCAGGATGATGGCGTCGAACTGTTGTTCCAGCTCGGTAGGGGACAGCACGGTCAGCCCCGGTTCCTGGGCGGCTTGATCTTGTGCCTGACCAATATAGGTAGAAGGGCAAAACTGCACACCCTCGGCCTGCATTTGGGCGATGCGACGATCTAGCAAGTGCTTGTCCAGCTTGAAGTCGGGGATGCCGTAGCGCATCAGGCCACCAATGCGGTCGCTTTTCTCGTACACGGTGACCTCGTGGCCGACGCGTGCCAATTGCTGGGCACTGGCCAAGCCGGCAGGGCCGGAGCCGATGACGGCCACGCGTTTGCCGGTTTTGTGGGTAGGCACTTGTGGCACAACCCAGCCCTCTGCCCAGCCTTTGTCGATGATGGCGTGCTCGATGGATTTGATGCCCACGGGCGCACGGTCGATGTTCAGGGTACAGGCTGCCTCGCAAGGAGCGGGGCAGATGCGGCCAGTAATTTCCGGAAAGTTATTGGTGGAGTGCAGCACGTCCAGCGCTTCTTTCCACTGCTGACGGTAAACCAGATCATTCCAGTCAGGAATGATGTTATTGACCGGGCAGCCGTTGTGGCAGAAAGGGATGCCGCAATCCATGCAGCGGGCGGCCTGCTGGCCTGCCTGCTCGTCGTTCAATACCTGGACAAATTCTTTCCAGTGCTTGACCCGCTTTAAAGGAGCTTCTACGGCTTCTTGCAGACGTTGAAACTCAAGAAATCCAGTCGTCTTTCCCATGATGTGTCGTTTCCTGATGGTGATGGGAAGGGTTCAGGCCGAAGCCGAACGGCGGGTTTTACTGCTTTTGGGCGCAGCTTTGCTCGCTTGCGGGCCTTGCCACAATTCGCTCAATGCACGGCGGTACTCGCGTGGAATGACTTTGACGAATTGTGCGCGGGCGCTGTCCCAGTCTTTCAAGAGCTCGCGGGCCTGGAAGCTGCCCGTGGCCTTGAAATGTTCCTGAACCAGGGTTTGCAAGATGGCATCGTCGGTCTGACGTTCGCCCTGGGCGCTACGGCTGTGCCATTGCGCCATGCTGCTGTTCATCTCTTGCTCGGCCTTGCTCAAGACCGGCTCCAGATCCACCATGCCGGGGTTGCAGCGCAGTTGCAGGCGGCGTTGCGGGTCCCACACGTAGGCCACGCCACCGGACATGCCGGCTGCAAAGTTGCGGCCCACTTCGCCCAGGACAACCACGGTACCGCCCGTCATGTATTCGCAACCATGATCGCCTACGCCTTCCACAACCGCGCTGGCACCGGAGTTACGCACGGCAAAGCGTTCACCGGCCACGCCGTTGAAGTAAGCCGCACCGGACAGGGCGCCGTAAAGCACGGTATTGCCCACGATGATGTGGTCCGGGCCGTAGCCACGAAAGTCGTTGGGCGAGCGCACGATAATGCGGCCGCCGGACAAGCCTTTACCTACGTAGTCATTGGCTTCACCCACCAGATCCAGGGTGATGCCCTGCGCCAGGAAAGCGCCAAAGCTCTGACCCGCTGTACCTTTGCACTGAATGTGCAGGCTGTCGTCAGGCAGACCTTGATGGCCGTATTTCTTGGTGAATACGCCCGAGAGCATGGCACCGACGCTGCGGTTGCGGTTGCGTACGGGGGTGATGAAGGACAGTGGGGTGCCCTGATTCAAGGTCACGGCGCTGCGCTCGATCAGTTGGCGATCCAGCGTGTGTTCCAGGTCATGATCCTGGGTAGCGATCTGACGTGGGGACTCTTCATTGTCCACTTTGTGCAGCAGGCGGGAGAAGTCCAGGCCCTGGGCTTTCCAGTGTTCGATACCGCTGCGCATATCCAGCCAGTCGCTGCGACCGATCAGATCGTCAAAGTGGCGTACACCCAGCTTGGCCATCAGTTCACGCACTTCTTCTGCAACGAAGAAGAAGTAGTTCACTACGTGTTCGGGCTTGCCCTTGAACTTGCGGCGCAGCACGGGGTCCTGGGTGGCAACACCAACGGGACAGGTGTTCAGATGGCATTTGCGCATCATGATGCAGCCTTCCACGACCAGCGGAGCGGTGGCAAAGCCAAATTCATCCGCACCCAGCAAGGCACCGATCACCACATCGCGGCCGGTTTTCATCTGACCGTCGGCCTGCACGCGGATGCGGCTGCGCAAGCGGTTCAGCAACAGGGTTTGCTGGGTTTCAGCCAGACCCAGTTCCCACGGGGTACCGGCATGCTTGATGGAGGACAGGGGCGAAGCACCCGTACCACCGTCGTGACCGGCAATCACGATGTGATCGGCCTTGGCTTTGGCAACACCCGCAGCCACAGTACCCACACCGACTTTGGACACCAGTTTCACGGAGATATCCGCTTGCGGGTTCACGTTCTTTAAATCGTGAATCAGCTGGGCCAAATCTTCGATGGAGTAAATGTCGTGATGGGGGGGAGGAGAAATCAGGCCCACACCGGGAACGGAGTAACGCAGCTTGGCGATGTACTCGGACACTTTATGACCGGGCAATTGACCGCCTTCACCGGGTTTGGCACCTTGTGCCATCTTGATCTGAATTTGATCCGCACTGCACAGATACTGAGCTGAGACGCCAAAGCGGCCAGAGGCAACCTGTTTGATGCGCGAACGCAGCGAATCGTTTTCTTGCAGGTCTATGTCGGCAAACACGCGATCCTGGCCTAACACGCTGGCCAAGGTGTCACCCTTACGGATGCCGCTTTTACCATGCTGCATTTCATGCTGGTAGCGCAGCTCGTCCTCGCCACCTTCACCAGTATTGGACTTGCCGCCAATCCGGTTCATGGCCACGGCCAGTACGGCGTGGGCTTCGGTTGAAATCGAACCCAGCGACATGGCGCCGGTTGCAAAGCGTTTGACGATCTCGCTAGCCGGTTCCACCTCTTCCAAAGGAATCGCTTGAGCCGGGTCCAGACGTAGTTCGAACAAACCACGCAGTGTCATGTGACGGCGGCTTTGCTCGTTGATGAGCTGGGCGTATTCCTTGTAGGTGCTGTAGTTCTGGCTGCGGGTGGCGTGCTGCAGTTTGGCGATGGAGTCGGCGGTCCACATATGGGCTTCGCCGCGCACGCGTACTGCGTATTCGCCACCGGCTTCCAGATGGTTTTCCAGCACGGGGTCTTTGCTGTAGGCGGCGCGGTGCTGACGCAGCGCTTCTTCAGCCACGGTGAAGATATCAATCCCTTCTACCGGACAGGAGGTGCCCACAAAGTACTTGTCCACCAGCGAGCGCGACAGGCCGATGGTCTCGAAAATCTGCGCGCCGGTGTAGGACATGTAGGTGGAGATGCCCATTTTGGACATGACCTTGTACAAGCCCTTGTTGATGGCCTTGATGTAGTAGCCCTCGGCCTGGGAGGCGTCGATCTGGTTGATCGGGTCCTGGGCCAGATGCTGCAGGCTTTCAAAAGCCAGCCAGGGGTGCATGGCTTCGGCACCATACGCACCCAGCAGGGCAAAGTGATGCACTTCACGGGCCGAGCCGGTTTCCACAACCAGACCCGTGCGGGTACGCAGACCGATGCGGATCAGGTGCTGGTGAATGGCCGAGGTTGCCAGCAGGGCGGGGATGGCCACATGCTCGGCGTCACATCGGCGATCTGTCAGGATCAGGATGTTGTAGCCATCGCGCACGGCATCTGCCGCACGGGCGCACAGTGCGGCCACGCTGGCCTCAATGCCTTCCGGGCCCCAGGCGCTGGGGTAGATGATGTCCAGTTCCTGGCTGCGGAACTTGCCATTGCTGGCCGCTTCAATGCGCCGGATCTGGTTCATGTCAGCCGGGCTCAGCACGGGCTGGGACACTTCCAGGCGCAGCGGCGGGTTGACGTTGTTGATGTCCAGCAGATTGGGCTTGGGGCCAATAAAGGACACCAGCGACATCACCATCTGTTCCCGAATCGGGTCGATAGGCGGGTTGGTAACCTGAGCAAACAGCTGGCGGAAGTAGTTGTAGAAGGGCTTGGACTTGTCGGACAGCACGGCCAACGGAGCGTCGTTGCCCATGGAGCCGGTGGCCTCTTCGCCCTTGCTGGCCATGGGCTGCAGGACGACTTTGATGTCTTCCTGGGTCCAGCCAAAAGCTTGTTGCTGATCCAGCAGGTCGCGGGTGGCCAATTGGGGGCGCACGCCGGGCACGCTGGGCAGGGAGTCCAGGCGCAAGCGCAGGCGTTCAATCCATTGCTTGTAGGGGTGGGTGTTAGCCAGTTGGGATTTGATCTCGGCATCGTCAATGATGCGGCCCTGTTCCAGATCGATCAGCAGCATCTTGCCCGGTTGCAGACGCCATTTCTTGACGATGCGGTGCTCGGGGATAGGCAGGGTACCGGCTTCAGAGGCCAGCACAATCATGTCGTCGTCGGTAATGACGTAGCGGGCGGGACGCAGGCCGTTACGGTCCAGCAGTGCACCAATTTGCAGGCCATCAGTAAAGGCGATGGCAGCAGGACCATCCCATGGTTCCATCTGAGCTGCGTAGTACTCGTAGAAAGCGCGACGGCTTTCGTCCATCTCGGCGTGTTGCTCCCAGGCCTCCGGCATCATGATCATCATGGCGTGTGGCAGCGAGTAGCCGGCCATCACCAGCAGTTCCAGGCAGTTGTCGAAAGTGGCCGTGTCGGACTGGCCTTCGTACACGATGGGGTAAAGCTTTTGCAGATCCGAACCCAGCACGGCCGATTCCATGGCGCCTTCACGGGCACGCAGCCAGTTGAAGTTGCCCTGTACCGTGTTGATCTCGCCGTTGTGGGCGATCAGGCGGTAGGGGTGGGCCAGAGGCCAGGCGGGGAAGGTATTGGTGGAAAAGCGCTGGTGCACCAGGGCCAGGGCGGAACAGGCGCGAGGGTCGGCCAGATCGCGGTAGTAGCGGCCAACCTGGTCAGCCAGCAGCAGGCCTTTGTAGACGATGGTACGCACCGAGGCCGAGGTCACAAAGTATTCCTGGCCGTGGGCCAATGCCATGCGGTAGATGGCGTGGCTGGCGGTCTTGCGGATCACGTACAGCTTGCGCTCCAGCGCATCGGGCACCATCACATCCGGGCCGCGGCCAATGAACAGCTGGCGAATCACCGGTTCGTTGGCCTTGACGGTGGGCGACATGGGCATGGTGCTGTCCACCGGCACATCGCGCCAGCCCAGCATG
Organism: Alcaligenes nematophilus; assembly: GCF_026344155.1. Taxonomy (NCBI): domain Bacteria; kingdom Pseudomonadati; phylum Pseudomonadota; class Betaproteobacteria; order Burkholderiales; family Alcaligenaceae; genus Alcaligenes; species Alcaligenes nematophilus. The sequence continues at coordinate 670,811 of NZ_JAPKMZ010000002.1, read as the reverse complement.
TGCTGGCCTTCGGCACGTACCGCACGTTCCAGCTCCTGTTCACAGGCCAGGCGGGAAGCGGTTTCCTTGGGCAGGAACACCATGGCTACGCCGTACTCGCCGGGGGGCGGCAGGGTCACGCCCTGAGCGGCCATTTCTTCGCGGTAAAGCTGGTCGGGGATCTGGATCAGAATGCCTGCACCGTCACCCATCAAGGGATCTGCGCCTACAGCGCCGCGGTGATCAAGGTTTTCCAGGATTTTAAGGCCTTGGGTGATGATGGCGTGGCTCGCCTGGCCTTTGATGTGTGCGATAAATCCGACGCCGCAGGCGTCGTGTTCGTTAGCGGGAAGGTACAAGCCTTGGGCTTGGGAGGGACAGGAGTGTGTCATGGGCGTATCCGCAAAGAACGTGTTAAAGCGGTGCATTTGTTGCAGCGCAAAAAATAAAATACAGCGATTTTTTTTTTGCACGCAAGATTTTTTTGCGAATACGGTAAAAAAAATTAGGGACCTGCTCTCACAGGCCCCTTATCACCCGTCTGAACCGGGTGCAGTGTGGCAAGATCGCTGCACATGCGGGTTTGCGCAGAAATCAGGTCCACACAAGCGCTATTTGCCGCTGCGGTTCTGGCTCATTTGCCCCAGAATCTGCAGAGCTTCTTCGCCTTCCAGCAGTTCGGAAAACAGCTTGCGCTCGCGTTCCAGAACCTCCAGCAAAACTTCGCGCTGGGGTTCTCGTAGCAGACGCTTGCTGGTGCGTAAGGCAATGGGAGGCTGCTCGGACAACGCGTGGGCGCAGGCACGGGCGGCTTCCAGGCTATTGCCGTGGTCGGTCAGTTCAGTGAGCAGGCCGTCTTCCATGGCTTGCTCGGCACTGAAAGCTTGTGACAGCAGCAGCCATTCGTTGGCACGGCGTGGCCCCACGTACTGCGCCAGCAGGTGGCTGGAGGCGCCTTCCGGGCACAGGCCCAGTGCGGTGAAAGGCATGCGCAAACGCGCGTCACGGGCCGCGTACACAAAGTCCGCATGCAGCAGCAAGGTTACGCCAATACCCACTGCGTGACCTTCTACGGCCACGATCAGTGGGATGTCGGCCTGGACCAGACTGCGCAGGAATTTGATCGGTGGCGGCATGTCGCTATTGCGCACATTGGACAGCTCCGAGATGTCGTTGCCGGCACAGAAATGCTCGCCCGCGCCGGTCAGAACCAGGGCACGATATTTCTGGTTCTGATTGGCCTGGTCGATGATGTCGGCCAGCTCTTCGTACATGGGGCCAGTCAAGGCATTGCGTCGTTCCGGGCGGTCCAGAATGACTTCCAGCCAATGGCCTGCGTCATGAGTCCGTATCATGGCGTGCTCCTGTTCAGGCGAAGGGGGAGGCCAGCAGTGCTGCCTTGGCTTCCTGGTATTCGCGATGCAAACGGGCCACGATGTCGGCAGTAGATTCCACCGAGTCAATGCCACCAATGCCTTGACCAGCGCCCCAGATGTCGCGCCAGGCTTTGCTCATGCCCGAACCGAAGGCGGTGTCGGCATTTTTTTCGCTGTCCAGCTTGTCCGGGTCCAGGCCTGCAGCGCGGATGCTGTCCTTCAGGTAGTTGCCGGGGATGCCGGTAAACAGCGGGGTGTAGACGATATCGGCGGCACGACCCTTGACGATCATGTTCTTGTAATCGTCCGAGGCATTGGCTTCGGTACTGGCAATGAAGCGCGTGCCGATGTAGGCCATGTCGGCCCCCATGGCTTGGGCCGCCAGAATGTCGCGACCCCGGCTCATGGCGCCGGACAGGGCTATCGGGCCATCAAAAATCTGACGGATTTCGTTAACCAGCACAAAGGGGCTCAAGGTACCGGCGTGGCCGCCAGCACCTGCAGCCACCACGATCAGGCCATCCACACCCGCTTCCAGCGCTTTTTCAGCATGACGCAAGGTGGTTACGTCGTGGAAGACTTTGCCACCCCAGGCGTGCACATGCGGCACGATGTCTTGCGGGGCGCGCAGGCTGGTAATCACCAGTGGCACCTTGTGGTCGGCGCACACACGCAAATCCTGCTCCAGGCGGTCGTTGGATTGGTGGATGATGTGGTTGATGGCGTAGGGGGCGATGCGGCGCTCGGGATGGCGCTCGCGTAGTTCGGCCAGGGTGTCGTCGATCTCGTCCAGCCAATCCTTGAGCTTTTCCTGGGGGCGGGCGTTCAAGGCGGGGACGGAACCGATGATGCCGCTGGCGCATTGCGCAATCACCAGGGCAGGGTTCGAAACAATGAACATGGGCGCTGCCATTACAGGCAGGGTCATAGATTGATAAAGCTGCTGCGTTAATGCCGATGGCATAAGGTCGGTCTCCTGTTATCGAAAGAAGTGCCCTGCCTCTTGAAGGGGCGGGGTCCTGCAAGGAAGATCTGCCGCTGATAATCTATCGTCACCTATTCTAGGACGGTTTATCGTCGCCCGGCTTGGTGCGCTGCACAAATTCCTCCGGCCTCGAAAATGACCATGGTTTGAGCACTTTTTTCTGTCCGTAGGCCGGACTAAGAAGACGTAGTGCACAATAAGCGACTTGAAGGATTTTTGTTTGCTATGACCACGACTGAACGAAAAGCGCCCTTGGCGGGATTGCGTGTTCTGGACTTGACGCGCGTGCTGGCCGGGCCCTGGTGTACTCAAAACCTGGCTGATCTGGGTGCAGAAGTCATCAAGGTCGAGCGTCCCGGTGCCGGGGACGACACCCGAGGCTGGGGGCCGCCGTATCTGCAGGATGGTCACAGAGCGGACACGGAAGATGCGGCCTATTTTGGGGCTGCCAACCGTAATAAAGAGTCCATCATCCTGGATATAGGCACTGCACAAGGTGCCGAGGTGGTGCGTCAACTGGTCAGTCGCTGCGATATTCTGGTGGAAAACTTCAAGGTCGGTGGCCTGAAAAAGTACGGACTGGACTATGAAAGCCTGCAAGCCATCAACCCGGCCCTGATTTATTGTTCGATTACCGGATTTGGGCAGACTGGCCCCTATGCAAGTCGTCCAGGATATGACTTCATGATCCAGGGGCTGGGTGGTTTGATGTCCCTGACAGGTGAGCCAGGTGGTGAACCGCAAAAAGCGGGTGTGGCTGTGGCCGATGTCATGACAGGCATGTACGCCACCGTGGCTGTGCTGGCAGCCGTGGTGGAGCGCCACCGTAGTGGCTTGGGTCAGCATCTGGATATTGCTCTGCTGGATTGTCAGGTGGCCATGATGGCCAACCAGAACATGAATTACTTGTGTACCGGACAGGCACCACAGCGCCCCGGCAATGCACATCAGAATTTGGTGCCCTATCAGGTCTTTGAGGCCAGTGACGGGCATTTGATTGTGGCGGTGGGCAATGATGCCCAGTTTCGCAGTTTTGCGCAGGAGCTGGGGCACCCCGAGTGGGCGGATGATCCCCGTTTTGCGCGCAATGCCGGACGAGTCATGCACAGGGACGAGTTGGTGCCCATGCTGGCGCAGATCATGCGAAGCCGAACGCGCGATAGCTGGTTGCAGACGCTGGAAGCCGTAGGTATTCCAGCCGGGCCCATCAATACGATGGAACAGGTTTATCAGGACCCGCAGGTGCTGGCGCGCGGCTTGCGCCTGGACTTGCCGACCGGGCAGGGGGGGAGCGTGCCTTCGGTAGCCAGTCCTTTACGTTTGTCGGCCACGCCGGTGCAGTATCGCAGTGCGCCCCCGCGTCTGGGAGAACACACCCGCGAGGTCCTGGCACGAGTGCTGGAGCTGTCGCCCGACGAAGTCGAGGCCTTGGTGTCCGGCTCCGCTGCGCAGGCTTAATTTTTATTGCTTTTCGATCAGGTTGTGAATCATGAAACAGATACAAACCATCGCTATTGTTGGCGCAGGTGCTATGGGAAGGGGCATTGCCCAGATTGCTGCCCAGGCTGGCAAGCAGGTCTTGCTGTATGACCTGAATGCGGATTCGGTCAAGGCTGCTTTGGCGGATGTACACGCCGTCTGGAGTCGTTTGCAAGAAAAAGGCCGCATGACGGCGGAACAGGTGGACGCGGCCAAAGCGTGTCTGCAAACCGCCAGCGATCTGCAAGCCTTGGCCCCTGCCGATCTGGTTGTGGAAGCCATTGTGGAGCGTCTGGACGTCAAGCAAGGCTTGCTGCAACAGCTGGAAGAGATTGTGTCGGCCGATTGCGTGCTGGCCTCCAATACCTCTTCGCTGTCCATTACTGCCATTGCCCAAGCCTGCCGTCACCCCGAGCGTGTGGCTGGCTATCACTTCTTCAACCCCGTGCCGCTGATGAAAGTGGTCGAGGTTATCGACGGTCTGCGCACCTCTCCGGAAGTGGGCGATGCCTTGATGCAAGTGTCGCGCGATATGGGCCACACGCCGGTGCGCGCCAAGGATATGCCCGGCTTTATCGTGAACCACGCCGGTCGTGGCATGAACATCGAGGGCCTGAAAATCGCCCAGGAATGCGTGGCGCCTTTCTACCAGATCGACGCCATCATGCGCGAGCAGGCCGGTTTCCGCATGGGGCCCTTTGAACTGCTGGATCTGACCGCGCTGGATGTGTCCCATCCGGTCATGGAATCCATTTACCGTCAGTTCTACGATGAGCCGCGCTTCCGTCCTTCGCCCATTACCGCCGTGCGTCACGCCGGTAAATTGTTTGGTCGCAAGAACGGCGAAGGCTTCTACAAGTATGAAGATGGCAAGAAACAGGTTCCTCAAGAGCCTGCTGTTCCCGCTGTCACCTCCTTTGCTCCTGTGTGGGTCTCGCCTTACCATGAGCAAGGTCAGGCTCGCGCGCTGCAATTGCTGAGCGAACTGGGCGTGAAAGTGGTGGAAGGCGACCAGCCACCTGCTGATGCGCTGATTCTGTTGACGCCGTACGGTGAAGACGTGGCGACTTTGGTGTCCTTGCATGGCCTGGACCCAGCTCGCACCGTGGCGCTGGATACCTTGTTCGGCCTGGAGAAAGGCCGCCGCCGCGTGCTGATGTGCTCGGCTGCGACCACACCAGAATGGCGCGATCAAGCCTGGGCCATGCTGGCCAGCGATGGTACGGCGGTTAGCGTGATCGAAGACTCTGCCGGTTTTGTGGCCCAGCGTTTGGTGGCTACCATCGTGAACATCGCCAGTGATATCGCTCAGCAGCAGATAGCGACCCCATCAGATATCGATGCCGCTGTGCGTCTGGGCCTGGGTTATCCGCACAATGGCCCGCTGTCCATGGGTGATGCCGTCGGCTCGCGTGATTTGCTGGATGTATTGAACACCCTGCAAGCTGTCACGGGCGATATGCGCTACCGCGCCAGCCCCTGGCTGCAACGCCGTGTCCAACTGGGTATGTCCTTGACGGCATTGGCTCAGTGCAAGGCGCAGTAAGGCCTGAGATTGCTCTCTTGGACGCTTTATAGCGTGTTTTAGAGGTAGATCAGCCTACAAGCTTATGAGTCGGCCTGAGTCCGGGGTGACACCGGACTCAGGCTTTTTTATTGGCAGCCTGAACCAGGTGCTCAATAAACGGATGCTTAGGCCGGGCTCAGGGCTCCAGGAGAGCAGACTATTACTTCTGTGTTTTGGTCGCGGGTATTTTCACCGAAGCCAGATCGGGATACAGCTCGATCAGTTCGGGCAGCAGCGCTTCCTCGCTGAGCGGGATGATGAAAATCGTCTTGCCATCTACGCTGGCCAATGTGGGATAGCTAAGCTCAAAGGTCTTGCCGTCTTTCTTGAAAGTACGGTTGTAGATCAGCACGGCGTAGTCGCGTCCTGTGCTGGTTTTGCCGAACTGTGCAGTATCCACGTCGTAGTGGCCAGACAGAATCTGTACGGGCTGATGCTCATCCATAGAGCGGCCTACCCGGATCAGTTCGGCAATGGTCTCCGCATGGTCCTTGCCCATTGCTTTTGCAATTTTCTGAATTTTGCGCGGCGACTGAAATTGCAGAATTGTTTCCAGGTCTCTGGCCATGGTGGCTTGTAGCAGCGTGTGCATAGCCTGCTCCAGGCTATCTCGATTCAGGATGCTGGTAGCCTGCGCTGTGCTCTGTGTGGCTGCCGTTGTCGACGCATTGGCGAAGGTCTGAGCCGAAGGGAAAATTAAAGCGGCAAGGGCTGACAAGACGCCCGTCACGGTCAGACGGGCAGCGGAAGTAATACGTGTCATGGTAAGTATCCGCAGCTGTTAGATAGCCGCAGTCTGCAGTGATCCAAGGGCTAGATTGTAGGGGGCGTGTCCTGCATCAGTCACCTGCAAACCGTTTCAGGCAATAAAAAAGCCCGATGAATATTCATCGGGCTTTTTGTATTCGCAGGCTCTGTTCGGTGCCAGAACCTTGTCGCAGTCTTACTTGGCGGCGTTAACCATGTGCTGGATGGCAGCACGGATTTCGTCGTCGGAGGCTTGCGAGCCACCGCGTGGAGGCATGGCGCCTACACCGTGAATGGCTTTTTGAACCATAGTGTCCATACCGGATTCGATATATGGCTTCCAGGCCGCTTGATCGCCAAACTTGGGCGCGCCAGCAACACCGGCTGCGTGACAGGCAAAACAGATGGTGTCGTACAGCTTGATACCGGCTGGGTCGACCTTGTTGTCATCCGCAGCAGCGGTTTGGGTTGCTTTGGGAGCTTCTGCAGCAGGAGCCTCTTCAGCCGGCTTGGTATCGGCAGCCGCAGTGGCTTCAGGCTTGGCGTCAGCTTCTTCACCTTCTGGTGCGGGAGCGTCGGGTTCCTTGAAGTCAGCGCCAGCAGCGTTAGCCATGTAAGCAACGGCACGAGCCACTTCGATGTCGTCCAGCGAAGGGTTACCACCCTTGGCAGGCATGGCGCGGATACCATGAATAGCGTTCTTGACCAGCTCGTCCTGACCCAGCTTGATCAGCTCGCCCCAAGCGCCCTTGTCACCAAATTTAGGCGCACCGGCTACACCGGCGCCGTGACAGGCGGTACAGGTGGTTTCGTAAACTTGCTGACCAGTCTTCAGCTCTTTGACGGCATTGGCGTCAACCAGTTTGAAACCGGCAACAGGCTGAATGCGGGCTGCAATGGCTTCAGGGGAAAGGGCGGCGGAGCCAGCACCTGCACCCATGGTGGAGGTAACCAGGCTGACCAGCATGACAATAATCGCGATGGGCACCAAGAAAGCCAGAGCCACGGTCACAAGCAATTGTTTAGGGGTTTTGATCATGGCTGAGTGACCCTCGTTGTGTTCTTCGGGTTTTTGTTCCGTGTTGCTCATTATCGGATCCTGCGAGTTCGTACAAGAAATGACGGGAGGGCCTTAAAAGGCCACCAATAAAGGCTTGCGCCTACCTAATGGGTGTGCGCAAGGACGTGTCTACCAAGCCACCGACCCAGATCGCGCAACCATGGATTATAGCGGAGTGTGTCGCTCTTGTATCTGACTCTTGATTTAGCGCACTCATAATTGCCGGATAGATGCTGAAAAAAACTCCAAACTCGCGCTACAATAGCGAGCTTGGCGTCCGTAGTTCAATGGATAGAATTAGGGTTTCCGAAGCCCTCGATACAGGTTCGATTCCTGTCGGACGCGCCAGAACTTCTTGTTTATACGGCTCTTTAGGGCTGCTTTTCAAGACCTGGCTTGAATTTCCAGTTATAAAGTGTCGCGATGCAAGCAGCCAAAGGCTGCTTTTTTTGTGTCTGTTGTTTGTCAAAACACGGCCTCATGCGCGGTTCAGGTGAGGTGGGCTAATTATTGATCCTGATCATTTGGCCTGGGACGAAATTGCGTATTCGCCTGCGTTGATAGGCAAGCTTGCGCTTGGGAGTTTGGCCGGGACAACGATCAGGCGTATAGGCAATGGCGATGTCTGGACAGGCAGTGCCTGGAATCTTGAACTTGTGGCCGTCGCTACAGCCAGATGTGCTGCCATCGCAGTCTATGCAAGACAAAAGGGGCCTCGGCCCCTTTTTCTTTTTCCTGAGCAACTTTCTGGTTTTTAAACAGCTTCGGCACAAATCACATAGTCGTGGCCATGACGCAGACCACCCAAGGTCTGGTTCAAGGCCAGAGCTTGCTTGCGCAAGGCTTGGACATGCTCGGACAAGGCCATGGCCAAGTTGCGGTCCTTCAGACGGCGCAAGCGCCCGTCACACATATCCAGTTGACCGTGGATAAAGTTGTCGCCGTAACGAATGCCAAAGCGCTGCGCATCCACACAGCGATAGCCGGATTGCCGCAGATGACGCAGGACCCAGTCCATCGGGTACTCGCGATACGGGCGCTCGCCTGCCAGTAGCAGGCAGGCATCACGCAAACGGCCTATTTCCACAATCAATTTGCCCGCCGGGTCCGTGCTGCTATAGGGCACGTAGGGCTCCAGACCAATAATGTAGAGACGCTGGCCGGTAAGCGGCCGCAGGCGGCTGAACAACTGGTCCTGGGTGTAGGGGGCAAAGCCGTCTATGGCACCCAGTAGATAATCGGCCAGAACCGTATCAAAGCGTTCGCCCTGCAAAAATTCAGGGTCACTCCAGTTGCCCACCAGCAGACGGTCCTCGGGGCGTTTTTGATCGCCCAGCTCACGGGTGACTTGTTCGGCCATGCTGGGAGAGGCGGTAATGGCCGTCCAGCATTCTGTGTCCAGCGTCAGCAACCAGCGCAGCGAACCCTTGCCGGTGCCCGCATCCAGAAAGTTGCCCCAAGGGCGCTCGCCCTGCATGTCGGCCACGATCTGGTACAGACGGCTACCCGTGTGTATGGCGGTCTTGCTCAAAATTCCACCTGTATCCCGGCCAGGATGTTGCGTCCCATCAGCGGGGCCTGACGGGCAATAAAGGAGGTATGGCGGTAAGCCAACTTGTTCAGCAAGTTATTTCCTCTCAGGTACAGGGTGTAGGTGTTCTGATCCATATGCAGGCGGTAGCTTAAACCCATGCTGAGCAAACCGTAAGACGGCGAACGCTCTTCATGTTCAGCCAGTCGGTCCTGGGCAAAGGTGTGGGTGTAGCCGACAAAGCCGGACCAGTTCTGCCAGTTCAGATCCGTGCGAATACCCAGGCGGGCGGCGGGCATGCGGGGCAGGTTGCGGCCAGGATCTTGCAGTTTACCGCGCACCAGATCGCCATACACGCTGACCGAGGCCCAGGATGTGACGGGGTAAGAGGCTTCTGCTTCCAGGCCCCAGAACTGGGCCTTGTCCTGGCTGTATTGAATCAGCTGAAAGTCTTCGTGACGATCCAGGCTGCGGCCATAAATGTAGTTCGAGCTACGGGTGTAGAAGGTACGTAGATCAAAGCGCAGATCGCCCAGGTGTTTTTGCAGTCCCAGGTCCACCGTGTGGCTGGTCTCACGATCCAGGTTTGGGTCGCCACGCTCATAGCTCAGCGTGGCAAAGTGCACGCCTTTGGCAAACAGTTCCTGAGCCGTGGGCAGACGCTGAGAGCGGGACACGGACAGGCTGGCGGCGTATTCGGGTGCGAAGTCCCAGACCGTACCTAAAGAGAAGGAGGTCGCCGTGCCTTTGCGGCGTTCCAGGGTTTGCGAGTCGGGCGTGACGGTTTGCCATTCCTGACGTGCGCCCAGTTCCAGACGCCAGTCGTCCCAGTTCACGCTTTCCAGAAGGAACAGGCCCTGGCTGCGAGTACGGGTGGGCGGAATGAAGTTTTCAGTACCGTCGCGGGACGCAAAATCAGACTGGCTGGTTTGCAGGCCGATGACCCCTTCAAACGGCCCCCAAGGGTTGTGTTCCAGCTCCAGGCGCGTGTCGTAACCGCGATTGGTGAAGCGGGTGCCATCAATATCGCCATCTTTTTCAACGTGCTGGTAGTTGGTCGCACCAGCGCGCAGGCGAGCCCGTTTGAAGCCGGGCAGAGGGTCTCGCAGTTCGCCACGGATATCGAAACGCTGAGTACGCAGGTGAGCGGTGGCCGAGTGTTCGTGCTCATGACCGTGGTCGTGGCTGTGCCCATGATCGTGGTCATGGCCGTGATCGTGACTGTGGCCGCCGCAATGCAGAGTGGCACCGTGCGGGTGGCAGTCCTCGTATTCGTGGCTGTGACCGGGCAGACCGTAGCTGCCTTCACGGTAGGAGTAGGCCGCGCCTATATAGCCACGGTCCCCAATAAAGGAGAGGCCAACGCTGCCTGTGTCCGTGCTGGAGTCGGAGTCCTTGACGCGTCCATCGGTCCAGTTGGGGACGCGATAGTCGCGGCTACGGTGCGAGGCACCTTCTACGTGCAAGGCGATATTGCCTTCGCCGGCTGTCATCTCGACTGCGCCGATTCTGCCACGATCAGCCGTGGAGCCCTGGGCACGTACCGAGCCTTCAAAACCTTTTTCGGGGATGGCTGTGGGGATTTTGCGATCCAGCACGTTGACCACGCCACCAATAGCACCGCCTCCGTAAAGCAGGGCCGATGGGCCGCGCAGCACCTCGATGCGATCCGCTTGCCAGGTGTCGACTGTGATGGTGTGGTCGGGCGAGATGGCCGACGCGTCCATGACCTCTGCGCCATCGCTCAGAACTTTGACGCGAGGTGCGGTTTGGCCGCGAATGACGGGGCGGCTGGCACCGCTACCAAAGCTGTCTACATGGATGCCGACTTCACCGTCCAGCAATTCACCCAAGGTGCTGCTGCGGCGCAAATCCAGTTTGGGGCCTTGCAGGACCGTGCTGGCGGTGGCCAGCTCGGTTTGTCGCAAGGCCAGGGGGCTGGCAGAGATTCGGATAGGGGCCAGTTCAGGGACAGCTTCTTCAATTTCATTGGCTTGGGCAGAGGCGCACAAAAGCAGAGCCAGGGCTAGTGGCAGGGGGCGGGGTTGGAAACGCATCTCATCTTCCGGTTTGTTAATTTTCGAGATGTTATAACATAACAATAATTTTCTGGTTTAGTAAAAAAACTATGTCAGCTCCAGGGGGCTTGACCACGCTGGCACAGCGGCCTGCCCATCAAAAAATTGAGAATCTTGAAATAGACGCCTGAAAATCGTCTGTCTGTTTTGGTGTTTCGGAGTAAAAATCCGACATGCTATTTGATCTTCCCGACTTCCAGACCCTGTACACAGCCTTGCTGACCCGAGATGAACGCTATGACGGTCAAGCCTTTGTCTGCGTGTCTTCCACGGGGGTGTTTTGTCGTCTGACTTGTCCGGCCAGAAAGCCCAAGGCCGAAAATTGCATCTTTCATGCCACTATTGGCGAATGCATCCAGGCCGGTTTTCGACCTTGCAAGCGATGCCATCCGCTGCAAGCTGCGGCTTTGGAAGACCCCACAATCACCGCTTTGCTGCGAGAGCTGGACGCCAAGCCGGGCCTGAGATGGTCGGAAGGACATCTGGAGCGTATGGGTTATGACCTGTCTACGGTGCGCCGCAGCTTCAAACGGCACTTTGGCATGACCTTTCTGGAAATGGCCAGGCAGCGTCGTCTGCGCGAGGGTTTCGAGACTTTGGCTACGGGTGGCAATGTGATTGCCGCGCAGCATCAAGCCAGCTTTGAGTCTGCCAGTGCGTTTCGGGCTGCCTTTGCCCGCTTGCTCGGCTGTGCGCCTGCTGCCTTGCGGACGGGTGGCTTGCTTCGGGCTAGCTGGATACCCACGCCTTTGGGAGACATGGTTGTGGTCAGTAGCCAAAGCCATTTGCATCTGCTGGAGTTCGTAGATCGAAAAGGCTTGCCCGTTGAACTCAAACGTTTGCAGGCTTCGATCAAGGATGGCATTGGTATTGGCGTGATGCCGCCTTCAGAGCAGGCGGCTGCCGAGTTGGCGGATTATTTTGCCGCACGATCGGATTGCTTTAAGACGCCCCTGGCTTTGACCAGTGGCAGTGCCTTTACGCAAGAGGTCTGGCGCATATTGCAAAGCATCCCGGCTGGAGAAACACGCAGCTATTCCGATATTGCTCGCCAGATAGGGCGGCCAAGTGCTGTGCGTGCGGTGGCGCGGGCGAATGGGGCGAATCAGATTGCCTTGATGATTCCGTGCCATCGTGTGATCGGCGCTGATGGTTCCTTGACCGGTTATGGGGGCGGACTGTGGCGTAAACAGCGTTTGATCGAGATTGAGCGGGAACTCAAGAGAGTAAAGCAGTAACAGCCCAACAGAGCAGAGGCAGGAATGGGGTGTTCAGATCAAACAGGCTGTTCTTGTGTGTTGGTACAGGATGCCAAGCCAGGATCCATAAATAACAAAGGCCCAATGAACAAGCCCCAAAAATCCGGATTTTATCCAGATGTTTGGGGAGGCTCAGAACAGCGGGTCGCTTAAGCTACGTTAGCTGTTTTCCAGTTCAGGCGGAATCAGATTGCGTTCGTAGCGATGGACGTAGTCCTCAAAGGACTCCTGATCCTGCGCTTCGATATCAATCTGGGCTTGCAGAGACTCTTTGGCCTGTTGCTCGAAAGCGGCTTGCTTGTCGGCAGGTAATGGATGGGCCAGCAAGGTTTGGTGATGCTCGCGGCTGCGTTGCAAGGCGTAGTCGTGAAAGCTCAAACCGGTTTCGCGCAAACGGCTCAGCAGTTGGGCCGACGGAGTCAGCTCCGGATTCTCCAGCTTGCGGATTTGGGCTTGCACGGCTTCGGTGTGACCTTGGGTGTTCAGGGCCTGATCCAGCATTTGCGCATACGGCAGCAGCGATTCGAGAATTTCGTGCCCCCAGTCTTGCAGGCTGACGCTTTCTTTTTGCTGATTGGTCAGCATCAGGCCGGGGCGGCGGCCTTCACGCACAACAGTCGCAAAGTTGTTCTTGCTGTCCTGACAGTAGCCGCCGTCCGGGAAGAAGGGGCTGTCTTGCACGGCACAGAACAGCAGGAACGTATCCAGGAAGCGGCAGGTTTGCTCGGAAATTCCAGTAGGCGATTCAGGGTCTATATCCAGACAACGAACTTCGATGTATTCCACACCGCGCTGGGCCAGGGCTGTAGCCGGGCGCTCGCTGCGCTGGGTGGTGCGCTTGGGACGAATGCTGGAGTAGTACTCGTTTTCAATCTGCAGGATATGGGTGTTGAGCTGAATCCACTCGCCATCGCGGTGGGTACCCAGTTTTTCGTAATCCGGCCAAGGAGTTACGGCAGCGTGATACATGCGCATCACAAAGGTGTCCAGGTCGTTGTAGCAAAGCTGGAGCTCGGCCTGGGCTTCCTTGTTGTGATAGCCCAGATCGCTCATGCGCAAGCTGGTTGCCCAGGGCATGGTCAAGGTGTCCTCGTCGATCTTGTCCAGATTGTTGCGGCGACCTTGCAGGAAGTTCGCATCCAGCACGGGCGAGGCACCAAACAAGTACATCAGTAGCCAGGAATAGCGCGTGAAGTTGCGGATCAACGCCAAATACCCATTGGAGCGCTGATCTTGCAGATTGTCGCCACAGACATTCAACAAGGGCCAGATGCTATCAGGCAGGGAAAAGTTGTAATGCACGCCGGCAATACATTGCATGGGCTTGCCATAACGTTCGGCCAGGCCACGGCGGTATACATGCTTGAGCATGCCCGTGTTGGACTTGCCGTACCAGGCAATGGCAATGTCTTTTTCGGCGGGCAGCAATGCGGGCATGGACTGGTTCCAGATAATCTCCTGGTCCAGCTTGCCGGCCACAAAGGTGTGGATGTCGGTCAGCTCCTGCAGCACGTCCTCGACCCGGGCTTGCGGCTCGGTAATCAGCTCCAGCAGGGCCTCGGCGTAGTCGGTCGTGATATGGCCGTTGGTCAGGGCCGACCCAATGGCTTGCGGGTGGGGGGTGTTTGCCAATTGGCCCAGCGCATCGACGCGCAGTCCTTCTTTTTCGATGCCGCGCAAGATTCCCGTCAAAATCTCGGGATTCTGTTGCAGGGCAAGGCGGCGTTCGTGGCTGGTGTTCATGGTGGTGTTTCCCACTTTCGAAATCGGGTGCAAGATACGGGACTGTTCAAGGGGGCCTGGCCCCGTCTATAAATAGTAGTCCGACCAGACTTGCTTTGTTAAGTTGCGCCAAAAGGCGTATCGGGCAGGGCGAGTATAAGACGGCTGTTTAGCCAGCCGATGAAAAGCATGAAACGGGATATGGGATTAGCACCATGATGATCAGGCGCATTACCGCGGTACTGGCGGCTTTCTTGATGTTGGCAGCCTGCAGTCCAGAGTTTAACTGGCGCAAGGTTCAGCTTGAACAAACGGGCCTGTCGGCCATGCTGCCCGGCAAGCCCACGACCAGTCACCGACTGTTGGATTTCGAGCAGCATCAACTGGATTTTTACCTGACTACCGCCACGGCGGGCGGGCAAAGCTACACCGTGGGCCATGTGATTTTGCCCAAGGAACTGCAGCAGGACGAGGCCGCTCGCCAACGCTTGTACGAGGCACTGCACGATTCCCTGCGCGAGAAATTCATACCCGATGGGCAAGTCAGCGAGAAAAACCAGATACAACTGCCGCCACCCGGACAGATTTTCTTCATGACGCGCGATGTGGGCGGTGTGGCCTTGCGCCTGGAAGCGATGATACGCATGGAGCCGGGCTGGCTGGTGCAGGGCTTTGTTATGACGGATTCCGGGAAGGCCCCGGACGCGGCTCAGGCAAAGGTTTTCTTTGACGGCTTAGCTCGCTAGCCGGGTCGCCGCTGATCAGGTGCTGCTGCAAGGCCAGGGTAATGGCAGCTTGGCGGCTATAGACTCCAAGCTTGGCGTAGGCGTTCTGGAAGTGGAAGTTGATCGTGCGTTCAGTAATGCCCAGGATGATGCTGATTTCCCAGCTGGTCTTGCCATGGGCAGCCCAGTTCAGGCAGGACTGCTCGCGTGAAGTTAAGTGCGTCACGGTAAAGCCATTCCTCATGCATTCGTGGTAGACGTCGGGCCAATGTACTCAAATTTAGCTTAGCTGGCAGACAAATGTGCATGAAAATAATGATGTAAATCAAAGCATTGTCTTTTCTATGACGTTACCGTTGCCCAGAGTTCTGAATCGATCCTGGCTGGTCGATTTGGACGCCGCGCCGCAGCGATGCTAGAATTTTGTCTTATACGTTTTGCGCCGATTTGCCTGATCCGCTTGCGGGCGCTCCATAAATCCAGCTAAAGAGGTCCTGATGGCCACTGATTCCGTCCCTAGCGCCGACACTGGCGCCCTTAGCCCATCCTGCGGTTTGATCCCCGAAGGTTCTGTGGGCCCTGTACATGCCGAACTAATTGCCTTTGACGAACCCCTGCATCTGCGCAGCGGGCAAGTGCTGCCCAGCTACGAGCTGGCGGTCGAAACCTACGGCACCCTGAACGAAGAACGCAACAATGCGGTATTGGTGTGTCATGCACTCAATGCCTCGCATCACGTTGCCGGTTATTACGACGACGATCCTAAAAGCACTGGCTGGTGGGACAATATGGTCGGCCCCGGCAAAGCCGTTGATACGGATCGTTTTTTTGTCATCGGGGTCAACAATATCGGCTCCTGCTTTGGCTCTACCGGCCCGTCCAGCATCAATCCGGCCACTGGCAAACCTTGGGGCTCCGAGTTTCCCGTTTTGACGGTAGAAGACTGGGTGCGTGCCCAAGCCCGTCTGGCCGACTACTTTGGCATTCGCAAGTTTGCGGCCGTTATGGGTGGCTCCCTGGGTGGCATGCAGGCCCTGAGCTGGGCCATCAGCTGCCCGGAGCGCGTGGAAAACTGCGTGGTCATTGCCAGTACCCCGCGCCTGTCGGCCCAGAATATCGCTTTTAACGAAGTGGCCCGCAGCGCCATTTTGTCCGACCCGCAGTTTCACGGTGGTAATTACTACGAGCACGGTGTGGTGCCCAAGGCTGGCCTGGGTGTTGCTCGCATGGTAGGCCACATCACTTACCTGTCCGACACCGTCATGGCCGAGAAGTTTGGCCGCAACCAGCGTGCCCCAGCCCAGGGCGGTGAGTACCACTACAACTACGGCGTGGAATTCGAGGTCGAGTCCTATCTGCGTTATCAGGGCGAAAAGTTCTCGCGTTACTTTGACGCCAATACCTATCTGATCATCACCCGTGCGCTGGATTACTTTGATCCGTCGCGCCAGCACCAGGGGGACCTGGTCAAGGCGCTTGAAAAGGTGCAGGCCAAATTCCTGCTGGTGTCTTTCACCACGGATTGGCGTTTCTCGCCCGAGCGCTCGCGCGAAATCGTGCAGGCTTTGTTGCGCAACCAGCGCGAGGTCACTTACGCCGAAATTGATGCTCCACACGGGCACGACGCTTTCTTGTTGGAAGACCCCCGTTACCATGCCGTTGTGCAGGGATACTATGACCAGATTGCCGCTAATTTGGGCTTGCCTGCGCGCACCCGTACTACAGGGGTGTTGGCAGAATGACTAAGCCGCAAACTCAGGTGGATGCCGCCATGTTAAGACCGGACTTGCTGCGCATTGCGCAGTGGATTGAGCCAGGTTCGCGTGTGCTGGATCTGGGCTGTAACGATGGCACCTTGTTGGCGCATCTGCGTGACACGCGCCAGGTTGTCGGAACGGGGGTGGAGCTGAACGATCAGTTTGTGATTGCTTCTGTACGCCGTGGCGTCAATGTCATTCAGCAGGACTTGGAAAAAGGCCTGGCGCTGTTCAGCGACCAGCAGTTCGATACCGTTGTCCTGTCCAAGACACTGCAATCCATGCACCATACCGAGCACATCCTGCGCGAGATGGCGCGGGTGGCGCGGTATGGTATCGTCTCGTTTCCTAACTTCGGTTATTGGCCGCATGGCTGGAGCATTTTGCGCGGGCGCATGCCAGTCACGGGCGAAATGCCTTACCAGTGGTACAACACGCCCAACATCCATTTGTGCACCATGAAAGACTTTCAGGATCTGGCCCAGGCGGTGGGCGTACGTATTCTTGATCGTGCTGCCTTCAATGGTCGCGACACGGTGCGTTTTTTGCCGGGCTGGCGCAGTACCTTGGCCATGTATCGTTTCGAGTCTCCCCATTTTCTTGCTGCTTAGCGCTAATAAGGCCTGACGTGTCACGTGTCTATACCAGTCCCCGAGTCTTGCCTTTGCTGATTCTGGGGTTCGCCAGCGGCCTGCCTCTGGCCCTGGTTTCAGGCACCTTGCAGGCCTGGGCAACCGTTGAAAATGTTTCACTGACCGAGATTGGTTTTCTGACCCTGGTCGGCTCGGCCTACACGCTGAAGTTTCTCTGGGCTCCTCTGATTGATCGCTACGCGCCGCCGTTCATGGGGCGCAGGCGCGGCTGGATCCTGGTCACTCAACTGCTGCTGGCCGCCTCCATTGCGGCCA
The DNA here is from genome assembly GCF_026344155.1 of Alcaligenes nematophilus. Lineage (NCBI taxonomy): Bacteria > Pseudomonadati > Pseudomonadota > Betaproteobacteria > Burkholderiales > Alcaligenaceae > Alcaligenes > Alcaligenes nematophilus. The sequence continues at coordinate 653,638 of NZ_JAPKMZ010000002.1, read as the reverse complement.
TGGGCCTGTTTTCTCCCTCGGTGAATTTGACCGCACTGGCCTTGCTGGCCGTGTGGGTGGCCTTCTTGTCGGCCACGCAGGACATAGCCTTCGATGCTTATTGCACGGACGTGCTGCAAGCACATGAGCGAGCGGCGGGGGCGGCGGTCAAAGTCATGGGCTATCGCATTGCCATGATTGTGTCCGGCGGCCTGGCCCTGATTCTGGCGGACCGCTGGCTGGGCTGGTCCAACACGTATTTTCTGATGGGTGCCTTCATGGCGCTGTGCGCGCTGGTGACCCTGATTTCACCCGACCCACAGGAACAAAGCCGTCCACCGCGCAGTTTGTCAGAAGCCGTGATCGCGCCTTTGGCCGATTTTTTCTCGCGTCCAGGTGCCTGGAGTGTTCTGGCGCTGATTGTGCTCTACAAGCTGGGTGATGCTTTTGCAGGTGCCTTGTCCACCACTTTTCTGATTCGTGCAGCCGGCTTTACCTTGTCCGAGGTCGGCACTATCAATAAGGTGTTTGGTCTGGCTGCTACGGTCGTCGGAGCCTTGATGGGGGGGGCGATCATGGCCCGCCTGGGGCTATACCGGGCCTTGATGATTTTTGGTATCTTGCAGGCCGTCTCCAACCTGGGCTATTGGCTGATCGCGATTGAAACCGCGCCATCCATGTGGCTGATGGGGATTGTGGTCGGTCTGGAAAACCTGTGTGGTGGCCTGGGCACAGCGGCTTTTGTCGCTTTGCTGATGGCTTTGTGTAATCGGACCTATTCCGCCACTCAATTTGCGCTGCTGTCGGCCCTGTCGGCAGTGGGGCGTACCTATCTGGCCGGGCCTCTGACGCCTGTGCTGGTCGAATCCCTGGGTTGGCCAGGCTTTTTTATTTGTACCGTCTTTATTGCTGTGCCTGGCTTGCTGATGCTGCGTTGTTATCGGGGTCTTATTCAACAGCTTGATGCGTAAAAAATATCATGCTCTTACTTGTTCTCTACATTATCGCCATCACTGCAGAGGCCATGACCGCAGCGCTGGCCGCGGGCCGTCGTGACATGGATTGGGTGGGGGTCTGTACCATCGCCTGTGTCACCGCTCTGGGCGGTGGCTCGGTGCGGGATGTGCTTTTAGGGCATTACCCGCTGACCTGGGTGCAGCATCCTGAATACCTCTGGATCACGGCAGGGGCGGCCATTCTTACGGCTTTGATCGCTCCGATCATGCGGCGTTTGCACAGCCTGTTCTTGCTGCTCGATGCCATGGGACTGGTGGTCTTTACCGTGATTGGCTGTCAGATCGCGCTGGAAATGAAGCTGCCCATTACGGTGGTGCTGCTAAGCGGCATGATTACCGGTTGTGCCGGTGGCGTCTTGCGCGACATCTTGTGTAATGACATCCCCTTGCTGCTACGCAAGGAGATGTATGCCAGCGTATCCATGCTGACCGGCGCTTTGTATCTGGGTGCCCAGCATCTGGACTGGCACCCGTATGTGACCCTGCTGGGTCCCATGATTATCGGCTTGAGTTTCCGTATGCTGGCTCTGCACCGCAATTGGCAGATGCCCCGCTTCGTCTATCGAGACGAGTGGCGCTAGAGCCAGCCTGTCTTGCCGGGTCAGGCCACGCCTAACCAGCGCAGGACTATAGGAACAAAAGGAACCAGCACGGCGGTCATGATCCCGTTCAGGCTCAGGCCAATGGCGGAAAATGCCCCAATCGTTTCGTGAACCTGCAAGGCACGTGCCGTACCAATGGCATGTGCCGTTACACCCACCGCAAAGCCCCGAGCCTCGGGGCGATCAATGCGCAGCAAGTTCAACAGCGGGCGCGCCATGATCGTGCCCGCAATCCCGGTAATGGCAACCGCCACAGCAGCCAAGGAAGGCTGACCGTCAAATTGTTCTGCCAGGGCCATAGCAATCGGCATGGTGGCCGAGCGTGGGGCAACCGACATGATGGTTTCAATTGATCCGCCCAAAGCCCAGGCAATCAGGACCGTGCTGAAAATAGCGGTAACCGAACCAATGATCAGGGCAATGGTCAGCGGCTTCCAGATCTTGCGCAGCTGACGCAGTTGACTGTAGAGCGGTACAGCCAGGGCGACGGTTGCCGGTCCAATCAGGAAGTGAATGAACTTGGCCCCTTCAAAGTAAACGGGGTAAGGCGTGCGGGTCAGCAAGAGCAGGGCCACAATCACAACGACCGAGACCAGAATCGGCAACAAAAAGGGGCTACTGCCCGACTGGCGGTACATCCAGACCGAGCCTGCGTAGACCGAGCAGGTCAAGGTCAGCCACAGCAGGGGCGAGCTGGATAAAAAGACCCAGATTTGAAAAAGTCCGTCCGTCATTATTCTTCTTCCTGACGATTCTTCAGCAGACGATTGAGCACCAGGGCTGTGACCACCATGGTGATGACGGTGCCGCCCAGGGTGGCGATCAAAAAGGGCTGCCATTCCTCGGCCACCCGATCAAAATACAACATCACGCCCGTGACAGCGGGGATGAACAGCAGCATCAGGTTCTGCAGCATGACACTGGCCGTGCTCTCCAAAGAGCTGGGCACGCCGCCTCGAATCAGCAAGGCGGCAGTCAGAAGCAGCATGCCGGCCAAAGGGCCTGGCAATGGCAAGGACAAGGTCTGCACCAGGATCTCGCCTAATAGCTGAAAGGCGAAAAGGGCAGTAATCGCGTAGATCATGAGAGTTTCCGTAAAGGCACGAAAACGCCAGGCGGCAAGCCTGGCGTGGGTAAAGGGTCTGGCTAAGGGTGTTAGTGTGCCATACAAGATAGCCAGGCTGTAAGCGTGCTGCTTATATCGAATTGCCTATAGCAAGTGGCCTGCATCAATGCTTGGCGGGGCTGTTTTGCGCACCCATCCAGGCCTGAACCTCAATTTCCACATCCACACCGCCCGCCAGTTTGGCTTGTACCAAAGAGCGGGCCGGGAAGTTGCTGCCCAGGCGTTCTTTATAGATTTTGTTGAATTGCTCGTACAAGGCAATATCGGATAAATAGACCGTGGCTTTGACGACATGGCTGAAGTCGGCACCTGCCAGCTTCAGGGTCTCTTCAATCCGGTCCAGCGTGGCATTGGTTTGATCTTCAATGCTGCCGCGTATGATTTCGCCTTTTTCATTCAGCGGGATTTGTCCCGACAGGAATAGAAAGTCCCCGGCCTGCACGGCGCGGGAAAAAGGCATGTCCGAATCGCCCAGATAGCGTTTGATCGCAGTCGGTTCTGCGGTTTTGCCCGTGTTGGCGGCATAGGCGAGGTTGCTGGCGCCAAGACCTAAGGCAGAACAAGCCAGCAAAATGTGACGGGCCGAAGCAAAAAAACGCATCAGGATTCTCCTTGGACTAGGGGAATTCAGTGTGCCATAGCCAGGGCCAGGCAGCGTTAATTTGTGTGACGGCCCGTCGGCCTTAAGGCTGCTTAGGCGCGATCGCCCAGCCAGGCCTGCACTTCGATTTCTACGTCTACGTTTTTGGCCAGCTTGGCTTCAACCAGCGAGCGGGTAGGCAGGGTGTCGCCAAAGCGCTCGGCGTAGACTTTGTTGAAGTCGGCAAACAAGGCCATGTCGGACAACCAGACAGTGGCTTTGACTACATCGGCCAGAGTGGCGTCAGCCAGAGCCAGGCCTTCGATCAGGCGATCAAATACGGCGTGGGTCTGGTCCTGGATGGAACCGCGCACCACTTCACCTTGGGCGTCGTAAGGAATCTGGCCGGACAAGAACAGAAAGCCGCCAGCCATGGTGGCACGCGAGAAGGGCAGTGGCAGTGGGCTGGCAATACGGCGGATACCGGACATGGAATACTCCTGATAGGGATGGTGGAAAATTCGGACTAGGCAGCAATGCGCGTTTATTCGCGTCTCTTGCCTACAATAAGGCGTCACTATACAACTTCAAATGAGGAGCGAGACGACGTGAGCAAGGAAATTTTGCAACGCCTGGACCAACTAAGCCAGGCCGCGCTGGCCAGCGGTGATTTGTTGCCCGTGCAAGCTCAGGAAGAGCTGATGCACGATCAGGGGCTGACATTTTTTGTGCGTTGGGTATCCACTCTGGCGGCCAAGGATGCAGCCAGCGTCTCGATTCCAGGTGGTCCACGTGACCCCAATTTCAATCCCTTTTTGCCACCTGCCCCGGCACTGACAGTGGATGACGCCAGTAGTACGCACAATATCGTGCTGAACAAGTTTGCCGTCTGTGATCTGCATCTTGTGCTGGCCGACAAGGTGTTTTCCGAGCAGCTCAGCCCGTTGCGCGAGATTGATTTCCGAATTCTGGCGGATTTCCTGGCCGTGCAAGGCGGTCTGGGCTTTTATAACGGCGGTGGCCCGGCTGGGGCCAGTCAGCGTCATAAACATACACAATGGATTCCACAGGCGGCTAGCAACGGCTCGCTGGCCCTGTATCTGGACAAGCTTCCCACCCAGGCTGCGGCAGGCAGTGCGCATCAACATCCCGCGCTGGCTTTTGAACACTGTTTTGTGCGTTTGCAGGATGCGCAGGAGCCGGAAGTCTTGGCAGCCAGTCTTTTGAGTTCGTACCGAACTGCCTGCAATGAGTTGGGATTGGAACCGGCAGAAGATGGCTTGCTGCCGCCACATAATATGTTGGCAGGCCAGGGGTGGATGCTGGTGGTGCCCCGCAGCGTGGAGTTAGTTGACGGTATTTCGGTCAATGCACTGTCGTATGCAGGCTGCATTTATGTGCGCACCCCCGAGCAAATAGATCTGGTCCGCCAAATTGGCCCACTGGGTGTGCTGGCTCGTGCGGGCTATGCTCGCCGCGCCTGATCCTTGGGTTTGACCCTGCTGGACACGATGAACCCCGCTACGGCGGGGTTTTTATTTGTGTGCTTGCGTATTGTTTGGATGCTTAATTTACTGATTTGAAACAAAAGACAAATATTTGAATGTAATGAAGTTTGTTTTTCGGATCTTTGCCATTTGAGGCGGCGTTTAATGGGTTTAAAAGGAAATGAACTGAAATAATGTAACTTTTATTGTGGAAATAAATAGAAATACAGCGTGTCAGAAAATAAGAGGCTTAATGTGTAAGCATTTTTAATTATTAGAATTACCATCAGCTTGGAACAACACTAACTTGTCTGTCTCCAGAGGTGGATTGCTTATGTGTATCTCGTCTGAAGCTCATATTTTGGTTATTGCTCCAGAACCTGCTGGTGTGGCCGATTTACTGGTTTTGTTACGGACTAGCTTTGCCCGTATTAGTTTTGCCTTGGATGCGCAGCAAGGTCTGGCACGCTGTCAGTCTTTGCAGCCGGATTTTGTATTGAGTGAGTACAACTTGCCTCGCTTGCGGGGTGATACGTTTATGCGGATGTTGCGTGCGAACCCCCAAACTGCCTCTATCCCGGTTGTGTTCATGTCGGCGGTTTCGTGCCCGGACAGTCAGCTCATGGCCTTGCGCAGTGGAGCTCGCGATTTCATTGCGTACCAAACCAATGTGCAATTAGTTATGGAGCGCATTCGCTTGCATCTGGGTTTGAAGGAAGTCGTGGCAAATAAAGGGCAGCCCAATAAAAATAAGGGATGGGATGGCCTTTCCAGGCTGCCTGCGCGACATCATCTGGTTGATGCCGTGCAGCAGTACGTGCTGGATAATCTGTCAGATTGCTTGACGGCCGAAAGCTTGGCGGAGATGTTTGGAACCACGGCTCGTCGTTTGAACGAGCTCTTTAAAACGAGTTGCGGTGTGACGGTGCATGATTTTGTACGCTCCAGCCGCATGCGTTATGCCATGCAGTTGCTTCGGCAAACAGACATGGCGGTAACCAACGTGGCAGTGGAGTCCGGCTATGTCAATCCAGCCAATTTTGCGACCGCATTTCGTCAGTACAGTGGCTTGTCTCCATCTGTGTACAGACAGCGTAACGGTACTAATATTTAAAACGAAAATGAAATAAATAATTTAATAAAATGTTGTTTTGCAATGATTCAAATGGCTTCTGTGGAAATTCAAAAGTAATTATTAAAAAACGGTAAGAAAATAAAAATATCCGAATAGGGATGAGGGTTCGGTAAGAATTTCCTGAACAACTAATTCAAATTATCGCCAAGACGGGGCGAGGGGATTTGTTGCGCCTGAAAACTCTGTTACGTCAGCGTGAGATATGGGCGGGCAGGAAAGACTTATGGCTAATTTCTTTTGAAAGCGAAGAGACCATGAACAGAATCTATAAGTCGGTTTGGAACGAGCAAACGGCAACATTTGTCGCTGTTGCGGAGAACACCAAGGCGCGCGGCAAGCGCAGCTCCGGTGGCACCAGCGCCAGCCTGGCGGTACTGGAGTGGGTGCAGGGTTTACGCCTGCGGGCCGTGGCCTTGGCACTGCTCAGTGCAGGGGTGTTGACACAAACTGCCACGGCACAAGTTACCGATGGTTGGGAGTTGAGCGTGGATGGCGCTACCCCCTTTCACGTGATTCCTGGTGGCGCTTTTTCGTTGACCTCAGGCAGCAACATCGCTCTGACCCAAACGGACGGGGCCGTTTCGGTGGCTTTGAGTCCTGATCTCAACGTGGATTCCTTGACGGCCTCGGGCCCGGTCAAGGCAGCCAGTGGCGAATTTACCGGTCAACTGACAGCGGGTTCGGCCACCGTGCAAGGTAATTTGCAGGCGAATACCGCCACGATTACCAATCAATTGACGGCAGGAAGTGTGTCCGCCGGGACAGGTACCTTTACTGGCATGTTGACGGCACCCAGTGCTGCTATTGATGGAAACTTGGCAGCGAAATCGGCCACGGTGGTGGGGGCTGTCAACTCGGGAGGCATCAATACTGTCAGTCTGACTGCGACCGGCAATACCAACTTGCGTGCCGTGAATGTGAATAACAACAAGATCTCTGGCTTGGCCGACGCCGCTGTGAACGCCTCCAGCACTGAGGCTGTGTCGGGCAAGGTCTTGTATGGTGTCTTGAACTCAGGTGATGGCATCAAGTACTTCCACACCAAATCGACCAAGGCTGATTCGGTAGCCAGTGGCGTTGACTCTATCGCGATTGGGCCACAGGCGACGGCAGCGGGCGAGGCTGCCCTGGCAGCAGGTCTGGAGTCGGAGGCTGCAGGTAAAGAAGCGATTGCCTTGGGAGCTCGCTCGGGCACCGGCAATACCGTCGAAAATGGCATTGCGATTGGCAGTGACGCCGGTACTGCCAGCAAGGGCAGCGATTTGATTGCCATGGGTAATGGCGCAGGCCAGCGTCTGGAAGGCAAGAATAATGTGGCCATCGGTAATCAGGCCGGCACTGCGGTTGATCCGTTGGAGGTGGATGACACAGTTGCCATCGGCAACAAGGCCATTGCCAAGGCGACCGGGGCAATTGCCTTGGGAACCAGCGCCGACGTGGGGCTGCTGGCAGATCAATCGGTTGCTATTGGCCAGGGAACAACGATTTGGCAGGACGCCAGCTCCGCTGTTGCATTAGGAGCAGGCTCAACGGTCATGTCGGCCTCAGGTACCGCTTTGGGTTCGGGGGCGCGCAGCTCGGGGGGGAGCTCTACTGCGGTGGGCGCCGGGGCCAATGCCTCGGGCAGTCTGTCTTTCGCAGGCGGTGCAGGGGCCCAGGCTCACGGGATCAAATCTGTTGCCATTGGTACAGGCGCTTTGAGCAATACAGAATCTGGTGTATCGATTGGTGAAGGGGCTGGCGTTAACGCTGGCACGCCGGTTATTGGCAACCGATTCGGTCAGGTTGCCGTTGGTGGTGAAGCTGGCCGGGGAGTCTTGGGGGGGTATAACGTCGCGCTGGGCTACAAGTCCGGTGGCGATATTACCGGTGACGATACCGTGGCCATTGGTCGTGAGGCCGGCAGCCGAATCGTCGGGGACCGTACAGTCAGTATCGGTTACGGGGCCAATAATTTGCCTGGTGAGACAGGCTCCGGTACTCCGGTAGCACCGCCCGTCAAGGCCTCCAATGCCGTGGCAGTGGGTGACCGCTCTCGTTCGGGTGCCACAGGCTCGGTGGCCATGGGCTCGATGGCTACTGTGGTTGACTATGACATCGGCGGCATTGCGATTGGTAATAAAGCGCTGGTGTATGCGGGCACGTCCACTCGGGCGGCCGCAGGCGGGATTGCCTTGGGTGATCAGGCGCGTGTCACGCATGCCAATAGCGTGGCGATTGGTGCCAATGCCCATTCGGTAGAAACAACAGGTCTGGGCTATGGGGCGCCAACGGGGGCTTATCTGGCCTCTTCCAGTGTGTCCTTCGGGACTACCGATGCTCAGCGGCGTTTGAGCAACGTGGCAGCAGGTCGACTGGATACGGATGCGGTCAACGTCAGTCAGCTGAAAGTGCTGCATACCAATCTGGAATCCATTGTGGGTGGCAACTTGAAGTGGGATAGCGACGGGGTGATTTCCGGCCCGGCCTTTGTCATCAAAGATGAAAATGGCAATGACCATACCTACACCTCGATTGGCTCCGCGTTTGAGGCCATGCGCACCGGCGTAGCCGGCATGATTGGCGGATTGTCTGCCGTGACTTATTCCAATGCCGACCGCACCTTGATCGACCTGGACAGCAGCACCGGTGCTCCGGTACGGATCACGAATCTGGCGGCGGGTGTGGATGTGGATGACGCGGTCAACAAAGGCCAGCTGGATGATCTGGAGTCCACGCTGATTGCCAACCGCCAACGCTACGTTAGCGTGAACTCGACCCAGAATCCGAACGTCAACAACAACGGCGCGACGGGTAATGATGCGATTGCCATTGGTGCGGTTGCGCGGGCTTCCGGTGTGGGTGGAACGGCGATTGGCTTGAACTCGTCCGCAGGCGGTCTGCAACAGGCCGACTACACCACTTCCTTGGGCTCCAATACCGAGGCGTCGGCCCTGGGTGCGACGGTGGTGGGCAGTGGGTCGTCGGCCGAATCGGAAAGCTCCATGGCCCTGGGGCATGAGGCTCGTGTGGCTGATACGGCCAACTTCTCCACGGCCATCGGGTACAAGGCTGAAGTGATGGGGGACGGCCAGAATCAAACCCGGGGTGCGATCGCTTTCGGTGAGCGTGCTCGTGTCACCCAGGAAGGCGGTATCGCCTTTGGACGCAATGCCTACGATCAAGCGATAGATGGCATCTCGATTGGTAGCAATTCCAGTGTTGCTCGGGGAGCAACGCAGAGCGTGGCCCTGGGCAGTGGCTCCTCGGCATCGGGCAGCCAGTCCGTGGCGCTGGGCCATCAGGCTTTTGTGGCAGGCAGTGGCTCCCTGGCCTTGGGTCAAGGCAGCAAGACCCGTGCCAGCAATGCTGTGGGTGCCGGTTCGGATGTCGAGGCTGATGGTCGCCGTTCCATTGCTGTGGGTGACAAGGCCAAAGCCGGCTGGATCGAAGAAAAAACGGGGCCGAATGGCTTGATCGAATACATCATGCACGGTGAAGGGGCGATGAGCGTGGGCGCAGGCTCCAACGCCAAGGAAGATGGTGGCTTGGCGCTGGGCTTCAAAGCCATTTCCGAAGGCCTGGATGCCTCGGCTCTGGGGGCTAATGCCCAGGCTTTGGCGGCCGGGTCCCAGGTCTGGGGTAAGGATACGCGCGCTTCTGCCGAGAAGTCGTTGGCGATGGGGCAGGGTGCGATTGCCAATGAGACGGCAATTCAGGGGATGGCTCTGGGTGCGGGTGCAACCGTGTCGGCAGCCGGTGCAGTGGCGCTGGGGGCGGGGGCCACAACGAATGCGGCTTACACGTCCTCGACTGCGCGCTATACAGGCACGGTTACGCAGGAAGCCAAGCAAGGTGTGGTATCGATCGGTAATGGCTCAGAACAACGTCGTATCACCAATCTGGCCGGTGGTCAGGATCTGACCGATGCGGTCAACGTTGCTCAGCTGATCAAGCTGGACCAGGATCTGACGGCCTTGGGGACCAACTACAGCGGCAATAACTTCAGTAGCGGTAACAGCAATACGACGATTCACAAGAATCTGGGACAACGCCTGGAGATTCTGGGTGGGGCGACGACCGCGGGTAATTACAGCGGTGCCAATCTGCGTACTCAGGTCCTGAACGGTCAGTTGCAGGTGCAGATTGCCGAGACCCCGTTCTTCAAGGGTGCTGATATGGGCAGCCAGAAGATCACCAATGTGGCCAAGGGAACCACAGGGACCGATGCGGTGAATCTGAGCCAGTTGACGGACGCCGAAGGTGGCTTGACGGCCAAGGGCATGGAGTTTGCTGCACAAAGCGGTACAGCCGTACATCGTGATCTGGGCCAGACACTGACCATCAAGGGCAGCAATGCCAATCTGAGTACCTCCACGGTGGGGGGCGATACGGTGCAAGTGGCTCTGAATGATGATCTGACACTGACCAGCGTCACCACGGGTGATACCGAGATGACGACCGCGGGAGTGAAGGTCAAGGGTGCCACGGGCAAACCTGATGTCATTCTGGGCAATACCGGCCTGACGATCGGGCAAGTCAATCTGACCAATGCCGGTCTGACCGCCTTCAATGTGGTGATTAATGACCAGGGCATCCATGCCGGTAATCAGAAGATCACCGGTGTGGAGAAAGGGGTGGCAGCGACCGATGCGGTGAACGTCAGCCAACTGGAAGGCCGTGATGATGGTTTGACCGCCAAGGGCATGAATTTTGCGGGCAGCACCGGCACGGCAGTACATCGTGATCTGGGAGAGACGCTGAAGATTGTAGGCAGCAATAGCAATCTGAGCACCAGTGGTGACGGTAGCGACACCTTGAACATTGCCTTGAATGACGATCTGGACCTCAAGAGTGTGACCGTGAAAGGCACGGGTGGCGCTCCTGATGTGGTCATGAACAATCTGGGCTTTGCCATCGGGACGAACATTGCCTTGAGCAATGCCGGACTGCGTGCTGGCAATGTGATGGTATCGGCCGCGGACAATGACATTACCGGCTTGAGCAACCGTACCCTGACGGGGGCCAACTTTGGCAAGAGCGGTCGTGCCGCCACTGAAGAGCAACTGGATCTGGTGCGGGGCGAAACCCAGAATCTGGTGGATCGTGCTGTCAAGTACGACCTGAATCCGGATCAGTCCGTGAACCACGGCAAGGTCACCATGGCCGGAGCCGAGTCGACTGATGGTGGTCGTACGGGTGGCACGGGCATCACTAATGTGGCGCGTGGCGATATCTCCGCGAACAGTACCGATGCAGTCAATGGCAGCCAGATTCACGATATGGGTGAAAGCATTGCCAGCGGCATGGGGGGGGGTTCCAAGTTCGAGAACGGCAAGCTGGTTACGGAGCTGAACGTAGGCGATAAAACCTACAACAACGTGAACGATGCTTTGGGTGGCTTGAATACCAAGGTAGAGAACGTGACCGAGCTGGCCAGTGCGGGCTGGAACATCCAGACCAATGGCGATACGGCCAGCAATGTCGCGCCCAAGTCCACGGTGCAGTTCCTTAATGGCGACAACATCGAAATCTCGCGCTCTGGTACGGACGTGACGGTGGCCTTGGCGCAGGACATCAAGGTGAACAGTGTGGTGGCTAAGTCCGTCACTACCAATGAAGTGAAGATTGTTGATGGCCCAACCATGAATCAGCAGGGTATCGACATGCACGACAAGACCATCAGCAATCTGGCCGATGGTCAGGCACCGCAAGATGCCGTCAACGTGCGTCAGTTGAGCCAGGCGACCTCCAATATCACCAATCAGTTCAACCATCTGGACCGTCGTATCGACAAGGTGGAGAACCGGGCGAGTGCTGGTGTGGCAGCCGCCATGGCAATGGCAGGTTTGCCGCAAGCCTATGTCCCCGGCAAGAGCATGTTCTCCGTTTCTGGCGGTGTATGGCGTGGTGAAAGTGGTTACGCCATGGGTTTGTCCACGGTGACAGACAGCGGCAGTTGGGTCCTGAAGGGCAACGTTGCGGGATCCTCCCGTGGTGATTACGGTGGCTCGGTGGGCGTGGGGTATCAATGGTAAAGGGGTGAGGGATAAGGGTCGCGTGCCTGGGTACGCGACCCTTTTTGCCGGGCTATGCCCGGTGTCCTGAACGGGGCCGCAGCGGCGGGTCAAAGCGGAGAGTGAATATGGCGACAACGCATAGTCAAACAGGGCAAGCAGTACTGGGCACGGCTATAGGCATGATGCTGTTTTTACTGGCCGGGTGCCAGACCACAACAGCAGGAGGTGGGGCTGATTTGAGCCCGCCTGCACTGGCAAGTAACTATGAGCGGGAAGGGGCAGATGGAACACGCAGTTTTTTGGCATCGCAGACACAGCGCTCGGTGCAGGTTCCTCAAGTAGATTTCTACGTGGGAATGCGCCAAGCCATCCCTGGTCTGGTGCAAGTGCAGGGACCGCAAGGCCCCCTGTGGTTGTATCCGCAAGTTGTTGTGCAGCGCAGCGATTTGACGCGTGTGGCGTCCTTGCGGACCGAACAGGGACAGCATCTTGTTCGATTCCAATTGAATTCTTTGGGCGCGCGTAAGTTGGCCGAGGCCAGCTCTGGTAATGTGGGAGCCTTGCTGGTTTTGGTTATGGAAGATCAAGTGGCACAAGTCGCCCGAATTGGCGAGCCCTTGAAGCAGGGGGCTATTTATCTATCCATGCCTGACGACGCAGCAGCACAGCGTTTGTTAAGGCAGGTCCAAGGGTAAAAAAAACATAAAGTGCCTGATAGGGCCAGCAAGGGTGAGGACTATGACGGTAGAACAGATTTTTCTGTTGTATGACGACAAGGCTAGTTTGCAGCAGATCGCTTTGGAGTCGGAGCAGTGGGGGGTGAGGATCCAGACGGTAGAGACGATGGAGCAGTGTCTGTCTCAGGCACATGCTTGCGGGGCGGAGACGGTGTTTGCTTTGGTGTGTCAGGCAGACAACGTTTTTTTACACATCAATCGTTTGCGTATGGATTTTCCTGCCGCCGGCGTCATCGTTGTGCGGCGCGACAAAATGGCCGGCCTGGAACGGGGACATTTGTTGCTTGCCGGGGCGGACGCCTGCTTTGATCAGGAGGCTTTGCCGGTGGAGGTGGTCGCTTGCGTGCAGGCCTTGCGCCGGCGTGGTTATGCCCTGCAGCGAAGCTTGCGTGGTTCTCCTGCAGAGCCGCTCAAAGCAGGCAATATCGCTTATAGATCCGAGCCGGAGCCAGATTCCCAGCTTTGGGATTTGATGGAGAATGGCTGGACCATGATCACGCCCAGAGGGCACTCGGTCATGTTGACCCGCGGCGAGCGGCGTATTGTCCAGGTTCTCTTTGCAGTCAGCCCCCAAACCGTAGAGCGCGATCGTCTTTTTCCGCTGGAGGAAGGGCGGGAGGCAACTGCCCGTTCTGTGGACGTTTTGATCAGTCGCTTGAAACGTAAATTAACCGCCATGGGAGAGGAGCTGCCCATTCGTTCGGTACGTGGGGAAGGCTACGCTTTTGTGGGTAAAGTGCCCCTAGCATGTCAGGAGCTGGCACGCGTGAGCCTTAATAATGATGAGGTCTATGAATGACTCGGAAAGGGCTTGAGAGCCCGTTCTCGATGCTGAAACAGCATGATATAGACCCTTAAATTTTAAATATGTATAATTGATCGCTCTGGTTCATTGAATCAGCTTCTCGAACAGGCCGTTCAGGTGCGACAAAATTGCATAAAAAAATGACGGCCCGTTCTTCAACAGGTTGTTGCACAACAACCCGGCTTTAGCCCGAAACACCTTGCCCGGCCCTTGGGTCGCGGAACAACCAGCCGACTGTCTCACACGACATCGGCCTGCAACAGAGCGGCTTGTCTCTGGCCATGTTTATTTGCTGTAAGGCCCGCAGACTCGCCGCAATGTGAGGCACTTTGCGCTGTGTCTTGCTTTTTTCTCGCTTTGGCTTGTGCCAAGGGCGGGGGCGTTTGTGCGCGCGTTCGGTTCAAGTGTTTCGGTTCTGGTCCTGGGATGGGTGTCGCCCAGCGCGTTAATGCGGAATCGGCATGCATGCGAGTGAGCCAGGTGGTGCAAGTGGCTCTCGCGCAGAAGAGAAAAGGAAAGACATGCAAGAGGCGGAGTTTTTTACGCTTTCAACCACGACGGCCATATTGTTATTGGTCGGCTTTTATGGCGCGACGTTCCTGATGTCGCTCATGATTGGTCAAAAGAAAGAAAACGTGGACGGATACATGGTATCCAACAGTGCGGTGGGGTTTGGCCTGTCGGCGGCCAGCATGATTGCCACCTGGGTATGGGCGGCGTCGTTTTATGCCAGCGCGACCTCGGGCTTCAAGTACGGGCTATCCGGCCCTCTGCATTACGGGCTATGGGGAGCCTTGATGATCTTGTTCATCTACCCCTTCGGGCGACGTTTTCGCCAGTTGGCCCCGCAGGCGCACACCCTGGCCGAGGTGCTGCATGCACGGCACGGCTCGTCCAGCCAGATGATTATGGCGATTTCCAACGTGGTAGGCAGTGGTATCAGCCTGATGGTGAACTTCACCGCGGCAGGTGCGTTGGTCTCGATCCTTAGCCCTCTGACATTTATTCAAGGTGTGCTGATTGCGGGTCTGGGCGTCTTGTCCTATACCCTGTGGTCGGGGTTCCGCGCCTCGGTGATGACGGACTTTGCCCAGCTGGTTGCCATGATTTTGTCGGCCGTGGTCATTATCCCGCTGATCTTCTTTAACGCCGGTGGCCCGGAGATGGTGCAGGCCAACTGGTGGCGTCTGGATTCCGAGCAAGCCAACTTCTATTCCACCAAGGCAATTCTGGAGCAGGGGGCGCCGTACTTTGTAGCGGTGCTGGCGTACGCGATTGGTAACCAAACCATTGCCCAGCGCCTGTTCGCCGTACGCGAGGACCTGATCAAACCCACTTTCCTGACGGCCACCATTGGCTATGGTGCTGTGGTGATTGGTCTGGGCATGTTGGGTTTGCTGGCTCTGTTCACCGGCTTGCAGCCTGTGGATGGAAACATGAACAACATCATCCCGCAGATGGCGTCCACCTACTTGCCGCCATTTGGCATTGCCTTGTTCTTCATCCTGGTGGTGGGCTCCTTGTCCTCCACGGCGGACTCGGACCTGGCTGCATTGTCGGCTATCGTGATGACCGACATCTACGCCAAAAACATTGCTCGTGGTCGTCCAAAACCAGCCCGCATGTTGTGGTGGGGCCGTATCACCATGGTGGTTGCCACGATGGTGGGGGTGATCTTCGCCAGCCTGAAGCTGGATATTCTGGTCATGCTGGTGTTTGTGGGTGCCTTGTGGGGCGCGATTGTGTTCCCGGTCATTGTCAGCTTTTACTGGGATCGTGTTACCAACAAAGCCTTTAGCTGGTCGGTTTTGTGTGCCGTCGTGCTGTTTACGATCGTGCGTTTTGAGTTGATTCCTATCGAAGGTGCGGTGGCCGTGTTCTATGAGATTACCGCTTCGATTGGTGGCGGTGTGGTTGCCGGTTTGATGGCTTTTGCCTTCTTCCGCAGCCGTATTGCGATTGCGGTGGGGGTGATTGCCACTGCGATTCTTTTGCCCAACTTCATTGGCTTTTTGCGTGAGTACCTTGTTTTGATGGGTTCCCTGACCGCCTATGGCGTTAGCGCTGTGGTGTGTGTGGCCATCAGCTTGCGTAGTCAGGAACGTTTTGATTTCTCTGTGCTTGCCGAGCGCGTGCAGTCGTTTCACTACGATGACACACCTGCACCGAGCAAGCAGAAAGCTCGGGAGTCGAAACAAGGTCAGCCGGCCTCGGCTCGTGCCTGAGGGTATGAGACAAGACGCTAAAAGGAGAACATTATGCTTATGACGATTTACTTTCTGGTCTGGCCTGTCATGTCGGCCATCATTCTGATCTTGCTGATTGGCAATTTGATCCGTGATTGGCGCAGAGCCCGCAAGACGGGTGAGTCCATGATCTAAATATAAAAGTCCCGCCCTTCAAAGAAAGGCGGGACTTTTTTGTGATGTACGTGAGCATCGTCGAGGTTTTCCTGAACTCAGGTCTGGGCACGGCTCACGGGCAAGCCTATAGCAGGATGCGCTGACCAGCATGAACCAGCAGACGTAGCGAGAAACCCAGCAACAAGACACCTGTCACGCGCTCAAACCAGGTTCCCATACGCAGGAATCGCTGACGTACGCGAGGATTGGTAAAGATCAGGCTGACCACAATAAACCAGCCCGCATTAACCAGGCACATCCAGACGCCGTAGAGCATCTGGGTCGTTAACGGCGTGCTGGCGCTGACCACGGTAGTAAACACGGCCAGAAAGAACAGCGTCGCCTTAGGGTTGGTGGCATTGGTCATGAAGCCCAGCGTCAAGGACTGGCGCACGCTGACAGCAGCGGGTTTGCCATTGTCGGACTCGGCCAGGCTCACTTCCATCGGTGTGCTGGCCTGGCGCAGGAATCCCCAGCCTATATAGAGAAGGTAGGCACCTCCCAATACCTCGGCCACACTCATCAGCCAGGGGGTGGAGTGCAGCAGGGCTCCCACGCCCATCAAGGTATAGATCACATGCACGGAGATTCCGGCGCCAATACCAATGGCAGTGGCAATACCGGCCTGGCGGCCTAGCCGCACACTTTGGCGGATGGTGACAGCAAAATCTGGTCCAGGGGCAATAACGGCCAAAAAATGAATCAAAGCCAGAGTAGCGAACTCTGGCCAATAGGTTTGCAACACATTAACTCCAGAAGGTCAGCGGCATGGCCGGGCCGCGATATCCCACAAAGCAAGACAGGCTCAGGCGCAAATCGCCCTTGCCGGGGGTGACGGCATGCATTTTGCGAGAATTGAAAATAATCAGATCGCCCGGACCGGGGCGTATCTGTACTTCGGGGGTGCCCAACAAATCAGGATGGATGCCATAGCTGTCGCCACGCATTTCATCAAATTCATCCGGGCTCAGTTCGGTTTGCCAGATTTGCAGTTCACCTCCTTGTTCGGGCATTTTCAAATAGACATTGGCGGCCAACTGGCCTTGTAGACTGATGGCCTGGTAATTACCGGGGGCGTCCTTGGCCAAAATGTCGTGATGCGCCAGAAAGCGCACATCGGGTTGCACCACGCGCGACAAGCCCACATACATTTTCTTTCCGTACAAGGTCTCCAGTGTGGCTCCGGCAGGCCAGACTTCATCCAGCGTGCAACGCAGCACGTCAATCGGGGACAGGTAGGGGGCGCAGCGGCGGCGCAGTTCGTCGATATTGTCAAAAACCCCCTCGAAATAGGAGGCCATGCGTTCGGGCTGGTTTTCGGCTTCGTAAAAAGCCATGCCAATGCGGCCGATGCTCGGAGCGTTCACATAGCGATCAAAGCCTTTGTCTATGATTTGCTCGCCCAGCTTTTGTGAGGTGGGCGCATCAATGAAGCCGGAGAGGCGGATAGCCAGGAGTTCGCCATTTAGCAGGGACTGCATATGCTCAGTCCGCAATCGTTCGGTCTCTAAATACATATCTCACTTCCCTTGGGGGTTCTAAAAGAATTGTTTTTCTTTTCCGATAATAGCCAGAGCTAATAAACTGCCATGATTTTTATTATTTATTAATTCATCATTTCATAATGAATGCTCAATTCATCTTTTTTGTTTTTTATACGGATTATTTTCAGTCCATTTAATTCGGATGTGTTTTCAACATGTGTGCCGCCGCAGGGGTAGCACCCCAGGCTACCAATCGCAACCTCGCGGCGCCCTTCCTGAAAACTGATGGAAATTGGCTGAGCCAATTGAATCTGTTCAGCACAACGATTGGACAAATCATCCAGGAAGGGGGGCAGAGCATCCTTGGGGTTGCGAAAGACCACCCGTGACTCGCCCCGCCAGTGATGCGCCTTTACGGCCTGCCAGCCTATGCGTTCAACCAGATGGCCGATAAGGTGGCCGGCCGTATGCAGGCGGGCGTGCTCCAGTCGGTGAGCGCGATCAATATGTAGTTCTACGGGCCCCAGCGGCAGGCGCACATGCAGGTAGTGCAGCACGTGACCGTCGCGGTTTTGAGCCACATGCAGGACCTCGTGCCCATTTATCGTGCCTTTGTCGCAAGGCTGACCCCCGCCTTGGGGATGAAATAAGGTTTTATCCAGCCTGACAGCATAACGCTCATTTTCGGAGTGATAACACTCCAGGATTTCCGCTATGCAGGTAAGGCTATTGCTAGTCAAATATAATTTATCTTGCATTTTATTACCTGTAGGTTGGTTTTAAGGCATTGTAGGCATAGTGAGCAGTCCTGATAATTGCAATTCATTGAAATAATTTATTCCCTATGAGCACAAGTAATCTCACTTCCCTGATGAGCGATATGGTGGTTTTTGTCAAAGTGGTGGAGACAGGCAGCTTTTCCGAAGCCTCTCGCCAACTGGGCTATACCCCGTCGGCAGTCAGCCGTTCCATTGCGCGTCTGGAGAAAGGTTTGGGAACGCGGGTATTGCAGCGCACGACGCGTAAATTACGGCTAAGCGACAGTGGCCAGGCGATTTACGAGCATGCCCGTGACATGCTGTCCTGCGCCCAGGCCGCGATGGAGATCTCGGGGCAGTTCCAGACCGAGCCGGAGGGGCAGATACGCTTGAGTGTTCCCAAAGCCGTGGGGCATTTTCTGATTCATCCGCATATGCCGGATTTCCTGGCGGCGCATCCCAAAGTGAATGTGCTGATGAATCTGGATGATCGCTATGCAGACCTGATCGACGATCAGCTGGATCTGGCGATACGCATCACGGATCAGCCGCCGCCCGGTTTGATGGGGCGTCATCTGACGGATATTCGGCATGGCTTGTACGCCAGTCCGGAGTATCTGGCCGAACACAGCCTGCCCGTTCATCCTCAGCAGTTGCGCGAACATAGCTGCATCTACCTGGGCGAGGCACCCAGCGATTCACGTTGGCGTTTCAATAAAGGCGGGCGGGTACTGAATGTGTCGGTTAGCGGGCGCTATGCGGCTAACCATACGGGTGTGCGTCTGGATGCGGTAGAGCGCGGCTTGGGGATAGGCAGTTTGCCCTGCTTTGTGGCCAGGGAGCCGGAGCTGGAAGGGCGTATTGTGCGCGTGCTGGCCGATTGGGAGTTCCGTACGCAGTATTGTGGTGCCTTGTGGGCCTTGTATCCGCCCACCCGCCATTTGCCTCCCAAACTGCGTTTGTTTGTGGAGTTTCTGGCGGGGCGCCTGGGAGGTGGCCGGACGGAGGCGCTCAGGGTGCCGTTTTAACGCGAGTCGTCGGAATGAATGTGCAAGGCTTCCAGGAAGCGCGACACCATATTGTAGGTAGCGATGGTGGCGGTCAGCTCAACCGTCAGTTTTTCATCAAAATACTGGCGTACGTCCTGAAAAACAGCGGACTCCACTTGCACATTCAGAGTCATGGCATCGGTGTAAGCCAGCACAGCGCGCTGAATGGGCGTGAAGGCCTCGGAGTCTTGCCAGTCGGGCAGAGCATCCAGTTGGGCTTGACTTAGCCCCTCTGCCAGCGCGATAGGGGCATGTTGATCGGCCTCGTAAGGGGCGCGGTTCAATAGGGCTACGCGCATGATGACCAGTTCGCGCAGATCGCCTGGCAGGCTGCTGTTGTGGCGTATGCCGGTCAGGTGATTCAGCCAGCCTTTGGCAATGGGTGGGCTGTGCAGCAGCATCTGGTACAGGTGCAAGACGCTGCCGCGCTCTGCAATGATCTGTTCTACCAATGGGGCGGCGTCGGGGGCTTTCAGGTCAGCATAGGGTAGGCGGGCCATGGTTCTCCTTTATGTATAACTAGCGGTGCCTCTTGCGGCTGGCTTGCCGCAGCGCAGTCAGCAGAGCGTTCTGACTGTTTGTTCGACGCTCTGCTCGACGGGTTTATCGGGGCAGGATGTGTGCGATGGTTTGGGTCAGACGTGTCACGATTTCGTGAATGTCGGCCTCGGTGCAGATAAAGGGCGGTGCCAGCAAGATATGGTCGCCATGAACTCCATCTATCGTGCCACCCATAGGGTAGAGCATCAAACCTTGGGAAAACGCATGCTGCTTGATCTTGGCGTGGGTTTTCAAGCCAGGGTCCAGCGCTTGCTTGCTGGCCTTGTCTTGCACCAGTTCGACTCCGACAAACAGGCCACGACCACGTATATCACCCACATTGGGGTGGCTGTCCAACGCCTGATGCAGCTCCCGGCGCAATTGCTCGCCGCGCTGACGGACGTTTTCCAGCAACTGGTCTTGCTCAATCACTTGTTGCACGGCTAAAGCACCAGCGCAGGCTGTGGCGTGACCCATATAAGTATGGCCGTGCTGAAAAAAGCCCGAGCCATTCAGGATGGCTTGGTAAATCCGGTCACTGGCCAGCATCGCACCAATAGGCTGATAGCCCGCGCCCAGACCCTTGGCAATGGCCATGATGTCCGGCACGACTTCGTCCTCTTCGCAGGCGAACAGATAGCCGGTCCGCCCCATGCCCGACATGACCTCATCCAGAATCAGCAGCACGCCGTGCTTGTCGCAGACCTGACGGATCTTTTTCCAGTAATCGCCTACTGGCGCCAAGGCACCAGCGGTCGCGCCCACTACAGTCTCGCCGACAAAGGCCGCGACGTTCTGGGGACCCAGGCTTTGAATCATGTCGTCCAGTTCCTGAGCCAGACGGTCGGCATATTGCTCGGCACTTTCATCACTGCCTTGGTCGCGGTAGGGGTAGCAGGGCGAGACATGCTGGGCCGGAGCCAGTAGAGGCAGGAACGGCTTGCGACGCCATTCATTGCCGCCAATGGCCAAAGCCCCCAGCGTATTGCCGTGATAGCTCTGACGGCGTGCGATGAAAATATGACGCTCGGGCTGACCAATCTCCACGAAATATTGCCGTGCCAGCTTCAGGCTGGCTTCTACGGCCTCCGAGCCTCCGGACAGAAAGTACACATGGTCCAGATCACCGGGGGATCGGCTGGTCAAAAAATCTGCCAGGTCCTCGGCAGCCTGGCTGCTGAAAAAGGAAGTGTGGGCGTAGGCAATCTGGTCCAGCTGTTGCTTGATAGCAGCGATCACAACAGGGTGGCTATGGCCCAGGCAGGATACGGCCGCGCCACCGCTGGCGTCTATATAAGCGTTGCCATTGCTGTCCACGATGCGGATACCATCGCCTTTGACGGCGCAGGGCAAGGTTTGTTTGGGGTTGCGATGAAAGACATGTGTCATGGCGCAGATCCAGAAAGTAGGCCCGGAAGGATTTTCAACGTATGTTGAATATATAATAATACTTTCAACAAATAAATCATCATTGATTTGTCGGGACAGGTGGATAAAGGCCTCACTGTTGCGCCCAGACTGCATTTGCGCCCGATATATACTTGATGTCCCCTTTTTAAGCGTGTTGGCCCATGAACTCCTTGAGCAATCTGACCGAGCGTATTCAGGCAGCGTTTGCCACCATGTCGCCGCAGTTCCAGCAAAGCGCGCGCTATGTGCTTGATCACGCCGATCAGGTGCCTTTGATGTCCATGCGTCAGTTGGCCGCGCAGGCACAGGTGCAGCCTGCCACCTTGCTGCGCTTTGCCCAGTCTTTGGGCTTTGGCGGTTGGGCAGAGTTCAAGGCTGTGTTCACCCAGGCGCTGCATGGACAGGGTGCACGGCGTTATGCCGATCAGGCCCGGGCGGTGGTACGCAATCGAAATAAAGAAGATCGCCTGGCGCAGACGCTGACAGCACAAATGGATACTCTGGCGCTGCTGCGCGAGGTGAATGAAGCACGCTTGCCACAGGCTGTGGAATTGCTGAACAAGGCCAAGCGGGTTTTTGTGGCCGGGTTCAGAGCCTCTTTTGCACCCGCTTTTTCCTTTCATTATCAGTACCGTCTGTTCCGACCTTCGATTGGCTTGTTGCGTGGCGAGTCCGGCACTCTGGATATGGATCTGCGGGCGCTGCAAAAAGGGGATGTGCTGGTCTTGTTCGGTTTTGCACCGTATTCCCAGGAAGCCGTGCTGGCCCATGCAGCGGCCCGACAGGCAGATGCACAAATTCTGGCGATTTGCGACAGCTTGCTTGCCCCTATTGCGCAGCAGGCAGATGCCACATTATTGTTTGGAACCGACAGTCCGTCTTTTTTTCCTTCTCTGGTTGCTGCACAGGCACTGGTGGAGGTCTTGCTGGAACAGGTTCTGGCCAAGGCGGGCAGTCGTGCTGTCAGCGGTATTGAGTTGGTTGAAAATCAATTGCACCAGTCCGGTGCTTACTGGAAATAGACGCAATGGCTAAGTTGTCCTATCTGGAGTTAAGTGGTGGTCCCAAAGAAATTGGCCATTCTTTGGGACGTTTCGGAGCCCCCGCCGTGCATGCCTACTTGCTGAGCTCAGCAGCATGGCAAGGCATCATGCAATCGAAGGGGACGGCTGTAGCCGGTCAGCTGGCTCAGTACACCGAGCGTTATTTCCCCCGAATATGGACCGAGCTCCAGGGCCTGGCATTGGGTCTGGAGCTCCCCTTTGAAGACGTTTTCTTGTGGAATTGCCGGGGCGACTTGTGGGCCATGGCTCCCGATGGTTGCACCACCGTGCAAATGCCCGCCCAGGGCGAGCCTCGTCTGGTGCATAACGAAGATGGTGATCCAGGTTTTGCCGGTTACTGCGGGGTGGCCAAATTCATTCCCGACAGCGGCATGTCCTTTGTCTCCTTTCTTTACCCTGCTTCCTTGCCGGGCCATAGCTTTGCAGTGACTCAGGCCGGTTTGGCCATGACGGTGAATAATGTGCGGGCTCGTCACGTGGCCCCAGGGGTGCCGCGCATGGTCCTGACCCGCGCCATGCTGGATCAGCCCGATCTGGATCAGGCTGTAGGGATCTTGCAGGATCATCCACGTTCCGGCGCTTTCCATTTGAGCCTGGCGCAGCGTGGCGATCCACGCTTGCTGAGCGTGGAGTTCAGTGCCGAGGCCGTTTCTGTGCAGACCATTAAGCAAAACCATCTGCACGCCAACCATGCGGTACATCCGTCTATGAAAGGCTTTGAACAGCGTATTACCCGGTCGTCCGAACTGCGGCAGGAGCGTGGGGATCAATTGTTGGCACAAGCCGGTGCTGCGCTTGATCCTTTGACCGTCCTGGCGGATCAGCACCATGCGGAATTTCCGATCTGGCGCTGTGACCCGGCGGACAGTGACGCGGAAAACACCCTGGCTACTGTGGATATTCAGGTGGGCAGCCAGTCCTTGAAGTGGCAGGTCTACGAAGACCCCACGGACGAGCCTGTGCTGAAGTTTGCGGATACCACTCGCATTGATCTAGCCTGAAAAGGAATAGGGCCCTGCTAAAGCAGGGCCCTATTCTTATAGTCGCAGTCGCAGTCGCAGTCGCAGTCGCAGTCGCAGTCGCAGTCGCAGTCGCAGTCGCAGTCGCAGTCGCGATGGGGCGATCAGCCCTTGTCAGGCTCGTTGCGCTTGGGCTCCCACAGCACGTCAGAGCGGCCTGCATGGCGGTTCAAGGTACGCGCCAGCACAAACAACAAATCCGACAGGCGGTTCAGATACAGGCGCGGGCCTTCTTGCGGCAAGGATTCTGAGGGCACCGCCACGACGCTACGTTCTGCACGACGCGCCACACAACGCAGTACATGTGCTTGTGCGGCTGCCGGGCCGCCACCGGGCAAAATGAACTCTTTGAGTATGCCCAAGGGCTCGTTGTAGTGACGAATTGCTTGGTCCAGACGTTCCACATGGACGCTGCCTATGACCTGATGGCCAGGGATGCACAGCTCGGCCCCCATATCGAACAAGTCGTGCTGAATGTCGGACAGCAGGGCATCAACATCCTCGGGCAGTGCCATGCTGCGCAAGACGCCGATATGGCTGTTCAGTTCATCCACGTCGCCCAGGGCATGAATCAGGGGAGCAGTCTTGGGCAGGCGGCTGCCATCGCCCAGGCCCGTTGTGCCATCGTCGCCGGTGCGGGTGCTGATAATGGAAAGTCGTGTGGACATGAAGAAGCCTTATGTTTCGGCAGGAGTAGGGGTGCCTTGAGCCAAATTGATCAGGGCATCGCCAGTGACGCGTACCACGCGCCAGTCTTCCAGCACTTGGGCCCCCTGATACTTGTAGAAGTCGATGGCGTTCTGGTTCCAGTCCAGTACTACCCACTCCAGGCGGCCACAGCCTTGGGCCACGGCCATTTGAGCCAGATGGCGCAGGGCCGCAGCGCCCAGACCGTGCTTGCGGTGGGCCGGGTCTATATACAAATCCTCCAGATAGATGCCGCGGCGATCCAGGAAACTGGAGTAGTTGTAAAACCACATAATGTAAGAAATTGGTGCGTCGGGCTGATCTTCGGGAGTAATGACCAGGCAGTAGGCACTGGGCTCGTCGGAGAAGAAACTGTTGCGCAGAGACTCAACGCTGGCCTTGAAAATATGCTCCAGTTTCTCAAAGGCGGCCATATCGCGCATCAGGCCCAAAATGGCGGGAAGGTCTGCGGGGGTGGCTGGACGCAGCACATACCCTTTAATAAATTCGCTCATGCTTTTGCAAAGGTTTAGCGTTATGCTTGATCGGAAACAGACGCATCAGGCGTCCGAAAGTAGGCATTATGAGCTAATTGTCTGGCTCTGCCCAATTTGCAGGAGTGAAAAATGACGTGGACGAAACGAAGCGCAGCCTTGGCGTTGGGAACTTTGGGTGTGGTAGCTGGCTCGGCATATGTCGTGGTCGCCCAGGCTCAGGAAGCCAGCGCCTCGGGTGAAGTGCGCCGACTGGATGCCGAGGCCGGCAAAATTACCATCAAGCATGGTGAGATCAGCGACCTGGAACTGCCCGCCATGACATTGGTGTACAAAATTGATCCCGCCTTGCTGGCCAACATCAAACCGGGTGACAAGGTAAAGTTCACTGCCAAACGTGACGGTGGTGATTACGTGGTCACCAAGATCAGCAAGTAAGCCCGCTTGAGTGGGTTGATAAAAGCCGGGTTCGCCCGGTTTTTTTCATCTCCGACGCAGGCGAAACACTGGCGTGGGTTCGTGGTCGAGATGACAGGGTGATGTGATGACCATCGCGTTTACGTTGACAGGGTAGAGCCTGTTGCCGTGTTGGGTGTGGTCTGCAAGCGGAATGTAAAAAAAGGGGCAGAGAAATCTGCCCCCTTTTCATGTCCGACCGAAGTCAGGCTTACAGCACGTAGCGCGCCAGATCCTGGCTGGCTGCGGTTTCCTGCAGCTGTTTGTTCACGTAGTCCGCATCAATGACCACGTTTTGTTCA
Source organism: Alcaligenes nematophilus (assembly GCF_026344155.1). Lineage (NCBI taxonomy): Bacteria > Pseudomonadati > Pseudomonadota > Betaproteobacteria > Burkholderiales > Alcaligenaceae > Alcaligenes > Alcaligenes nematophilus. The sequence goes on along the minus strand of NZ_JAPKMZ010000002.1, from coordinate 628,507 downwards.
CCGTGGCTGCCAGCGCTGTAGGACAGCTCTTCCAGCAGTTTTTCCATAACGGTGTACAGGCGACGGGCACCAATGTTTTCGGTACGCTCGTTGACCTCAAAGGCCAACTCGGCCAGACGCTGGATACCGTCGGGGCGGAAGTCCAGCTGTACGTCTTCGGTGCCCAGCAAGGCTGCGTATTGCTTGGTCAACGAAGCGTCGGTCGTGGACAGAATCTGTACAAAATCCTGGGCGCTTAGCGATTCCAGTTCCACACGGATGGGGAAGCGGCCTTGCAGTTCAGGAATCAGATCCGATGGGCGGGACAGGTGGAACGCACCCGAGGCAATAAACAGGATGTGGTCGGTACGTACCACCCCGTATTTGGTGGTGACGGTGGTGCCTTCTACCAAAGGCAGCAGGTCGCGCTGCACACCTTGGCGGGACACATCGCCGCCGCTGCCCTGGCTCTCGCCTCGCGCCGTGATCTTATCGATCTCGTCCAGGAACACGATGCCGTTCTGCTCGGCGTTGGCCACTGCAGCAGTGCGCAAATCGTCTTCATTGACGCGGCGGGCCGCTTCTTCTTCGGTCAGTTGCTTGAAGGCTTCCTTGACCGTCAGCTTGCGAGCCTTGGTCTTTTCCTGACCCAGACCGGAGAACATGCCGCGCAACTGCTCGGTCATCTCTTCCATGCCGGGAGGGGCCATGATTTCCATGCGAGGCATGGCCTGGGCCATCTCGATTTCAATCTCGGTATCGTCCAGCTTGCCTTCACGCAGGCGCTTGCGGAACACCTGGCGGGCAGAGTTGTCCTCGCGTTGGGGTTGACCGTGAGCATCGCGCGAAGGGGGCACCAGCACGTCCAGAATACGGTCTTCAGCGGCTTCCTCGGCCTGGGTGCGCACACGGCGCATTTCGATTTCGCGGGTTTGCTTGACCGAAATATCCACCAGATCGCGAATGATGGTTTCAACGTCGCGGCCTACATAGCCCACTTCCGTGAACTTGGTGGCTTCGACCTTGATGAAAGGCGCGTTGGCCAGCTTGGCCAGACGACGGGCGATTTCGGTTTTACCCACGCCGGTGGGTCCGATCATCAGAATGTTCTTGGGGACGATCTCGCTACGCAGGGGCTCGGCAACCTGCTGGCGGCGCCAGCGATTGCGCAGGGCCACGGCCACGGAGCGCTTGGCCTTGCCCTGGCCAACGATATGCTTGTCCAGTTCGGAGACGATCTCTCCGGGAGTCATATTAGGTGTAGACATGGTGGTGTATCCGGCTGTCAGAGTGTTTCGACGATATGGTTCTGGTTGGTGTAGATGCACAGATCACCTGCGATCTCCAACGATTTCTTGACGATGTCGGCGGGAGCCATATCGGTGTTTTGCAGCAAGGCCATGGCGGCAGATTGGGCATAGGAGCCGCCCGAGCCGATGGCGGCCAGGCCATGTTCGGGTTCGAGCACGTCGCCATTGCCGGTCAGCACCAGCGTGTGCTCCTTGTCCGCCACCAACAGCATGGCTTCCAGACGGCGCAGAACGCGGTCGGTGCGCCAGTCGCGCGTCAGTTCGACGGCGGCGCGCAGCAGGTTGCCCTGGTGCTTTTCCAGCTTCGCTTCAAAGCGCTCTTGCAAGGTGAAGGCGTCAGCCGTCGCACCGGCAAAACCGGCCAGGATGCTGTCGTTGTACAAACGGCGAATTTTGCGGGCCGTGCCCTTGATGACGATATTGCCCAGGGTGACCTGACCATCGCCGCCAATGGCGACCTGATCTCCGCGGCGTACACAGACAATAGTAGTGGCGTGAAATTGTTCCATGATTTCCTTCCTTTAAGGTTCCCATCTGGGGGCCCGGAAGGAAATTTCAAGCGCATGACAGCAGGAAGTTTTTGCCGACTGAGGGTCGTGCCTGGAAACCGGGCTGAAACAGGGTGGCTTCCCTTGGCAGGGGCTGCGGCAGGGGTTCTCGTATGTCGCCTGGCTTCTTGGCGTGCAAGCAGCCTGTTGGCCTGCTAGCGGTAGACGCAGCCGGCTTTTTTGAGCCTGCTTATTTTCAGCAGCGTACACAAGTGGGTTGGATCGAGTTGGGTGACCCACAAAAAAGCCCGCCAGAATGATCGGGCGGGCTTTTTATCAGGGTGATAGGCCTTGCCGCCTATCAATCCCCAAACATCTTTTGGCGCTTCTCGCGACGCTCCTGGGCTTCCAGAGACAGGTTAGCCGTTGGGCGTGCCAGCAAACGTGGCAGGCCGATGGGCTCGCCAGTTTCCTCACACCAGCCGTATTCGCCCGAATCGATCAGGGCGATGGACTGTTGCACTTTCTTGAGCAGTTTGCGTTCGCGGTCGCGGGTACGCAGCTCCAGAGCGTGTTCTTCTTCGATCGTGGCACGGTCAGCCGGGTCAGGAACGAACTGGGTTTCACGCAGGTTTTCCGTTGTAGCACCCGCGTTGGCCAGAATGTCTTGCTCCAGCTGGCGCAAGCGATGCTTGAAAAACTCCAGCTGGGCGGCGTTCATGTAGTCTGACTCAGGCATCGCCAAAAGCTCCTGCTCGGTCAGCAGGGTTGTAGTACTGTCATGTGACTTAGTTGCCATGATGCTTACCTCTTGTTGACGTCTGGGAGCCTGTAACTGTCGTCACGCGCAATCGCTCCGCATTTACTGAATAATTATTAATTCAAACCAGGCAATTCTCCAGGCCCTGGGTGAATATGTCTTGTGGCAATTTGCGGCCAATAAAGACCAGCTTGGTGCCCTTTTTATCTTTGGCCAGCCAGGCATTGCCAGGCTCGGCGCTCATCATCATGTGTACGCCCTGAAACAGCATACGGCGATTGATGCCCTTCAGATACAGGATGCCCTTGTAGCGCATCAGATCTGGTCCAAATACCTGGACAATGCCCGACAGGAAATCTTCCAGACGCTCGGGGTCGAAAGGACGGTCCGAACGGAACACGAAAGCCCCGATCTCGTCATTGTGAGCTGCGTGCTCGTGGTGGTGATGATGGTGATCGTGTCCGCAGCCCGGACCGCACTCGCCTTCGTCGCCGTGGGCATGATCGTGGTGGTGATCATGGCCGTCCGCCGCATCGGGGTGTTGCTCTGCCAGGAATTGAGGATCAATGTCCAAAATGGAATTCAGGTTGAAACCGCTGACTTCCAGCAAATCCTTGATGTCGGTTTCACCGAAGTGAACCGGCGTAATCGTGGCTCGCGGGTTGATGCGGATCAGACGGGCACGCAGGGCCTCGTAATCCACGTCGTTGACCAGATCTTTTTTGGAGATCAACAGGCGGTCCGCAAAACCAACTTGTTTTTGAGCTTCTTCTTGCTGGTCCAGTGTGGCCATGCCGTGTTTGGCATCCACGACCGTGATGACCGCGTCCAGCCGATAGTAGTCGGCAATATCATCGTCCATGAAGAAGGTCTGGCAGACCGGGCCGGGGTTAGCCATGCCGGTGGTCTCGATGATGACGCGCTCGAACTTCAGTTCGCCTGCCTGGCGGCGAACGCGCAAATCATTCAGGGTGCGCATCAGGTCACCACGCACGGTGCAACATACGCAACCATTGCTCAGTTCAACGATTTCTTCTTCGGAGTCCTGCACCAACAGTTCGTTGTCGATACCTTCGGGCCCGAATTCGTTTTCGATGACGGCAATGCGTCGACCGTGATATTCGCTCAGGATGCGCTTGAGCAGCGTGGTTTTACCAGCGCCCAAAAAACCAGTCAGAACAGTGACTGGAACCATGTTGTTCAGATCTGATGCCGCGTTCATAAACATGCCTCGCAGTGGCGGGCGAAAGGTACAAGGCACGGCACCAACCGCGGCTTCCTGCACCCATCTGCTCCGCACGAAAACAACGTGCGATTACATCACAGCCTTGCCTGTTGGGCAAACGGTGATCTGTAAAAATTCACAGAGGTTTGCCAATAGATCGGGGAATATATACCGATTGGCGGCAAAATACCACGTTTTAGGGGGCAGATAAGGGTTTTCGCTCGTTTTTAGCTGCAACGCAACGTTGGCACAGGCCGCGCAATTCAGTTTCGTGGCCGGACAGGGCAAAGCCCGCTCCGCGCACACAGTCGGCCAGCCTTTGGCTCAGGTCCGGAGCGCACAGCTCCACCACGGTGCCGCACTGGGTGCAGACAATCAGCAAGTCGTGCGGGTGGCCGCCGGCATCCACACAGGCCGTCCAGGCATTGACGGCATCCAGGCGGTGGATCAGGCCTTCTTCAGTCAGAAAGTCCAGGGCGCGGTAAACGGTAGGGGGTTTGGCGCCGGGCTGGAACTCGCGAACCAGATCCAGCAGTTCGTAGGCGCGCAAACTGCGCTGGGCCTGAATCAGGATTTCCAGCACCTGGCGGCGAATTGAAGTCAGCCGTTTACCGCGTTCCAGACAAAGCTGTTCAGCGGTAGCGAGCTGATCTTCAATGGCGTTGGGCGTAAGAATATGTACAGGCATGGCGCTTGATGGGTTGTTTGTTATGTTATAACATCTTTGGAAAATTAAATTATTCCCAATCTAGCCGCATTATCCCTGTTTCATGTCCTGTCCTCAATTTCCCTCGACTTTCCGCAGTCCGGCACCTCGTCGTTCGCTCTTGCTGGCCTCGGCCGGGCAGCGCGTACTGGGCGCTTTGTGCGTGTCAGCAGTCCTGTGGTTGCTGACCACCTGGGCATTGGGTGCATGGTAGAGGCATGAGTTCACACCAAACCTTGATCGAGCTTGACCATGTGGCGCTGGGCTGGAAAGACAAAATCGCTCTGCGTGATATCAGCGGCTGTTTTAACCGAGGCTCTTTGACGGCTATCGTCGGGCCTAACGGTGCTGGTAAATCCACCTTGCTAAAAGGGCTGACCGGGCAGATCAATCCCCTGAAAGGGCGCATTGCTGTCGACAGCGGTTTTCTGAATCAGCTGGCCTTGTTGCCGCAGATGGGCGATCTGGACAAAAGTTTCCCGGTGACGGTGCATGATCTGGTGGCCATGGGAGCCTGGAAGCGTGTGGGCGCCTGGGGTGGTTTCCCCAAAGCCGAGCACGAACGCATTGGTCATGCGCTGGAGCAGGTGGGGCTGGCCGACTTTGCGCGTCGCTCCATTGGCACTTTGTCGGGTGGGCAATTACAGCGAGCCCTGTTTGCCCGCATGATCATGCAGGACGCCCAGATCTTGTTGCTGGACGAGCCGTTTGCTGCGGTGGACCGCGCAACCTCGGACGAATTGATGAACCTGATTCTGGACTGGCACAAACAGGGCCGTACCGTGATGGCCGTGCTGCATGATCTGGATATGGTGCGTAGCTGTTTTCCGCAAACCGTGCTGCTTGCCGGTCAGGTAGTGGGTTGGGGGGAAACTGAAGCGGTGCTAACTCCCGAGAACCTGCATCTGGCTCGCCATTTGTGTGCGGGGGACTACCTATGATGGCGCTGATTGATGTGCTGTTTGGCCCCTTCATGGACTTTGGTTTCATGAAGCGCGCACTGGCTGGTTCTTTCGCCCTGGCTGCAGCGGCCGGACCTTTGGGGGTATTCCTGGTGTTGCGCCGCATGAGCCTGATGGGTGATGCCATGGCACATGCCATCCTGCCCGGTGTGGCGGTTGGATTTCTGACGGCGGGCCTGTCTTTAAGCGCGATGGCCATAGGCGGCATGATTACCGGCCTGGTTGTCGCCTTGCTGGCCGGACTGGTGGCCCGCCTGACACCACAACGGGAGGACGCCAGTTTTGCGGCCTTCTACCTGGTATCCCTGGGGCTGGGGGTGCTGCTGGTGTCCTTGCGCGGCTCCAATATGGATTTGATCCATGTGCTGTTTGGCACGGTGCTGGGCCTGGATGATGCCTCCTTGCTGCTGGTGACCAGCAGCACCACGGTTACGCTGATTATTCTGGCTTTGGTGTTCCGGCCTCTGGTGCTGGAGTGCATGGACCCGATCTTTTTGCGCACGCAAGGCGGGCGCGGTTCCGTCGTCCATATGTTGTTCTTGTTCATGCTGGTCATCACGCTGGTGGCTGGCTTCCAGGTGCTGGGAACCTTGATGGTGGTGGGGATCATGATGCTGCCCGCTGCCTCGGCCCGATTCTGGGTGTATTCCGTTGGTCGTCAGATGCTGGTGGCGGCCTTGCTGGGCATGATCAGCGCCTATCTGGGCCTGCTGTTCTCGTACTACTACAACGTGCCTGCTTCGCCCGCGATTATTCTGGCAGCCGGCGCCTTCTATTTTCTTTCTATCACCTTTGGCCCCCAAGGCGGTTTGCTGCGTGCTTATTCCCAATGGCGTGCACGGCGTCGGCGCATGGCCTCTCTCTTGGAGCACGATTGATGAAAATGCGAGACATTTACTCAGGCCGCACGGTGCTGGCCCTGGGCTTGCTGGCGGCCAGCCTGTCGGTGCAGGCGGAGCCTTTGCGTGTGGTCAGCAGCTTCTCGATTTTGAACGATATGGTCAAGGAGATAGGCGGCGACAAGGTTATGGCCAGCACGATTGTGCCCGCCAATGGGGATGCCCATTCGTTTGAGCCGCGTCCCAGTGATGCAAAGACCTTGGCTAACGCGCAACTGCTGGTGATCAATGGTCTGGAGTTCGAGACCTGGTTGCCACGCTTGCAGCAGGCAGCAGGCTATAAAGGGCCGCAAGTCGTGGCGACAGAAGGTATTACGCCTTTGGCATTTGAAGGTGGCGGACACGAGGATCATGCTGGTCATGACCATGACCATGACCATGACCATGACCATGACCATGACCACGGTCACGACTCCGAACCTGAGCATGCCCACGACCATGAGCAGACCCACGCCAAAGAGGATACACAGTCCCACGGCGGGCATGACCATAGTCATCAGCACGGCAGCCAGGACCCCCACGCCTGGCAAAGCCTGGGCCTGGCACAGATCTATGTTCGTAATATCAGCAAAGGTCTGGAGCAGGCTGATCCGGCCAATGCCGAGTACTACCAGCGTCGCGCCAAGGATTACGCACAGCGCATTCAGGAGCTGGACGATTCCATCAAAACCCGCCTGCAGGCGGTGCCGGTAGAAAAGCGCAAGGTCATTACCTCGCACGATGCTTTCTCTTATATGGGCAAGGCTTACGACATCCGTTTCATTCCCTTGGTGGGGGTATCCAGCCAGGCGGAGCCTTCAGCCCGTGATATTGCGCAGATCATCCAGCAAGCGCGTAGCGAGCAGATTCAGGCCATTTTTGTGGAAAACACGGTCAGCGCAAAACTGGTCGAGCAAGTGGCACGGGAGACCGGCGCCAAAGTCGGCGGCACCTTGTATTCCGATGCTTTGGGAGCCCCAGGCTCGGGCGTGGATACCTACCTGGGCATGATGCGCTCGAATACAGACCAGTTGGTCAAGGCCTTGCAGCCCTGATTCACTCCTCCGGCTTGTCACTGGCCCGGTTCTTGCGTTGTGCCCGAGGGTGGGCCTGATCGTAAGCCTGGGCCAGATGCTGGAAGTCCAGACGGGTATAAATCTGAGTCGTGGAAATATTGGTATGACCCAATAGTTCCTGCACCGCCCGCAAGTCTCGTGCTGATTGCAGCAAATGGCTGGCAAAGCTGTGACGCAAGCTGTGCGGGTGGACATGCACTGGCAGGCCGCTGGCGCGGGCATAGTTTTCCAGTTCTTGCTGCACCACGCGTGGGTGAATGCGGGCTCCACGGGCACCCAGAAACAGGGCCGCACTGGCATCTGCGCTGGTCGCCAGTGATGCCAAAGCCGGGCGTTTTTCCAGCCACTGCTGCAAGGCATGCAGCGCTTTCTCCCCGACAGGCAGGCGGCGTGTCTTGCCGCCTTTGCCACTGACCACCAGCTCACGATCATCCAGCAGTAACCAGCTCTTGGACTGGTAGTGCGCGTCCTGGTGATAGTGCGTGTCCAGGCTGACCAGCTCGGACAAACGTAGTCCGCTGGAATAAAACAATTCAAACATGGCCTGATTGCGCCAGCTGACCGGGTCGTCCTGAATGGGGGCGGTGGGGCGGTCCAATAGCTGCTGGGTCTGGTCTACGGACAAGGCCTTGGGCAGAGGGCGGCCTATCTTGGGTGCCTTCAGGCTGGCTGCAGGGTTCAAGGGCCAACCCAGTTCTTTAGTGCGCGCTTGATAGTAACCACGCCAGGCTGCCAGAATGCGGGCCAGGCTGCGTGGTGCCAGGCCCTGCGCATGCAAGCGGGCGGCAGCCTGTCGCAACTGGCTTTGAGTCAGTGTGTCGGGGTCTGTACCTGGGTACTGCGCCAGCAAGTGGCGCAAATCATTACGGTACGCACTAAGGGTGTGTTCCGAATAGCGTTTTTCGTGGCTTAGTTGATGCAGCCAGCTTTGCATGGCCGGGCTGAGGGCCTGGGGGGCGGCTGGCTGCTTTTGAGGCGTGTCCCCAGAAGGGGAGTGATCTTGTTTTTTCAGGCCGGACATTCGCTTTGAACAACACTGCTGGGCTTGTACAAACGCTGCAGGGCGGCGCTGCACAATTCGCCAATGCCTTCCAGAAAGTCCGTACCCATATCGGCCGTAAAACGCGTGGCTTCAGGCGAGCCCAGAACCAGCAGACCAAACAGGGTGTTCGACTCCGGAAACGTCAAGGGCACAATGGCCACCGATTGCGCGTCTTGCTGCAAATCGGCCAGAAACTCCTGTTCGCGTCGAGCGCCGCAATAGGGGTTGATCAAGGTGTAGGCCCAGCTGACCAGGGCGTCGTCAGCCAGCACTTCGTCCGGATTCCAGCAGTGCAGACGGACAACGGGCATTTCAAAGATGCGCTCCAGACTGCTGCAGATCAGTGCGGGCAGGGCTGCCGGGTCGGACTCGGCCAGCATCTGGCAGTTCCATTGGTGCAGTTGGCGCGAAATTTTTTCATTGCCACGGGCATTGGCGACCAGCGTGGCCAGTTGGCGCTCGGTTTTCTTGCCGCGCTCGCGCAGCAGCATGATCTGGCGCTCGCCCAGTGAAATAGCGCGGCTTTGATGGGGGTGCGGCACCATCAGTTTGGAAAAAACATCGGCATGCGCGTCGAAGAAATCAGGGTTGGCTTTCAAAAACTGGGCCACTTCCACGGCGCTAAGGCTGTTGGGGGTATCCATGTCTAGAAGGTTTCCTTTCTGGCTAGGGACGCACACAGTGCATCTATATCGACTTGTCCGGTAAAGACGGTTTGGGCCGGGCCGCTCATGCGTAGCGCCTGTCCGTCCCATTCAATGCGCAGACTGCCTCCACGAGTATCAACGACAACCGGGCTTTGGAGCAATCCCCGCCGTATGCCTGCCACCACAGCCGCACAAGCGCCTGTACCGCAGGCCAGGGTCTCACCGGCGCCGCGCTCGTAGACGCGCAGCTTGATGTGATGGGCGTCCAGAACCTGCATGAAACCGGCGTTGACCTTCTGAGCAAAACGCGGATGAGATTCGATGAAGGGGCCGACGCTGGCAACCGGAGCCTGCAGCACATCGTCTACCACCTGCACGGCGTGCGGATTGGAGATGGACACCAGCGACAGGGCGACAGGTTCGGCTTGACCGGGCACGGGCAGCAGCCACAGCGTATCTTCGCCCTGAATTTTCTGTTCCAGCCCGCTAGGGTCAAAAGCGACATCGGCAGGGGCAAATCGGGTGGTGCCCATCATGACATCCACGCCAAGCTCCGGATCGTCATTCAAACTGATGATGCCGGTGCGAATTTGTGCTCGTAAAGGGTTGGCCGAGGACAGGCCTTGTTCGTGTACGAAGCGGACAAAGCAGCGAGCGCCGTTGCCGCAATGCTCGACCTCGCCACCGTCAGCGTTGAATATGCGGTATCGGAAATCCGCGCCGGGTTCGGTTGCGGCTTCAACCAGCAAGATCTGGTCCGCCCCAATGCCAAAGTGACGATCCGCCAGCGCGCGGGCGCGTTCGGGAGTCATTTCAATGCTTTGCCTGACACCATCCAGCATGACAAAGTCATTGCCCGCGCCGTGCATTTTGCTGAAACGCCAAAGCGAGGAAGCGGGCTGGAGTGTGGTGGGGCTGTGCATGATGGGGGCCTAGTAGATGCCGGGTTGACCTTCAGGACGGGTTTTGAAGCGTCGATGTACCCAATAATACTGCGGCGGGTCTTCGCGCACATATTTTTCGATCAGGGCATTCATGCGTTCCGTAGCTTCTTCCAGGCTGCCTTCACCCGGAAAGTCGGACATGGGTTCCAGCACCTGAATATGGTAGTGACCAGTCTCGGCGTCCACGCGGGAAATAACCGGAATCACCAGCGCGTCCTGGTTGCGTGCGATCTGGGCTGTGGACAAGAGCGTGGCCGCCGGGACATTGAAAAAGGGCACAAAGGCCGAGCCCTTGGTGCCGAAGTCCATATCAGGCAGGTAATAAATCGGCTGGCCCTTTTGCAGCGCACGCATCAGACCGCGAATGCCGTCTTTGCGAGAAATCAGCGGGACGGAGGAGAAGCGGCTACGGCCTTCGTACATCAGGCGATCCACATGGGGGTCGCGTTGGGGAGTGTAAAAGGCAACCAAGGGCGAGATGGACATGGACAGGCGTGTGCCCGCCGCATCCATACCCAGAAAGTGAGGCACCAGCAGCATGACCTTGCGACCCTGTTCCAGAGCCTGGGTGATGTGTTCTTCGCCCGTCAGATGCAGAGTGTTCAGAATAGTGCTGGGCAAACCAAACCAGAGCAGGCCCCGGTCCAGATAGGATTGGGCCAGCAGGCGAAAGTGCTGCTTTTCCCACTCGCGACGGGTGCTCTCGGGCGTGTCTGGAAAGCATAGATCCAGATTGGTACGCACGATATGACGGCGGCGGGAGGCAAAGCGATGCACCAGCCCGCCCAGCACAGCACCCCAACGCTGGCGCGTGCGTACCGAGGCACGGCCAAAGTAGGTGAAAACGGATTTGAGCAGCGGGTAAGAATTAAAACTCATGGGGTGGTATCGCCAGGCAAAGGGGGCGCATCGTGGGGAATCTTGTAGCGGTTATAGCCCCACAGATACTGGGTGGGGAAACGGCGTATCAAGCTTTCCATGGATTCGTTGATCAGGGTGGCCAGTTCCGTCGGGTCTTCGGGCAACGGCTCGGGTAGGCGCAAGGTGTGAATATGCCAGCCGCGCCCTTTAGGCAGGCGCTCGGCAGCGGTCACAATCACAGGCACATCGGACTGACGGGCCAGCTTGCCAGCCAGTGTCATGGTCAGGGCAGGGCGGCCAAAAAAGGGTGCCCATACGCCATCGCCACCGCTGGGAACCTGGTCGGGCAACATGCCTACCGATTCACCTTTGCGAAACGCGCGGACAAATTCACGCACACCTTTCATATTGGCGGGGACGGCATGCAGGCCGGGCAGTTCACGTGACTCCACCATCAGGGGTTCCAGTACGGCCTGGCGTGGTGGGCGAAACATCACGGTCAGCGGGCCTAAACCCACCAGATAACGTGCCGTAATTTCAAAGCAGCCCAAGTGCGGAGTCAGATACAGCACGCCGCGTCCTTCGGCATGGGTGGCCTCCAGCAAGGCCACATCATCAACGGTGCAGCGGGCCAGACAGGCTTGCGGATGCAGCCAGACGCGCGGTGTTTCCAGGATCATGGCGCCGGTTTGTCCGGCCGCTTGCCGGAAAAAGGCAGGGGAGTCGTAACCCGCTTGTCGGCAGTGGCTTTGCAGACGGCGGCGGTAGCGTCCGGGAAAAGCGTAAATCAGGCGTCCTATTCCTTTGCCCAGCCCATGAAGAACGGGTAAAGGCAGACGAGCCATCAGACGTAAAAGTGCCGCGAGCATGGGCCAGGCAATCCTTTAGTGTGAAGTTTTGCTGAAATAAATACGTATTTTCGCTTAAAATGGATTGTATCGCTGAGTTAAACGACAACTTGCGGAGCGATCGGGCAGCAAACTGCCCACTATAAACCGCTAAAGCGTCGCGCCCCGTCTATCGTATCCACATCGCTGGCTTCGAGGTGCAACGCAGTTTGTTCAACCTCGTGCTGATTATCAGCCCTTATTCAAGGAAGCTACGCTGTGAACAACAACGACTTTCTCTTTACATCCGAATCCGTTTCTGAAGGCCACCCCGACAAGGTAGCTGACCAGATCTCCGACGCCATCCTGGACGCTATTTTCGAGCAAGATCCTCAGGCACGTGTTGCTGCCGAGACCTTGTGCAATACCGGTCTGGTGGTGCTGGCTGGCGAGATCACCACGCACGCCAACGTGGATTACATCCAGGTTGCCCGTGACACCATCAAGCGCATTGGCTATGACAATGGCGATTACGGCATTGATTACAAGTCCTGCGCCGTACTGGTGGCCTATGACAAGCAGTCGCCCGATATCGCCCAAGGTGTGGATCGCAGCCCAGAAGAGTTGCTGAACCAGGGCGCTGGCGACCAGGGGCTGATGTTTGGCTACGCGTGCGACGAAACCCCTGATCTGATGCCTGCTCCTATCTGGTACGCCCACCGCCTGGTGCAGCGCCAGAGCGAGCTGCGCAAAGATGGCCGTCTGCCCTGGTTGCGCCCTGACGCCAAATCCCAGGTGACCTTCCGCTACGTGGATGGCCGTCCTACCGAAGTGGATACTGTGGTGCTGTCCACTCAGCACGCGCCTGAAATGTCCCAGAAAGACATTCACGAAGCCGTGATCGAACACATCATTCGTCCATGCTTCCCTTCGGACCTGCTGACCGAGAAAACCCGCTTCCTGGTAAACCCCACCGGCAAGTTCGTGATTGGTGGCCCTCAAGGCGATTGCGGTCTGACTGGTCGCAAGATCATTGTGGATACCTACGGTGGCGCATGCCCTCACGGCGGTGGTGCTTTCTCCGGCAAGGACCCCTCCAAAGTGGACCGTTCCGCTGCCTACGCCGCTCGTTACGTGGCCAAGAACATTGTGGCAGCCGGTCTGGCTCGCCAGTGTCAGGTGCAATTGAGCTACGCCATTGGTGTGGCCGAGCCTATCAATATCACCATCTACACCGAAGGCACAGGCGTGATCCCCGACACCGAGATCGCCAAGCTGGTTCGCCAACATTTCGATCTGCGCCCACGCGGCATCATCGAAATGCTGGATCTGCAGCGTCCCATCTACACCAAGACTGCTGCCTACGGTCACTTTGGCCGCAGCGAACCCGAGTTCAGCTGGGAAGCCACGGACAAGGCCCAGGCTTTGCGTCAGGCTATCTAAGCGATGTGCGGATAGGCAAAGGCCGCTTGCGGGCGGCGCTTTGCTGCAGTTTGACAGCGTTGTCGGGGCCGGGAAACCAGTCAGCCAGCAACGCTGGGTGGGACGGGCAAGTGCCAGTCTCATGAGAAGAAATTATGATTTTTACCCGTGGAGCTGTCTTCCCAAGACGATCCAAACGAGTACAATCACCCACATTCATTTGCCATCCTCGAGGGGCGTTGCGACAAGACTCACGGTCTTGCCAGGCTCGGGGCATGGATAGGTGGTATCCACCTTGGAGAACGACGCTCACCACGACCTGCATGGCGGGCTGCTGGTGAGAATTCATTTGCTCTCCCTGCAGTCTGCGTGCCGTATAACGGAGCCCGACTGTGACTTTTACCGATTACAAAATTGCCGATATTTCCTTGGCTGAATGGGGCCGCCGCGAGCTGACCATTGCCGAGACCGAAATGCCTGGCCTGATGGCCACCCGCGAGGAATTTGCTGCCTCCCAGCCCCTGAAGGGCGCGCGCATTGCCGGCAGTTTGCACATGACAATCCAAACTGGGGTTCTGATTGAAACCCTGACTGCCCTGGGCGCTGAAGTGCGCTGGGCATCGTGCAATATCTTCTCCACTCAAGATCACGCTGCCGCTGCCATTGCCGCATCTGGCGTGCCTGTGTTCGCCGTCAAGGGCGAAACCCTGGAAGAATACTGGCAATACGCCCACGACATTTTCGATTGGCCCGGTGAGCAGGCCAACATGATTCTGGACGACGGTGGCGACGCTACCTTGTTGCTGCACCTGGGTGCCCGTGCAGAAAAAGACCTGTCCGTTCTGGACAAACCCGGCAGCGAAGAAGAGCGCGTCATGTTCGCCTCCATTCGTGCCCGTCTGCAAAACGACAAAACCTGGTACTCCACCCGTCTGGCCCAAATCAAGGGTGTGACCGAAGAGACCACCACAGGCGTGCACCGTCTGTACCAGATGGCCAAGAAAGGCGAACTGGCTTTCCCTGCCATCAACGTGAACGACTCGGTGACCAAGTCCAAGTTCGACAACCTGTACGGCTGCCGCGAGTCCCTGGTAGACGGTATCAAGCGTGCTACCGACGTGATGGTTGCCGGCAAGATCGCCGTGGTTTGCGGCTTCGGTGACGTGGGTAAAGGTTGTGCTCAAGCACTGGCCGCCTTGCGCGCCCAGGTTTGGGTTACCGAAATTGACCCTATCTGCGCCCTGCAAGCCTCGATGGAAGGCTACCGCGTTGTGACCATGGAAGAAGCTGCTGACAAGGCCGACATCTTCGTGACCGCCACTGGTAACTACCACGTGATCGACCGCTCGCACATGGAACGCATGAAAGATCAGGCCATCGTGTGCAATATTGGTCACTTCGACAATGAAATCGATGTGGCCTCGGTGGAAGATCTGGAGTGGGAAGAGATCAAGCCTCAGGTTGATCACATCATTTTCCCTGATGGCAAGCGCATCATTCTGCTGGCCAAGGGCCGCCTGGTGAACCTGGGTTGTGCTACTGGCCACCCCTCTTTTGTGATGTCGGCTTCGTTCACGAACCAGACCATTGCACAAATTGAACTGTTCACTCGTGGCGAGAACTACGAAACGGGTAAAGTATATGTACTGCCCAAGCATCTGGACGAAAAAGTCGCTCGTTTGCACTTGAAGAAATTGGGTGTGAACTTGTCGACCTTGTCTCAGGCGCAGGCGGATTACATCAACGTACCTGTGCAAGGGCCATTTAAGGCTGAGCACTACCGCTACTAAAACGCACCGGCGTCTTCGGACGCCTATTCTTGGAGCCCTATCATGACTTTGCTACTTGTCTGGATCCTGAATGCTGTTGCCCTGCTGGTTGTCGCCTACATCCTGCCTGGTATTACGGTTGCCTCGTTTGGCTCGGCACTGATCGCTGCGCTGGTACTGGGCCTGCTCAATACCTTGGTCAAACCTTTGCTGATTGTGCTGACCTTGCCCATCACTATTGTGACTTTGGGCTTGTTCCTTCTGGTGCTCAACGCCTTAGTGTTCTGGTTTGCGGGCTCCATCCTCAAAGGCTTCCAGGTTGAAGGCTTCTGGTGGGCCGTGATTGGGGCGATCGTCTACAGTCTGGTTTCCGGGCTGCTGTCGGGATTGTTAATGAAATGAGCAACAAGCAAACCTTGAGCCTGGAGTTTTTCCCGCCGCGAGATATCGCGGCGCAGGAAAAACTGGTGCGCACCGCCAAGTCCTTGATGGGCTTGAACCCCGCCTATGTCAGCATGACGTTTGGAGCCGGTGGCTCCACCCGTGCTGGCACGGTCGATGCGGTAGCACTGCTGCAAAAACTGGGCTTTGATGTCGCACCGCACTTGTCGTGCATTGGTACGGCGCCCGCGCAGCTTGGCGAGATGCTGGACAATTACCGCGATCAGGGCATACGACGTATCGTGGCCCTGCGCGGTGACTTGCCTTCGGGTATGGGTGGTGACGCGGGCGAACTGCGCTATGCCAGCGATCTGGTGTCATTCATTCGCGAAAACTATGGCGAACACTTTCATATCGAAGTGGCCGCTTATCCCGAGATGCACCCTCAGGCCACAGGCTTTAGCGACGACCTGGGTCACTTTGTGAACAAGGTCAAGGCAGGTGCGCACGGTGCGATCACGCAGTACTTCTTCAACCCGGACTCGTATTTCAGCTTTGTTGAGCGAGCCCAGGCGCAAGGAGTCACGATTCCGATCACACCGGGCATCATGCCCATTACCAACTCGTCCCAGTTGCTGCGGTTCTCGACCATGTGCGGTGCAGAAGTGCCGCGCTGGATTCGACTGCGACTGGCCGATTTTGGTGATGATCGTGCATCGATTCGTGCTTTCGGTATCGATGTGGTGGCACGCTTGTGTCAGGACCTGCTCGATGGCGGCGCTCCTGGCATTCACATGTACACCCTGAACGGGGCAGATGCGAGCATGGCTATCTTGCCGAATCTGACCTGGCGCTAAGCACTTCGCGTCGCGATAAAAAACCCGCCACATTCATTTGGCGGGTTTTTTCATGGGGAACTGACTAGCCAGCATCTGACCCGGTTTAATCAACTGCTTGGTAAACAGAGTTCTGGATTAAACAGTTTGTGGTAGCGGGTTACTTATAGTTCCGGAGCGGGCACAGCCCAGCCTTTATCAGTCAGAATACTGTCCAGGCGTTGGTCGTGCGGGGCGGGCTGGTAGGCCTGGCCGGATAAATCGCCCACTGCCCAGGCAATACCAATGCTGGTAAAAGCGTGGTTTTGTTCTTTCAGCGCCGCCAAGGTCCGGTCGTAGTAACCCTTGCCATACCCCAGACGATCACCCTGTCTGGTGTAGCCCAGGGTGGGGACCAGGACAATATCCGGTTGCATGATTTTAGTGGAAATGGGGATTTCGATGCCGTAGCGACCCTTTTCCATTTCGGTCTCGGGTGTCCACTCGACAAAGCTCAAAGGGGCATCGGCCTCTTTGACAACGGGCAAACAGACATTGATGCCTTCCTCTTCCACCCATTGAAGCAGCAGTGGGCGCAAGTCCGGCTCCTGGGCCATAGGCCAGAAAGCGGCAATGGTGGTGGGTTCGGCACGGCCCTGTTCACGCAGGCGGCTGCGGTTGGTGGCCAGCCAGGTAAACAGACGGCCCCGGATCAGCAAAGCGCCCCGGTTGGTGTCGATGGAGGGCTGCCCGGCTCGCAGGTCTTTTAGTCGCGTGCGCAGCGCGGCTGCGTTATGCTCTACGTTCTGAATCATGGGTGATTTTCTAAAGGCCGTCACTATGGGTATCAACCAGCTAAAGTACCAGAAAACACCAGCTTGGGGCATGGCATCCATGCTTCCTCGCCCGCCCTTGAGCGCTTTGGTGGTGTTTGCTCTGGGTTTGGTCGGCTGTGCGGGGTCGCAGTCGCCGCAAGCCCAGACCCATTCCCCGGATCCTGCCGTTGCCAAGCAAGCTGTCGTGTTGCAGCCTGCCAAAGAAGCCGTGCGCCGCTGGGATAGCGTCCCGCCTGTGCCGCCAACGGCCCGTCAGGCTTTGATTGACGCCCGTGATGCCATGCAGGCCAAGCGCTGGACGGCGCTCGATGCTCTGGCTCCGGTTGCCGCGAATGATCCTGTTCTGGGTTCTTACGCCGAATACTGGCGCTTGCGTCGGATTTTGCAGGATACGACCACGCCCGTGCCCGATGAGCAAATTCGTTTGTTCCTGAGCGGCAATCAAGACGAATATCTGGAAAATCGCCTGAAGTCCGACTGGATTGTGGCGGCCGCGCGTACCGGCAACTATGCTTTGGTGCGTGAGCTGGCCCCCGTTCACGCCCCTACCTCGGCTGTGAAGTGTGCAGTAGCGTCGGCACAGAATGTGGCCGGTCAGCCTGTGGATGTGCAGGACTTGCTGGCGTCGTTCTCTCCAAGCCAGGCCTGCTGGTCGGCACTGGACCAGTTGTACGCCCGTAAAGTGATCAGCAAGAATCAGGTCCGTGATCTGATGCGTGATGCTCTGGAAAATAACCGCACATCCCAGGCCCGCCGCCTGGCTGCGATTATCTTCACTGCGCCGCAAATGAAGGATTACACCGCCTTGATGGCTTCGCCGCAGAAGTGGCTGGATCGTAATGTGAACAACAGTTCGGTCAACCCGGAGCTGGTGTCCTTGGCCTTGTCCCGTCTGGGTCGTGGTCAGCGTGATGCTGCAGCGGCCTATATCGACCGTACCTGGGCTGGCAAGATCCCCCAGGAAAACCTGAATTGGGTGTGGGGCCAGTTTGGTCTGATCAGTGCCTTGCGGGTAGAGGACGATGCGGCCAAATGGTATCGCCGCTCCGGTCGTACCCCCATGACGGATTACAACAACGCCTGGCAAGTGCGCGCCGAGTTGCGTCAGGGCACCATCGAGTGGAAGCATGTCTCTGCAGCCATCGACAAGATG
The DNA here is from genome assembly GCF_026344155.1 of Alcaligenes nematophilus. Taxonomy (NCBI): domain Bacteria; kingdom Pseudomonadati; phylum Pseudomonadota; class Betaproteobacteria; order Burkholderiales; family Alcaligenaceae; genus Alcaligenes; species Alcaligenes nematophilus. Next base: position 610,426 of record NZ_JAPKMZ010000002.1, on the reverse strand, counting down.
AACGATGCGCAAAAGGCCGAGCCGGTGTGGGTGTACTGGTCGGGGCGTGCTCATGAGGCGCTGGGGCATAAGGAGCAAGCTCGTGCCAAGTTCCAGTCCATTGTGGGTGATCTGAACTTCTACGGTCAGCTGGCCACGGAAGAGTTGGGTCTGACACCGTCCTTGCCCCCTCAGCCACAGCCTTTGACGCCGTTGGACATGCAGGATGCGCGTACCAATGCGGGCTTGCTGCGTGCGGTGGAGCTGTTCAAGCTGGGTTGGCGTCCGGAAGCGGTACCCGAGTGGAACTTTGCCTTGCGTGGCATGAACGACAGACAGTTGCGTGCAGCAGCCGAGTTCGCGCGCGAGCAGCATATCTATGATCGCGTGGTGAATACCTCCCTGTTGACCAAGAACGAGATCGACTTCAGCCAGCGCTTTATCGCGCCCTTTGAAGGCCGCGTAACCGAGCAGGCCAAGTCCATCAATCTGGACCCGGCCTGGGTGTATGGCCTGATCCGTCAGGAATCGCGCTTCATTACCGATGCACGCTCGGGAGTCGGGGCGTCGGGCTTGATGCAGCTGATGCCTGCCACCGCCAAATGGGTGGCCAACAAGATCGATATGCGCGACTTCTCTCCCTCCCGTGTGAACGAGTTCGAGGTGAACACGGTGTTGGGCACCAATTACCTGAATATGGTTCTGGGGCAGCTGGATGGCTCGCAGGTCTTGGCATCGGCAGGCTATAACGCAGGGCCAGGTCGTCCCCGCCAGTGGCGCTCGCGCTTGAACACTCCGGTAGAAGGGGCCATTTTTGCAGAAACCATTCCTTTTACTGAAACGCGCTTGTACGTGAAAAACGTGCTCTCCAACGCGACCTATTACGCCATGATGTTCAGCGGTCAGCCGCAGTCCCTCAAAGGGCGTTTGGGTACGATTTCGCCTTGATGAGTCCGTCCATGCTAGATGACAGACAGCAAGCAGCCTTGGCGGCCCTGATGGGGCCGCCAGATCCTGTTCTGGAAGGCTTGCAGGTCTATGTAGTGGGCGGCGCGGTGCGTGACGCCCTGCTGGGTATGCCGGCGGGCGACAAAGACTGGGTGGTGGTGGGTGCCCGGCCCGAAGACCTGGCTGCCCGAGGCTTTGTTCCCGTAGGTGGCGACTTTCCCGTCTTTCTGAATCCCCATAGCAAAGAAGAGTTCGCGTTGGCCCGGACTGAGCGCAAGTCGGGCCGGGGCTACAAGGGCTTTACCTTTTACACCGGCACAGACGTGAGCCTGGCGGACGATTTGCGTCGCCGTGATCTGACCATCAATGCCATGGCCGTGGATGCGGCGGGGAATCTGCATGATCCCTTGAATGGTTTGGCGGATTTGCAGGCCCGTCTATTCCGGCATGTGGGCACCGCATTTAGCGAAGACCCGGTACGCTTGCTGCGTCTGGCACGTTTTGCCGCCCGCTTTTCCGAGTTCACCGTGGCCGACGATACCTGGGCCTTGGCGCGTGAGCTGGTCGAGCAGGGTGAAGTGGACGAGCTGGTGCCTGAGCGCATCTATCTGGAAATAGCGAAAGGTTTATCTGCCCAGCAGCCCGCTCGCATGTTCGAGGTACTGCGGGAAGTCGGCGCACTAGAGCGTGTCATGCCTGGTTTGAATTACAACGATCAGGTGGGCGAGCAAGTTCAGATCGCTAAAGAACGTCAGTTGGATTTGGCAAGCTGCTTTGCTGTTTTGTGCCATGTCTCAGAAACGCCTGCGCAGGTGGCGGAGCAGATTCGTGCTCCGTCGGAATGGCGCGATCAGGCCCGTTTGTTGCCCGTACTGCTGAGCAGTCCTGCTTTGCAGCAACCCCGTGCAGATGTGGAGTCGGCCTTGCAGGTGATGGAGTCGCTGGATGCCTTGCGCAAGCCGGATCGCTTTATGCAGTTGGTCAATGCGGCTGCATGTCTGGAAGCGGTCCCGGAATGGGAGTGGGATAAGCTGCGCATGGTTATGGCTGGTGTGGACGCAGGTGCAGTGGCGGCGAAATTCAAGGCTGAGCCTGGCAGAATCCGTGAAGAGGTGCGTGCGGCCAGACTGGCGGCCCTGGAGCAATCAGTTGAGTAGTGAGTGATCAGTCCGGAGTACACAAGTAGATAAGCGGCCCATTGGCCGCTTATCTTTTTTGTGGGCTTGGAGCCGTGTGTGCGGTTCTGTTCTGGGTTCAGGAACAGATAGACCATTCAAGCTGGTTTCTGGTTTCAAGACAGGATGATCTGCAAGATCCTCTTTGCACCGCTGCCGTAGCTAGAGGTCTTGGCTTGGGCGTGGTTATTTACAGCAAAAAAATGGCAAGGTACGTGCCTTGCCATTTCACCGTTCAGGTTTACCGCCCTTTAGTCAGAAACGGCCAAAGGCCGGAGCTGAAAACACTTACAGACGCTCGCGTCGATCTCCGCTCATCGTGCCCAGCACGGGAGCCGGAATATCGCGCCCAATAATCAGCACCTTGAACAGTTCCCCCATTTCCGCTTCAGACAGCAGCTTGTTGGCGGCACTCATGGTCTGTGCCCATTGCTGTTGCACGGCGGGGGATGGGTCTTCCGGCGGAGATGCCAGGAAATTGGTAATGCCGCAATTCATCAGGAAGCGCGCCTGGCTGGTGTAGCCCAGAACATCCAAACCGGCCTCCAGGGCGGCATCCGCCATGGCGGTGAAGTCCACGTGGGCGGTAATGTCCTGCAAGCCAGCCAGCACCAGCGGCTCGGCATGAGCAAAGTGGCGGAAGTGGCACATCAAGGTGCCTTTGTCACGTTGCGGGTGGTAGTACTCGCGCTGCGGAAAACCGTAGTCGATCAAAATGGCCGCGCCTTGCTTTAACCAAGTACCCATGCTGCGCACCCAGGCTTCGGCTTGCAGGTTGATCTCGGATAGGTAGAAGGGCTGCGCTTCCACGCGCTCGGCCACCAGCGAAGCCAGATGGTCGGGAGCCGGGCGGGTAGCCAGGTAGAAAGGCGCTGGCAGGCCTTGGGCCGTGCTGTCGTCTGCGGCAATGACACCTACTTCCAGCACCTTGCCAGCCACATCAAAGGTGAACAGGCTGGCAGGCATGGCATCCAGAACCTCATTAGCCACCACGCAACCCTTGAAGCTGTGCGGTGTGCTGTCCAGCCACTGCACTTGTGCTTGCAGGGGGGCCAGACGCTCTTGCTGACGCGCACGCAAGTCCGGCGATACTTCCAGAATTGAATACTGCGGCTCGATACCTTGCTTGCGCAACTCCGTAATCAGCGCTTCGGCCAAAGCGCCGCTACCCGCGCCAAACTCCAGAATGGATAGGGATTGGCTGCCTTCCAGTACTTCCATGACCTGACGGCTCAAGGTCTGAGCAAACAGGGGGGAGAGTTCGGGGGCCGTCGTAAAGTCGCCTGTGGGCTGATTGCTGCCAAACTTGGTGCTGCCACCGGTGTAGTAGCCCAGATGGGGGGCGTACAGCGCATGATGCATCCATTGGTCGAAAGACAGGAAACCGCCTTCATCGGCAATGCGGTCCAGCAAGTAATCGTTAACCTGTGCGACGTGTTTTTTCAGTTCCTCGGACAGGGGAGGCAAACCGTGTGGTAGGGCAGGGGCGGACAGTACGTTCATGGCGTCAGTTGGGCTTGTCGTTAGGTGTCTCGGAAGAAGCCGGGGCGGCGCTCTTGGCGCTGGCTTTCTTGGCCTGGGTCACTTGGTGCAGGGTGCGGATCATGCCCACCAGCATCCCGATCAGGATGGAGGTGGCAGCGGCCAGGATGAAGTTGCCGTAGACAAACCATAAAGGCAGGCACAGAACGGCCATCAGCAATATGGGTTTTTGCAGCAGAACTTTCATACACCCTCAAAAAAATAGCGTGGAATCGGGGCCAATTGTAGCCCAGGCCAGTGCTGTGCTTGAGCTTGCCCACTGCTGCGTTACCATGGGCGTTTTGTCTGCTTAGCAAAGGGGTAAGGATGAACGACAGGGGACAGGCCAGCGCCTGGTTACAGGCATGGGCCCATTTGATTCCGAATCCGGGCACGGTCCTGGATGTGGCCTGTGGTCGGGGGCGCAATGCCCGCTGGTTGGCCGAGCGCGGCAATACCGTGATCGGTGTAGACCGGGACCCGGAAGCGGTGGCAGCGACTTCGCCTTACGGGGAAATTATCCAGGCTGATATCGAAAACGGTCCCTGGCCTTTCGCGGGGCGCAAGTTCAATGCCCTGGTGGTGACCAAGTATCTGTGGCGTCCCTTGATGCCGACTTTGCTGGAGAGCCTGGAGCCAGGTGGGGTGCTGGTTTACGAAACCTTTGGGGTGGGCAACGAGCAATACAACACGCCGCGTAATCCGGACTTTCTGTTGCAGCCGGGGGAGCTGCTGCGCTGGTGTGCGGACCTGGATATCGTGGCGTATGAGCATGGTTTCCGGGCCGATCCGGACCATATTGTTCAGCGCATTGTCGCCGTGCGTCCGCGTGAGGGCGGCTCTTTCAGCGATTACCGTCTGAATCCGCAAGACGGTGGTGGCAGTATTTGCGAGTAAAGCATGTGCAGTTTTGAGCCAGGCGCGGCGCTTGGCTCAAAACCATGTATCCGGTGTTGCTTGAGCGCGTGTACAGAATCGCGGCTTAAAACAGATAGGTACGTGCCAGCATGGACAGGGCCACAACAGCGGTCAGGATGCTGAAACCCTGTTGCAAGCGCACAGAAGGAATATGAGGGGCTAGTTGTCGGCCTATCACCATGCCACCCATGGCCGAGGCCACAAAAACCCAGCCGCTAAGGGGAATCTCCGCCCCGTGTGCCAGACTCATGGCCGACGCGCTCAGGGAAATCAGGGCGATCAGCATCAAGGATGTAGCCACAATGCTATGCATGGACAGGTCGCTGAAACGTTTCAGGGCAGGCACGATCAGAAAGCCGCCGCCCACGCCCAACATGCCTGAAAACAAACCCGCTACCGCACCAATTGAAGCCAAGGTGGCCGTGCCTGCTGGCGTCCAGCGCAGGCGGCCGGTTTCCGGGTTCAGGCAACAGGGTGTATGAGCATGTGCTGTTGCCGCCGGACGACGCAGCATCTTGGTGGCAATCCACAGCATGATGGCGACAAACAGCGTTACCAGCACTTTTTCCGGCAAGGCATGGCTGATGCGTACGCCCAAAGACGTGACCAAAGCGCCTGTTACGGCCATGAACATGGCAGCACGATAGCGCACGATATGTTTGTACAAACCATCTAGTGCGCCGACCAGGGCTGCGGCGCCTACAGCCAGTAAGGCTACCGGTGTGGCCGCTGTCATGCTGTAGCCCATGCCCAGCACCAGAGCGGGCACGGCCAAAATACCGCCACCCGCGCCAGTCAGGCCCAGCGACAGGCCAGTCAGAATTCCCAGGATGATTGCAAGCGCCATAAGCCAGATGGCGTGATCCCGGTAGGGATCACGCCTTTTTCAGAAAGCGTAGTAATGGCTTATTGTACGCTCTTAACTTCTTTTGGAAATTAGCTTATTTATAAAAGTAATTAATAGGGCCAATTTCCATGGCTTGGAGTTAGCCCGAGTTACGCAGGCCAGCCGCAATACCGTTGATCGTCAGGTGAATGACGTGTTGCTTGTTCACACCGCTGCGTGTGGGCTTGTTGGCCTTTTCACCTTGACGGCGATGGCGGCGCAGCAGTTCCACCTGCAAGTGGTTCAGCGGGTCAATGTAGGCGAAGCGTTCGGCCAGGGCATCTTGCAAAGCCTGATCGTGCACCAGCAGTTCATGGCCGGTGATTTCACGGAACAGCCGGTGTGTCAGCTCGAACTCGTCACGGATTTGCGTGAAGATGGTCTCGCGCAATTCCTCGTCCTCGACCAGACCGGCGTATTTCAGGCCGATATCCAGGTCAGTCTTGGCCAGCACCTGCTCCATATTGGACAGTAGCGTGCGGAAGAAGGCCCAGTCGCGCGCCATGGTTTGCAGTTGGGCCAAACGTTTGGCGCGGTTCAGGCCATCATTGGGCAGCCCCGATTCCAGATAGCGGTTCAAGGCTGTGCCCATGCCGTACCAGCCAGGAATAGGCAGACGGCATTGTGCCCAGGAGAAACTCCAGGGGATGGCGCGCAGGTCTTCAATGCTTTGCGTGGCCTTGCGCGAGGAAGGACGCGAGCCGATATTCAGGCCAGCAATTTCCTTGATAGGCGTGGACTGGAAGAAGTACTGATCAAAGTTCGGCGTACCGTAGACCAGCTGGCGATAGCTTTGATGAGCCTGCTCGGACATCCAGGCCATGGCGTCACCATACGCAGCCAGATGTTCGTCGTCATTGGACGAGCCCTTGCGTGATCCCAGGCTGGCTTCCAGCGTGGCAGCGACAAACAGCTCCAGATGCCAGCGGCCCACGTCCGCATCCTTGTAGCGGCCTTGAATCATCTCGCCTTGCTCGGTCAGACGAATCTGACCATTCACGGTGCCTGGAGGTTGCGCCAAAATAGCGTCGAAACTGGAACCACCGCCTCGGCCTACCGAACCGCCACGACCGTGGAACAGGCGCAAACGCACTTTGCGGCGCGAGAAAACCTGCGCAAATTCACGTTCGGCACGGTATAGCGTCCAGTTGGAGGTCAGGTAGCCACCGTCTTTATTACTGTCCGAATAACCCAGCATCACTTCCTGCACGCTGTCCTGCGCGTGACGCACGCGCTGGCGGATTTCAGGCATATCCAGCCATTCCTGCATGATTTGCGGGCCACGCTCCAAGTCAGGAATGGTCTCGAACAGTGGTACAACCATCAGACCTTGATGCTCCGGCTCGTTGGAATTAGGCACGATCAGGCCAGTTTCCTGTTGCAGCACCAGCACTTCCAGCAAGTCGCTGAGGGTTTCGGTGTGCGACACAATGGTTTGTTCCAATGCGCGCGCTCCAAAGCGGCGGCGGCATTCGGCGGCTTTGCGCAGAATGGACAGTTCTTTCTCGGTTTCTTCCGAGTAGCGATACCAGGGCGAAACCAGGGGGCGATGGTGGCGCAACTCCGAGCGCAGCAAAGTGATGCGGTCCTCTTCGGACAGTTGGCGGTAATTGACGGGTTCGTCCTTGTACAGCGTGCCTGCCACGCGGAACAGTTCGTCCAGTACGCGCTCGTGCACGTCCGAGCTTTGGCGCAGGTCCAAAGTGGCCAGATGGAAGCCAAAAACCTCCACAGCTTGAATCAATTCGTTCAGACGCAGGCCGGCAATGGCGCCGCCTTTGTTTTCAGCCAGAGAGTCGGCAATGATTTGCAGATCAGCCTTGAATTCTTGCGGGTTTGCGTAGGGTGGGGCGGCGTAAGTGGGGCGATCGGCCAGATCGCGGCCCAGCAGGTTCTGCGCTGTGGCCGCCATACGGGCGTACAGGTGAATAAAGCTGCGGCGATAAGGTTCGTCTACACGGTGTGGCGACGGGTCCTGGCTGCTGGCCGACAAGGCCGCCAGGTCTTTGCTGACACGGTTCAGTGCGTCAGATACGGAGATTTCCGTACCCAGCAAACGAATCTGCTCCAGATAGTGTTGTAGCGCGCGTGTCGACTGGCGCAGCACCGCTTGTTCAACCGTTTCAGGGCCTACATTGGGGTTGCCATCGCGGTCACCGCCAATCCAGCTGCCCATGCGCAAAAAGGCGGGTAGGGAACGTGTTTTCTGATCCAGCAGGCTTTTTTTGCCCGGTTCCAGCAAACGGTCCAGGTCGTGGTACAGCTGCGGAATGGTGGGCAGGAAGGTGGAGCCGTAATAGGCCAGGGCGTTATCGATCTCGTCCATCACCGTCAGCTTGTGATCGCGCAGCATGCGGGTTTGCCACAGCAGGGACACTAGACCGGTCAGCTTTTCCTGGGTGCGGGCTGATTGTGTGGCGCTGGCTTTGTGATCCAGGCCGTTCAATTCATCGGCAATGGCCATATGCACAGCCAGCGTACTTTGGCGCTGAACTTCGGTAGGGTGAGCCGTCAGCACCGGCATCACACAGGCTTCTTGCAGATAGCGGCGAATTTTCTTGGCGCTCAAACCCTGGTCCATCAAGGTTTGAATGGCATGTTGCAGGCTGCCCAGCAGCTTTTCGGGATCTTGCTCTTCGCGGCGACGGTTCTGGTCGCGGTCCTCGGCAATATTGGACAGGTGCAAAAAGTAGGCAAAGGCACGGGCCACGGAACGGGCCTGCGCGTCGTTCAGCTTTGGAATGTCTTTTTCCAGAATCCGTGCTTGCTGCGGATCGTGTTCACGTCTGAAACTGACAGCCGCCCGGCGCAGGGCTTCAATCAGCGTGAAGGTCGCCTTTCCTTCGCTATCACGAATCACCTCTCCCAGGGCCTTGCCCAGAAAGCGGATGTCCTGTCGAAGCAGGTTGGAAAGGTCAGGCACGGCCTGCGGCATAATATATCTCCTGTTAAATAAGGGGTTTTGCTGCAAAGGATTCTGGGTGCCAGATCGGTAGCCGCCCTACGGTAAGACGCCTTCCCGACCTTGACGCGCACAAAGCGCCTTGGGACGTTTATGATAGGTATCTTTACATAATTTTCCTGTTCAGAGAGTAGTCATGCCCCAATATCGCTCCCGTACCTCGACCCACGGTCGGAATATGGCCGGCGCGCGTGCCCTGTGGCGCGCCACCGGTATGAAAGACGAGGATTTCTCCAAACCGATCATTGCGGTGGTGAACTCCTTTACGCAATTCGTACCGGGTCACGTACACCTGAAAGACATGGGCCAGCTGGTTGCCCGTCAAATTGAAGCGGTCGGCGGTGTGGCAAAAGAGTTCAACACCATTGCGGTGGACGACGGTATTGCGATGGGCCATGGCGGCATGTTGTATTCCCTGCCTTCGCGCGAACTGATCGCCGACTCGGTGGAATACATGGTCAACGCCCACTGTGCTGACGCCATGGTGTGTATCTCCAACTGCGACAAGATCACCCCCGGCATGTTGATGGCCGCCATGCGCCTGAACATCCCTGTGGTGTTTGTGTCGGGCGGACCGATGGAAGCGGGCAAGGTCTACTCGCCAGACGGCAAGACCGTGGTGCAAAAGCTGGATCTGGTGGACGCCATGATTCAAGCCGCTGACCCTAACGTCACTGATGAACAGGCTGAAGCTGTTGAACGTAGCGCTTGCCCGACCTGTGGTTCCTGTTCGGGCATGTTTACCGCCAACTCCATGAACTGTCTGACCGAGGCGCTGGGCCTGTCCTTGCCCGGTAACGGCACCATTGTCGCTACTCACGCCCGTCGCCAAGGTTTGTTTGAACGCGCTGGCAGCCTGATCGTGGATCTGGCCAAGCGCTACTACGAGCAAGACGACGAATCCGTCCTGCCACGCAACATCGCCACTTACCAAGCTTTTGAAAACGCCATGACCCTGGACGTGGCCATGGGCGGCTCCACCAACACCGTGCTGCATTTGTTGGCCGCAGCCCAGGAAGCCGGTGTGGAATTTACGATGGCCGATATCGACAAGATTTCGCGTCGCGTCCCTTGCCTATGTAAAGTGGCCCCTGCCACCCCCGAATTCCACATGGAAGACGTGCACCGCGCAGGTGGCATCATGGCTATTCTGGCCGAACTGGCCCGGGCCGACTTGCTGAACCTGGATGTGGGCAACGTACACAGTGGCACCTTGCGTGAAGCCATCAAGCGTTGGGACGTCAAGGGCGACAACGTCAAAGCCATCAGCGACTTCTTCCGCGCTTCCCCCGGCGGTATCCCAACGCAAGTGGCCTTCAGCCAGGACCGTTACTACCAGGAATTGGACACAGACCGCGCCAAGGGCTGTATCCGCGACAAGGCTAATGCTTATTCGCAAGACGGTGGCTTGGCCGTGTTGTACGGCAACCTGGCCATCAACGGTTGTATCGTGAAAACCGCTGGCGTGGATGAAAGCATTCTGACCTTCACCGGCACGGCGCGTGTTTATGAAAGCCAGGATGATTCCGTTGCCGCCATTCTGGACGGCGTGGTCAAGGCAGGCGATGTGGTCATCATTCGCTACGAAGGCCCCAAAGGCGGCCCAGGTATGCAGGAAATGCTGTACCCCACCTCCTATCTGAAATCCATGGGCCTGGGCAAAAGCTCGGCCTTGTTCACCGATGGTCGCTTCTCCGGCGGTTCGTCCGGTCTGGTGATTGGTCATGCGTCACCTGAAGCTGCCGAAGGTGGCAATATCGCCCTGGTGCAAGATGGCGACACCATCGAGATCGACATCCCCAACCGTCGTATTCACCTGGCGATCAGCGATGAAGAAATGGCCGCACGCCGTGCCGAAATGGAATCGCGTGGCTCCAAGGCCTGGAAGCCAGTGAACCGCGAGCGCGTTGTGTCGCAAGCACTGAAAGCCTATGCCGCGCTGGCAACATCGGCTGACCGTGGTGCCGTGCGTGATGTGTCGCAACTGGACCGCTAAGCTGATTTAGTCTTTAGCTGATGAAACCCCACTTGTTTTAGCAGGTGGGGTTTTTTTATGGGTTTCGACTGAAGGGGGGGGGCGGCTCTAGAGGAGCAACAGTCCATATCTTGCTGTTGTACTGGGCTTTCAGACTTAGGCCATTTTGCTGAGGCATTTAAATAACTGGAGACGTCCATACCGTCTGGCACAGTTTCTCCAGTCCTTTACAATCGAACTATTGTTCACTTTGTGTAGAGAGCCTGCGCCATGACTGATGATCAACGCGCTTTGCAAGCCAGTATCCGTGCGGAATTGGGGATCACGGATCATTTCGATGCTCAGGAAGAAATCGAACGTCGCGTCCGCTTTCTAAGTGACTATCTGCTGCGTACCGGCTGCCGCAGCCTGGTCCTGGGGATCAGCGGGGGCGTGGACTCCCTGGCAGCAGGGTGTCTGTCTCAGCGAGCCGTAGAGCAGGCACGTCAGCAAGGCCATCAAGCGCAATTCATCGCCGTGCGTTTGCCTTACGGTGAGCAGGCTGACGAGAAAGACGCCCAAGGTGGTTTGAAGGTTATCAATCCCGATCAGACCTTGGTCGTGAATGTGAAGCCCGCATCGGATGCCATGCTGGAGCAACTGCTGGCCTCCGGCCTGAAGTTCCGCGACGCGGCACAACAGGATTTTCTGATGGGCAACATTAAAGCCCGTCAACGTATGGTGGCGCAGTACGCGATTGCCGGTGCGAACGGTGGCCTGGTAGTCGGTACAGACCACGCCGCTGAAGCCCTGATGGGCTTTTTCACCAAGTTTGGTGATGGCGCTGCTGACATTACGCCTTTAGCAGGTTTGAACAAACGCCGTGTGCGTGCTTTGGCTAGTGCGATGGGCGCTGAAGAAGCCTTGGTGTTCAAAGTTCCCACCGCCGATCTGGAAAGCCTTAGCCCCTTGAAACCGGATGAAGACGCCTTTGGTGTCAGCTATGACCAGATTGATGATTTTCTGGAAGGCAAGGTGATTGATGATGAAGCCACGCAGATCATCATCAAAACCTTCCGTGCTTCGGCGCATAAACGTGCATTGCCGGTGGCGCCCTGAGCATGACTTGAGGGGATAAAGACAGCCACAGCCGGCACGGCCTTGTCTAAAGAAGCCCCTGAATATAGAGAAACGCCCTGAGGCATCCAGCCTAAGGGCGTTTTTATTGCCCACAAAAAAAAGAAGTCGGGATCTCTGCAAGAGCAGACTGAAGGCACCAGCACCAGCACCAGCACCAGCACCAGCACCAGCACCAGCACCAGCACTCGCACGTGATGCCTGTTGCAGCTCTCAGGCGACTGAGGATCACAAGACTTGAACCCCTGTTGTAGATTTCAAGCTTTCGTGTGCAGCATTTAAGCTGCTTCACAGCAGCAGGAGTAGACTTGGCAAGACGCGGTGTGAGGTGCAGTTCATTAAGAGTCAGATTCGAGTCAGTCCAATCGAACCGACCGAGTCCTGATGCTGCTATCCAGCCCGCAATGATGAGTCTTGACCCTATGCAGATCGCGGGTGCCGCTTAGAGCCTGCTTCCACCTTAAAAAGTGTTATCAGCTTGTTGTAAGAAACGGGTATTCCTCGGGCTGTGATCATGCTATCGTCAAAAAACTTTCGGGCACCGACCCATGCCCAGACCAATAGACAAGAGGGTCTCCACCGTTTATGCAACCCGTCTTACCCGCATTCCTTATCGCTCGCTGGCTATTGCTGCTCTTGCTGGCCGCAGGCGTCTACTTTTTAAAGGGATTTCTGGTCCCTGTCCTCGCCGCGTTGATCATAGGCCTGGCCGGTTGGCCCTTATATAAACGGCTGGTTGTACGCTGCAATGGCCGCACAGCACTGGCGGCCACACTGGCCTTGCTGGTCGTCATCGTGGTCCTGGTCGTACCCTTGTCCCTGGCCTTGTCCTTTGCGATCCAGGAAGCCAGCAGCTTCATTACCTGGGCGCTGGCTGCCAACCGTTACGGCACACCCACTCCAGAATGGATCAAAGCCATGCCCCTGATGGGCGAGCGCTTGACCGAATACTGGCAAGTCTATTTAGGCGAACCCCACGCGTTGGGCGAGCTGGTCGAGATGGTTAGCGGCCAGCATCTTGGCAATATCTACCGCATGGTCTTGTCCGCTACCGGCAACGTTTTTCACCTGCTGCTGACCGTGCTGTTTATGCTGATCACGCTGTTCTTCATCTTTAAAGATGGCGACAGGCTGTTGGTGCAATTGGATATTGTTGGTGAGCGCATCCTGCCAGGCCGCTGGCAGCGTTTTTCTCGGGTTGTGCCTGCTACCGTTAACTCCACCGTCACTGGGATGGGCTTGATCGCCTTGGGTGAGGGCGTGGTTTTAGGTATTGCCTATTGGATTGCAGGTGTGCCTTCACCCGTGCTCTTGGGTGTGATCACCGGCTTTATGGCGCTGATCCCCGGCGGTGCTCCTCTGTCATTCACAATGGTGTCCTTGTATTTAATAGGCTCTGGTCACCTGGTGGCTGGCGTGAGCTTGTTCCTGTGGGGCGCTATCGAGCTGTTCATTGTCGACAAAACACTGCGACCACGCCTGGTGGGTGGCCCGGTAAAATTGCCGTTCTTGCCGACTTTCTTTGGTTTGGTTGGCGGTGTGCAAACAATGGGCATCGTGGGCTTGTTCATCGGCCCGGTCCTGATGGCTTTGTTGGTGGCGATCTGGAGAGAGTGGATTCGTAACGGACAGGCTGTGGCAGGGGACTAGATCCCGAATACAGAGTAGAAAATTGAGCAGGCCAGGGCGATGTACCTGGCCTGTTTTTTATTTGGAATTCAGGTTTGAGTATGGCCAAAAGTGGTGTGGGTTCCTGCCTGCCGAGAACCGTCTGTTAATGCTTAAGCAGTTGTGACAAAGCAGGCGGAAAACTGAGCTTCAGACGGACTTTAGGCGGGAATGTTTTCAGTGCCAGGCTAAAATTAAAAAAATTGCTGTAGCACTTGCCAAAACCCCGAGGAATCTGCGTATAATAACAATCTTTCCTCCCAAGCCTGGATTCCCAGGTTGCCATACCTAGCCCGGGTGGTGAAATTGGTAGACGCAGGGGACTCAAAATCCCCCGCCGCAAGGCGTGCCGGTTCGATTCCGGCCCCGGGCACCACTCAAAAATCCCTAGTGTTTACAAGCACTTAGCGCGATTCAAGTCATAGCCCCAATACTGGGGGATTTTCCTCAAAGTTCGCTTAGGTACAGTTTCGGTACACTGACGCAGCGCAATGCGTTCGACGGAGCATGTATGGCGACGATTGTTAAGACACCCTCTGGCACTTGGAAAGCACTCATTCGTAAAACGGGTTGGCCCCCTGTAGCCAAAACATTTCGTACTAAGCGCGATGCCGAGGATTGGTCTCGCCGTACAGAAGATGAAATGGTGCGTGGCGTTTACATTCAGCGAGCCCCTGCTGAGCGCATGACGGTAGCGGCGGCACTCAAGCGCTACCTGAAAGAGGTGACTCCTACCAAGCGTCCTTCCACGCAAGTTGGCGAGCACAAGAAAGCTCAAACCATCATCAATCATCTTGGCAAGTATTCTCTTGCCGCGCTCTCACCTGACATCATTGCTGACTTCCGGGATATGCGCCTTGCAGGTGATGAGGATGCCAAGGGGATGCGCAAGCCGAGAAGCAATAACACGGTACGACTTGAACTAGCTCTGTTGGGGCACTTGTTTACGATTGCCATCAAAGAGTGGAGCATCGGCCTACCTACCAACCCAGTTGCCAATATTCGACGCCCCGCGCCTGGGGCTGGTCGTAATCGTCGATTGACCCCAGACGAGCAGAAACGCCTCCTAGCGACCGCAGACAGACATTCCAACCCAATGTTCGGATGGATCGTCAGAATCGCCGTAGAGACCGGTATGCGCTTGTCAGAGATCACAACGCTACGTGTTGATCAGGTGGACTTGGAACGTCGAATAGTACGCCTGGAACACACAAAAAACTCTTCACCTAGAACTGTCCCGCTTACCGTCTCAGCTACGGCCACGTTTCGCGATGCCTTAGATAACCCAATGCGTCCGGGCGAGACCAGCCTGATTTTCTTCGGTGAGCCAGGGCGGGACGGGATGCGCCGCCCTTACCTGTTCGATAAGGCGTGGAATGATGCTAAGCGAGAAGTGGGCTTGGTGGATTTTCGCTTTCATGACCTGCGACACGAGGCTGTTAGCCGGTTTGTTGAGGCGGGTCTTAGTGACCAGGAGGTCTCAGCGATTAGTGGGCATAAGTCCATGCAAATGCTCAAGCGCTACACGCACCTTCGTGCAGAAGACTTGGTCGGCAAGCTAGATAAGCTGTTTTAGGATATAGCTGCACCTTGTAGAGCTTGAAAGTAGAGTGAAACTCTTAATTTACAAAACGAAACAAAATTATTTTTAGCGTGGAAAAACAGATTTATATGTAAAAACCAAAATTGTATATATTGGTTTTTGGGCTTCCTTAATGCCAATATATTCATTGGTTTGTGAAAGCTATACTGTTCAACTATTTATTCGTAAAGGAAAACCAAAATTGGGTATTTTGGTTTTAATTCAATAGCTTACGTTAATTTTTCTGGTTGACTAAGGGGTTTTGTCTAACAACAATAGCCGTGCTTGCTCTTATTTTGTGTGGGCAAATTATTAACTTTCTTGCTTGTGCGCTAGGAGTTGTCATGACGGTAAAAAAATATATGTTAGACAGGTTCGGGCCTTTAATGACCGTAGAGGATCTTGCTCAGGTTTTAGGGCGGTCGGCCGTGAGTGTCAGAAATTCGATTTCCAACAACAATGAAACATCGCAGCGCCTAAAACCGACAATTGTCCGGATTGGGCGACGCATTCGGTTCCGTACTGCCCAGGTGCATGATGTGTTGCAGCTTGAAGCATCAGAGGATCAGCTATGAGTGCAGATAGCTTTACCCTTCACAAGCAATTTAATCATGACAGCTTTACGATCGTCCCAAATTGTCTCATTCGTAATGGGGAGGTTTCGTTGTGTGCTCTGGGTCTGTGGACTCTGTTAAATAGCTACCATGCAAATATGACGTTGTCGATTGCCTTCTTAGCCAAGGTTAGGCGCAAAAATGGTCGCGACTCCATCAGGGGCAAAGTTCGGGAGTTACAGGAGTTGGGCTATCTCAACATCGATCGAATTCGTGATGCTGCTGGAAGGTACTGCAATAGTGATTGGACCTTGAT
This sequence comes from Alcaligenes nematophilus, assembly GCF_026344155.1. Taxonomy (NCBI): domain Bacteria; kingdom Pseudomonadati; phylum Pseudomonadota; class Betaproteobacteria; order Burkholderiales; family Alcaligenaceae; genus Alcaligenes; species Alcaligenes nematophilus. Next base: position 594,826 of record NZ_JAPKMZ010000002.1, on the reverse strand, counting down.
ATCCGATCGTTCGCCAAGCAGTGACAGCCATACACCAATTCAAAGGGCTAAACGCTTTATCCAGGCCAAGTCACCAGGATCGGTTTATCCACGTACGGAAAACCCGTCTGTGGATAAACCACCTATGGCAAATCCAACGCAAAGTAATACAAGTAGTATAGAAATACTATCTGTAATAAATACTACTACTAAGGCGCATCGCGACTTGATTTTCCCTCCTCAGCTGACAAGCGAGGAGCACCAAAGCATCACTAATGGACTGAAGGGCCTCTCGGTGCAAGATGCACAGCAACTGCTGGACGAACTTGCTTACGCCATTCAGGCGGGCAAGATTAAATTGTCGCGGGTCAGCTGGTTTTTTTCTGTGAAAAGGAAGTTTCTGGCGGGGCAATTCAATCCGGTGGGAGCTAGCAAAATTGCGAGTCAACGAAAGCAGGCTTCAGAGCAAGGCTTAGTGCCGCCTGTAGAAGCACGTCCGGTAGACAGGCAAAGAGGCCAAAAAGAAGCTAGGAGGCTGAAGGAGCTACTGGCAACCTCAAGGCAAAAAAAGCAGGCTTAGAAGCAGTAAGTTGTACACCTAGCAGTTTCAGCAGTAAGGATACTGACCGTCCCAAGAACGAAATCATTCGTGCTGGATGCGGGCCTTAAAACCGCCCTGACCGTCGGGAACAGAACGACCGCTTAGACCACACCCTAAGAACGCGTAGCGAGCCGGGTACGACCCTTAAACAAGGTCTGACAGACGGGAACAGAACCGCCCAGTGTCCGCAAGTCTTTCCATACTTCGGAGCAAATAACATGAAAATCTTTTCTATGCCCACGGGCGTAGCGGTTTCTCTCGTCCTAATTTCCTCGCAGGCGCTGGCCCAGATACCTGTGACTGATGGAGCGGCCATCAAAACGAGTGTTCAGCAGCAAGTGGAAACCATGGCGAAATGGAAGCTGCAATACGATCAAATGGTCAGCCAGATCGACCAGATGAAGCAGGAGTATCAGTCGATCACCGGGGTTCGCGGCTTGGGCGATGTTCTGAACAACCCTGCGTTGCGAGACTACCTTCCGGACGACTGGCAGGGCGTCTATGACAGCGTTAAAAGTGGTGGCTATGCAGGGCTAAGTGGCCGGGCTGGTCAGGTCTATAACGACAACAAAATTTACGATGCCTGCGTAAACCATACGAATGAGCAAAGCCGGATCAGTTGCGAAGCGCAAGCAGTGAAGGGTGCTCAAGATAAGGCGTTTGCTTTGGATGCCTACGACAAAGCCAAAGAGCGCCTGGGACAGATTGACGCCTTGATGCAAGAGATCAATCGCACACAAGACCCTAAGTCGATCGCAGAGCTGCAAGGACGTATCGCGGCGGAGCAAGCACTGATCCAAAACGAGCAGACCAAGTTGCAGATGTACTCAATGGTTGCTTCGGCTGAAGATCGCTTGCAGCAACAGCGGCAGCGTGAAATCAATGCCAAGGTCCTTGCCAACCGAGAGTACACCAAGCATCAGCCTTTCAACCTGTTGAGCGAATGAGGGGAAGCACCATGACTTCTTATATTCACATCCCTATTCTGATTGCTTGCTTCTTCGTGCTCTTGTCTATGCAGAGGTGGTGGCTGTGCATCAGCCGTATGGGCTTTGTTCGTGAGCTTGGCCGCCGTGCTCCTGCACTTGTACGAGGTGACATTCTGGCTGTGACGTTTGCCGTGGCTCCGTTTGTAAATGCCGTGTTGGACTGGCTTGGTTTCGCCATGCAGGGACAGACTGTGATTGCTTCCCCTGTTGCTGTTCTTCTCTCTTTGGCATGCCTGGGTGCTAGCGTATTCGTGTTGGGGAATTCCGGCGAACGCTTTGCCGGTCATTGGGCTGGCACTCGGGAAAGTGCCTTGCGTACCGTGGCGATGTTGCGCATCATCGACGCTGCTCAGTTGGCCCACGCCCTGGACGTGTTGCAACAACACGAAGCCCAGGAGGTAGGGAAATGAAAAAGCTTTCTATCGCCTTGGTCGTCGCTGCCTTCCTGACCGGCTGCGCCGAGAACACTCCCGTTCAAACCGTCGATTGGTACAAGACCCATGAGGTCGAGCGCACGGCGATGATTGCCAAGTGCCAGGCCAATCCAGGCGAACTAGGCACATCCTCCAACTGCATCAATGCCATTACAGCGGCAAACCATCTGGCCGTCGAGAAGCGAGGTTATACGAAACATGCTCCCATAAATGCGCTGGAAGGGGGGCAATGACATGGCTATTGAATCGAATATCTTTGGGTGGATTGGCGAAAGCATCGACATGACGCTGGATACGTTCGTGCAAGTCACGTCAAGCAATGTCATTTCCATGTTCTCCGATACCTTGATCTTCGGTGGAACGTTGACCTTTGTGCTGTTGGGGTTTGCGGTGATCCTGGGATACGTAGAAATTCCGGCATCTGTTTTTCTTAAAACCTGCGGCAAGTTCTTGCTTATAGGCGGCTTGGCGTTGAGCGCTCCGACTTACCTTACATGGGTAGTTGAAGCCCTGCGCGGTTTGGAGGCAGGCTTGGCAGATGCCTTCTCGGCATCAGGTAGCGGCGTGGCAGCGACCTCCGTCTATCAGGTCATGGATAAGGTTGTGTCGGATGGCTTTCAGATTGGTGGCGACATGCTCGACAAAATGGGCAAGAGAAGCTGGTATGAAATCGGCATGGTGGTTTGGGACTTATTGAACGCCATCATTATCTATATCGCTACGCTTCTTATCGCCATTCCAGCCGGTGCCATGGTCATTACCTCCAAAATCATGCTGACCGTCATGCTGGGTATCGGCCCCTTTTTCATCGCAATGCTAATGTTTCCAGTGACGGCCAAGTGGTTTGATAGTTGGATTGGGCAGGTGATGACTCCCATCATGCAGATAGCCTTAGTGACTACCGTTCTTGGCATGGGTACGAAGTTCTTCAGTTCGCTTACCGCAAAGGTGTTGGCAGTGACCACTGATCACCCGATTGCCACCATGCTTGAAATCCTGATCGTTACGGGCGTGACGCTCTTTTTGTTGCAGAGAGCATATGCGGCTGGAACAGCCTTGGCTGGAGGCATCTCTTCGGCTGGCATCACTCTGCGAGATGTTGCCCAGGCTGCTGCATCGCCTGTGACTCATGGGTTAAACAGGCAAAGTACAAGACGAGACCTGCAAAGTGGGCAAATGGTCACGGCTGGTCGTCTGAACCATCTTGCAGCGGGGAACTCGATGCTTAATCCCGCCTACCGTCAGCACGTTATGGAACGGCTACGGAAAACACAATGGGGCCGCCAAGGTGGCACTGCGAGCAAAGGAGATTAGCGATGTTTACGATCAATGAGCACCACGCCCTGCTGCGTCTAATGCGGGTGTCGATGGGATGCGTTCCCGATAGCAAACCCATTGCTCACTGGCTACAGCAATGGGATCGCATGAATGATCCAGCATCCTTAACTGCGTTGCAGGCTGATCTTGTCTTTAGCCGCGCTAGAGACGTTGAGGAAATAACTCTGGCTGCAAATCGCACTGGAGCCAAACCTTCTACCCTCGGTCGCCGTGAGTACGAAAACTTCATGGAGATCATTGCTCGCTCTTACCCGTTACCAAGCCAGGGGCATGAACGCTAACAGGGGTTGCGCCTTGCAGTGCCTAGCGCAACCCCCTTCGGGTTGCATCCCGCGTCCGATCTTGCCGGACAGGCTGCGGGGGCAGGTTCAGCGGCTTTGCCTTGCTCCTGCCCCTTGCCAATAGGCTGTAAGGCATCAATGAGCATCAAGGGTGAAGGCTACGCCCAACATCCTCACCCGGTCGCCCCGGTGGGCGCTGCGGCTTCCGGTGTTGCCCTTGACACCCATAGGAGCCAATCACGGTCGGAAACCTCTTTACTTGTCGGATTGGGATTCCTTGGTCATGACCAAGAAACGGACTGGGGTAAGGACTATTGCAGGATAGGCTAACCGCCGGTGAACTGTCATACACGCATGTGTAGACCCAGGTAAAACTCTCTTGGTAGACATTGATATGAGCTCTGATAAGACCAGTTCGATTTTGAGTGTCAGGCTACGGCCAGAAGTACGTGCTCAATGGGATGAGTATTGTTTGCGTATAGGCAAAGCACCAAGCACAGCCATTAAAGAAGCTATAGAAAAGCAACTTGAGGGATTACAGGTCAGCAGACCTCAGACGATTTTTAAGCCAGTGGAGGAGGTTCAACACAAACCAAAAAAACGGTTTGAAATTATGCTAACGGACTCTGAAAGAGATGCCCTTGCAACTAGAGCAAATGAGGAAAACTGCTCTGTACGGCAGTTTGTGATCGATGCGCTACGAGCAGCTCTTACGCATGAGCCACAGCTTTCAATGAAAGAGATTGAGGTTTTAGGAGAGTCTAACTTTCAGCTTTTGGCGGTAGGACGCAACTTAAACCAAATTGCTCGGCGCTTGAACGAAGGAAAGTATGAGCCTGTCACCGTGGAGCGTATTGAAAAGCTTAGAAAAATTATCGACATGCATGTTCAAAAGGCAAGCGACAGTATCAGGGCAAACATTGAAAGGTGGAACGTCAAATGAGTATGAGAGCTGATGGAGTTATAAAAGATTGATAGTACGTTGCCGCCTGATGCGTGATGGCAGCCAGTTCATCGGCCTTGCCGATGTCGATTATTCAGCGGGCTGTAGAGACAGCTATGTGCAAGGTGAAACCGTGGAGCCGCACTCACTGGGAGCGTGTCTGCGTAGAGCTTCGCGTATTCGTCGTCTAGGCCGATTGTAGTGTTGTAGACGCTGAGCGATGGGATGAGTGTTAGGTCACAGCGGGAAGGGGAGGTGTTTACAATGCGATCAAGACAGCATGACTTGACTTCCAGGTTGGAGAAAGTCTTACCGAAATCAGAGGGATAAACATTTTTTAGTGTTTTGTGATAAATTGTACATGCACAAGCGAACCGCTTGCCTGCCTCACTCGAACATAAAACGCGATTAGCATAGCTTTTTTTAAAAAGCGCCTGGTTATCCAGGCTTTAAAGGGAAGACCCGATAGACTGTGGCCCCCCTGCAGGTGTGCCTTGTTAGGATTGGCCAGCATTTAATTGGTAGTAGCTAATCGTAGTTCGAGGTAAGCAGCAATTAATTGCACGCCCTTTAGCATGGGATGGCCAATCCTATTCATTTTATGTTGCCATGACTACAGCTTTAATTAATGACAAAATAAAGAAAAGCAACTCGGCGCTTATTGGCAACTTTAAAAATCTTTTGCATGCACTTGAGATCTCCGATGATGATGTCTCTAAGCTTCGTGCTTTTTTGCCGCATGATCGTTATAAAGAAAAAACGATAAAGAAAAAAGATGGTTCTGATAGGAAGGTCTATGCTCCTATTCCCGTCTTGAAAAAGATACAAAATAGAATTAAAAATAGGATATTGGCAAATCAGGACGTTATATCCTGGCCGAGCTATATTTTTGGTTCAATAAAAAATCAAAAAATAGAAGGCGGAGGAATTGACTCTAGGGATTACGTATCTTGTGCCGCTAAACATAGTGGCGCCAAAAGTTTATTGACTGTGGATATCAAAGATTTTTTTGATAATGTTCATGAAGATATAGTAGCTGCTGTTTTTGAGAGGTATGTATCTACAGATAAAGAAGTTATAAACTGGTTATTGGATGTATGCTGCTATGAACAGCATCTAGTGCAGGGGGCTCCGACCTCCAGTTATTTGGCAAACATGAGCCTTTATGATATTGAACCCCAGTTAGTCCACAAGCTAGCTAGAAAAGGTTTAATCTATACTCGGCTAGTGGATGATATATCAGTTTCCTCAAAGATATATGACTATAATTTCTCTTATGCATTGAAGCTAATTGAGGATGCTTTGTCTGAAAAAGGGCTTTATCTAAATCCAGAGAAAATTTCGCAGCGATCTGTTGGAAGTGCTCCATTAACAATGCATGGCTTGCGTATTGACTATCAAACTGCCCGCCTTCCTGCTGCTGAGGTAGGGCAAATTAGAGCGCACGTTAAGAATCTTGAAGATGCCGCCAAGTCTTATAAATCTAGAACTAGCTATGCATATAGACAAGACTATGCCAGGTGTATGGGGCGGGTTAATAAACTTGCTAGGGTTAAGCACAACCAGCATTCAAAATACTTAGCGCGGTTAAGAGCAATACAGCCACTCCCTTCTGGGAATGAGTCGACCTACTGTCTAAAAAAGCTTGAGGTTCTTGAGAAAACATACCTAGAAGCGAAAGAAACCTTTAGCTATAGGAAGAATTTTTATAGGCTCCAAGAGAAAATTAATATTTTATCCCGGTCGTTCCCACGGTCAGCTGAAGATATGAAAAAAAGAATGAAACTCATTGCTCCTCCACCAAAGGATGGGAAATGAGTAAAAAAATAAAGCGTATTGGAAAGGTCGGGAAATGGGTGGATCAGTGCATTGATCTGCTGGTAAGGCCGAGAACACTATTTGTAGTACCATTTTTGGTTTTTGCACTATTTTTTTCTTTGGCACTCGCGTATTTTGCTTTAATCGGGTTTGGGTCAGGAATTTTTTATCAAAAAATTTGCTTCAGCACGGCATGTATTGATGAATTCAAGGGTACGTTTTCCCCTGTTTATGATTTTATCTCCGCATTTGCTCCAGTTGTGGTGGCTCTAGTAACTATTCTGGCTGCTTTTGCCGCAGTGCATACATATCATTTAAGTGTTAAGAATAATATATTGGCAAATCATATAGCTCATTTTGATATGTTTAGTGATTATTTATCTGGGGAGCTGGAAAAATTGCCAAGAATAGATAAAAAATCAATCGATGGATTTAGGTTTTTTGTGTTTATTTTTCCGGATTCTCGGGAAGGAAATTTTTCCCCATCTACTGCCTATATTGATTTCATAGATCGTTTAATCGATTCAATAAAATTGACTGAAGGGAAATACTCAGGCAAGGAGTCTGAGGTTTTTTATTCTTTTAAAGAACACCAAAATAGGGTGCGGCAGTTGGTAGCCGAGTGTGGGATTGAGTTGGCCCTCAAGCCAAATAAAACTGATTTCTTTAAGATGGAAAAAGAAGTGTATGATCTTCTTCAGAGAGTAAATGAGTGTTTTTGTGTTAACCAGAATATGAAAGCTATTCCCAAGCCAAGCTATTCTTAATCTTTATTTTTTTGATTTATAAATTTATTCTTTGATTACGGTGCTCTCGATTTGTGATTTTTTATAGCCACCAATTATAGCGTAGTAGTGCTATTGCTCATCAAATCTGTAGCGTTATTTTTTGCACTGATATTCACTGCTTGTTTGTATAGGTTTCTAATTAAATCTGGGAAACTAATTTTATACTCCATATATTTCTCAGCTTCGGCCAACGTGTCCGTTGGCACAACAAAACCTTCTAACTCTACCGATGCCCGGGCAGCATCAGAGGCCGCCTTTCGTTCAGCTTTACTCATATCGCACCACCCTCATGTAAGAAGCCAGGAAACCAATGCCCACAGACCAGAAACAATCAGCGCCACTACGAACAGAAAAACGCAGTACACCCACATCCTAGCTAAGAACATCCCTACACGGGCAATGCCATGTGCGCAAGCAACAATGCAACGATCTAAAAATTCCATCCCCCCCCTCCCTGGCTTGGTTGGCTAAAAAGCAGATGTGTAGATGTACCAAACTAGCACCTGATTTCGGTACAGTATCGGTACAGTGAGTAGCTTTCACTAAATTGCGCTAAGTTGACTAACTCACTGATTCTTAAGTTATTTATAGTGTTATTATATCAACTTAAGGTGAACGGTTTTACCTCACAAAGCACTGTTTCTTCGCGACTCAAAATCCCCCGCCGCAAGGCGTGCCGGTTCGATTCCGGCCCCGGGCACCATCAACAATCTTCTTCCTGCTTAAGTAACTAGAAGATTCCGCAATACAAATCCCGCATCCGGGAACCTCTACAAAACTCTACTCAGGCTTAGCCACGAGAGGCACCTAGCGTTCATCGCATTCGTCGTCTCTACAACTGTGCTTAGTCAGTGCTGGCCACTCTCCGTACAAGTCTTCTCCTAAGAAGTGCCGCTTGTGTAAGCACACGATGCCACAGAAGAAAAATCCATCCCCCATAAGGACAATCAGCGCACAAACTGGAATAACCCTTATCACCCGCATCTTTCCAAACCACTTGTAAGTGACAGTAAAAATTAAAAGCCCCTAGAAAAATTGGGGTTGTTCGCTTTGCCTGTTTGTACTGCCGAAGTGGATGACACCCAGTCAGGGCTCCCCCTTAGAAAAAGGGAAGGGGGATCACCACAATACTGAAAACGATAACGGAGACACAATGGTTCTAAAGATGCCGATATTGGCAGGCGGGCTGCTGGCCGCTTTGCTGGGAATAGGGTCAACTGCCCACGCTCAATCCAATGTGCAGCTGTACGGTCTGGTTGATGCCTGGGCAGGTATACATAAGCCTGTAGGAGGCAACAAGCGGGAAGGGACGGTAGGCGGGGGAGGGATGACAACCTCTTACTGGGGCTTGAAAGGCCAGGAGGAGTTGTCCAACGGTGTCCGCGCCGTGTTTGCCATGGAAGGGTTCTTCCGGCCGGAGACAGGTCAAGCGGGGCGGTTCAATGGCGATCCCATGTTTTCTCGTAGTGCTTATGTGGGTTTGCAAAGTGATGATGCAGGCACTTTGACGCTGGGGCGGCTGACTACGCCTTATTTCGTTTCCACCATCTTGTTTAACCCGTTTGGCGATTCCTACACTTTCTCCCCGTCGGTGTTTCACACTTATCTGGGGATGGAAGGCCAGGGTGTGCTGGGCGATTCGGGCTGGAGCAATGCAGTCAAGTACACCACGCCAGACTTCAATGGCCTGACGGCAAACTTGATTTACGGGTTCAGTAACGAGCCTAACAAGTCTGGCTCCAATAAATGGGGTGGCAATGCGCTGTATTTCAATGGTGCTTTCTCTGCGACATTGGCCTATCAGCAGATCAAGTTCGACAATCAGGCGGATGATCTGGAAAACATCATTGTGGGCTTTCGTCATCAACGAGCAAGCCAGTTAGGCATGGCTTATGACTTTGATTTCGCCAAGGTTTTTGCTCAGTTTCAGTACGTGAAGAACACCATCACTAGTGGTGACATCACGATGAAGGGCGGGCAGTTTGGTGTGTCTGTCCCCATGGGCGGCGGCAAGGTGCTGGCTTCGTATGGTCATACTCGTAGCAGCGGCGCGAGTGACGTCAAGCGCAACAGCTGGGCCTTGGGTTACGACTATGAGCTTTCCAAGCGCACGGATGTCTATGCTGCGTATTACAGCGACAAACTGACTGGTTTGTCTCGTGGCGATACGTTTGGTGTGGGTATACGCACACGCTTCTAAACGGTTCACTGCGGTAGAAGGCAAGCAGACGACATGCCCGTAGACGTGTCGTCTGCTTTTAGGCTTATTGAATCCTTGGCCTCAATCCCAAACCGGCGCCAACCCTTCCGGATCAACCAATCGCTCTCCGCGATCCAACTCCGCAATCCTCTGTAGATCCTCCGCATCCAGCTTCAGCTCGCCAGCCTTCAGGTTGCTTTCCAGATTCGCCCGTTTGGTCGACGAAGGAATCACCGAAAACCCTTGATGCATCGCCCAGGCCAGTGTCACTTGGGCCGCAGTCGCTCCATGTTTAGCTGCGATCTCCTGCAACACCGTATCTTGCACTGCCTTGCCGTAAGCCAAGGTCATGTAGGACGTCAGATGCACGCCTTTCTCCCGTGCAAAGGCAGCCAGCTTGGCGTTTTGCAGGTAGGGGCTGATTTCTACCTGGTTGGTGGCGATGTTTTCTGCGCCAATGGCGTTGATGGCTTCGTCCAGCAGAGCGATGGTGAAGTTGGACACGCCAATCTGGCGGGTCAGGCCTTGTTCGCGTGCTTGCTGTAAGGCTTGGAGCGACTCTTTTAAAGGCACAGCGCCTTGTGGCGACGGCCAGTGGATCAAGGTCAGGTCTACGTGGTCGGTGCGCAGTTTCTCCAGGCTGGCTTTCAGGCTAGGGATCAGTTTGTCGGCAGACAGCTCGTCGATCCAGATCTTGGTGGTGATGAACAGTTGGTCCCGAGGCACGCCGGATTCGGCAATGGCTTGGCCAACTTCAGCTTCGTTCTCGTAGATCTGGGCGGTATCGACGGCGCGGTAGCCAACATCCAGGGCGGTGCGTACTGAGTCAATGGCAGCTTGTTCTTTCAGGCGGAAGGTGCCGACGCCGATTTGTGGGATAGACATAGTGGTAACTCCATTTGAGTAAATTTGTACGGGTAGCAAGAGCCGCCCGTTGATGCGTATGGGGGAACGCTTTCTTGCGGGAGCGTTCTCGTTGCTTTGGTGAAGCTGTATTGCTGGGCTGATGCGTTGTTGGGGCTTGATACTTAGCAAGCCGCCAGGGGCCTTGCCTTTACGTCCAGTTGATCTTCTTGATCTCGCTGATCCAGTTTGCCTGCCCAGACGGTCAGGCCCAGGGCCAGCAGGACGACGATGGCACCGATCCATGCGGTATGAATCAGGCCGACGTTGGCGACGATCAGGCCACCACCCCAGGCTCCAATTGCAATTCCGATATTGAAGGCGGCGATGTTCAGGCCGGAGGCCACATCGACTGCTTCAGGGACAAAGCGTTGGGCCTGGTTAACAACATAGATCTGCAGTCCGGGTACGTTGCCAAATGCCACACCACCCCAGGCCAGTACGGTTGCCAGCATCAACCAAGGGTTGCTGGCGGTAAAGGACAGGGCCAGCAGGACGATGGCCAGCAGCAGGAAAATCAGTTTCAGGGCGGGGATGGGGCCGCGTTGATCGGCCAGCTTGCCACCCCACAGATTACCGATGGCAACTGACACCCCGTAAGCCAGCATGACGCCGCCCACGGCGTGAATGGAAAAGCCCGTAATCTGTTCCAGCATGGGCGCCAGAAAGGTGAAGGCAATGAAAGAGCCGCCGTAGCCCACCGCTGTCATTGCGTACACCAGCAACAGTCGCGGTTGGGCGAAGACGCGGATTTGTTGACGCAGTGTGGCCGGTTTGCTGTGTACTACGTTCTTGGGCACAAAGAGCAGGCTACCCAGGAAGGCGATCACACCCAGGGCTGAGACAGCCAGGAAGGTGGTGCGCCAGCCGAACTGCTGGCCGATAAAGGTGCCCAGCGGTACGCCCGTCACCAGGGCAACGGTCAGGCCGGTGAACATGATGGCAATAGCGCTGGCGGCTTTTTCTTTGGGGACCAGGCTGGCAGCAATGGTGGAGCCAATGGAAAAGAACACGCCGTGAGCCAGGCCGGTCAGAATACGGGCCACGATCAGGGATTCATAACCTGGTGCTTGCCAGGCCACCAGGTTGCCGAGGGTGAACAGGGCCATCAAGCCCAGCATCAAGGCTTTGCGGGGAACCTTGCCGGTTAGGGCGGTCAGGACGGGGGCGCCTACGGCAACGCCCAGGGCGTACAAGCTGACCAGCAGCCCGGCGGAGGGCAGGCTCACGGCCAGGTCCGCCGCGATGGTAGGGAGAAGGCCAACGATCACGAACTCTGTCGTTCCGATGGCAAAGGCACTGATGGTCAGCGCCAGTAGAGCTATAGGCATGATGGCATCCTTGCGTGGAGCATTGCAGAAGATGCCATTGTGTTCTTGATGATTTAGTCTAAAAAGTCCATATTGGTCGAAATACATTTGATTTAAAGTCAACAATGAAAACAACTCTGGATGAAATGCAGGCATTTATAGCCGTGGTGGATGCCGGTGCCATCTCGCGGGCGGCCGAGCATCTGGGGCTGACGGTGTCGGCGGTCAGCCGCACATTGAACAGGCTGGAGGAGAAGCTCAACACCACCTTGCTACGGCGTACCACACGGCGCTTGGAACTGACGGAGGAGGGGGCGGTTTTTCTGGAGCGAGCCCGATCCATTGTGGCCCATGTGGAGGAGGCGGAGGAGGATCTGGCCATACGCCGGCAGCAGCCAGTAGGGCGCTTGCGAGTGGATGCGGCCTCGCCTTTTATTCTGCATTGCGTGGTGCCGATTGTGCGCGGCTATAAGGAGCGTTATCCGCAGGTCAGCCTGGAGCTGACCAGTAATGAAGGATGGATTGATCTGCTGGAGCATCGCACGGATGTGGCTATTCGGATTGGTCGGCTCAAGGACTCTACCTTGCATGCGCGACCTATTGGCAACACGCGTCTACGCGTGATGGCTTCACCTGCTTATCTGGAAAAGCACGGTCATCCTCGTGACGTGGCCGACCTGGATAATCATGTTTTGCTGGGCTTTACCCAGCCGCTATCCCTAAATGAATGGCCCTTGCCTGCGCTGGACGGGATGCCGGTGCATATCAAGCCAAGTATTGCCGCTTCCAGTGGGGAAACCTTGCGGCAATTGGCGCTGGATGGCGTGGGGATTGTGTCGTTGTCGGACTTCATGACGCACTGGGATCGCGAGGCAGGACGTTTGGTGCAGTTGTTCCCGAAACGCACGCTGGAGATGTGTCAGCCTATCAATGCGGTGTACTACCGCAATACGGCTTTATCGGCGCGGATTTCCACGTTTGTAAGCTATCTGAGCGAGTGCTGGGAGGCAGGGCTGGGTGGGTCGAAATAGCGCGTGATGAGGACGGTTCTGACGTTCTACATCACAGTATTCATATGTTGCCAGGCTAAGGTGTCTGTAGCTTGTCTATCGGCGGTAAGCAGAAAACTAATCAGCAGTAAAAACAGGTGGTGCAGATGACGTGCGGCGGACGTTGATCAAGGGGAGAGCTGGCAGCAATGAATAATTCGAACGAACCTGTGCAGACACAGACACAGACACAGACACAGACACAGACACAGACACAGACACAGACACAGACACAGACACAGACACAGACACAGACACCCACATCAGTACCGGCAGAAGTGCAGAGGCAGGCGTCGGATAAGCCAGGCAGCCCGCTGGAGGTCTTCTGGGCCTTCCTGAAACTCGGGCTGACTTCGTTTGGCGGCCCGATCGCGCACCTGGGTTATTTCCGTACCGAGTTCGTAGAGCGCCGTCGCTGGCTGGATGATCGCAGCTACTCCGATCTGCTTGCCCTGTGTCAGTTCTTGCCGGGTCCGGCCAGCAGCCAGGTCGGGATGGCGCTGGGGCTGGGGCGTGCCGGGTGGATGGGTTTGCTGGCAGCCTGGACGGGTTTTACCTTGCCATCGGCCATTGCATTGATTTTGTTTGCCTTGGGATTGGCGGGACAGCAGGGGATTGCAGAGTCTGCGTGGGTACATGGGCTCAAGATTGTGGCGGTAGCAATTGTGGCCCAGGCGGTGTTGGGAATGGCCCGGTCTCTATGTCCTGATCGATCTCGTGCTGCATTGGCGATGGTGGCTGCTTTGTTAAGTCTGGCCTTGCCCTCGGCCTTTGGGCAGGTTCTGGCCATTGCGGTGACAGGTTTGATCGCATGGTGGAAATTGGACTTTGCTCAAGCAGGAGTGGCTCAGGCTCATTCGTATCCGGTGTCTCGCAGGGTAGGGATGGCTGCCCTAGTGGCTTTTGTCGGGCTCTTGCTTGCTTTGCCTGTGTGGGCTGCGGCAACAGGCTCATCGATTGTTCAGTTACTGGAGGGGGTGTACCGATCTGGGGCACTGGTCTTTGGTGGGGGGCATGTTGTGTTGCCGCTCTTGCAGGCCTCTGTCGTACCGACAGGAATGGTCAGCAATGCGGACTTGATGGTGGGTTATGGGGCGGCGCAAGCAGTGCCGGGGCCCCTGTTTACCTTCGCAGCTTATATCGGGGCGATGGCTCAATGGCCTTTGCAAGGCTGGCTGGGGGGCATGGCGCTGTTGGCACTGATTTTTATCCCGGCGTTCTTGATTCTGATTGGCGTCCTGCCTTTTTGGGAAGGGCTGCGACATCGGGCTGGTGTGCGCACGGCGATGGCAGGGATTAATGCAGGGGTGGTCGGTATCCTGGGGGCCGCGCTGTATGACCCGGTATGGACCAGTGCCATTCATGACAAGGCGGATTTCGGCTTGGCCTTGCTCTTGTTTGGCTTGTTGACGGTGGGGCGTGTGCCGCCGGCGTTGGTTGTACTTTTGGCGGGGCTGGGCGCCTTTCTAATGTCGATTATTTAAGTGTTTTGCTTGCCATGCGTGATTGCCTGGCTTCATTTTTTCGGTCCGGGATGTGTGGGAGCTGATTCAAGAGAAAGCAGGTAGCTGTTTGGTGTTTTTCAAGGTATGCGCGGGGCGCTGGCACCTTGGGAACGCCATATGCTGGGTATCAGTTGCTTGTCGCAGTTGCGGCAAGGCAAACCGACAGGAGAATGTCATGGATACCAATAAATCACGCGCGGACAAACACTTGATGGACTGGCTTCGAGACGCACATGCAATGGAAGAACAGGCTGAGACGATGCTCAACAGCATGCTCTCGCGGGTGGAGAACTACCCGGAGTTGCATCAGCGCATTCAGCAACATATCAAGGAAACTCAGACACAGCAGGGGCTGGTGCGCGAATGCATAGAGCGGCGCGGTGGGGATACGTCCTTGCTCAAAGACCTGGGCGGGAAAGTTATGGCAGCGTTTCAGGGCTTTTCCGGGATCTTTGCCTCTGATGAGGTGGTGAAAGGCACGATGTTCAGCTTTGCCTTCGAAAACCTGGAAATTGCGGCTTACAGCCAGCTCAAGGAGGCCGCTGATTTTGTGGGCGATACGGAGACGGCGATGGTGTGCCATCAAATCTTGGAGCAAGAGCGCGCGATGGCTCGTTGGCTGGAAGAGCACTCACCGGAGTTAATACGGATTTTTCTGGCTCGTGCCAATGAAGGTCACAGTCAGGCCAAGCCTTAGTCCACATCCGTCCAAGGCTGTTGATTGACGGCCTTGCTTGGCAGGTTTTCAGCTTGGGGGCAGCCATGAAGGCTACTAGGCACACTGTTTGCTGGAGCCTGTCTGTGAAACCTGATCTTTGGAGAGTCCGCATGAGTCCCACACGCAAAGGCAACACCGAAGGCTCGAATCAAGCCAAAGCACCGGAGCCCAGCAGCGAATCCCAAGTGGATATTGCCGGGCGGGTGCAGGAAGACCTGAAGGAGGCGAATGAACGCGGCAAAGACAAGGAGCGAAGGCGGCCCATAGACCATAAAGCCACGCAGTTTGATGGCTCTCCGAATCCGGAACCCGATAAGAGTCCGTATTTGTTCAAGCCACATGACGATACGCCCGCCATCTTGCCCAAGCGCCGCGGTCCGAAGAACCCGGACTAGGAAGGGGGCAAGCGCTTGATGCTACACGCTTGCCCTTTCTGCTCCTGTGCTTACCACTGCCCGAAAAATACCCCTGCTTTTTTATACGCATTGGTACCGCGCTCTACTTCTTCGTCCGTCACGGTCGTTCGGCGTTTCAGGCTTGTGAACCACTGCAGCAAGCGCTCCCGACATTCAACCCGTACGTCTTCGTGGTCTGGAGATTGGCCCAGGTCGTTGAACTGCTCAGGATCGGCATGCAGGTCATAGAGCTGCTCAGGCTCGTCCAGCCAATACACATAGCGCCAGCGGTCACTGCGCAGGGACCAGGCTCTGGCATTGGACGGTGATTTATCGCGTATCACGCGTGCCAGGCGATAGCTGTAATCCAGTTCGGAAAACACGCAGTCGCGCCACGGGGGTTGGGAGCCGTGCAGCAGGGGGAGCAGATCCCGTCCCTCCAACCGGTGCGTTGATAGCGGCAAGCCCAGCCACGAGAGCATGGTGGGTAGCACATCCACGGCTTCGACCATTCTGTTATCGACTGTTCCCCGCGTAGCATTCGCCTCCGGTGACGGGTCGTAGACGATGAAAGGTACACGCTGCACGGTGTCATAGAACAGCTCTTTCTCGCCCAGCCAATGATCGCCCAGGAAATCCCCATGGTCGGCCGTGAAGATGATCAGGGTGTTGTCCATCAGGCCATTGTGGGTCATGAAGTCGAACAAGCGGCCCAGGTGGTCGTCCAATTGGGTAATAAGACCCTGGTAGGCGGGTCTGACCGTGTTGATGCAGGTTTCGCTGGCGAAACTGACGCATTCTTCTTGCTGGCGGTAGGCCTCTACGACCGGATGCGCATTGCTTAATTCGGCCTCATTGCGCACTACGGGCAGGCATTGCTCGGCGCTGTACATATCGTGGTAGGGCGCAGGAGCGATATAGGGCCAGTGTGGTTTGACGTAGCTCAGGTGCATCACCCAAGGTTCATCCCCCATGCGCTCCATGAAGGACAGGGCCTGGTCCGTCATATAGGCCGTTTCCGAGTGCTTTTCCTCTACCAGGGACGGGTAGCAAGCATTGCGCATGTGCCAGCCACTGACTGGCTGCCCATCGGGCCCGTGCGCAGAGATGACAAAGTCTGTCCATGGGTCGTCGGATTCATAACCATGACGTCGCAGGTAAGCCGGGTAGCCGCTTTCTTCTCCCGGTTCGTGGTGGCCGTCGTAACGGTCTATCTCTTCAAACCCCCCTGTTTTAAGCAAGCGGGCCAGTTCGCTGCCACCATCCAGAGCCAGTCGTTCCAGCCCCTTGTGGTCGACCATGATGTGGGTCTTGCCTGCCAGCACCAGTTTATGCCCACCGGCGCGCAAGTATTCGCCCATGGTGACTTCGCCTACCGACAAGGGCACGCGGTTCCAGGTGGCTCCGTGCGTCGACGGGTAGCGACCCGTGTAGTAGCTCATGCGGGATGGGCCGCAGACGCCGGAATTGACGAAAGCGCGATCAAAGCGCACCCCCTTGGCGGCCAAAGCATCCAGATGGGGGGTACGAATATGAGGGTGGCCGTAGCAGGCCAGGTGATCAGCCCGCAGCTGATCGGCCATGATGAACAGGACGTTCTTGCGTTGTGTCATGTTGTCTGTGTTGCTGGTTTATTGCGTGACTTTGAAGCCGGAAGCCTGAATAACCGGAGCCCATTGCTGGCGGAATTGTTCAATGCGGACGCGGGTTTCTTCTGCATCGGCAGATACGGGAATCAATTCATTTTTCAGCAGTGTTTCTTGCAGCGCAGGGTCGCTGGTGACTTCTTTAATGGCCGTGCCCAGGAAGGCGACTTTGTCGGCTGGCATGGAGGCCGGGGCAAAGAAGGCGTTCCAGCCTGAGGCTTCCAGGTTCACACCGGACTGTTTCAAGGTAGGTACATCTGGCAGGGTGGTCTCTCGTTCGCTGCCCGAGGTGGCCAGAATGCGGATGCGCTTGCCCTGGTGCTGAGACGTCAGTACATCCAGCGTATCGATAGCCAAGGGCAGTACGCCGCCGATCAAGTCTGTAATGACTGGGGCCGAACCGCGATAGCCGATGATCTCGCCCTTGGAGCCAATTTGCTGAGATAGCATCAGGCCGAAAAAGTGCGGCAGGCTGCCGGTGGCCGGGACGCCAATATTGAAGGCACCGGGATGCTCTTTGGCCCAGGCAATCAGTTGGTCCATGGTTTGAATGTCGCTGTCTGCTGACACCGCTACCCCAAAACCGTATTCAGTCACCATGGAAACGGCCTGAAAGTCGGTGTCGGGTTTGTAGGGGATGTCATTGAAAACCAGGGGGGCGACGACCATGATGGCGGGGTTGGCCAGGATCAGCACATTTTTGTCTGCCGCCGTACTTTTGACATACTGGGCGGCAATTCGGCCCCCGGCGCCGGTCTTGTTCTCGACCACAATGGGAATACCCAGTTTTTTGTGCAGACCGTCCGACACAATGCGTGCGGCCCGGTCAGACGCGCCTCCGGGCGCATAGGGCACAACGACAGTCAGGGTTTCAACGGGGCTTGCTGCGTGGGATAAACCAGTGAACAGCAGTCCTGACAGCAGACAGCTTGTTACCGTGGCGCGAAGGCGGTTCAGGGCCATGATTTGTCTCCTTTTTTTTGATTTCCATCAGTTTTTACCGCAGCTTACCAAGGGGGCTGATAGTTGTTCTAATCAAGTATCTTCAAGGTTAAAGGTCATCCCATGGTCAGCTCCCCCAAGCCTTCCCCTGCCTTGGCAAGCACTGCAGGCAGTGCGGCGCCCCTTACGCTGCCGGCCATGATGATGTTCCAGCTGTATCGAGCCTGGTCTGCCAGTAATCCGATTTTTATTCGCTTATGCGAGGGGCGTTTCAATATCACTCGCCGTGAATGGCGCATTCTGGCGATTGCCAACATGCACCCTGCTTTGACAGGCACGGCTTTGGCCGAGGCGGCAGCATTGGATACCGCTCGTTGCTCACGAGCGGTCAGTACTTTGTGCGAGAAAGGTTTGCTAAAGCGTACGCGCGATACCAAAGACACGCGCATTGTGCATGTCTCGGTGACGGAGTTGGGAGTGCAGCGTTATGAGGAGGTCATGCCGGTTGTTGCCTCCTTGAACGAGGAGATCTTTCAGGATTTGAGTGCAGCAGAACTGTCGGCCCTGAGCAGCATGCTGGATCGGGTTACTAGCCGGGCGGCATTGATGCTGGAAAGTAATGTCGTGCAGGAGCGGGCCCGTCGGAATCGTTAAGATCAACCGTGGTGCCCTGGCACTGCTAGAGCAGTGTCAGGGCCAGAGCGGGAGGTCCATCCATCACGCCATGCACATGCTGTCCTGCCTCGGGCACAAAAGCGAGGTTCAAGTGTTGTGATCCGCCGAGTTTGTGTACTCCTTCCACCCACCCCCCAAAGCCTTGTACAGGTCAATCAGATTGCTCAGTCGTGCCAGGCGCGTTCTGACCAGTGTTTGCTGGCTGCTGTACAGGCTGCGATGTGCATCCAGAACGCTCAAGTAGTCGTCCATACCTTCCTGAAAGCGTTGCTCGGCCAGGGTTTGAGCCTCAAGGCTGGCCGTGACCGCCAGCTTCTCGGATTGGATCTGCTGGTCTAGCAGGCTTTTGCTTGCCAGCCCGTCCGCCACTTCCCGGAAAGCGACCTGAATGGTTTTTTCATACTGGGCGATTTCTATCCGTTTGCGCACATGGGCGACATCCAGATTTGCCAGCAGGGCACCACCCTTGAAAATGGGCAGATTAATGCTGGGAAAAAAGCTCCAGGCGCGTGTACCGGAATCGAACAGGCTTTCCAGTGAAGCGCTGGCGGTTCCGATGGACCCAGTCAGGCTGATGGTAGGAAGAAAAGCAGCTCGTGCTGCGCCAATATGGACGTTGGCGCCTCGAAGGGTTTGCTCGGCAGCCCGAATGTCGGGTCGGCGTACCAGCAGGTCGGAGGGCAGGCCGCCAGGTAGATCCGTCACAAGGATCTGATCGGGCAGTGTAACCGCCTCATCCAGCTGTCTGGATAGATCGGCGCTGAGTGCTTGTCCCAACAGCAGGACCAGAGCGTTGCGATCCAGGGCTGCCTGGCGGCTATAGGCGGCATAGCTGGATTCTGCCTGTCGCAGGGCGACTTCCGCGCGGCGCAGGTCCAGTTGGGTGGCATGGCCCAGTTCCTTTAACTGGCGACTTAATTCGTAGGAGCGCTGTTGCGTTGCCAGCGTGTCGCTGCTCAGGCGTAGTAGCTCCTGGTCGGCCCGCAGCGTCAGATAGGTATTGGCCAGCTCGGCGATCAGGCTGGTTTGGGCCGCTACGCGAGTTTCATCCAGGGCCAGATAGTGGGCCAGTGCCTGTTCGTTCAGGCTGCGGATGCGGCCCCATAGATCCAGCTCCCAGGCTGTGCTGACACCGCCCACCTCGTAGCGACGATTAAGCTGGCTGGTGCCAGTTGGATTTAGGTCGGCGGGAAGGCGCTCGGAGGCACCGTTGGCGGCCGCCCCCAGCTCTGGTAGCAGTTTGGCGCGCTGAATGCGATACAGCGCCTGTGCCGCTTCGACATTTAAGGCCGCGGTACGAAAGTCGCGGTTGTTTGCCAGTGAAATTTCTATCAGTTGCTGTAGTAGCGGGTCGCGGAAAAAGTCGCGCCAGCCTATTTCTGCAGCGATGACTGCAGCAGAGCTAGCCTCTTCCGTAGTAAGGGGGGAAGCGGGATACGTAGCGTCGATAGGGGCGGCCGGCCGCTCGTACTTGGGGGCCAGCGTACAGCCTGTCAGTATCAATGCCAGGGCAAGGGGGCTGAGGCGTCGAACGCGGGGCAGGTAGGGGAAAATCATGTTCATGCTTGTCCTTGGCTTCATGCGTGTTGCTGGTCGTTGCGGTCAGGGGCCCGGCGCTGTTGGCGGCGCAGTGCCAGTTTGCGCACCAGCACGTAGAACACAGGGGTCAGTAGCAGGCCGAACAGGGTGACGCCCAACATGCCGGCGAACACGGCCACCCCCATGGCGTGGCGCATTTCTGCACCTGCTCCACTGGCCAGCATCAGGGGAACCACGCCAGCGATAAAGGCCAGAGAGGTCATCAAGATGGGGCGCAGCCGTAGCCGGGCGGCCTCCAGGACGGCCGTCAATGGGTCAGCTCCCGCCTCTTCCTGCGTGCGGGCAAACTCCACAATCAGAATGGCGTTTTTGGCGGCCAGCCCGACCAGTACTACAAAACCAATCTGCGTGAAAATGTTGTTGTCGCCACCGGATAGCCAGACACCGCCTATGGCCGAGAGCAGGGCCATGGGGGCGATCAGCAAGACGGCAAAGGGCAGGGACCAGCTGTTGTATTGGGCGGCCAGAATCAGGAAGGCCAGCAGGACGGCCAGAGGGAAGATGTACAGGGCAGAGTTGCCGGCCTGCTTTTCCTGATAGACCAGGTCTGTCCATTCGTAGACCATGCCTTCGGGCAAGGTTTCCTTAAGGATTTTTTCGATAGCATCCGTAGCCTGCCCGGATGAGTAGCCAGGGGCAGGGCCGCCACTGATGTCGGCGGAGGGAAAGCCGTTGTAACGTATCACCCGGTCGGGGCCGGAGCCTTCGGTCAGGGTGACAAAGGCGTTCAAGGGAATCATGTCGCCTTTATTGCTGCGTACTTTCAGCAGACCAATGTCCTGAGCCTGGGCGCGGAATGGCGCGTCAGCCTGTGCCATGACGCGGTAAGTGCGCCCGAAGCGATTGAAATCGTTGACATACAGCGATCCCAGGTTGATCTGCAAGGTCTCGAATACGTCTGTCATGGATACGCCCAGGGTCTTGGCTTTGACCCGGTCAATCTCCACGTCCAGCTGGGGGGCATTCGTTTGAAAACTGGCCAGCATATTGGCCAGCTCCGGGGCCTGCATGGCTTTGGCCATGATTTGCCCTTGTGCCTGCACCAGAGCTTCGAAGCCCAAACCATCTCTGTCTTCAATTTGCAGTTTGAAGCCGCCCATGGCGCCTAGTCCGGGGACAGGTGGCGGTGGGAAAATCCCCAAAAATCCGTCAGGGATCTGGCTGAACTTGCCCATCAGCTTGCCGGCGATGGCGTTGGCAGAAAGCGAGGGGTCCTGGCGCTCGTCAAAAGGCTTGAGCATGGCGAACATCAGGGCAGAGTTGGGGACATTGACTGGCCCGTTGACGGACAGGCCTGGAAACGCGACCACACTTTCCACGCCCGGCTCGGCCAGGGCAATGTTCGACATCTGCTTGACCACCGTTTCGGTGCGGTCCAGCGAGGCTCCGCTAGGAAGCTGAGCGATGCCCACCAGAAAGTACTTGTCCTGAGCGGGCACAAAGCCGTTGGGTACTTGGTGAAAACCCAACCAGGTCAGACCCACAAAGCCGGCATACAACATCAGAACAATCGCACTGCCACGGACTGCACGGTGCACTGTCCCTACGTAAGAGCTGGCAGCGCGGTCAAAGAAGCGGTTAAAGAGGCGGAAGAATCCGCCAAACAGGGTATCGATCAGCCGTGTCAGCCAGTCTGGACGTGTCTTGCTGTGATGGGGTTTGAGCAGGATGGCGGCCAGCGCGGGCGACAGGGTCAAGGAGTTGATGGCCGACAAAATGGTGGAAATCACGATCGTCAGGGCGAACTGTCGATAAAACTCGCCTTGCAGTCCGGATAGAAACGCGGAGGGGATAAAGACCGCTGCCAAAACGGATGTGATGGCAATAATCGGGCCGGTTACTTCATCCATGGCTTTGAAGGCCGCTTGCTTGGGCGACTCGCCCAGCGCCATGTGCCGTTCCACGTTCTCTACCACCACAATGGCATCGTCAACCACGATGCCGATGGACAAGACCAGCCCGAACAGCGAGAGCGTGTTCAGGGAGAAACCAAATATATGCATCAAGGCGAAGGTGCCCACCAGGGACACTGGCACGGCGACCAGTGGGATGATGGAAGCACGCCAGGTTTGCAGAAACAGGACAACCACAATCACCACCAGCAAGACGGCTTCCAGCAGGGTGATGGCCACAGATTGCAAGGAGGCCCGAACGAACACTGTCGGGTCATAGGCGATGCGGTATTCAATGTCTTGCGGAAAACCGCCTTGCAGTTCCTGCATCTTGGCGCGTACCGCATTGGAGACATCAATGGCATTGGCACCTGGGCTTTGAATAATTTGCAGGGCAGGGGCGGATTCGCCATTAAGCAAACTGCGCAGTGTGTAGCCATCGGCCCCCAAAGAGACTCGGGCTACATCGCGCAGACGGGTCACTTGTCCGTCCTCGCCCGTCTTGACCACAATCTCACCAAACTGTTCTTCCGTGGACAGACGCCCCAGGGTATTGACGGTGACTTGAAAGGCCGAGTCCGTATTGGGCTGTTGCCCCACCGAACCGGCAGCGACCTGCACGTTCTGTTCGCGCAAGGCCGCCACGATGTCACTGGCTGTCAGCCCACGTGTTGCCACGCTGGACGGGTCCAGCCAGATGCGCATGGAGTATTCACCGGCTCCCCAAACCAGCACATCACCCACCCCAGGAAGGCGGGCCAGTTCGTCTCGTACCTGCCGGATGGCAAAGTTGGACAGATACAGCGAGTCGTAGCGTTTTTCCGGGGAGACCAGATGGACTACCATCAGCACATCAGGCGAGGTTTTCTGGGTGACAACGCCGATGCGTTGAACCTCCTCGGGCAGACGGGGCAGGGCGCGAGAAACCCGGTTCTGCACCTGGATCTGTGCCATGTCGGCATCTGTTCCTTGTTTGAAGGCGATGGTCAGGACCATCTGGCCGTCGGTCGCCATTTGAGAGTTCATGTACAGCATGTTCTCCACGCCGTTGATAGCTTGTTCCAGCGGCGCGGCCACCGTGTCGGCAATGACTTCTGGATTGGCACCTGGATACTTGGCCGTTACCTGCACGGTAGGGGGAGTGACTGCCGGATATTCGCTTAGCGGCAGTTGCCAGAAGGCCATGGCGCCGGCGATCAGCATCAGCAAGGACAGCACGATGGCAAAGATGGGTCGGGCGATGAAAAAATGAGGGAACTTCATGGCTGGGCCTCCGCAGGGTGGACCGCAGCGCTTGCTGTTTCACTGCCTGCTTGCATGGGAACGATGCGGGCAGTGAT
Source organism: Alcaligenes nematophilus (assembly GCF_026344155.1). Lineage (NCBI taxonomy): Bacteria > Pseudomonadati > Pseudomonadota > Betaproteobacteria > Burkholderiales > Alcaligenaceae > Alcaligenes > Alcaligenes nematophilus. The sequence continues at coordinate 571,481 of NZ_JAPKMZ010000002.1, read as the reverse complement.
GCTCATGCCTGGGCGCACCAAGCCTTTGATGATGATTTTTTCACCGGCTTGCAGACCGCTTTTAATGACACGTAAACCATCGACCATCGGTCCAGGTTCGACCACGCGGTATTGGGCTTGATTGTTCGGGTCTACAACCAGTACATATCTTTTCCCTTGATCAGTACCCAAGGCTTGATCGTCAATCAAGATAGCGGCTTGTTCTGCCCCCGTAGTCAGTCTGATGCGCGCAAACAGGCCGGGGGCCAGCATGCCGTCGGGATTGGGAATGACTGCGCGCGCCCGTACGGTCCCGGTGCTGCGATCAATCTGGTTTCCCACAAAATCCAGTGTCCCCTGATACGGGAAGCCCTGATCTGTTGCCAGTCCAACGGAAACGGGTAGCCCGGAGGTTTTGTCATCCTTTTCGGGGCGGGTCTGGCGGATGGCTTTCAGGTAGGTGGCTTCGTCTATGTCGAAGTACGCATACAAAGGGTCTGTGGAGACGATGGTGGTTAACAGGCTGGCCTGGTCAGTGGCGCCGCCATTGACCAGATTGCCTGCCGTGACCAGAACCCGGTCTACTCGACCCGAGATGGGCGAGCGGATATGGGTGTAGGACAGGTCCAGCTGCGCGGCGGCGACCGCTGCTTTGGCAACCTGGACCTGGGCTTGCTGGGCGTTGCGTGTGGCCAGTGCATCATCGTATTGCTTGCGGGAAACGGCGCCGGTCTCGACCAGTTTTTGCACCCGGTTCAGATCGTCTTGCGCTTGTTTGGCCAGGACCTCGGACTGACGTAATTGCGCTGTGGCTGTATCCAGAGCTACTTGAAAGGGGCGCGGGTCTATATGAAATAAAGGCTCCCCTTTACGTACCAGGCTGCCTTCCGGGACGCTGACCGCTTCGACCGCTCCGCTTACGCGTGAACGTAGTTCTACGGATTGAGGGGCGGCAAGAAATCCGGTGAAATCCGTAGAGGGAAGAATACTGCGCTCCAGAACTTGAGCAACAGGCACGCTTGGGCCTGCGGGCGCACTGGCGGTTTCTGATGGCGGTTCTGCTGCCTTGTCTTTATGATCGGAACCATCGCGGGCAGCGTAGGCGGTTCCGATGGCGGCGATGGCGCTTGCCGCTAAAGCAAATTTGAATGTTCGACGCATGGCTGTATCCCTTTCCTGCAGCAGGGCTTCGGCCCTTCCGAAGCGTCTGTGCAAAGTTGTTAGCCAAGGCTAGGCATTACAACGATTGGAAGGTCAAGGTTTGTCTGCACACCTTGTTGAAGGTGTTGACTCTCCAATCGTTGGAAGCTTTAGCTTGTTCACAAGGCATTGAGAAATAAGCCTTTTGTGTCGTTAAACAGCAACTTTGTGTGGAGCCGTCATGTCAAATACAAGAATGAGACAGCCAGATCCCTATTGGTCAACCAGAACCGGGCGGGAACTGAGAGTAATGCGTGGCCCGTGGGGCTATACGTGAAGGGGGCAGCAATGAGCAGCAAAACAATTCTTATCCGTCAGACCGGTCAGCAGATCGCCGCTCAGGAGGGGCAAAACATTTTGCAGGCCGCCTTGCAAAGCGGCCTGGCCTATCCGCATGGCTGTCGTCTGGGACGTTGTGGGGGCTGTAAAACCCGGCTGGTTGATGGGCAAATTGACCGGCTGGAGCACTCCCGCTTTGCCCTGACCGAGGAGCAGCAGGCCCGCGGTCTGATTCTGGCCTGCAGGGCGATCCCCTTAAGTGATGTGACCGTAGACTGGATTGGCACGGATGATGTGCGGGGGCTGGCACCCTCGCGTAGCGTGACCGGCACGGTGTCCGAGTTGCGAGAACTGACGCACGATGTGCGCCTTGTGCGTATCCGTCTGGATGAGCCTGAGCCTCTGATGTTTTTTGCCGGTCAGTACGCGGATATCAAATTCGGACAGGCGCCCGTGCGCAGTTACTCCATGGCCAACCGCCCTGGTGCACCCGAGCTGGAGTTTCACATACGCCGTGTTCCCCGTGGGGTGACGTCTTCGTATGTGCACACCGTGCTTCAGCCGGGCGAGAAGCTCAGCCTGGACGTGCCTCGTGGCTCCTCCTATCTGCGCGAGGGGCATGGCGGCCCTATCTTGTGCATTGCGGGAGGCACGGGCCTGGCCCCTATCAAATCGATTGTTGAAACGGCGTTGGCCTGTGGCATGAGCCAGCCCATTCATGTGTATTTTGGAGCGCGCGAACTGCGGGATTTATATGCTATTGATGACTTCCGGGCGCTGGAGCGCCAATACCCCAATCTGGCTTTTACTCCTGTCATCTCCGGGATACCGGCCACTCACTATCGCCGGGGGCTTGTCACCGATATCGTTGGCCACGATCAGCCTGATTTAAGCGGTTGGAAGGTTTATGTGGCGGGCTCGCCATCCATGGTGGATGCCACGATGGGCATGGTGCTCAAGCGCGGTTTGAAAGTGCAGGATTTGCATGTGGATGTATTTTTTACGCCATAGCGTTCTGGAGCCGGAGGCTTGGGCCACGCGGGCGCTTGACCTTCCTACCGTGGGAATCTTCACACTGTGTGTTGTCAGTGCTGGCAACACAGGCCTGGGCAGGCAGAAAAGACTGATGGGGCTTTGGACAAGGCCTGCCACCTTTTGCCATCACTGACACCCGACTTTCGAGTCCTTTCATTGAGCAAGGGGAGCAAGATGAATATTGGTGAAGCCTCCAAGGTATCCAAAGTGTCGGCCAAAATGATTCGTTATTACGAGCAGATTGGCCTTATCCCGGAAACCGAGCGCACTGCTGCGGGTTACCGGACGTATAGCCGAAAAGATGTGGAGCGCTTGCGCTTTATAAGACGTGCTCGCGATCTGGGATTTTCCATGGTAGCCATTGGTGATTTGCTGAGCCTGTGGCACGACCCGTCGCGTCAGAGTGCAGATGTAAAGCGGGTCGCTCAACAGCATCTGACTGAGCTGAGCAGCCGCATTAAAAACATGCAGGACATGGCCTTGGCGCTGGAAGCATCCATTGGTTGTTGTCCGGGTGATGAACAGCCTGACTGCTCGATTTTAAGTACGCTGGCGCAGGCAGAGGATCGTGATCCACAGCCCGATTTGCGAGCTGCTACGGTCTTGCGCCGTCCTGTTCGCCGAGGCATTCAGAGCGATGTACGCCTATAATCGGGCGCGTTCACTCAGGGGGCAAGTTTCATGCGGGACTTGGCCAGGCGAGTTCCCTGGTTGAGCGTTGAGGCGGATTCAATCCTCTACAAACCCGAAATACATCACCTTGATTACCATGCCCTCTTTACCTCCAGGCTTGACGCTGCGCCCTTTGAAAGAAACCGAACTGAATCTGTTGTGGTCTATAGACCGTAGTGAACGGATTGACGGTTTGTACGAGCTGCGCGATGGCGTCTTGCACAAGCAAGCGGCTGATATTGATTTGCGGGGTTGGCCGGAAGGTGACCCGGAGAAATATCACCCGGAACATGAGGACGCTTTTCATCGAGGCTCCTGGTTCATGGGCGTATTCAAGGGTGATAGCCTGCTGGCCGCCGTCGGCCTGGACAGCCTGCCCTTGGGACCACAGGGGGAGTGGCGTCAGTTGTTCTTTCTGCATGTCAGCCAGTCCTTGCGCGGGCAGGGGATGGGCGTATGGTTGCTGGATCAGGCCAAGAAGCAGGCTGTTAAGTGGGGCGCGAAGGCGGTCTATGCCTCGGCCACGCCTTCGGTGAATACGGTGGATTTCTATATGGCCCACGGCTTTGAAATCGCGCCAGAGCCAGATCCGCGTTTATTTGAGCTGGACCCGGAAGATATTCACCTGTTGTGCTTCGTGGCTTAAGAAATTGCTCAGTTGTACGCCAGTTAGCTGACTGGTGAGTCGACCGCTGGTGAGTTCACCTGAAAATACCGATAGCAGCATCTGCTTGTCATCAAACAAGGGCCTTGTCACACCACTCAGCTGCAACAAGGCCCTGTCATCAAATTCAGCTCTTCAGCTTAGAAATCCATCGTTGCTGACAACATGAAAGTCCGTGGTGCGCCCACACCCAGGCTGGTGAAGTGCGGCTTGGCCCAGTAAGCCTTGTTCGCTACGTTATTCACCGTCGCCCGCAAGGTCAGCGGACGGCCGGAGATCTTGGTGCGATAGCGTGCGCCCAGATCAAACACGGTATGGCCGGGGATGGACAGGGAGTTGTCCGCGCTCAGGTATTGCTTGGATGAGGTGGTGGCGTTGGCCATCACGGTCAGACCTTGCAAGTTGGGTACATCCCATTCCACGCCCAGCTTGGCTTGCCACTTGGGCAGGCCCGTGGCCTGGCGGCCCTCTTCAGCCGGGTTGGCGGCTTTGGTGATTTCCGGATCGGAGTAAGCCACGCCACCCATCAAGCGAACACCTTCCATGGGGGAGCCGAAAAAGCCCCATTCAATGCCCCGGTTGCGTTGCTCGCCACCAAAGGAGAACACGTTGGTAAATGGGTCGGTATAGCTGCTGGGGCGCTTGATTTCGTACAGGGCCAGGGTATGGGCAAAGTCACCCAGATCCAGCTTCAGGCCCACTTCCTTCTGCTTGGTTTTGAAGGGGGCAAAAACCTGACCTGCATTGGCGGCGGTGTTGGGAGCAATCGCGCCTTGGGACAAGCCTTCGATGTAGTTGGCGTAGACCGAGACTTGATCAGTGGCTTTCACCAGGAAAGCGACGGCGGGAGTGGTTGCGCTTTCCTTGTAGCGCTCGCCTGTACGCTGGCCGGTGGTGCCATTAAAGCTCTCGTTGATCACTTGCTGACGGCGTGCGCCCAGTGTCACTTGTACGCGGTCCTCGGCAAAGGACAGGGTGTCAGCAAAACCGATGCTCTTCAAGCGAGTTTTAGTGGTGCTGATCAGCGGAATATTGTTCGGCAAGGAAGGCTCTGGACCCCAGACGGGATCGTAGATATTGGTTTCCCATGCGGTGGGCAGCAAGTTGCGAAAGCCGCTCAGGTCGTAGTCTTCGTTGTACTGCGTGGCGTTGATCGCGAATTGATGGCTGACCGGGCCGGTTTGCAGCTTACCCATCAGACCCACTTCAGCGGTTTTGCGCCGCATCTCGTCGGCCACGCCGCTGAAGTTGATCCTGAAGTCGCCTGCGTTATTGATCACCTGACCAGCGCCCATATTGGATCTGAATTTGGTACGGCTGATACCGGCGGCGGCGTAAGCGGTGAATTGATCGTTCAGATCGAACTCGCCACGGATCATGGCGCCTTTATCGGTGGTGTCGTAAAAAGCCCAAGGCGGGTTCCACGACACATCGGGTTTGGGTGGTTTGGGCAGTTCTACGCCGGGATTCAAGGTCAGGCCGCGTGTCAGGCCGTAGGCGCGGTCTTTGCTGTGAAACAGGTCGGCAGACAAGCGGACACGCTCACCGCGCCAGTCCAGGCCCAAAGAGGTCTGGGTAATTTTCTTGTCCTGGTCTTTGACGGCAATTTCACCATCGCGGTAGGCTGTGTTCAGGCGTACACCAAACTGCTTGTCCTCGCCAAATCGACGGCCCAGATCCACGTGGCCACCAAAGTGCGAGTCGGACATATAGCTGCCTGTGACGCGAAACAGGGGATCGTCGCCGGCGCGTTTGGTGACCAGGTTGACGGCGCCGCCTGCCGAGCCTTTGGGCGGCATGCCGTTAAGCAGGGCCGAGGGGCCTTTCAGGACCTCGACGCGCTCGTAGGCTTCGGGTGAGTTGCGGTAGTAGCCGCCCATCCCGGCCAGACCGTTGACGGTGACATCACCCACATCGGAACGGAAGCCGCGGATGGAATAGCTTTCGTTGCTCTCGCCTGCGATGCCGCTCATGAACACGCTGGGGTCGGTTTTGGCGATCACTTCGCTGATGTCACGCGCCTGTTGATCGGCTATGTATTGCTCGGTATAGCTGATGGTGTTGAAGGGCGTTTCCATGAAGTCTTTGGTGCCCAGCAAACCGACACGTCCGCCGGTGGCGACTTGTCCACCGGCGTAGCTCTCGACGGTCTTGTCGCGCTGACCTTTGACGGTAACGGACGGCAGGGTGACGACTCCATCGGCCTGGGCAGCCGTACTGTTTTGTGCCTGCGCAGGCGAGGCCATCAAGGCCAGCGCGCTGGCTCCCAAGCCCAGTATTAATGCCATTTGCACGGCGCTGAAAGTGCGGTCCAGGGCAAAGCCGGAGCGGCTGGAACTGCCGATTTTACGTATCGAGGGCGCAAACGTCCCATTGTGGCGTGGTGTGTACATGCCAGTTTCCTTTATGTAGCGGGGTGTGTTTCTTTGCTTTGATTAAGGCAAATAGAAATTGGATTGAGTCGCGTTACTATCTATTTGCCCGTGTAAAAACCGTTAGATCATGGGTGTTGGTAGGCCTTGATCACGTCATCCATAATCAATTTCAGCGAGGTGACACTGGCGGCAGTCACGTACCAGGCTTCGGCATTGGCAAATACCACACGACCGTTTTGCCAGGCTTTGGTTTCACGCAGCAGCGGGTTGCTCAAGCTGTCGGCGTTCAGGGCAGGGCGACGTTCCATGACGGCGGTACGGTCGATGATGTAAATGATGTCCGGGTTGGCTTGCTGGATGAACTCGCTGGAAACAGGCTGTCCGTGCAGGCCGGTTTCTACCGTCGGGCTGGCAGGCTGTACGCCCAGTGCATTGAATACAAAACCGTAGCGGGACTGCACCCCGAAGGAGCTGAACGAGCCGTTGTTATGCAGAACAATCAGGGCTTTTTCAGGACGATCCTGGGTGATTTCTTTGGCCTGGGCGACTTTGGCATCCAGTTCGGCCACTTTTTGTTGGGCCAACTCTTCTTTCTTGAAAATCGAGCCCAGAGTCAGCAGGTGATTCTTGATGACTTCAATGTGGTTGACCTGACTATCGCGGTAATCCACGTCAAAGTGAATGGTGGGGGCGATCTGGCTCAGTTCCTTGTAGTGATTGGCTTGCAAGGAGGTGATCAGAATCAGGTCCGGTTTGGCGGCGTAAACCTGTTCCACATTGGGTTGCACAATTGCGCCGGTGTCCTGGATTTCAGGGGCATTTTTATACTTGTCCAGGAATGCCGGGATGAAGTCTTTGGGCATGCCCACCACCGGGACACCCAAGGCATCCAGAAAATCCACTTCGTTCATGTCCAGCGCCACGACGCGTTGTGGCAGTTTTTCGATGCGTGTCGAACCCAGCTTGTGTTCGACCACAATCGGTTCATAGCGGGCACTGTCCTGCGGGCTGACGGCGGCTTGCGGTGCCGGGGTTTCCGCCGCTGCCTGGGTCTTTTTCTCGCAGCCTTGCAAGGCAAAGCTGGCGGCCACAAACAGGGCTATCAGCCCGTATCTGTGTTTGGCGATCATGCTAGTTCTCCTGATGGGGTGAAGTAATTGCACAGGCGGCCACGCTCGCTGTGTGTAATCTCGAAATCCAGGCCATAAAGTTCGGTCAGCCGTGCTTGCGTGATGACCTCTGACACCGGTCCTGCGCAGTACAGTGCACCGTTTTTCATGGCCACAATGTGATCGGAATAGTTGGCGGCAAAGTTGATGTCATGCACCACCAGAATCACGGTACGGCCGTACTCGTTACAGAGCCGACGCAAGGCGCGCATGATCTGAACAGCGTGCTTGATGTCCAGATTGTTCAGCGGCTCATCCAGCAGCAAATAATCCGTTTGCTGGGCAATGGTCATGGCCAGAAAAGCCATCTGTCGCTGACCGCCGCTCAACTCGTCCAGATAGGACTGGCGCAAGGGTTCCAGCGATAGAAACTGAATAGCGTCGGAGATGGCTTGTTGATCTTCATCCGTCAGCACGCCGCGGCTATAGGGGAAGCGGCCAAAGGCGACCAGTTCTTCCACGGTCAGGCGCAGATTGAAATCAGGAGATTGGCGCAAGGTGGCCACCCGGCGCGCATAGTCGGCAATACGTATATCCGCAATGTTGCGGCCGTCCAGCTGGATCTGGCCTTCGTCGGCCTCCAGCAAACGGGCAATGCTCATCAACAAGGTGGTTTTACCGGCACCATTGGGGCCGATCAGGGAGCTGAGCTGTCCGGCAGGAAACTGTGTGCTGACTTTGGAAAGCACGGTCTTCTTCTTGTAGTGTTTGGAGAGCTGATTGATCGTAATCATGCAGTGCCTCGGGTACGAACCATCAGTCCCAGAAAGTACGCGCCACACACCAGGTTGACGAGTATCCCGACGGTCGTGCGGTAATTGAAAATGTGTTCCACCGCTATCTGTGCCAGCAAAAACATGACGATGGCGATGGCGCAGCCTAGCGGCAGCGTGATTCGGTGTCGGAAGCTGCGGGCCAGCGCATAGCTGGTGTTGGCTACAAAAATCCCCATGAAGGCAGTGGGCCCGAGCAGGCTGGTGGAAATAGCCACCAGGGCAGCAATCAGTGCCAGCTGGATGCGCACGGTACGGCGATAGTCGACACCTAAAGAAATGGCTTGTTCGCGGCCTAAAGACAGCACGTCCAGCGTGGGCAAGCTGCGCAGGCTGCCCAGGCAAATGCTCCCCACCAGAAGGGCGGAAACCAGCAGTTGCAAAGGCTCGGCCCGGTTAAAGGACGCTTGGCTAAAACCCAGCAAAATGGAGAACTCGCCGGGGCTGATCTTTAGCTGCACAAACTGGGTGAAGGTGCTGATGATCATGGTCAACACCAGCCCCATCAGCAGCAGGAAATACACATTGTTCTTGCCCTGGCGAAACAGCCAGTGATGGATTGCCAGCGAGTAGGCCAGCATCAGCACAATGGACAGCACTACATTGCCATTGGCGCCCAGCATCACCAGACTTTGTGTGCCCAGCAGCAAAATTAGCAGGGACTGGAACAGCAGGTAAACCGCTTCGTATCCCATGATGGCGGGTGTCAGAATCCGGTTGCCGGTAATGGTCTGGAAAATAATCGAGGACCAGGCAATGCAGATGCCGCCAATGACCATGGCTGCCAAGCGGTTCAGTCGTTTGGGGATGATGTAGTCGAAGTCCAGGCCGGAGCGATAGAACACAAAGCTCAGTGCCAGTACCAGCAAAAGGATCCAGACCAGATGTTGCCGTTTCATCGGTTCCTCCAGAAGATCAGGAACAGAAACAGCAGGCCACCCACGCCACCTGCGGTCAGGCCAATAGGGACTTCAAAAGGGTAGATAATGAGGCGGCCCAGGATGTCGCAAGCCAGCAGCAGGCTGGCACCACCCAGCGCCACAATGGGCAAGGTACGGCCCAGGTTGTCGCCATAGCGCAGCGCCACCAGATTGGGGATGACCAGGCCGATAAAGGGAATGGCCCCTACGGTAATAACAGTGGCCGAGACGGTAACCGCGACCAGTATCAAACCCAGGGCCACGGTGGCAGAATAGTTCAGGCCCAGGCTGGTGGCCATGCCTTCGCCCATGCCCAGCACTGTGAAGCGATGCGCATACAGATAGGTGAGCAACACAATGGGCAGGATCAAATAAATGATTTCGTAGTTGCCCTGCACGATCTTGGAAAAGTCGCCCAGCATCCAGCCCTGCATGCTTTGCAAAATCTGGTGCTGGTAGGCATAGAACTCGGCAATGGCGCTAAGCACACCGCCATACATCAAGCCAATCACCGGTACCAGCACGGTGTTCTTGAAGCGGATGCGGCGTACCACAGCGATGAAGATCAGGCTGGAGGCAAAGCAGAACAAGAGGGCAAACAGCAGCTTGCCCAATGTGCCGCTGGTGGGGGCCAGGGTCAGGGCGATCAGAATGCCCAGCTTGGCGGCATCCAGCCCGCCCGAGGTGGCCGGTTCCACAAACTTATTGCGCACAATGTGCTGCAAGATCACCCCGCAGACAGACAGGCCTATGCCACTCAAGACCAGTGCCGCCAGACGGGGCAGGCGGCTGGCGCTCAGTGTCAGCCAGGCATCGCCTGAAAAACTCCATAATTGTGCCCAGCTGATTTGCCGTGCACCTATCAGCAAAGACAGGCTGCAGAGCATCAGAAACAACAGCACAAAAGATCTAGCTCGCATCACACACCGTTATTCTGGGCTGTGGTGGCAATACGCCATCCTTTGGCGGCATGACGCTGGTTCAGGAAGTGGGTATAACGGCCTTGGGTTTCGCGCAGTTGGGCCGGTGGGCCTTGTTCGATAATCTGGCCGTTCTCCAGCACCACGATTTGATCGGCCATGGCTACGGTAGAGAGCTGATGAGCAATCACGATCAGGGTACGCTTGCCACGCAGACGGGCCAAAGCCTGGGCAATGGCCGCCTGGTTTTCGGCATCCAGTGCGGCAGTGGCTTCGTCCACCAGCAAAATGGGGGCGTTCTTGATCAGAGCGCGCGCAATGGCGATGCGTTGACGCTCGCCCCCGGACAGGCGGGCCCCGCCTTCGCCCACCGTTGTGTTCAGACCTTCTGGCAAGCGCGCGATGATTTCGCTGACACCGGCTTGTTCTACCGCTTCCATCAACTCGGCCTGGCTGGCGTCCGGTTTTCCCAGGCGTATGTTCTCGGCAATGCTGCCTGCGAACAGATAGTCGTCCTGAAAAATCTGGCTGATTTGCGTGGCCAGTACGGGGCTGCCGATCTGGCGTACATCCACGCCTCCTATGGAGACACTGCCCTGGCTGACATCAAAGAAGCGGGCAATCAGACGAGCCAGTGTGGTTTTGCCTGAGCCGGATTCCCCGATCAAGGCCACCATGCTGCCAGGTGCAATGTTCAGGCTGACGCCATTCAGTACATCGGGCTTGTCGGCGGCATAGCGGAAATGCACATTGTTCAGCACAATCGAGCCGTCGCTTGGAGTTTGGGGCGAAGCGGGTTCGGGCAGGGGCTGAACGGCAAACAGTTCTTGAATCGCATCAAGTTGGCCGCGTGCACTGCGCAGCACTTCACCGTAGCTGGCCACTTCCAGCAAGGAGTCGATATAGCGTGCGCTCAGCAGCAAGGACACGATGACGGCGATGACTTCTGCACTGCTCAGGCCCAGACCCGTATGGCTGTTTAGCCAAAGCGTGGCGGCAATCAGCAAGGCCGCAAAGGCTGCTTGTACGGCCCAGGCATTGAGTACCGCCGAGGCCGTGGATTGCCAGATCAGTTTCTTACCCGCCTGGTGTTGGCGTTCAATCGCTTCTTCCAGCAGACGGGTGCCACCGCCTTCGCCATTGAAGGCACGCAGCACGGATTGGGCTTGGGCAAACTCCACCACGCGCTGGCTGGCATGGGCGAAGTGGGCCTGGAAGGCATCATCAGCCTTGCGTCCCAAATGGGCGGTCAGTGCCAGAACACCCGCCAGCAAAGGCAACGCGATCAGGGCAATCAAACCCAGCGGCCAATGCAGAATGAACAGCGCCACGACCAGCACAAGCGGCGTCACAACTCCGGCGATCAGCGGGGTGAAGACGTGTGCAGGCAATTGGGCCACCGACATCATGCCTTGAGTGACGATGTGCCCAAGCCGCGCGGTGTTTTGAGCGGAGAACCAGCCTACGGGCAGTTGGGCGATATGTTCGCCCAGACGATGCCGGCCACCTTGCAGGATGGCGGCCCCAACATTTACACCAGCCTGCTCCACATGGCGGCGCCAAGCCCAGCAGACAGCCACCCCAAGCAGCAGGACCAGCAACCAGCCGCCTGCTTGTTTGGGCTCGCCATTGAGCAGATGAGTGAAAACGGGGACCAAGGTAGTCATGGTCAGGCCGCACAGCAGGCCGTATAAAACAGCCATCCAGCCATAGCGGCGGAAAATGGGGGCATCCGTACCCAGCAACTGAATCAGGGTCTTTAGCATGATGTGTCCTTGGAACGGTTGTCGTAGCCACCCAGGGTCCAGAGCCGTGCGTAACGGCCTTGTTCAGCCAGCAGGCTGGTGTGACTGCCTTGCTCCACAATCGCGCCGTCTTCCAGCACCAGAATGCGATCCGCGTGCATGATGGTGTCCAGGCGGTGAGCAATGACCAGCAAGGTGCGGCCTTGGGCAAAGCGTGACAGAGCATCTTGAATAGCCACTTCATTGCTGGCATCGGCAGCGGCGGTGGCTTCGTCCAGCACCAGAATGGGTGGGTCCAGCAGGACAGCGCGCGCAATGCTGACGCGCTGACGCTCGCCGCCCGAGAGTTGGGCGTCTTCACCCACGACAGAGTCGTAGCCACGAGGCAGGGTCAAGATACGGTCGTGAATATTGGCGGCGCGGGCGGCGTCTTCAATCTCTTGCTGACTGGCCGAGGGGCGGCCCAGCGCAATGTTCTCGCGCACGCTGGCATTGATCAGGCGCACCTCTTGCAGCACAAAGCCAATGCGGCGGTAAAGTTCGGTGGATTCGATTTGGCGCAGATCGGCACCGCCCAGGGTGATGCGGCCTTCGTTGGGGTCAAAAAAGCGCAGCAGCAGGCGGGCGATGGTGGATTTTCCAGAGCCGGAAGAGCCCACAATCGCGGTGACTGTGCCCGGTTCCAGGGTGAAGCTGATATTGCTGAGTGCCTGATGGCCTTCGCCGTAGGCATAGCTGACGTTTTCGACTCGCACTTCGTGATTTGCCGGGATTTGTTGCTGATCAGTGCTCAGCGGTTCCAGTACGGGTGTTTTCATCAAGGCTTGTACTCGCTGTGCAGCACCCGTTGCCCCGCCCAGATCGTGCAGCAGGGTATGCAGCAAGAGCAGGGGGGCGCAAATGCCGGGAGCCACCAGGGCGAAGGGCAGAATGTCTACCGGGGCAATCCAGTTCAAATAGCTGAAGAGGGTACCGAAGATCAGCACGACACCTAGAACCGTGACCGGAGCGATCATGGCATGGGCGTGAGCCATGCGGGCCACCAAAGGGCGGGCAAAGTTCAGAAAGGCGTCGGCAAAGCCATCCACGGCCTTGCTATAGCCGCCATGTGCCTGCCCATTGGAACCAAAGGCCTTGACCACGGGAATGCCGCTGACAAATTCCACGGTGGCACTATTCAAGCGGCCCAGCTTTTCGACAAAGCCCTGCATGTTCGCGCTGCTGGCTTTCATGGCGTGGCGCAAAAACAGGAAGAAACCGGGGAAGGGCAGTAGAGCCACGATGGCCATACGCCAGTCCATGACGAACAGGTACAGCACCGAGATCGCAATAGCACCGACGGCGCGGCCGACCGAGGTGTAAAAGTGTGCGGTCAGGCTGTGCAGGGTGGCGATGTCATCCTGCATGGCTTGTTTCACTTCGCCTGAAGCTTGGCCGGTAAACCAGCCTAGCGGCACCTTGGCTAACCTCTGGGCGGCACTCAGACGCAGACCGCGTGTCAGCTGATTGTCGGCCAGGTGGGCCAGCAGCTCGCCTGCCGAGATCAGGGCCAGGCCTGCAAACATGCTGATGATGCTCAATAGCACCGTCCAGCCTATATCGCCTTGCAGCTCGCCAGACAGGGTATTGCCCAAAGTCAGCTTGGCGATGTGGGCGATTCCGGCCAAAGGCACCAGGGTCAGCATTGAACCCAAGGCCGCCAGAACGGCGGCAACAATCAGACGTGAGCGTATGGAGCTGAGGATCTGGCTGATGGGGCCAGGCTCTTTACGCACGTCCGTAGCAGTTTCACGAGTGGTCATGAGCGGTGGTAAGTATCTAAAAAGCCGGAGAATCCGGCTCTTCAATATAAGGTATTGAGAATCATTATCGATAATGTAATCTAAATTTTGAATTAGTGGAACCTATTAAACTAAATAGGAAAGACGGCAGAATATTTTTGTGTTCTGTTTGTCACAATGCACAAAAAAACAGGCCCACCAAGTCGAGCTTGGGGGCCTGCTGGTCTGCATGACGGACGGTTTATTGAAGGGCGGACTGCGCTGCAAGCAAGGGAATGGCTTGCAGCCCGTGAGTGCCTTCAAGAAAAAGGGGGGGCTAGTCGTGTTTGCCGCCGCAGCACACACTCCACCATTTGCGGCGCGAGGTGTGGCCGATGCCAGGGTTGAAGGTGTTGGTCGGGTCCAGCTCGCGGTAGAAGCCGGCCAGGGCAGGTTTGGCGATATAGAGGTGGCCAACATTATGCTCGGCCGGGTATTCGGCACGGCGTTCATCCAGCAACTTCCACATGCGGTGTTCCATATCCAGAGGGACCACGCCTTTTTTGACGATGTAGTCCTGGTGGAATACGTGGCACAGGAAGTGGCCGTAATAGAGCTTGTGGACGATGTCTTTTTCCATATCGTCCGGCAGTTGCTCCACCCATTCCTTGTCATTACGGCGCAAGGCAATGTCCAGCGCCACAATATCTTCCACGCTGTCGGGGTGCGCCTCGCGGTAGCGGATGGCAGCACCGGCAATGGCAAAACGGTGCAGAAAGGCTTTGCGACCTTCTTCGGCATCGCACTCGAAATAGGCACCTTGCTGGCTGCCTTCAAATTGCTGGCTCAGAAATTCGCGTGTGGCCTGCGCGGTGTCGTTGGAGACGCGCAGCAGCAGGTGGTGCTCGAAGCGGTCGCGCCATTCACGCATGCGCGGCGGCAGGTGGCTGGGCAGACGGTTCATGATGGCCTGGATTACGCGATCAGTGACGCCGCGCCAGCCAAAGCGCTCAAAAAAGCCATCCACACGGCTTTTCATGGCAAAGGCGGATGGCACTTTGGCGGTACCAAAACGGTCGATCAGCAAGAAGGTGTCTTTGCCGTATTGCTCGCCAATATCGTAGGCGGTGCGATGGATGTACTCGCCCGCAATGGGCAGGCGGGGCAGTTCCGTCAGCAGGTGACGGCGCACGGCCGTGAGCTCGTCTGGGTCATTGGTGCCGATGTAGAAAACGGTACTGGCTTCTTTGGGAAAGGTATCCAGACGCACGGCAAAAATGCACAGCTTGCCGGCCGAGCCGGAGGCTTCATACAGGCGCGAAGGGTCGGCATTGAAACGAGCCGGGGTCTGGGCATCCACATCGCGCACATCGTCGGCGTAGCGTGGGTCGCTGGCCTTGCGTTCCGGGTCGTTGATGATATCCGCAACACTGTATTTGCCTTGCTCCAGGCGGCTCAGAATTTCTTCCGGGGTATCTCCCAGATTGATGCCCAGGTGATTGACCAGTTGCAGGGTGCCATCGTCCAGCACTTGCGCGTACAGCGTCAATTCCGTGTAGGCCGGGCCGCGTCGTACCAGCGCACCGCCGGAGTTATTGCAAACACCGCCCAGCACAGAGGCGCCGATACACGAGGAGCCAATCACCGAGTGGGGTTCACGCTCCAGCGGGGCCAGGGTCTGTTCCAGACGGTCCAGCGTGGCACCGGGCAGGCAGACAACTTGCTGGCCATCGTTGATGACTTGTATGCCTTGCAGACGCATGGTGTTCATCAGCACGATGTCGCGGTCGTAGTCGTCTCCGTCGGGGGTGGAGCCGCCTGTCAGGCCGGTGTTGGCCGCCTGCATGATCACGATGCAATCGGCAGCGACAGCGGCTTGAAGGCTGCGCCATTGTTCCAGCAGCGTTCCGGGCCGCACAACGGCCAATACCTTGCCTTCACCCGTGCGATGGCCCTTGCGGTAACGACGCGTGCTGCGGTCGTCCGTCAGGACGTGAGGGTTGCCGACAATAGAGCGCAGTTGCTGCAACAAATCCGCAGCGCTGGTGGAAACTGACATGGTCAAGACTCCTGTACAAGCAGGTCAGAGGTGATCTGGGAAATGCTGCTGACACTGGTCAGTGTCATGGCGACCCGAATTTCTTTTTCAATCAGGCCCAGCAGGTGGTCCACGCCGGATTGCCCGGCGGCGGCCAAGGCATAGATGTAGGCGCGGCCCAGCATGGCAGCGTCGGCACCCAGGGCAATCATGCGTACCACGTCCAGGCCACTGCGGATACCCGAATCTGCCAGAATCTTGATCTGGCCTTTGACGGCATCGGCAATGGCAGGCAGCGCGCGTGCCGAGGACAAGACGCCGTCAAGCTGACGGCCGCCGTGATTTGAGACGATGATGCCATCGGCACCAAAGCGCACGGCATCGCGGGCGTCATCGGGGTCCAGAATGCCTTTGATCAGCATGGGGCCTTTCCAGAATTCGCGTATCCACTCCAGATCCTTCCAGGAAATCGAGGGGTCAAAGTTCGCGCCCAGATAGCCCATATAGTCTTCCAGACCCGTAGGCTTGCCCAGGTAGCGCGAGATATTGCCCAGATCGTGCGGGCGACCCAGCAGACCGACATCCCAGGCCCAGCGCGGGTGCATGACAGCCTGTGCATAGCGACGCAGAGCGGCATTCGGGCCGCTCATGCCCGAATGCGCATCGCGGTAACGGGCGCCAGGTACGGGCATGTCTACGGTAAAGACCAGGGTGCTGCAGCCTGCAGCTTGCGCGCGTTCCAGTGCATTGCGCATGAAGCCGCGGTCCTTCAGCACATACAGCTGAAACCACATGGGCCGCTTCAGGCGCGGGGCAACTTCCTCGATCGGGCAGACTGACACGCTCGACATGGTGAAGGGAATGCCATGTGCATCGGCTGCCTGGGCAGCCTGGACTTCCCCCCGACGCGCGTACATGCCTGTCAGACCTACCGGGGACAGGGCCACCGGAATGGACAGTTTTTCACCAAACAGCTCAATGCTGGTATCGAGCTGGCTCATGTCCTTCAGGACACGCTGGCGCAGGGCGACATTGGCCAGATCGTCCACATTGCGGCGCAGCGTGTGCTCGGCGTAGGCACCGCCGTCAATGTAGTGGAACAGGAAAGGAGGCAGTCGTTTTTGGGCGGCACGCCGGTAGTCGGTCGAGGAGGAAATAATCATGGCAGAGTCGGGTCGGATAAGACGGAAGGAGGGGTTTGCAGGCGCGCGGCACGTTCGCGGCGTGCAAGGTCTTCGTCAGCCTGAAGAAGGGTGTTGCGTACGTAGCCCAGGTGTTCGTTCACAACGTGGCGTGCTTGAGCGGGATCGCCATCGACAATGGCTTTGACCAGGGCTTCGTGTTGCGCCGTCAGATTGACAATGGTCTCGGGGGAGTCATGCACGAACATGATGATGTCCCGGTTTTGCGTCACGCTGCTGAGCACCAGATCAAACAGGCCCCGCATGACCTGAACCAGCACCAGATTGTGCGAGGCTTCGGCCACGGCCAGGTGAAACTGGGCATCGGCGCGGGCGGACTGCACGGTATCGCCGCTTTGCTGGTAGCGAATCATTTGCTCGAAGCATTGCAGAATCTTGTCCTTGTCTTCGGGCGAGGCGCGCAGCGCGGCGTGCCAGGTGGTACTGCTCTCCAGAGCAATGCGCGCTTCCAGCACGTCGTAACGGTACTGGGGATCGGACAGCATCAGGGCGGCCAGCGGGTCTACCGAGCGCTGGGTCCATTGGGGCGTTTGGGAGGCCAGGTAAGTGCCTGAACCTACCTGACTGCGCAAAATGCCCTGGCTGTTCAGTTGCTGAATAGCCTCGCGCAGCGATGCACGCGACACATTCAATTGAGCTGCCAACGTACGCTCGGCAGGCAGTCTTTGCCCGGCCTTGAAATCGCTGGATTGAATCAGCGCCAGCAATTGTTGGGCAACGTGATCAGAGAGGCGCATAGTTCTTGAGATACCGGAAAAATAAATCTGCAAGGCACGCGTATACGCGCCTTGCAGATGAAGGATGAGGGCGGGCCCTTAGGGAATCATCCAAGGTAACACATAGGCTTGCAGGGTAGTCAGCAGGCCAATCAGAACCGCAAAGATCAAGCTGTGTTTCACGGTAAAGCGGAACAGATCGGATTCTTTGCCGGCCAGACCCACTGCCGCGCAGGCAATGGCGATCGACTGGGGCGAGATCATCTTGCCGGTCACGCCACCTGTGGTGTTGGCGGCCACCATCAGCACTTCAGGCAGACCCAGCTGCTGTGCCGTGGTTGCCTGCAAGGCACCAAACAAGGCGTTGGCAGAGGTGTCGGAACCAGTCAGGAACACACCAATCCAGCCCAGGAAGGGCGAGAAGAAGGTGAAGGCTTTGCCGGTGTGAGCCAGGGCCAGCGCCAAAGTTGCGGACAGGCCGGAGTAGTTGGCGATAAAGGCAAAGGCCAGCACCATGCCAATCGAGTAGATCGGTACAGCCAGTTCCTTGAAGGTTTCGCCCAAGGTTTCCACCGCTTTTGCGGGTTTCATGCGCAAAAAGAGGATAGTCAGCAAGGCGGCAATCAGAATGGCGGTGCCGGTGGCAGAGAGCCAGTTAAAGGAGTAGACCGCGCCATACGGAGTGGCCGAGGCCACGACGGGTGGAGCCTTGTCGACCAGATTGTGCAGGAAGGGCACAGGAATGTTCACGATGGTCGACGCCAGCGGGCCATTGGCAGCAAACAAGGCTTTGAAGGGCTGCACACTCCAGATCGTGACCATGGCAGTCAGGATGATGAAGGGCGACCAGGCTTTGATGATGCGGCCAGTGCTCAGTACGGTAGGGGCCTGATCGGCCAGATTGTCCTGAGCAGGCGAGCCTTCTTGTGTTTCAAAACGGAAGATGCGCTTGGGTTGCCACACTTTCAGGAACAGGGTCAGTACAACCAGGGAAACCAGAGCCGAGGTAATGTCCGGCAGCTCGGGGCCAATGTAGTTGGCGGTCAGGAACTGCACCAGCGCGAAGGAGCCGCCACCGACCAGTACGGCAGGCCAGGTTTCCTTGATACCGCGCCAGCCGTCCATGATGGCCATCAGCCAGAACAGCACGATCACCGTCATGAAAGGCAGTTGGCGACCAGCCATCTGGCCGATTTCAAAGGGATCAATACCCGATACCTGACCGGCCACGATGATAGGAATACCCATGGCACCGAACGCCACCGGGGCGGTATTGGCAATCAGGCACAGACCGGCCGCGTACAAGGGGCGAAAACCCAGGCCAGCCAGCAAGGCGGCAGTAATGGCAACGGGTGCACCAAAACCGGCTGCCCCTTCCAGGAAGGCGCCAAAGCAAAAACCCACCAGGATCAGTTGCAGGCGCTGGTCAGGCGTGACGGACAGGATGGAGGCGCGAATGATGTCGAACTGACCGGTCTTGACCGAAATCTTGTACAGAAAAACGGCGGCCACAATGATCCAGGCGATCGGCCACAGCCCATAGAAAAAGCCATACACCACCGAGGCCAGCGCAGTGGAAACCGGCATGCGATAGAAAAACAGGGCAACGCCCAGGGCCAGCAAGACGGTAATCGTCCCTGCCAGATACCCCTTCATGCGCAACTTGGTCAGGGCCAGGAAAAAAAAGATGATCGGAATAAGGGCGATCAGTGCCGACAGCCAGATATTGCCGGTGGGATCGTATTGCTGCAGCCACGCTTGTTGCATGTTGTTCTATCTCCGCAGGAGCAAATGGGAGGCGCTTGTATCGCAAGCGAGCCTGAAGGTCGTTAAATTGGTCTGACCATTTCTTGAGATCGTCAAGAACAGAGCGCATTGTATAGAAAGGATTATTTTATTGAATCTAAGTGTTTACCCTAACGATTCAAGAATAAACAATTTTTTATCCAATTAATTGGTCTGACCAATTTAGGTTAAAAACCAGAAATGAGAGGTGGAACGGGCAGGGGCTGTCACACGGTTTTCAGGCGTGAAAAGTCTCTGTGCCTGACTATTTTTGCCAGGATGGGGCGGGAGGAATCGGGTTACGCTGTTGCTCGTTCAGGTCGATGTCTTGCGACTTCATCAGCAGGAACACTCGCTTTGCAAAAAATGATATTGAGAATCATTATCGTGGATGTAAACTAGGCTTCTAATTAGTAGAGTTTCATAAATTAAATAAGAGGCAGTGGCAGGTACTACCGCGCTGCTGTCATCAAAAGGGTCAACATAGATATGCCAACCCCTCAGGCGCCCGCGCCACGCGGACGTCCTCCCACCATCACCCGAGCACGGATTGCCGACGCTGGTATTCAGATTGGCCTGCCCAACATCACCTTTGTGGGGGTAGCGGCCGCTTTGGGTGTCAGCCAGATGGCGCTGTACAAGCATGTGGGTAATCTGGAAGGGCTTAAACAACTGGTGGCCGAAGAAATTTTCAGCCGCTGGCAAGTGCCTCGAGCCACGACTCCGGTTCAAGGCAGCCTGGAAGACTATCTGCAGCTGTTCAGTGCGGCGACACAGGCTTTTGTGAAAGCCAATCCGGGCATCACGCCCTATGTGATACGCCGGCTGGTGGCGACTCCTTCCATGCTGGACAAGATCCGGGAACATCAAGAGCACATTGCTCAGGCTTATGGCGTGTCCTTCGAGCGCTCGCGTTACTTGATGGGAACGGTGGCCTTTCATTGCCTGGCGGTTGCCGATACGGTCTATGCCGTGGCTGGCCGGGAGCCACGTGCAGCCGTGGAACGGGTCGTGGAGGAGGTCGAGATGGAGGGCATATTGCAATTGGGCATGACAGCCCTGATTCAAGGAGCTTTAGCAATGAGTGAGCAAGACATTTCTCCTGACTTTTCCACCCAGTTTCTGGATACATCCGCTTTGCCGATAGCAAGGGTGCGCGAGTTCCCCTTGACCCTGGAGCTGGCCACGCAATGGCTGGACGATATGGAAACCCTGATCAAGGCCGAAAAAGAGTTCGTTCTGGTCTACGAAAGCCTGCCCGATCCTTCCACTCCCGGCGACCCGGAAGGGCGCAAGAAAGCGGTGTTGTGGTTAAAGGCACATCGTGAAGGCTTCGGTCGTTATTGCCGCGGGATTGTGATGATGTGCGATGACCCTGCCAATCTGCCTGCCCTGCAGGAGATGGTGGGGCCTTTGGAAAAGGTCTATCGCGTACCCGGGGGTGTGGCCTCCAGCCCCGACGAGCTGCGCGCTTTCATCCAGCAGTGGGTGACAGCAAGTTAGGACATAACAGACAGTAGTCCATCGCCTGATAGCGCTTTGCTTCAGGTTTCAAAGCCGCTGCGTCTCCGGGTTGAGAGGCAGCGGCTTTGTTATGGACAATCTTTCGCTGAACTGTACGTGTTTTCCCGTCTAGTCTCGGTTTTCCTTTGGCATGACAATAAAAACATTGTCATAACAATAAGCATTCGTCACAGGAGCAAGTACGTGAAAGATCCACATTGTCATTCCAGTAGCATCCTGGTGGAGCGCCCGGCTAAGGTCGCTTTTGAAATCATGTCCGATGGCATCTTGCAAGGTCAGTGGGCCTGGGGCAGTGCGAATCGCAGCGAAGTGGAACCGGGCCTGTTCAAGGGGACCTCGGTCTTTAGCGGCCAGGAAACCTATGTGCGCCTGAATGTGGATGCAGACCGCTTTCAGGTGGATTACGAGGTGGGCGCCAGCAAGGAGGCGATGCAGTTTCGTAATATGTCGCGTGTTATCCCAGGCGAGGTGCTCAAGCTGGGCGCAGACAAATGTGTAGTGAGCTTGCTGACCTGGCGTTTGGCTACACAAAGCGATGCGGCATGGGAGCAAATTTCCTGTGTCCATGAGGCCGAGATGTTTCTGATCAAAGGCCTGCTGGAACGCGAATAAGAAGATGGCTTACTGGCAGGGGAACCAACGATTTTCTGTTGATACCGCAGGTGGAACACAGCACGTAGGGAGAGCCCGCAGCAGAGCGTCATCAACAGGGATGAGATAAAAAAGTGAGTACAAAACCACTGTATGAGCAGCTTGCCGACAAGCTGACCCGCTATATCCAGGACGGTCGCTTGAAGCCCGGCGACCGCTTGCCTACGGAGGCCGAGCTAGGGGGGATGTTTGGCGTCAGCCGCATCACCGTGCGCCAGGGCCTGGCGATCTTGACGCGCAATGGCTTGATCGAGCGTTTTCCCAGCCGAGGCTCCTTTGTGCTGGAACGCAAGAACACCGGCTCCTGGGAGCTGAGCTCCATCAATGATCTGGTGCAGTTGGGCAAAGACACCACCACCCAGATTGCCAGCTGGGGGCTGGTCGCTCCGCCAGCAGACATTGCTGAGTTTTTCGCTTCCGATGAGCCGGTTTATAAGCTGCAAGCGGTGCGCTACAGGTCAGCGGTGCCCCTTTATTTTGCTGAGAACTACTTGCTACGCTCGATAGGAGAACGTATCGAGCAACAGGCTCTGGAAACACACACTATGGTAGAGATGCTGACTGGCGTGCTGAACGTGCCCATCAAGCATGCGCAAGAAGAGATCAGCATGGCCAACGCGTCGGCAGACATGGCCAAGCAGCTCTGGATCAAGGAGAACCAGGCCGTGATTGTGCAGCGTATTGATCTGTTCAATACCGATAACAAACCGGTGCAAAGCGGCAAGGGCTGGTGGCGCAGCGAGCATTTCAAGCGACGCTTCAAACTGAACTACATGTAGCGGTGACGCACAACAACGGTGTACGTTTTGTTGGTGACCGGGAGAGCCGACGTTTTAAATGGTGATTTTTACCTTGTTCAGGACTCCCGTCTCTGCTGAGCTTGCCTCGGTTTTTACCAGCGTTTCGTGCAGAGTTCAGTAAATTGCTGCATTTCATTCTGATCTGCAGTTTTTATGATTCCCTCGAGCGCACGGTACGATTCGTTGAAGTCGTCCGCCGTAATGTTGCCTATTTCAGGTGCTATGTTTTTGGCCTCAGCCAGTGCTAGAGAGGCTTTTTTCTTGTTTTCATCTCCCCCAAGTTTGTTGAGCAGTGCTGCGCAAAACTGGGCGTCGTTGTACTCCTGGTTTAGTCGGTCCATTTCGGATTGAGAGCCTTTGGCTTGTACCGGCGCTATAGCGACTACAAGGCTGGCCATGAGTGTCAGTACCGAGATAGAGAAGGTGTTCATTATTAGTTCCTTTCTTGGGGTGTGGGGGAATTTATTCTTCCGGGCATTGTTTTTCGCTATAGCTCAACTCGAATTGGCGCGCGCCCACAAAGCCCTCAGGAAAGGGGATGGTTGTAAGCGAAACATCGATGAAGCAGTGGCCTGCATGGATTCTGTAAAGGTCTGCGCTGACGTACTCAACGCGCTCAATGAGCTGCCAGTAGGAGAAGGAGTTGTTTAAATCCAGATTTTCGATCACGGCCCTGAACTCGACTTTCCGTTGGCCGTCCCCTCGTAACGCGGCGTGAGAAGAAAAAAATGGCAATGCAAGCAAGAGAAAACAGACAATATTGTTTTTCATGAATTTTTCCATCCATGGCTAGAACGATTAGGGGCATGCTGCCCTCAGCATTCAGAATTTTGAGGGGGGAGGGGGCCGCGTGGAATCACTGAAAACCGTGATTTTTCATACGAGTGCGTTTTTGGATGGATAGCCGGCAGTCCAATCCGGCTTTTAATCGCCTAAATGATTTCTGGGGGCTGGGCGGGGGATATGGCTTGTGTCGAGAAGTTTTTGGATATAAGGCCAGACAATCCCCGTTTCTGGTGATTGTCGGTGGGATGCTCTACCCATAGAATGATCAATTTACGGGGCTAAAAGCGATGCTTAAGGACTTCTGTGCAAGGGGTACGGGCCTCGAACCTGAGGCCATTTTGATCGTGGAAGACGACGAACTAATGCAAGCTCGGTTAGTACGTATTCTGAAGGGAATGGACTTGCCTACGCAGGCGGTATGCATTGCCGGCTCTTTAGGGGCAGCCCGTGAATTCATCAAGACCGGATCGTTCTCGTTGGTCATGGTGGATATTGGCTTACCTGATGGCAGCGGGATTGAGCTGATTGCCGAATTACGTGCCAAGGGGATTGATGTGCCGCTTGTTATCCTGTCCGCCTGGAGCAAGCCCGATCTGATTGTTGAGGCCGTCCGCGCGGGTGCAACGGGATACTTGCTCAAAGAGCGTGAGGATATAGAGCTATCTTTATCGATCGGAATTGTGTTTCGTGGAGGCTCGCCGATAGATCCATTTGTCGCCCAGTACATCATGGAAGAGTTAGCTGGACGTCTTCCGCGCCCGACACAATCAAATTCGATGATGCTCAGTCCGCGGGAGACCGAGGTACTGGGCCTGATTGCTAACGGCCTGTCTAATCAGGCTATTGCCGATCAGTTGTATATATCGCGCAATACCGTCGAGTGCCATATAAAAAGCATCTATCGCAAGCTGGAGGTTCCGTCTCGTACCAACGCGATAAATAAGGCACGTAAGCACGGATTGATTTGAGGAGGGCGTACCCCTAGCATTAGTGTTTTTGGGGTTAAGCTACTTCTCTTTTTATCTTGTCTAGCCAAGCCGAAATTAATAAAAACGATAAAGTATGCGTTGGAAAATCGTGTCATGTGTGGTGCTGTTGATCCTGTCGCTGTTTGCACGGCAGGCAATGGCATTTGAACAGGCGGACTGCGGCGATCCGGATATTTCAGTGCAAGCCTTGCGCGCAGGTTCAAGCTTGATAGAGGTGCAAGATCCAGACCTGGCTTGGATGGAAGTACAACTCCCTGATCATTGGACCACTCGCTGGCCCGGCTATAGCGGCAGTGTCTGGTATCGAATCCAGTGGCATAGTGACTGCCCGCCGGAGTATTGGGCGCGTGCCCCTTTGGCATTGGCGATTGACTCGATCAATATGGCAGGGCGCGTCTTTGTAAATGGTGATTTGCTGTGGCAAGACACGAATTTGGTTGAGCCCCTATCTCGCAGTTGGAATAGGCCGCGCTTGTGGACCTTACCGGGAGCCGCGGTTAAACAGGGGGTCAATGTTATTTTGGTCGAGGTGCGCGGGGTCGCCATGACGATGCCCGGCTTGGGAAAGGTACATGTGGGTAACCCCCAGATATTGCTCGAACATCAGCGCCGACTGAATTGGGATTATCGAGGGATGTTCACGGTGAACATCATGGGCGCGCTGTCGATTGCCATTTTATTTCTGGGGATGTGGCTTTTCTATCGCAAGACTACCCTGTATCTCTGGTTTGTGCTGCTGAATCTGTGTTGGGTAGCGTTTTTGTATAACGTCATAGCAATGGAGGCTTGGCCATTTCCCTCAACGGTGGCCGTTCAGCGGGCCAATGCCATTGCTTTCATGTCTTTCTGCCTTTGCTTTACGAACTTCATCTTTCAGTTGGCACGTCGGCCACTGTCAAGCAAGATGGCAACCGTACTGACCGCATTCACAGTCATTGTGTCTGTGGTGATTGCCCTGTGTTCGGAGCAGAATTTGGGCCTGGCCTTGAAAATTGGTATTCGCGGTCATCTGCTGATATTTGCCATGACGTGCGTGACATTGGCCTTTATCGCCTGGCGCAGTAAAAAAGCGGAAGACTGCTTGTACGGCAGCATCGGTATTGTCTATGTCGGGATCGCTTTCCATGACTGGAGGATTTTTTACTTCCAGCTAGAGACGGCTCCCTTAACACCTTACGCCAATCTGCTCACGATGACGGGTATTGCGATCATCATGGGCTTGCGTATCGCGCATTCCATGCGGCGGATCGAGCAATTCAATGAGGAGCTGAGGATAAGCGTACAGACGGCTTGCGAACAGCTAGAGCAATCGCTGCACAAAAAGCATGAGCTGGCCCTGACTACGATTAAGCTGCAAGAACGTGTTGAGCTGATCCAGGACATTCATGATGGGTTTGGCAGTGCCTTGGTCCGGGCGATTGCACAGGCTGAATCAACAACAGAAAGCCACCATCAGAAAAACCGACATATCTCTACGTTAAAGTCGCTGCGTGATGATTTGCGCCTAGTCATTGATAGTGGTCGTAGTTTTGTCCAGAGCCCGCCCCAGTCTCCACAGGGCTGGATGGCACCGACGCGCTATCAATTTTCATCATTGTTCGACAATATCGGCATGAAAAGCCAGTGGCAACTGCCCCCGGAGTGGCCCAGTCCGCCTTGCGCCATGACGTGTTTGACTATGACGCGCTTTTTGGAGGAGGCCCTGTCAAATGTACTCAAGCATAGTCAGGCTAGCGAAGTGAGCGTCAGCATGGCGTATCCCGTCCCAGACCGCATCGTTTTGGAAGTGTGTGATAACGGGATAGGGTTTGATGTGGCTGCCGTGCGCCATGCCGCAATTGGAGTAGGCATGGAATCCATGCACGCCCGAATTGAGAAGTTGGGCGGGAGCGTTGAGATTCACTCTTGCTGTGGCTGCACCCTCGTTAGGGGAACCCTACCTGTATACACAGAGCTGCGAGGGCAGGCAAGCGGATCAATCGTGGCCTAAAGGATCGGGTCAGGAGTATCTGGCCTGACCACCCTGACTCGGGCACCGTTTGTCTAAAAGGTCAGACAAGCGATGCGTACCATGCAGAAATGACCTGACGTGGCCGGGCGGGAAGTGAGTCAGGGGAAGGCCACTATGCAAATTAATTATCTGTTCACGCGAATCAGGACCCCGTCACGATTCTCGATGTTGGTCAATTCGATTGAGGCTTCCCGCTCTGAGCCGGTGCGAGTCAAACATACTGCCCGGATTCGGACAGACTCCGAATTCCACGAAATCCTTCGATTGCTGCAGCTGTTTTGGTAAGAGGTTTGTGCGCCTGACTGGCTTTGTATCCGCCCATCATTATTGACCAGGCCTCGCAAGGGGAGCGTTGTAGGGTTGTACTGACCATTGTGCCGCTGGCATTCAGCCGAGATCCAGGCCTCGCTGTTATTGGAGTGCAGCTTGATATTGCGACATGAGTTCTGGAATGATGAACTGGCTGCCGAGGCTGACACTGACATCGCAGTCAACAATATCGTTGCCAATGGTGCCGCCACAGTTTTCGTGAGTTTTTTCACAAGCTTCCCCTATAAAGTTGATGATGATGACCAGTGCGTCATGGTGGACCAGGTCATACGGGATCAATTTTCGGGGATGGATCAGGCAGCGGGAATCACTGATAACTGGTATTTGTAGTCGCCCTTGCTGCTACAAGGGCTTTCTTGATTGGGAGCTGCGGCCTCTTACCTTGGGCGAATCGTAGTTATACGGGCAAACTTTGCCCCTTGGCCTTGATGCAAGACAGCACGATCTGCGAATGGATCTTGGTGACGCCGCGCAGCGTGTTGAGCTTGTGAATGACAAAATTGGAAAAAGTCTCGAAGTTGCGCGTGCGTATGTGCAGCATGTAGTTCGCCTGCCCGGTCACGATGTAGGCATGGAGCACTTCATCCATGGTAGCCAGTGCCTTGCTCAGGTACTGATGCTCGCTCTCGTTGAGCTGCCCGATATTCACTTCCACAAAGGCTTCAATGGCAAAGCCCAGTTTGCCTGCGCTCAAGTTGGCGCTGTAGTTTTCGATGAAGCCTTCCTGCTCCAGAATCTTTACGCGCCGGTGGCAGGAGGAGGGCGAAAGGGCTACCAGGTCAGCTAGTTCCTGGTTGCTGAGCCTGCCGTTGTCCTGCAAAAGGCGCAGGATTTTCAGGTCTGTCTCATCTAGTCTCATATTTTAGAATTTTCTATGAAAAAGGTTTTTAAAAACCGAATTTTCTTCCAGTATTAATCATAATCTTCATCGCTTTGGAATAATTTACCAGAGGCTCGGTGCTAGACTAAATAGCTTAAAAAGCAGAATCGAGGAGCATGAATATGATTACCTTGCAGCAATGCGAGCAGTGGGATCAGGCCGATGAACTGGCTGCCTTCAAAGCCAAGTTCGACCTGCCACCCAACACGATTTATCTGGACGGGAATTCGCTGGGCGCCATGCCCCGACACGCCATGGAGCGCGCCCAGGAAGTTATTGCTCAGGAATGGCGTACCGACCTGATCAATAGCTGGAACAAGGCAGGCTGGTGGACCTTGCCCGTGCGTCTGGGCGACCAGATGTCGCCCCTGATCGGTGCCGGTCAAGGTGAAACCATCGTCAGCGACAGCACCTCGGTCAATCTGTTCAAGGTGCTGGCTGCCGCCGTCAATTTGCAAAAAGAGCGCCATCCGGAAAAGAAAGTCATCCTGGCCGAGCGTGATTCCTTCCCTACGGATCTTTACATCATTGAAGGGTTTAACGCCTTCTTTGGCAAAGACTATAGGCTTGAATTGATTGATGACCCGGCAGACCTGCAAACAGCCGTCAATGATGAAACCGCTGTGGTGGTGCTGTCCCATGTGAATTACCGCACGGGTTACTTGCACGATATGCAGGCGACCAACCGCCTGGTGCATGAACACAATGGCCTGTTGATCTGGGATTTGTGCCACTCCGTGGGTGCCTTGCCCATCGAGCTGAAAGACAGCGAGTCCGACTTTGCCATTGGCTGCACCTACAAGTACCTGAACGCCGGTCCGGGTGCTCCGGCCCTGCTGTGGGTGAACCCCAAGCTGATGGGCCAGATCAGTCAGCCTTTGTCCGGCTGGTGGGGCCACAAGCACCCTTTTGCCATGAGCCCGTCATATGAAGCCGCCAACGGTATCGAGCGTTTCTTGTGCGGTACTCAGCCCATTGTTTCCTTGAGCCTGGTGGCTTGCGGTGTGGACGTGTTCCTGCAAACCGACCTGCAGGCGGTGCGCCGTAAATCCCTGGCGCTGACGGACTTGTTCATCGCTTTGGTGGAACAGGAATGTGCGGAATTTGGCCTGCGTCTGGTGACTCCACGCGATCACCACTACCGTGGCAGCCATGTCAGTTTTGCCCATGAGCAAGGCTATGCCGTGGTGCAGGCCCTGATCGCCCGTGGTGTGATTGGGGACTACCGCGAGCCTGAAGTGATGCGCTTTGGTGTTACGCCCTTGTATCTGTCTTTTGTGGATATTTGGCAGGCTGTGCAGCATATCAAGGCGGTACTGACCAATAAGGAATGGGACAAGCCCGCCTATAAAACACGCTCCAAGGTGACCTGATCAGGCTGATATAAAAAATAAGCATAAAGGAGGAGACATGAGCCGATTTGAGCAAATTCAATCGCGCGAAGCCGGGCTGCATAAAAAACTGAGCGCCCGCCAAATGAGCATGATTGCGATCGGGGGCGCCATCGGTACCGGCTTGTTCCTGGGCAGCAAATTTGCCATTGGCTTTGCTGGTCCCGGCGTTGTACTGAGTTATGTGATTGGCGGCTTCATTGCTCTGGTCCTGATGGGCTGCCTGGCCGAGATGACGGTGGAACACCCCACATCGGGCTCTTTTGGAGCCTATGCGGAGTTCTATATTCATCCGCTGGCCGGGTTCCTGGTGCGCTACAGCTATTGGGCCTGCATTGTTCTGGCCGTGGGCACCGAGGTGACGGCGGTGGCGGACTATATGAAGTTCTGGTTCCCGGACGTCTCACCCTGGATCTGGATCGCCTTTTTCTCGGCCGTGCTGATTGCCGTCAATGCCTACAGCGTCAAGGCTTTTGGCTCGGTGGAGTATTGGTTTGCCCTGATCAAGGTGTTTGCCATTATTGCGTTCATCGTGCTGGCCATTGGCATGTTGACGGGCTATTACAAGCCCGCACAGGTGCAGGAAAACCTGTTTGGCCAGGGTGGCTTCATGCCCAATGGCTGGTATGGGGTGTGGGTAGGGGTGATCATTTCCATCTTCAGCTATCTGAGTATCGAGATGATTGCCGTGGCGGCGGGCGAGGCAGAAAACCCCGAGCAAGCCGTGCGCCAGGCCTTCAAGGCCACCATCTGGCGCTTGATCATTTTCTACCTGCTGTCCTTGTCGCTTATCGTGATGCTGGTGCCTTGGCAGGTGCTGGTAGCGGAAGGCACAACCAGTCCTTTCATTACGGTGATGCAGTCCGTCGGCATTCCCTATGCAGACAGCATCCTGAACTTCATTGTGATTATTGCGGCCTTGTCGGCCATGAACAGCATGCTCTATATCTCGACCCGCATGATGTTCAGCCTGTCGCGTGCCGGTGATGCGCCCGCTGCGCTGGGCAAGGTGGCGCGCAATGGTGTGCCCTTGAATGCCCTGGCTTTATCGGCCAGCGGTGTGGCCGTGGCCGCAGTGGTGTATGCCAACAATCCGGAAACCGCCTTTCCGGTGATGATTGCCTTGTCCATGTTTGGCGCTTTGTTCACATGGGGCATGATCTTCCTGACTCATTTGTTCTTCCGCCGCCGCGTGGCACAGGACGGTGTGCAGCTACGTTTCCGTATGCCGGCCTATCCCATCGGCACCTTGCTGGGCTTGATTGGCATTGTGGCGATTTTGGTGACTACCTGGTTCATCAATATCTTTCACTACACCTTGCTGTTTGGTGTGCCGTTCCTGCTTGCCTTGGTCGTGATTTACTTTGTACGAGGCGCTCGTAAGGCTGCCTGAGCGATCTGACTTTCTGGCTCTGTTTGAACAAGCCCCTGCCTTGGCAGGGGCTTTTTTTTGCAGCGTGCGTTTCAAGAAGCTCGTCCCGTCGGATAACAGCGGGAGCGTACTGATGTTGAGGCGTGTGTGTCTGAACAGGTAAGGATGTGGTGTGGGGTCGATTTGATCCTTGTCAGCCTTGCGGTTTGTGGAGAATCGATTCAATAAAAATGTGTATTATTTGAGACTATTATGTATCATTTGGTATTGTGATTGCTCAAGAAGGCCACTGTCAGTCGTTCTGGGCCGCTGTTCTTTGTTGGGGGCGGCCAGGGCTGCGAGTGCTTGGGAGGAAAACTGTGAACCGTCATGGAAAGCGCATGACTCATCCACGTGAGTTGCGTCAATCGAATCGCAAAGCCTTGCTGGGCCCTGGCGCGGATGCTGCTTTTAGCAGCTTGGCGGCGCCCGAGATTCGGCAGCGCGTGCTGCTGGCCCATTGGGTGGCCCATAGCCGGGACAAGACCCAGCAGTACTTGGGTTTCCCCTTGGGCCGCATCATGCTGCAGCGCTGGATGCACAGCAAAGCCGGCAGCCGTCGGATCGAGGCGTTTGGCCTGCCGCGTCACATCGTCCATGAAACCTTGGGGGAGCAGGCCTTAACCCTGCATGTGAACCCGCGTGAGCTGATCCGCATGGCCATTCAGGCGCCTCGCAAAGAGGAAAAACGGCCGTCCTCCCTGGCCTTTATCTGGGAGGGAAGCTGGGACCAGCGGCGTGAGGATTTGCGCGTCGGAACGCGTTACTCCCTGATCAGCGATCTGGATGAAAACCGGCATCAGCTGGAACAAACGGCGCGTTTCAAAAAGCTGATGAAGCGTATTGAACAGGGCAATCCTTGGGAGTCGTATCAGCAAGGTGTATTTCTGGATACGCCGGAAAAGATTATTGAGTACCTGCGCATTTACCTGGGTTTTCTGGACGATATGGCTCGTGATGGCTTTGATCCCAGGCGCGGCAAAGATGCCTTGGGTGTGGTTATCTCCCGTGATGGCCGTATTCTGAAAATTAATCGTGGTCTGCACCGATTGGCCATGGCCCAGAGGCTGGGCCTGCCTAGCGTACCCGTGCAGGTACGCCATGTGCATCGCTTCTGGTGGGATCGGGTCACTGCCGGGGCCACGGGCGAGCTGGCCTTGCACCGGATGCAGCAAGCCTTGCGCCGCTGCGTGCCGGAAACCCGGCCCGGCCCTTTGGATCTGGATCCGGATACCTTGCTGACAGATGCTTTCTGGCCGGCTCCGCGTGCCGGTCTGAGCGTTTAAAAAATCACCTGCATAGTCATTATTCCATGGGTGAAATACGGTTTCTCAATGAATGACGTTACACTAGCGCACGCTCCACCCAGGTAGCGTGCCTGTTCGTTTTCCTGATCTCCAGTGGTGCCAAACAAGAAGACCGATTCGCAGCGATCTGGCAATAGCCCGTGCCCGATCCAGTCCTGTATTACCTAGGGGAAGAATTATGACTGCAGCAAAGCCTCGGCCTCGCGAGGAATTGCTATTGCGCCTTGTAAGCGCTTTGGCTGACCAGCCGCGGGCGTCCATGGGGCAATTGGCCGGTCTGGTGGGCTTGAGTCGCGCAACCCTGTGCCGCTACTTCCCGTCTCGCGAAGCCATGATGATGGAGATCTTCCAGGAAGGGGTAAATAGTGCGGAGCAGGCTATTGAACGCGCCCGTCTGTGCGAGGGAAAGGCACAAGAAGCCATTCAACGACTAATCCAGGAACTGCTGCCTATTGTGGATCTGTACATGTACGTTGAGCTGCAGTTGCAGGTAGAGGAGTATTCCACGGCCCGCAGTGAAGCGGTACGAGAGGCGTTGATTGAGCAGTTTCAACAGTGGCAGGAAAGCGGGGACTTGCGGCGCGATCTGGCGGCCAGTTGGTTATGCGAGTCCTTGTTTGCCTTGCTGGGCAAGGCTGCCAGGCTGATTCGAGCTGGCCGTCTGGCCCGCCATGATGCACCCCATAATGTGTTTGTCCTGCTGTGGAGCGGCATCGTTCATCCCTGATCGGGACCGGAAAACCAGGCCTTGTGCTTTCATGTCTGTGCGGATTACGCTGCTTGCTGGTGCAGCGCACACATACGGAGGCAATGGCATGAAACAGGCAATAGCAGCTTTCTCTTTGGGTTTGTCCCTGCTGGCGGGGGCAGGTGGCGCACAGGCCGCTTTGGACGTGGGCACCCCCGCGCCGGACTTTACCGTGCAGGCCGCTCTGGCCGGTAAAACCTTTGATTTCTCCCTGAAAGAAGCCCTGAAAAATGGGCCGGTGGTGCTGTACTTTTATCCCGCTGCGTTCACCAAAGGTTGCACCATTGAAGCGCATACTTTCGCCGAGGCGATTGATGAGTACGCTTATTTTGGCGCCACGGTTATCGGGCTGTCCTCGGACAATATCGATACCCTGAAAGATTTCTCCACGGGGCCTTGCGGTAGCAAGTTCGCGGTGGGGGCGGACACCACAGGCCAGGTTATCAAGGCTTATGACGCAGGACTGGGAACGCATACCGAACGGGCTGCCCGCATGTCTTATGTGATCTCGCCCGAAGGCAAGATTGTGTACGAATACACGGCTATGGATCCCGATGAGCATGTCAGCAAAACCTTGCAGGCCGTGCGCGATCTGGCGGCGCAACAAGGGGCGAAGTAAAGCTGTAGCCTGATTTGGCTTTACGTCGCAGAGCTTCGTTTCGTTCCCCTGTGGCGACCGGCCACACCGCTTCTGGCCGCGAAACGAACGCCTTTTTCCAGTCTGAAATGTTCATATGAACATTTATGCGTCATAAAACTTTCATCTGAGCGTCACCGACTCGTAACTTCGCGTTCCTACACTGCCGGGTATTCAAACGAAACCCATACGCCGTGTTATGAACCTATCTGTCAGGCAAAGCATTATTGTGGATCTGCTGGCCGCCCAAGGGGCGGTGTCAGTGGATGGCTTGGCCGCGCATTTCGGGGTGACGCCGCAGACTATCCGGCGCGACCTGAACCACTTGTATGAAGCCGATCTGGTGCGCCGCCGCCATGGTGGTGCCGAGCTGAACGTGGTCGAGCGCAATGTGCCTTTCCAAACGCGCCGCATTACCCATTTGCAAGCCAAGGCCCGTATCGGGCGAGCCGTTGCCACATTGATTCCTCCCGGTGCCAGCCTGCTGCTGGGTTTTGGCACCACCCCCGAGCAAGTGGCCCTGGCGCTGGCCGACCATCGCGATCTGACCGTGGTCACCAACAACATCAGCGCGGCTCTGGCCCTGTCCCACAATATGAGCCACCGCGTGGTACTGACGGGTGGCGAACTGCGTCAACCCAACCCCGAAATTCTGGGCCCCGGCGCCGAACGCCTGTTCAACAGCTTCAAGGCAGACTTTGGCGTGTCCGGGGTAGGGGGCTTTGACTCGGACGGTGCTTTGCTGGATTTTGATATGGCCGAGTCCGATTGCCACAAAGCCCTGCGCGGCAATTGTCGTGTGCGGATTCTGGTGCTGGATCACACCAAGTTTGGCCGTCGTGCTCCTGTGCGCAGTGGCTCTTTGGATGATGTGGATATTCTGGTCAGCGACCAGCCTATTCCCGAACCTTACCGCGAGCAAATTCCTGCGCGTGTTCAGATCGTGATTGCTGACGAGGTGCAGGCATGAATCGCGCCGCTATCGAGTTGCAAGGCATAGGCAAAGCCTGGGGCGAACAGGCCGTGCTCAAGCAAATGGACCTGTCCATTCAGGAAGGTAAATTTACGGCCTTGCTGGGGCCTTCGGGCTGCGGTAAGTCCACCTTGCTGCGCATTATTGCCGGGCTGGAAACCCCCGATCAGGGTCGTCTTTTTATTAATGGGCAGGACGCCACCTATCTGGAGCCCGCCAAGCGTGGTTTGAGCATGGTGTTCCAATCCTACGCCCTGTTCCCGCATCTGAATGTGGCCGACAACATCTTGTTCGGCCTGCAAGTACGCCGTGCCGATCGTCAGCAGCAAAAAGAGCGTTTGCGTGAAGCCCTGGCGCTGACCAATCTGGAAGGTCTGGAAGAGCGCAAGCCCGGCCAGTTGTCGGGCGGGCAGCGGCAGCGTGTAGCCCTGGCGCGCAGCATTGTGTCGGGTCATCGCATCTGCCTGATGGACGAACCGCTCTCGAACCTGGATGCCAAGCTGCGCCACACCGTGCGCCATGAAATCCGTGCCTTGCAGCAGCGTTTGGGCTTGACTGTTGTATATGTCACGCACGACCAGACCGAAGCCATGGGCATGGCCGATCACGTGGTGCTGCTCAATGCCGGACATATTGAGCAGCAGGGCAGTGCCCAGGACCTGTACGGGCAGCCCAATAGCGTCTTTACCGCCGGCTTTATCGGCAGCCCACCCATGATGATGATTCACAGTGACCACGTGCCCTTGGAGTTGTGGCCCTCGCGCCGTCAGTACGACCAGCCGCATCGTGTGCTGGTGGGCGTGCGCCCGGAGAACCTGAACTTGCACGAAGCGGGCGAGCAGTATGTGGCTGCCACCGTGGTGCACCAGGAGTTTCAGGGGGCCGATGCCTATGTGTATGTGCAGCTTGATGATGGCCACACCCTGATCGTGCGCGCGCCGCACAGCCGCAGCGTCGAGGCGGGTGCTCGCTGTGGCTTGAGCTGGGACCCTGTTCACGCTTTTTACTTTAACCAGGACAGCGGGGCTCGCCTGCCGTCTGCGGATGCTCTGACTGCTGCTCCTTTCGCTGTTCCTCCTGCTGTTCTTCCCTAAACGTACTGCGAGTCTACCCATGTTGAAGAATTGTCTGCTTGCCACCTCCAGCGCCCTGTTGATGGGCCTGGGCGCCAATGCCCATAGCGCGGTGGAATTGACCATGTACTACCCCATTGCCGTAGGCGGCCCGCTGACCGATGTAGTCGATGGAATGATCAAGGACTATCAGGCCCAAAACCCGGAAGTCACCGTTAAAGCCGTCTACTCCGGTAACTACGATGAAACCCGTGTACGTGCCTTGTCGGCCCTGCGTGCGGGCGAGCCGGTGCAGCTTTCTGTGCTGGGCGCACTGGATACGCATGATCTGGTGGAACAAGGCCTGGTTGAAGCCTTTAGCGATGTGGCTCAGGACGCCACCAGCCAGGATTGGCTGAAAAGCTTTTATCCCGCCTTGATGGCTAACGGCACCTTGGAAGGTAAGGTCTGGGGCATTCCGTTCCAGCGCTCCACCATCGTCATGTTCTACAACAAGGACATGTTTCGCGCTGCAGGCCTGAATCCGGATCAAGCTCCCAAGACCTGGGACGAGTTGGTGCAAACCGCCCAGAAACTGACTAATGACCAGCATCACGGCTTGATGATTCCGTCGACGGGCTACCCCTACTGGATGTTCCAGGCCATGGCCTTGCAAAATGGCCGTCAGCTGATGAATGAAGAAGGCACGCAGGTTTACTTCAATGACCCCAAGTCGGTGGAGGCGCTGCAGTTCTTCCACGACCTGGCCTACAAGCACAAAGTCAGCCCCACTGGCACCATTGAATGGGGCACGCTGCGCCAGGCTTTTGTCCAAGGCAAGACCGCCATGATGTGGCACACCACGGGCAACCTGACTGCGGTGAAGAATGAAGCCAAGTTCGACTTTGGTGTTGCCATGCTGCCCGCCAAGGAAAAAGCGGCTTCGCCTACCGGCGGTGGCAACTTCTACCTGTTCAAGGGCGCGAACGAGGAACAGAAGAAAGCGGCCCTGGATTTCGTGCGCTGGATGACGGCCCCTGAACGTGCCGCCAAGTGGTCCATGGCTACGGGCTATGTCGGTGTCAGCCCTGCTGCCTACGAAACGCCTGCTCTGGTCGAGTACGCCAAAACGTTCCCGCAGGCTGTGGTCGCCCGTGATCAGTTAGCCGTGGCTTCGCCCGAATTTGCCACTTACGAGACAGCACGTGTACGTGAGCTGCTGTCCAACGCTGTGCAAGCCGTGCTGACCAATGCCAAGACGCCCAAGGCCGCTCTGGACGAAGCCCAGGCTGCCGCAGACCGTCTGCTGCGTCCTTTCAACTAAGCAGGTGCAGGAATGGCTGAACCATTGCGTGTGCTGCGTAAAGAGTGGGTATTTGCGTACCTCTTGTTAACGCCGCTGTTTGTGCTGCTAAGCGTGTTTGCCTTTATCCCGGCGCTGCACACGTTCTGGTCCAGCTTGTTGAGTAAAGGCACGGCGCGTCGTCCGGCGCAGTTTGTGGGCATGGAAAACTACGATGCCATGCTGGCTGACCCGACGTTCTGGCTGGTTCTGAAGAACAATCTTTGGTATGCCGCCATTGTGATTCCGGTGTCCATGGCCCTGGCTTTGTTGATGGCCTTGTGGGCCAACCGGGCCATGAGTATGCGGGCCTGGGTGCGTTGTGCTTACTTCACGCCCACCATGCTGCCCATGATTGCCGCCGCCAATCTATGGCTGTTTTTCTACACACCGGATCTGGGTTTACTGGATCAGATTGCCAAGCTGTTTGGCGCCGGGGCCACTAACTGGCTGGGCCAGCCGCAAACCGCCTTGGGCGCGGTCATGGTGGTGACGATCTGGAAAGAAGCCGGTTTTTTCATGATCTTTTATCTGGCGGCCTTGCAAACCATTCCGCCCGAGCTGCGCGATGCCGCTCGTCTGGAAGGCGCGACCCGCTGGCAGTATGGCCGCCGTGTGCTCTTGCCCTTGCTGGCACCCACGACCCTGTTCATTTTGATCAACGCGCTGATCAACTCGGTCAAGCTGGTTGATCACCTGTTTATCTTGACCAAGGGCGGCCCCAATAATGCCTCCAAGCTGATGCTGTACTGGATCTGGGAAACCGCCTTTGCCTATATGGATACGCCTAGTGCCGCCGTGCTGACGGTTGTGCTCCTGTTGGGGCTGGGTGCTGTCGCCATCTTTCAATTTCGCTACGCTGAACGACGCGTGCACTACCAGTGATGAACATGGACACTGTTTTGACTGCTCCGGGCCGCAGCTTGCGTTTGCCATCCCTGGATACGGTGGGGGCACATGCGCTGGCCCTGCTGTGGATTGCCCCTTTGCTATACGCCTGCTGGGCTGCATTTCGCGACCCGTCCGCCGCCTTGAGTTTTGACTGGAGCGCAGGCTGGACCGTTAGCAATTTTGCAGCCGCCTGGGACCGTGCGCCCTGGTTGCGCTACATCTTCAACACCACCGTGCTGGTGCTGACCATTCTGCTCGGACAGTTTGTGCTGTGCACCCTGGCCGCTTATGCCTTTGCCCGCTTTCGTTTCTTTGGCAGCCAGTTTCTGTTCATGCTGCTGCTTTTGCAGTTGTTCATCCTGCCCGAAGTGCTGATTGTGGAGAACTACCGCATGGTGGCCTTGCTGGGCTGGACGGACACGGTCTGGGGCATGGGTGTGCCCTATATGGCCAGTGCCTTTGGCGTGTTCTTGTTGCGCCAGGCTTTCAAGCAAGTGCCGCGTGAACTGGAGGATGCGGCGCGACTGGAAGGATGCAGCCGCCTGGGTGTGCTCTGGCGAGTGTACGTGCCGTTGGTCAAGCCTGTGTACCTGGCTTATGCCCTGGTGTCGGTGTCGACGCACTGGAACAATTTTCTATGGCCCTTGGTGATCAGCAGCTCTGACCATACCCGTCCTTTGACCGTAGGTTTATCCCTGTTTGGCGCACCGGAAAGCGGGGTCAGTATCTCCCTGATCAGTGCCGCCACATTAATGACTATCTTGCCGCTTTTGTTGGGCTTTTTGCTGTTTCAAAAGCAGTTCATGCAGGCCTTTTTACGCGCCGGCATTCGTTAAGGAATTCTGATGAAGATCATCCAGTTTTCGGACCTGCACATTACCCCGCCCGATGGCCTGTTGTTTGGCTCGGACCCTCTGGATCGCTTGCGTAGCTGTGTACAGCACGTCAATCGTCATCATGCCGATGCAGACTTGTGCGTGCTGACGGGCGACCTGACCCATGCCGGTCATCCACGCGCATACGAGCGCCTGCGTGAAGGCTTGCAGGATTTGATTCCGCCTGTACGTTTGATGATGGGCAACCACGACAGCCGCAGCGCTTTTCACAGTGTATTTCCGCAGGCCACGACCGATTTACCCGGCTTTGTACAGCATGCCGAGACCCTGGGCGACTGGCGCCTGATCTACCTGGATACCTTGGAGGACGGCTATACCAACGGCTTTTTGTGTACGCGGCGTCTGCAATGGTTGCAGCAGGAGCTGGCCGCGCATAGCGGGCCGGTAATGCTGTTTTCGCACCATCCTTTACCTGCCTTGCAGTATCCGTCCATGGATTGGCTGCGTATGAGTAATGCGTCGGATTTATTGCCTTTGCTCAAGGCTCATCCCGCGCCCGTGCATTTGTTCTCCGGCCACGTGCATCGCTGCGCCAGCGGCGTGTGGAACGGCCTGCATTTTGTGACGGTCAATGGCACCAACCATCAGCACGAACTGGATCTGGAGCGCGAGGGGGCCGCAACATCGACTTTCGAGCCTGCCAGTTACGCGCTTATCTTGCCCAACGCAGATGGTTTGACGGTGCATTTTCAGCCCTTTGGCTACGAGGAATTGCGCTTTCCGTATACGGGGGATTTGAGTGCCCTGAAGTGCGTGTAAGCCTTCCGGGTTCAGCAACGCTGGCACAAGGCGGTAGCGATCAGCAAACCCGCAGTGGCCCCCGCGGCCTGGATTATTTTCCAGGTTACGGGGGCTGTTTGCCTGCTAGCCGCTTTCACGTGATTAGAAGGAATAACGCAGGTTCAGCATGGCATTACGCGGTGCGCCGTAATAGCCGGTGTAGAAGGTCTGATCCAGCGCACTCAGGTACTTGCGGTTAAATAGATTGTTGACGTTCAAGGTGGCCGTCAATTGCTTGCTGAAGTCGTAGCGGCCCATCAGGTTGACGACGGCGTAGCTGCTTTGTTCTCCGGTGACAGTCTTGCCCAAATCCCACGGTGTGGCGGTGAAATGGATCTGGCTTTGCCAGTTCACACCACCCCCAATCGTCAGGCGATTCCAGCTTCCAGGCAGGCGGTACGTGGTCCACAGCTTGGCCATATGGCGTGGCACCAGGGTTTTGATGCGCTCGCCCTGGGCGTCTTTAGTCTGGCTGTAGGTGTAGCTAAAGGCCATGTTCCAGCCATCGAGCAGCTCGCCCGTCACTTCCATATCCAGGCCCTGGGTCTTGGCGCCTTTGACCGCCGTGTAGGCCGCTTCGCGCTCGGTACCCGGCACGATAAAGCCACTGTCGGCCACGGCCAGATTGTCCTGGCGGATTTCGTACAGCGCAATGCTGCTGTTCACGCGGCCGTCCAGCATTTCGCTTTTCAGACCGATCTCATAGTTATTACCTTTGCGCGGGTCCAGAAAGTTGCCGCTACGGTCGCGATAGCTTTGTGGCTTGAAGATGCTGGTGTAGCTGGCGTAGATCGAATGCTCTTCATTCAGGTCGTACACAATGCCGGCATACGGGGTGAAGACATTGTCTTCGTGCATGGTTTTCAGGCTGTTAAAGCGCTGCATACCAGGGTCAGGATAGCTTTGGGAAAGACTGTAGCGGTAATTGCTGAGGCGACCACCCAAAATGACAGCCAGCTTGTCGCTGGGTTTCAGGCGTAGCGCCGAATACCCACCGTACTGTTTGACGGTCAGATCATAGTCAAACAGCTTTTCTCCAGTTGTATTGGGTAAGGCCGGGTTGTTGTTCCAGTTGTGGAGATTGATGGAGGTGCCTTCGATATCGTCGTCCATGGTGTCATGGCGATTCTTGTAGCGCGACGAATTAAAGCCGACGATCAGTTCGTGGTCCTGTCCAAATAGTTGAAAAGGGCCTTTTGCGTGAATATCAAAACTGGTTTGATACTGTGTGGCATCTGAAACACCTCCATAAAGCTGCACTCCGTCGCCCGTTTCTCGGTTGGGATAGCCCCAGGAAGCATCCGCACTTTTCCCGCTTCGACGGGCCTTCAGGTAATTCAGGGACATGGCCAGTGACCAGTCTGCCCCCAGTTGCTGGTCCAGTTTCACAAAGGTGTTGTGAGACTCCAGTGTATTGGTGTTCCAACGAGCCCCTGCATTGGTGGAAATATCAAAATCGGTCTGTTCGCCGGTGTCGTAGAACAAAGGAAAGCCGGAGCCAGAGGAGCCGCGCGGATCATTTTTTTGATAATCCATCCCCAAGGTGACAAGCGTGGTGTCCGTAATGTCGGCCTCAAGTATGCCGTAGACCACATCTTTTTTAGTTGTGAAGTAGTCCATATAGCTATTGCCTTCCTGGTGGGCTCCAACGAGACGGCCACGCAGGCTGCCGTTCTCGTTAATCGGGCCGCCCAGGTCCACTTGAGCCCGCATCTGATCCCATGAGCCGTAGCTCACTTCGGCATGGCCCTGAAAATCGGCTGTCGGACGTTTACGGACCATATTGACGACGCCAGATGGGTCGCCTGCACCAGCCAGCAAACCAGAGGCACCACGCAGCACTTCCACGCGGTCATAAATCGCCATATCCGCCAGCCCCTGGGGAATGTTCTGGCTGACGATATCGGACAGCGTGGACAGGCCGTCCAGCTGATAGTTGTCGATGGCATAGCCACGCGAGTAGATGGTGTAGCGGTCGCTGCCTATGTGCTGGATGGAAATACCGGGCGCTTGTTGCAGCACGCTGCCGATATTGTCCAGTGACTGGTCCTCAATGCGCTGGCGCGTCATGACGCTGATAGTTTGTGGTGTTTCGCGTAGCGTCATGTTCAGCTTGGTGGCCGTGGTGGTCGCGCCGTGGCTGGCGTAGGTCTGGCTGCCTTCCGTCACGGGCAGGCGACGGCCCACGACGCGCACCGGGTCCAGCATGGTGGCGTCCGTATTGGGGCGCGACAGGGTGATCGTGTTGTTCTCGCGCCGGTATTCCAGGCCAGAGCCTTGCAGCAGGCTGCGCAGCGCGTCTTCCGGGCGCATGCGGCCCTGAATCGGTGTCGTGCTCAGACCTTGCACTAGCGAGGGAGAGAAAAACACCTGCAGCTGGGTCTGTTCGGCCAGTTTCAGCAGCGCTTCAGACAAGGGCTGGGCCGGAATGTGAATAGGGACAGGATTGTCTTGGGCCAGGGCAGGGGTGCTGGCACTGGCCAGCATCAAAGCGAGCAGGACGGGGCGCAGGCGGGGTAGGAAAGCGGTTCGGTTCACGGTGCAGATTCAGGGTAGGGGCGGGCAGGGCGACGCCCGGATTCAGAGATGTTCGTCAAACGCGATGTTGAGGAACGCTGAATCTAAATACGAGTCAGTCTTACTAAACCCCTCAGCTTGAATCGATTTATTTGAAACTAATTGTAATTACGAGACGCTGCTCAGCAGGACACTGCCATCGTCTTGTGTCTTGGCCTGCAGTGGCAGGATCTGTTGCAGGGCTTGAAGCACCGCACTTTGTTCGTCCAGCAGGAAGGACGCGGTGACACGCTGCTGGCCGATTCTGGCGTCAGCGATGCGGATGGGATGCTCGCGATAGCGGTTGATTTCAGCAACGACTTCGGACAAGGACAGGTCCCGCACAATCAGGCGTCCTTGCCGCCAGGCGGTGGCAGCGGCCACATCGACCTCGGGCTGAATACTGAGCCCATCCTGAACGGACACTGTGGCGCCAGAACCAGCGGCCAGATACCGGGTCTGGCGGTTCCACCAGTGGCCGCTGGACACTTCCACACTACCGCTTTCGACCAGCACTTTGACTTGCTCGGCATCACGGCGAACCGTAAAGCTGGTGCCGGTAACGCGCACCACAGTATTGCCTGCTTTGACGATGAAAGGGCGCTGCGGGCTGGAGGCTACCGCGCACATCACTTCGCCCTGAATCAGGTCCAGATGACGGCTGTCTTCATAAAATCGCAGCTCGGCTTGGGTGGCGGTATTCAGCTCCAGGCTGGAGCCGTCCGGCAGAGGAACCCAGCGGCGCTCGCCCACACGTGTTTTCAGGCTAGCGGCGTAAACAGCCTGGGGGCTGAGTAGTAGGCCTGCCACACCGGCAGAGCCCGCGACAGCGACCAGGGCGCCGGTATTACGGATCAGTTTGCGGCGGCGCAGATCGGGCCGCTGGGGCACTTTGCCGCCATACAGCAGCTTGACCAAATCCTTGTCCAGCGTGCTGGCCAGGGAGCTTAACTGCTCCACCGCCATAAATTCGCGCTCATTTTCCGGGTCAGCCTGCAACCACTCCTCCAGCGCTTGCTCGTCAGCCGGGCTGAAGCGGCCCGAATGCAGGCGGGCCGACCATTGGGCGGCGGCTTCGGCAGGGGAGGTGGCATCACTGGGGTAGAAAGGGGATTCAGAACTCATCGCGCAGGCGCTCGCGGATAAACTGGCTGGCCAGCGCAATATAACGCTCCACGCTGGCAATGGACAGTTTCAGATGACGGGCAATTTCAGGCTGGGTCCAGCCTTCGATGCGATTCAAGACAAAAGCCCTTCGGTGATTCAAAGGCAAGGCTTCCAGGGCCGCAACCAGGGCGTGGCGCACTTGCTCCGCACTGGCGTGGGCATCGGCACCGTCGGTGATAGGGTGAGCGTCTTCATGCAGCTCGTCCCAGGCCAGGTGCTGGAAGCGGCTGTTGCGACGCCACAGATCAATGGCCCGATGGCGCGCGGACTTGTACAGAAAGTTGCGGGCATGTGCCGCTGTCAGTGTTTTCTGATCTTTTCGAAGCAGGGCCTCTACCGCATCATGGGCGACGTCTTCCGCGTCCGCGGCACCGCCAAAGCGGCGCAGGCAGGACTGCATGAACTCGCCATAATAGGCCAGCCAGCTTTTGCGGGAGAGGTCCGAATTGGACATGGGGGCAGGGAGCTTGAATGACAAAAAGCAAATTATTGCAAATAGTTCTCATTAACTCAATGGCGCTTTATTCAGGCCCTATCGGGGCGTGAGGCCAGCTTGCAACGTCGATCCGGAACTTGCACCGAAAAATCGTCATGTCCGGCGAAAAGCTTTGTTGTTTCATACAAGATCGTTATACTTGCGAACTATCAGGGGGAGTAGCTTACTTTCCGGCGCATCGTCATCACGGCAATCTGTGTTTTTTGCACATGTTCCCGGTGCCCGGGCAACCTTAGGGTTGCAAGCAAGACCTTGCCATTAAAGGGCAAGGTGTATCCTCTAAAAACGATATGGCCTGCGTCCTTAATGGATCAGGCCATTTTTGTTTTGTACACGAGTCGTCATTTTCTCGTTGTACAGTCATGCAAGATGGTCGTCAGCTTTCAATCAAACAATATGAAAAGGCGGTCTTACACATGATGGAGTTTTTGCAAACAATGAGTTGGGCGGCAGTATTTCAGATCATCCTGATCGATATATTGCTGGGGGGCGATAACGCCGTGGTTATCGCATTGGCTTGCCGTAACTTGCCTGCCAAACAACGTGTCAAAGGTATTTTGTGGGGTACGGCCGGCGCCATTGGCCTGCGCGTCGTCCTGATTGCCTTTGCCCTGACCTTGCTGGCCGTGCCCTACCTGAAAGTGGTCGGTGCCCTGTTGCTGGTCTGGATTGGTGTGAAACTGCTGATCCCTGAAGATGATGGCCACGGTAATGTGGAAGGCAGTGCCACCCTGTGGAAAGCCGTTAAAACCATCATCATTGCCGACTTTGTGATGAGCTTGGACAACGTGATCGCCATTGCCGGCGCGGCTCAAACCGCCGATCCGGATCATCAGATCGGTCTGGTTGTCTTTGGTCTGGTCGTAAGTGTGCCTATCATTATCTGGGGCAGCACCCTGGTTCTGAAGCTGATCGATCGCTTCCCTATCGTGGTGACCTTCGGCGCCGCGCTGCTGGGCTGGATTGCCGGTGGCATGATCGTGACCGACGTGAAGTTCATCGAGTTCTTTGGTGAAGCCTCCACCAGCACCAAGCTGATTGCTGAAGTGGTGGGTGCCT
Source organism: Alcaligenes nematophilus (assembly GCF_026344155.1). Taxonomy (NCBI): domain Bacteria; kingdom Pseudomonadati; phylum Pseudomonadota; class Betaproteobacteria; order Burkholderiales; family Alcaligenaceae; genus Alcaligenes; species Alcaligenes nematophilus. The sequence goes on along the minus strand of NZ_JAPKMZ010000002.1, from coordinate 527,572 downwards.
TGCTGATCGTAGCCCTGGGTCATGGCATTGCCGCGGCCAAGCGCAAGAAAGCTGCCCAGGCCTGAAATTGAAACAGCAGGTGTAGAACCGGCGCCGGGGGCTTCGCTTCCGGCATGGTTCTGGGTTAAGCTCAAACGATTTTCTAAAAAAAGGAGTACACCATGGCACAAGCCTCCGCACGCCACATTCTGGTCAGCACCGAAGAGAAAGCGAACGAACTGAAAGCCGCTATCGAAGGTGGTTCTGACTTTGCTCAGGTGGCCAAGGAAAATTCCAGCTGCCCATCGGCCCGCATGGGCGGTGAGCTGGGAACATTTGGCCGTGGCCAAATGGTGCCCGAGTTCGATCAGGTTGTGTTCAGCGCCCCCGTTGGCGTTGTGCAAGGCCCCGTCAAGACTCAGTTCGGCTACCACCTGGTAGAAGTGACTGCACGTCAGGACTGATACGATCAGGCCAATAAAAAACCCGCTACGGCGGGTTTTTTTGCGCATGCTGATCTGGTGACTGGTGGTTGGGTGTAAGGCCGGGCGGTGGTTGGCGGGCAAGAATCGGGCTACCTTTAAAATCGGCGTGCTACCCAATAAACAGGCTGTTTTTTTTAAGTTTTTTTCCTTGTGCTGTAGCTGCTTACAGAAACTAAAGCTTTGATTATCAGGGCTTATACATAAAAAGCCTGGACATTTGCCTGCAAGCTGCGCAGTATGCCAGCCATACCGGCTAACGGCCTTGTCGCCGTATTGTTCGCTTACCGTGAGCGAACCAGCCCATTCTTATAAAGAAATCCGATGAAACGCACCGATATGGAAAAACTCAGCGCCGTCAAACTGCTGAGCAATGTAAAAAAAGCGGGTACGCCACAACGCTTTGCAGGTGACTCCGCCGTGGCTGATCGGCGCGAACAACGTCGTCTGGATCAGGCTGCTGGGCTGGTGTCCTTTCCCGTCAAGCTGACCCAGCCAGTTATTGATGCCGTGCGCGCTCGTGCTACCGAGCGAGGCGTCTCGACCAATGAGGTCATTGATCGCCTGTTGGCTCAAGCTCTAGGCCTGTAACCCATGCAGATTTGGGTCGATGCGGACGCTTGTCCCGTAGTCATCAAAGAAATTCTGTACCGCGCCGGGCAGCGCTGGAGTTGCCATGTGATCCTGGTAGCGAATCAGATGCTGCGCACCCCGCCATCGCCCTGGTTGAGAGCGGTGCAGGTGGCGCGGGGCTTTGACGTGGCGGATGACTACATCGTCCAGCACGCCAGCGTCGGAGATCTGGTGATTACCGCCGATATCCCTCTGGCTGCCCAGGTGCTGGAGCGTAAAGCTCTGGTCCTGACCCCCAGGGGCGAACGCTTGGACGCCAACAGCATAGGCGAGCGCCTGGCCATGCGCGACATGATGGAAGAACTGCGCAGTACCGGCGTGGATATCGGAGGCCCAGCCCCCTTCAGCCAGGCCGACCGGCGCGAGTTTGCCAACGCACTGGACCGCCTGATGATGAGCCTGCAAACGGCTGCGAGATCGTAAACAGACTTGCCATCCTCCCGGTGCTTGTGTGAGTCTGTCGCTGGATTGAAATTTTTAGAGTGAAGTACGTAATGACAGACTCAAAACGCCCCTTGATGAATTTGACTGGCCTGAACGAGGCCGTCGCCCAGTTCGCCCGCGAGCGTGAGTGGGACCAGTTCCATAGCCCCAAAAATCTGGCCATGGCCCTGACCAACGAAGTGGGCGAGCTGATCGAAATCTTCCAATGGCTGACAGAAGACCAGTCCCGCGAAGCAGGCAAAGACCCGAAAACCGCCGAAGCCGTGCGTGATGAACTGGCCGATGTGCAAATCTACCTGAGCCGTCTGGCCTTCGTTCTGGGTGTGGACATGAATGAGGCTGTTACCAACAAGCTGGTGAAAAACGCCCGGAAATACCCCGCTGATAAGGTGCGGGGGACGAACAAGAAATATACGGAGTTGTAAAAGGGGCTAGGGATTACAGCTCCCCCAGCATTTCCTCTACAAACCGCTCCATTCGTTCATGTCGCTCACGCGCGATTTCCTGGCCGCGATTTGTCTGAAAACCCTCGGCCAATTTGAATAATTTAGCCGGGAAGTGATCCAGCGCGTAGCGCTTGTCATCCAGAGGACGACTCTCTGCTTTTGGATCTTCCGGCTCATACAAGCTGGAGCCCATTCGCCCCGCTGTATAGAAGCAGCGAGCTATCCCTAAAGCCCCAATGGCATCCAGGCGGTCTGCATCCTGCAAGATGCGGGCCTCCAGACTGACGGGCGGGATGTTTGCTGAAAAGCTGTGGCTTTGAATTGCTTGGCCCACGGCTTCACAGTCCTGCTCTGACCATCCCAGCCTGGTCAGAATGTGTCGTGCCTGCTCCGCCGACAGGGTGGAAGCACGAGAGCGCAATGGCGAATTCTTCTCTACCGCCACGCAGTCGTGCAGCACCGTTGCTGCCAGCAAAATCCGCAGATCCCCACCTTCTTTTTCCTGAATCGCACAGACGTTCTTCCAGACGCGCTGCAAGTGCGATTGGTCGTGGGAGCCGTCGTTGTGACTGGTGCTGCTATGGGGCAGGAGTTGGGCGGCAAGCTTTTCAAAGGGGTGGAACAGGCTGGACATGGCTATGGTTTGCTGTAACGGGTGCCACAGCATAACGCGAAGCAGCAGGGGCAGGACAGGCTCAAGAAAAAGGGCTGCCAGTGGCAGCCCTGAAGGTGAATTACAGTTTTTAAAGTTAGAAGTTGCTCAGCCCCAGATCACTGACCGAGTCCGCCCAATAGTTCAACTGCTGATCCACATAGACCGTGAATTCGGCCGGGCTGTTGGTGACCAGGGTCGCGCCGTTCCCTTCCCAGATTTCCTTGATCTTGTCGGTATTCAAGGCACGGTGGATGCTGTCTGCCACGCTTTGCACGGTGGCATCCGGCACATCTCCTTGCATGAAAATCCCGTACCAGGTCTGGGCGCTGATCTCATCCATGCCCAGTTCTTTCAGCGTGGGAACATCCGGCAAGGCAGGAGCGCGTTCCGGGCTGGATACGGCCAGCGCGCGCAGGCGACCATTGCGTATCTGCGCCACGGCCGACGGCATGGTCTCGAACATGAAGTCCACTTGATCGCCACTGATCAGCGCCATCACAGCCGGGCCGCTGCCTTTGTAGTGCACGGCGGTCATGGTGGTGCCGGATTTCTTTTCCAGCTTGCCAGCCATCAGATGCAGCATGGTAGCGACGCCGCTGGTGCCATAGTTCACGCCAGCCCCTTGCTTGGCGGCGGCCAGCAGGTCGTCCACGCTGTGATAGGGCGAATTGGCGTTCACCACCAGCACATTGGGCATGGCGGCAATCAGGGTGACGGCTTTCAGGTCCTTGCGTGTGTCGTAGGGGAAGTTCTTCAACACGGCAGGCGCAATCATGTGATGCACGGCACCAAACAAGAGCTGATTGTCGGCGGGGCTGGAGTTGGCCACCATGCTGGCACCCAGCACGCCGCCTACACCTCCTTTATTTTCTACAACAACGGTTTGACCTATTTCATTGCCCAGAGCTTCGGCCAGAGGACGAGCCAGGGTGTCGCCCGAACCACCCGCGGCAGAAGGGACGATCAGCCGCACCGGGCGTTCGGCCCAGGCGGGGGGAGCTGCCCAGCTTTGGGGCGCGGCAGCAAAGATAAAACTGAGGGCAAGTACAACACGGGACCAGGGTTTCATGTTTTTTTAACTCCTCGGTAGTCGTCGGTTTCAGCCTTTGCCGGAGCCCAGGCTGCCGGGGTTGCTGCGCAGCTTGTCGATTTGATCTTGTCGTGGTGTCAGCCCCAGGCCGGGGGCGTCGGGCATGCGCAGCCAGCCTTGTTCGGGCTGGGGCAGGCCAGTGTAGATCTCGGCCATCATGGCGCTGGCGGCCAGGTGCCATTCCACATCGCCTCCATTGAGCAATCCGCAGTGCAGGTGACCGTTGTGGGAGGGGAACGCCCCGCCATTGGCGACGGACGCGTTAAAGCTTTCCGCCAGAGCGAAGATCTTGCGGGACTGGGTGAAACCTCCAGAAATCAGCACGTTGGGCTGCAGAATGTCGACAGCCTGCTGCATCAACAGATCCCGAAAGCGGTAGGACTGGCCTTCGTTTTGACCAGCGGCAATGGTGATCCCAGTGCTCTGACGCAATTCGCGCAAGCGGCCCGTGTCGTTCTGAGTAATGGGTTCTTCAAAAAAGCCGACGTCCAGATCACGGGCGTGGCGGGCGATGGCTTTGGCGTGCACATAGTCCAGGCTGCAATTGCCGTCGATGTACAGCGGAATGTCGGCGGGGATGGCCTCGCGTACCAGGCTCATGCGGCGCATGTCCTGGCGGATCAGTTCGGACAGGGGGCGCGGTTCGTCGCGACGTTGCAAGCCATGATGGCCTACCACCATCTTCAGGCCCTTGAAGCCTTGATCCACGCAGTCGCGAGCGACTTTAACCAACTCTTCTTCGCCCAGGAAAGCAAAGCCGAAGGTCGCGTAGGCCGGTACTTTTTCACGGGCACCACCCAGCAGTTTCCATACGGGCAGACCCAGGGCTTTACCCTTGATGTCCCACAAGGCAATGTCCAACGCAGAGATAGCGTGCATGGCATAGCCCGTCTGGCCACGAGGGCACACGTTCCAGTACATGCGATCCCACAGGCGCTCGGTGTTCAAGGGGTCTTGCCCGATCAGGTCGCTGGCCAGAATATCGTTGATCGTGCTGGCAACAGGGTGCTCTTCGGTAATGGCGCTAAGTCCATAGCCGGTGATGCCTTCATCGGTCTCGATTTCCACATGGCAGATGGCCAGGTTGGTGGGTTTTTTGATGCCTGCGCTATCGAACTGAAAAGGCACGTTCAAGGGAATCGCGCGTACTGCCGTGATTTTCATTTTCCTGTCTCCTTGCATTTTTTTGAATGCGTTTGCATGTAATTGTTTTAGGTTTATAGCGTTTTGTTGCAAGCGCAATCAATGGTGTAAACCCTTGATTTAATTGATATATAAAAGCGCAATCTGATATATCAAAAAGGGTTTGCAGCGTTGTTTTTAAGGTTTTTAGTTGAAGGTTTTCTGCATCGGCAGATGCTTTAGCGGACGGGAGTGCAGACGTTTTGTGGGGTGCTCAAAAGCAGTGCTGGCGCTTGCGGCATAAGCAGGTAGACCAGCGGGGAAGAGGCAAGCAGGAGCGGGTTGTTAGTCCCTGTGCAGATCGCCGTGAAACGCTGGCGATAGACTCATCGAAAGAACGAATCATAAAAAAAACCCTGCCAGGCAGGGCAGCTTGGCAGGGCTTTTTCTATGTCGCGAAGTACGAGCAGGGAGCGGTCTATTTCCCCCGCAGCAACTGCATCTGACGACGATCTTTCTTGGTCGGACGTCCAGCATCAAAGTCCAGTGCAGGTTCAGGTGCCAGACGGCGTTGTTCGGCGGCCTGCGCGCGTCGTGTGCTGCTTTCTTCCGTCTCTTGATACAGCTGGCGAGCAACCGGCGCGGGACCACGTACGCCGCTTAAGGCGGTGACGTGAACCTCCATGGCAGGAGTCTCCTTGCGCAAGGTAATCACATCACCGATTGAGACTTCGCGGGCAGGCTTGGTGCTTTGCTGATTCAGCAAAACCCGCCCTTTGGTGATCTCCTCGGAAGCCAGGCTGCGTGTCTTGTAAAAGCGCGCTGCCCAGAGCCATTTATCCAGTCGTAATTTGTCCATGCGCTATTGTAAATCCAGTCTGCAAAAGCTGGGCTTAATGCAGTTCCACCGCAGCGGCAGGAGCAGCCTGTACACGAGGCAAACGCAGACGCAGCAGCAGAACCAGACTGAAGACGGCCAGCAATCCGGCCCAGAACATGACGCGGTGAAAGCCGTCTGCCCAGGCGTGCTGGATGGCTTGCATCCAGAACAAGGAATCTGCTGAGGCAGGCAGATTCACCTGACCGGAGCTGATAATTTGTTGTGCCTGTTCCAGCATGGGATTGACCGGATCAAGACGACTGGACAAGGAGCTGACTGCTCCTTGGCTCATCAAGGAAGCCAGCAGGGCAACGCCCAAGGTCATTCCGGTTTGGCGGATTGCATTGGTGGTGGCTGATGCCATGCCGGAACGCTCACGCGGTACCAGATTCATGACCAAGGTACTGCACGCCGGCACCGACAAACCCATGCCAATGCCTAGTACGGCCAAGGCGAAACCAGCCATCCAGTAGGAAGCGCCGGGTTGCAGCAACATCATCAACCAGGAACCGGCTGCCATCAGGCCAAAGCCCACAGTCAGGATCAGCTTCAATCCAAAGCGCTGGCTCAAGGCACCGAAACGGGAGGCCAGCACAGCCATGCCAATGAACTGGGGAGCCAGCCCCCAGCCGGTTTGGGTGGCACTCCAGCCCAGGGCGTTCTGGAAGAACAGGGACAGGAAAAACACATTGCTATAGGCGGCAAAGCCCAGCACAAAGGAGGCGATATTGGCAGTGCTGAAGCGGTAGTCCCGAAACAGACTCAGAGGCAGCAAGGGGCGGGCGACACGGGTTTGGGCATAGATAAACGCCACGAAGGTGAGCGCGGCCACGCCCAGGGAACGAATCGTCTCGGTAGCGTGCCAGCCTTGCTCACCCGCGCAGATCAGGCCATAGGTCAGGGAGCCAAGCCAGATAACGCTAAGCAACTGGCCGACAGGGTCGAAAGCTGCGTGTTCGGGATTGGCCGACTCCTGAATACCCCACATGCCCAAGCCCAGGGTCAGCAGGCCCAGTGGCAGATTCAGGCTGAAGATCGAAGGCCAGTCGGCTACATCGACCAGCACACCGCCCAGAATCGGGCCCAGTACCAAAGCCAGGGCGCTGAAGGAAGACCAGCCGCCAATGACGCGGGCACGCTGGGCCGGGTCTGGGAAGGCGTGGGTCAGGATCGACAGGGCTCCAGGAATAAGTAAAGCCCCGGCCATGCCTTGCACGACACGACCCCAGAGCAGGGCGCTTAGTGAACCGGCCAAGGCGCACATCATGGAGCCGACGGTGAAGGCCAGCACGCCCAGCAACCAGCTCTTCTTGCGTCCGTAGCGATCCCCCAGTAGCCCGGCAGACAACATGAAGGCGGATAGGCACAGCGCATAGGAATCCACGATCCATTGCAGCCCGGCCATATCGGTTTGCAAGGCTTGTTGCATGCGTGGCAAGGCAAGATTCACGATGCTGATGTCCAGGGTGACCATGAAAGTCCCCAAGTAAATGGCGATGGTTAGAGCAAGTCGGCGAGTCATAATATTTTATAAATGAGAATTATTATCGACGACTATAAAATATTGACTGACTGTCAGTCAATGAAAAATAAACAGGCTGGCTAAAATAGCGCGGTGACACCCGACGAGGCACTTTGTCGGGGTTTTTCTGATACTTTGACATCCATGACCGCTGCCAAAACACCTCGTACCCAACCCTCTGAAGTTCGTCGCCGAGACTTATTGGAGGCGGCTGCCACCTTGTTTTTGCAACAAGGGTTTGATGCCACGCCGGTGGATGAAATTGTGTTGCGGGCGGGCATGTCCAAGGGCTTGTTCTATCACTACTTCAGCTCCAAGCAGGAGATTCTGGCTGCCCTGCGCGAGCAGTTCATCCAGCAGTTTCATGATCGTGTGCAGGGGGCGCTGGAGCAGGCGCCGGCAGAGGATTGGGTGCAGCGTCTGGCCTGTTGGATTCGAGCTTCGGTACAGGCGTACAGAGACACCCTGGAGATGCATGATCTGGTGTTTTCAGACCATATGCGCAGCAATTACCAGGGCGAACGCAACACGGTAACCGAGCCCTTGCACCGGATCCTGAGCGAAGGGCAGAAAGCGGGGGCCTGGTCTGTGGCCGATGTGGATTTGACCGCCTGGGTGATCTACCAGGGCATGCATGGCGCGGTCGACAATATGGGGTTGGAAACTGCAGAGCAGTGGGCCGTCATGGAGAACAATCTGGTGACTCTTTTTGTGTCTATGCTCGGGGCGACGCCGCCTCACCAAAATATGTAGGCTGTTCTAGCCGCACTGGATTGCAGCACTCAGCATACGCAGAACTGGCCTTGTTCTGATTTCTAAACAAGGCCAGTTGCTGGATGAGCAAAGGCTTAGCGGAACTGGAAGTGTTCCTTGTGCAAGGTCCAGGATTTTGCAGGCAGCGTTTGCTTGAGCTCACGTCGCAACTGTCGGCCCATTGCAGCCGGTCCACAGAACCAGATATGCAGAGGTTTGTCGGCATGGTAATGCTGCAGCACCTCTTTGGGCGTCCAGCGACGGCCATCGGCATAAATTTCCAGATTCACGTCCGGGTGCTCTTTGGCAGCCTTGCTCAAGGCCTGAGCCAATGGGTCAGTACTATGCTGACAGGCATATTGCAGATAGGCGTAGGGAGCGTGACCGTCCTGATGTTCCTGGCTTAACCAGGATAGAAATGGCGTGGCCCCGACACCCGCACCTACCCAGATATAAATGCCCTTGTCATCGCGGTCCGGCTGAGTGAAGCGTCCATAAGGGCCGTCCAGCTCAATGTTCTGGCCAACATGCAAACGCTCGGGCAGGCTGCGGGTCCAGTCGCCCAACTGCTTGATATGAAAGCGCACAATCTGGTTGTCCTGATCCGCATCGGACAAGGTAAAGGGGTGGGACTCGGATTCACCCTTCAAACGCAAAAAGGCAAACTGCCCAGCCTGGTGACCTGGCCAGGACTGGTCCATGCGGCATTGCACCTCCAGCACATCACCTTGTGACGTACAGGAGATCACAGTGCCCGTATGCGGGTAGGCCGAACTCAAGTTGCGTAGCAGCTGGATGCCGGCTGCTGCTGTCCCGATCACCATGGTGATCGCCAGTGCCCAGCCGCCTATACCGCTCCAGTAAGCAGGGGGCGTCAGTACCACGCCATGAAAGATCAGGATCAAATAGGCCACTGGCATCAGGCGATGCAGGCTGTACCACTTTTTATAGGAAATCGTGCGGTGCGCCAGGGTGATGATCAGCATCAGAATCAGCGCGTAAAACGTCCATTCACCCAGTGATTTTGCATAGGGCTTGAACAGGCTGACCCATTCAGGAACCGGGGTTTTGGCCAGACGGCCGCCCGTGCCGATCGCTGCCGAGATCAGACCTTTGGATTCCTTGCTGAGCCAATGGGCCAGACTGAGCAAAATGGCGATGATACCCAGCCATTTATGCAGCCTGTAGGCTTTGTCCATGCCGCCTAACCAGGGCTCCAGACGGCGGGGACGCAGGGCCAGAATCATGATGGCCGTCATGGTGCCCAGTGCCAGAATTCCGGTTAACAGCATGCCTTCTTGTCGGACCACCCACAGCATATCGCCCGGTGGCGAGGGGGCCAGCCACAGGGCTTCAACAGCCCAGATCAGAAAGAAAGTGGAGAGCAGCAGTAAGAGAGGGCGACGCATGGTCTTTTCCGGATTGTTTGAAAGAGCCGGGTGCTGCGTAGTCGCGATGTGATGAACGTACCGACGCAGCGCACCGGGAACACCTTATTGATGTTAGTACGCTGCCAAGCCGTTTGCGGAGCCAATATTCAAGAGTGTTTTGAGAAAACTCAAAGCACTCCTAAATATTTGTTATTTAAAGCATTTGTTAATGATTCTGGTTGCTGTTTACTCTATTTCAGCTTGTTGCAGAGTAGTTCTTTTGATTGCTTTTCAGGCCCATCAAGCTGGGCAGATAAGCGATGCCAGATCCAGCAAAGCCGCGTCCTGGTGAGGCTGTCCGATCAGTTGCAAACCCAAGGGCAGTGGGCTGTTTTGACCGGGCGCGGGCAGGCTCAAGGTAGGCCAGCCCAACAAGGACCAAGGACGATTCAGTATTGAAGAGCCCGTGCTATCCAGTCCATAGGGAGCCGGGCCGGGAGCCGCTGGAGTTAGCAATGCGTCGAAATGACCATAACGATCCTGCCATTCTGTTTGCAATTGGCGACGGCGCGCCTGCCAGGCGTGGTAATCCGCTGCAGGCAATTCCAGGCCTTGTTTGATGGCTTGCACGGTAATGGGGCGCAAGGCATCCGGGCTGGCTTGCCAGACGGGTAGCAGGCTGCGGGCCATTTCATAAGCCATGATCTGGCCTTGCAGGATCAGCAGCTCTTTCAGTTGTGGGTCCGCAGGCAGACGCTCCAGGTGGGCGCCTTGTTGCTCCAGATGCTCACAGCCTTGTTCCAACGCGGCCAGTGCTGCGGGTGTGATCGGGCCCAGATCTTTGCCATCCAGCACGCCAATTCGCGGCGCGGAGGGGACTTGACTATCAGGTAAGCCTTGCAGGACAGTGGCCACGCGGCGCAGCACGGACAAGTCCCGGCTGAAGTAGCCGATTGTGTCCAGGCTGTCGCACAACAGGAAAAGACCGCTGCGATGCACCGCGCCAAAGCTGGGTTTGAAACCCAGAATGCCGGTAAACGCAGCGGGGCGCATCATGGAGCCTCCCGTTTGGGTGCCCAATGCAAAATCAACCATGCCAGCTGCTACGGCCGCTGCCGAACCACTGGAAGAACCGCCGGGCGTGTGCTCCAGGTTCAGTGGATTACGGGTGGGACCGGGGGCTGCGTAGGCAAATTCGGCGGTGACGGTTTTGCCCAGGGCAATGGCACCGGCCTGACGCAGCAGGGCGACACAGGCGGCGTCCCGCTCGGCCGGTAGCGCATTGGGGAAATGCGCGCCGTAGCACGTGGGCATGCCTTGAACATCCAGCACATCTTTCACACCAAAGCTCAAACCCGCCAAGGGGCCAGTGGGATTGGTGCTGATACAGGTGGCGGGATCAGCCAGCCAGGACCAAGCCTGGATAGCCTGGTCCTGCGTAGCGAGAGGGGAAGGGTTTGCAGTCATAAGCGAGAACTGGAACTACTGAATCGAGATGTTCTGTGCCTTGATCAGCGTGGTCCAGCGTTTGGTTTCTTCTTTCACAAAAGCGGTAAATTCTTCAGGTGTGCCACCTACAACTTCCGCGCCTTGGGATTCCACAATCTGACGGTAGTCGGGGTCTTTCAGGGCGTCGTTGACAGCCTTGTTCAGTTTTTCCAGTACATCAGCAGGCAAGCCGGCGGGGGCAATCACGCCAAACCAGTTCGATGCCACCAGATCCACGCCTTGTTCTTTGAAGGTGGGGGTGTCAGGCATGGCTTTCAGACGCTCTTCCGAGGTCACACCCAGTACGCGCAGGCGTGGGTTGTCGATTTGCATGTGGGGCAGGAACAGGCTGGCCAATTCCAGATAAAAGGAGATATTGCCGGCCAGCAAGTCGTTCGATGCAGGAGCGCCACCACGGTAAGGCACGTGTACGGCGTCAAAGCCGGAGGTGGCCTTGAACTGTTCAGTCAGCAAGTGCGAGGCACCACCAGCGCCAGTCGAGGCGTAGTCGAGTTTTTCGGGGTTCTTCTTACCGTCGGCGACCAGATCAGCCAGAGACTGGTAGGGCGAGTTGCTGTTTACACCCAGTGCCATGGCACCGCGTTCGATCAGGGCGATGGGCTGCAAATCCTGTTCAGGATCAAAAGGCAGGTTGCTGCCGTACAGCGCCTTGTTCACCGACATGGGGCCAAAGTTGCCCAGGCCGATGGTGTAGCCGTTGGGCTTGGCGCGCGCAATCATGCTGGTGCCGATATTGCCGCTGGCACCGGGCTTGTTTTCCACCACGATTGTCACGCCCAGGCTGTCGCTCATTTTTTGAGCCAGCATGCGCGAGCGGGTATCCGAGCTGCCACCTGCAGCGTAGGGCACCACAAACGTAATGGGCTGCGAAGGGTAAGCCGCGTCGGCCATGGCCGAACCGGAACCCAACAAAGTCAGTGTGAGCAGGCCACTCAGTAAAGGGGCGCGATGCTTGAATACCGTCATGTCTATCTCCTGCGTTGGGCCAATATTCGCAGTGACGTGCAGTATGGCCCTGTTTTTGATAAGTGTCAGGACGGATGGTAGTAAGAGCTAATTATGTTGTCTAATATTAAAAATAATCGTTATTGATCTTTTTCCTAACCTAATTGGCGGGCATATGCTGGACTCCAAATTAAGCGAGATGTTCTTGGTGGTGGCTGAAGAGCTGCATTTTGGTCGAGCCGCCCAGCGTTTGTTCATGACCCAGCCGCCCTTGAGTCAGGCCATACGCAGGCTGGAAGAGCAGGTAGGGGCGACCTTGTTTATCCGCACCACACGCACGGTGCAATTGACGGCGGCGGGAGCGGAGTTGCAGCGCCGCCTGCGCTTGATCGGCAACGAGCTGGAACAGACCTTGCAAGCGGTACAGCAAGTGCATAGAGGCGAGACTGGCATGTTGCGCATAGCCCTGACCCCCAGCAGTGCCTATGCGGGGGTATCCAAGCATTTGTATCGCTTTCGACAGGACTTCCCGCAGGTGGATATACAGATCTACGAGATGAACTCCAGCGATATGCCTGCGGCTCTTTACGAGCGCCGGGTGGATGTGGCCTTGATTCGGCCTTCCTTTGCCGTGCCCGATTTGAACCCGCAGCTGGTGGAGTCCGAACCCATGATGTTTGTCGTCAGGCGGGATGATCCACGTGCTCAGGAGCATAGTCAGGGGCTGACCTTGCACCAGGCTTTCTCTTACGAAATGGTGGCGTATTCGCGGCAACAGTCGCGTTACTTTCATCTCTTGCAGCAGCGCATGTTGCAGCGCTCAGGCTGCCTGCCGCGCTTTGCACAGGAAAGCATGGTGCCCACGGTGCTGGTCATGGTTGAAGCGGGCATTGCTCCAGCTATTGTTCCCGCTTCCCTGGCGCGCTTGCGCACCGATACCTTGGAGTATCTGCCTTTGCTGGATGCAGACGATATTGCGGCAGAGCTGATGAGTGCTTATGTCTCGGACAATACCAACCCGGCCTTGGTGAATTTTCTGGCGGTGCTGGAGCAGAATCGCTCAAGCTGATTGACGGGCGGCCAACCATTCCCGCATGGATTGACCCGTGCGCTGCCGAAACAGGCGGGACAGGGCAGAGGGGTTGGCATAGCCCAGATCCAGAGCAATACGTTTGGCAGACTGGCCTTGTGCCAGCCGCTGGCAGGCCAGCGACAGGCGCCATTGGGCCAGATAGTCTGCCGGTGTGTCGCCCACCCAGTGCTTGAATTGCACGGCAAAGGCGCTGCGCGACATCTTGGCTTCCTGTGCCAGTGATTGTACGGTCCAGTCCCGACCGGGATCGGCCTGAATTGCCAGCAGCGCGCGTGCGACGGGCGGGTGCGACAAGCCTCGAAACAGGCCTACGGGAATCTCGCAACGATCAGGATGGTCAAACAGCCAGCGTAGCAATTGCAGCAACACGATCTCGAACAGACGGTCTGCCAGCAGGCGATGGCCGCAGCGCACGGACTCCGTTTCTGCAAAGAGCAGGCCCAGTGCCTGTTCAAGGCCGGCCGCTTCTTCCAGCGGCACGATAATCAGATCGGGCAGGGAGCGGGCCAAGGGATGATGCTCACCCCCATCAAAATCCAGGGTGGCACAGGTGAAATCCGAGCCTTCATTGGGCAGATCGTAAAAAGCGTGCTCCAGCGGACGGGGGTAGAACAGCAGGCTGGGGCGGTCAATGGTCAGGACTTCCGGCACGGGATCGCGCGGATCGTGGCGCACGCTTAACTGGCCGCGTCGCAGAATGTGCAAGAAGGCCCGTCCGGGTTGGGCCGCAAAGCGGGTTACGCCACACAAAGAGCCGTTGTAGAACAAATGAGCCCGAACACGGAATTGTTCCAGCAGAAGGGAGAGGCGATCCAGGTTCATGAAAACATCCTCATCTGGATGAAAAGGTAAGTTGTCGGGACTAATCTTATCCAATGATCTTGATCTTGGCGAGACACTATCCCTGCAAGCTTTTTCCGGCCACCCCGGCCCACTTCACCAGGAGATCATCATGTCGCGTCTTACATTGCCTGACCTTGCCCAAGCTCCCGCCGCCAGCCAGCCTGCTTTGCAGGAAATTCAAAAAGCCTTTGGTGGCAGCGTGCCTGCCATGTTCCGTATGGTGTCCAATTCGCCCGCCGCCTTGCGCAGCATGTGGGGCTCTTTCGGTGCCTTTGCTGGTGGCAAGCTGGGTGCGAAATTGGGCGAGCAATTGGCGGTTGCCATTGCCGACCGTAATCGTTGCGAATACTGCCTGGCTGCCCATAATGTGCTGGGTGCCAATGCAGGCCTAAGTCCGGAGACACTGGCTCAGGCCCAGCGTGGTCAGTCGGATGATCCACGTACCGCCGCCGCTTTGACATTTGTGCTCAAGCTGGTGGATCAGCGTGGGCAAGTCTCGGCTGCCGATGTGCAAGCCGTGCGCGATGCCGGCTTTTCCGAAGGTGAGGTGGTGGAACTGGTCGGTGTGACTGCCTTGAACCTGTTCACCAACTACATCAACAATGCGCTGGAGGTTCCGGTGGATTTCAAGGCCGTTGAGCTGACTGCCTAAGCATCGATATGGAAGCCTGCTTGCTGATATGCAGGCGGGTTTTCTTGCGTCTGTTGTCTGTGTTTTATTTGGCTGCCAAGGGGCCGGAATTAATGGCTGTCAGCGGCTGGTTCACATCAAAAAAGCGCGCATCAATGCCGGTGATGCCAAAGCTGTTGAGCCGTTTGCTGTGCATCTCCAGATACGCCTGCGCGCTGGCTTGATCGCTGAATAGATACACGCCACCTGCTTTGGACTGTTCTTTATTCTCGGTCCAGATTTTCCAGATCAAGCCAGGTTCCAGGCAGATGGATTGCGCCAGTTCTTGCATGGCTTCGCTCATCTCTGAACCCCAAGGGCCGGGGTAGGGAAAATCAACATACAGCAGGGTGCTCATGATCGGCTCCATATCAAAATACGTGCCGAACATCATACCTTGATGTTTGAATTGTCCAGTACTGTCTCTTATTTGTCATGGGACGTTGAAAGGCGCGTGATTGGCTGGCCTCCCCCTTGAAGGGGGCGTATAGTTTTTCTTTTGCTATTTGCTGGTGGAAGCCCTCATGTCCTGGACCGCTTTGTTGTTGGTGGTGTGTGCTGCGTTCATTCATGCGGGTTGGAACTTGCTCTCTAAACGGGCGGCGATGGCAGGGGCGCATTTTGTATTCGCCTATTCCTTTTTTGCCATTCTGTTTTATTTCCCCATCACGCTGTGGGTGGTCTTTACGCAAGGCAATATGCCCTGGACCAGCGAGACCATTACCTGTTTGGTGCTTAGTGCCTTGCTGCACATGTGCTATAGCCTGAGTTTGCAAAAAGGCTATCAGGTTGCAGACCTGTCCGTGGTGTATCCCATTGCCCGTGGTACGGGCCCCATGCTCTCTTCCATTGGTGCTTTTATCCTGCTGGGCGAGCCTGTGCGTCCTTTGGGAGTGCTCGGCATCTTGCTGGTCGTGATGGGGATTTTGCTGATCGCCACGCAAGGTCGACTGCGCCGTTTTTTCAGCCCTGCAGCGCTGACGGGTGTGCGTTGGGGCATGCAGACCGGGATTCTGATTGCGGCCTATACCGTGGTCGATGCCTATGGCGTCAAGGTGCTGCTGATCTCGCCATTCCTGCTGGACTGGTTCAGCAATGTGTTGCGCCTGGGGATGCTGGCCCCTTTTATCGCCAAGCGGGGGCGGGCAGGCTTCGTCAAGTTCAAACCTTATTGGAAACTGGCGGCTGCAGTGGGTTTGTTATCGCCCATGTCCTACATCCTGGTCTTGCAGGCATTAAGCATGGGCGCACCCTTGTCCATGGTGGCGCCCGCCCGTGAAATGTCCATGATGGCCGGCACCATATTGGGTATGGTCGTCCTGCGCGAAAAGGCCAATGTCTGGAGTTTGCTCGGTTGCGCCATCATGATCAGCGGAGTCATTGCCCTGACATCCGGGCCGGCGGCCTGATCCGTCTCTTGAAATATGGTGGGTCGTCCCTATCTGTCTGCAATAGGGCGCGCTTTGGCGTGCGGCAATCAACCCATTTTTTTGCTTTTTCACCATGAGCCAGACTGACACTGCGAATACGTCCGAAACCTTGGGTTTTCAGGCTGAAGTCAAACAATTACTGCATTTGATGATTCACTCCTTGTACAGCAACAAGGAGATTTTCCTGCGTGAGCTGGTATCCAATGCGTCGGATGCCTGTGACAAACTGCGCTTTGAGGCTATCGACAATCCAGCCCTGCTGGAAGGCGATCCAGAAATGCGTATCCGCGTGGAGTTCGACAAGGACCAGCGCACGATCACCATTTCTGACAACGGCATTGGCATGTCCCGTGATGAAGCCATTGCCAACCTGGGCACCATCGCGCGCTCGGGCACCAAAGAGTTCTTCTCCCAACTGACGGGCGACAAGCAAAAAGACACCCAGCTGATTGGTCAGTTTGGCGTGGGCTTTTACTCCTCCTTTATCGTGGCCAATAAAGTGTCCGTGCTGACACGTCGTGCCGGTGGCGATCAGGAGGCCGTGCTGTGGGAGTCCGCCGGTGAAGGCGAGTTCACCATTGCCGCCGCTGAAAAAGCCGAGCGCGGAACCACCATCACCTTGCACCTGCGTGAAGGCGAGGACGATTTCCTGGACGGCTGGCGACTGCGCAACGTGCTGCGTCGCTACTCCGATCACATCTCCTTGCCCGTGCAAATGCGCAAGGAAGAGTGGGACGAAGAAAAGCAGCAACAAGTAAAGCAGGACGAGTGGGAAAGCGTGAACCAGGCCAGCGCCTTGTGGACACGCTCCAAGTCGGAAATCACCGACGAGCAGTACCAGGAGTTCTACAAGCATATCGCTCACGATTACGAGAATCCTCTGGCCTGGACACACAACCGGGTCGAAGGTCGTAGCGAATACACCCAGCTCTTGTTCGTCCCCAAGCAGGCCCCGTTTGACTTGTGGGACCGCGATGCTCGCCGTGGCGTGAAGCTGTACGTGAAACGCGTATTCATCATGGACGACGCCGAGCAGCTGCTGCCTGCCTACCTGCGCTTTGTGCGCGGTGTGATCGATTCGGCCGACCTGCCGTTGAACGTCTCGCGTGAAATCCTGCAAGAAAGCCGTGATGTCCGCGCTATCCGCGAAGGTAGTGCCAAGCGCATCCTGTCCTTGCTGGAAGATCTGGCCGAGAACCAGCCCGAGCAATATGCCGAGTTCTGGAACCAGTTCGGCCAGGTCCTGAAAGAAGGCACTGGCGAAGACATGGGCAATCAGGCCCGTATCGCTGCCTTGCTGCGCTTTGCGTCCACGAATCAGGAAGGTTCGGCGCAGGTCGTTTCCTTGAACGACTACATCGGTCGCATGAAAGAAGGTCAGGACAAGATCTACTACGTCACGGCTGACACTTTTGCCGCTGCATCTAACAGCCCGCATCTGGAAGTATTCCGCAAGAAAGGCATCGAAGTGCTGTTGATGTCCGACCGTGTGGACGAGTGGATGTTGTCTTACTTGCGCGAATTTGAAGGCAAGCAACTGGTATCCGTGGCCAAGGGTGGCCTGGACCTGGATTCGCTGGCGGACGAGGAAGAAAAGAAACATCAGGCAGAAGTGGCTGAAACCTTCAAACCTCTGGTCGAGCGCCTGCAAACCACACTGGGCGAGAAGGTCAAGGAAGTGCGCATTACTGCCCGTCTGGTCGATTCCCCTGCTTGCGTGGTGGTCGATGCCAACGAACTGAGCCCGCACCTGCTGCGTATGCTGCAAGCCGCTGGCCAGGAAGCTCCCGAGGTCAAGCCGATTCTGGAAATCAACCCGGAGCACGCCTTGATCGCCAAAGTCCAGGCCGCTGACGACGAGGCTTTTGGTGAGTGGGCACAGTTGCTGCTGGAACAAGCCATGCTGGCCGAAGGTGCCGCATTGCAAGATCCCGCCAGTTTTGTGAAGCGTGTGAACCGCTTGCTGTTGAATCTGTAAACCTGAATCTTGCTGGCTCTGCCTCTGGGTGGAGTCAGCAAGTGTTTAGCCTCATAGCCTTGATCTTCATT
This sequence comes from Alcaligenes nematophilus, assembly GCF_026344155.1. Taxonomy (NCBI): domain Bacteria; kingdom Pseudomonadati; phylum Pseudomonadota; class Betaproteobacteria; order Burkholderiales; family Alcaligenaceae; genus Alcaligenes; species Alcaligenes nematophilus. The sequence continues at coordinate 509,657 of NZ_JAPKMZ010000002.1, read as the reverse complement.
TGTAAGATCAAGGCTTTTTTGCGTCCATTGGCAGAGGACTAAGGGGAGAAGCGGGAAGATAGGGGACTAAACAAACGTTTGTGGCTAAGCGATTTTTTATTTTTTGTCCATCTTAATGAGAATTGATCGTAATACGATGTATGGACGCCACAATGTAAGGACAAAAACGCGGTTTTTGAACCGAATTTCAGGAAATCGTAAGATTTGGATGGACTTCATAATAAGAATGATTGATATTACCGCTTCCTTTAAAAGCGCTTATCTGGCAGCGAAACATCGCTAATAGCGAGCGATCGGACTTGATTCGATGGCACTGCCCAAAAAAGAGCGATAACTACCACATGGAGCTGGTGATGTTGTTTGTTTCCACCCTGCCGCCTCGTCGGTTCGCCGAGACGGTTTTGTCCGCAGCATTGTTTGCTGCTCTGACAACTCCTGCAATTGCTCAAACCGCCAATCCAGGCGTGACCGAGCTGCAATCCATCAAAGTTCAAGGCACGACGGATGCTAATGGCATTGATGGTTTTCAAGCGCATAAAGCGCAATCGGTGAAGTTTTCCGAGACATTGCTTAACACCCCGCGTTCCATCACCGTGATCCCGGAGGAGGTGATCAGGGACCGTGGCGCAACGTCGCTGCAAGATGTGTTGCGTACGACTCCTGGCATTACCCTGGGATCGGGCGAAGGAGGCACGCCTATGGGTGACCGTCCCTTTATCCGGGGTTACGAAGCCAGTACCGATATTTTCATCGACGGTGTGCGCGACTACTCCCGTGGCTCGCACGAGACCTTCAACCTGGAATCGGTTGAAGTCTTGAAAGGTCCCAGCTCGGCTTATACCGGCCGTGGCGGTACCGGCGGCAGCCTGAACCTGGTGACCAAGTCTCCCAAGCTGAAAGACTTCTTCCAGGTGGAAGCGGGCTATGGCACGTCTGATCAATATCGTCTGACTGCTGACGGTAACTACGCTTTCTCGGATACCGGCGCCATCCGTCTGAATCTGATGCGTATGGGCGGCGAAGTGGCAGGGCGCGATGGTGTAAAGATTGATCGTTGGGGCATTGCTCCTTCCATCGCCTTTGGTTTGGGTACGCCAACGCGTGTGACCTTGTCTTACTCGCGTCTTGAGAACAAAGACATGCCGGACTTGGGCTTTCCTTTCAAGAATGCTGCCAATCCGGATCGCGTCACCCCACTGGAAGCGGACCGCGATAACTTTTACGGTCGCCGCAATGTGGACTTTCGCAAGTACATTGCCGATACCGCTTCGGCCAGCGTCGAACATGATCTGAATGATCGTTTCACGGTGCGTAACGTCACGCGTTACAGCAAGACTCTGAATCACTATCTGATGACGCGTCCGTCTTTTGATAACTGCGCCGCAGGTGCAGGCGGGGCTTGCGCGACGGAAGGTGCTGGCTTGCAGTTCCGTCGTGACGACCGTACGAACTACCGTGTTGCTGAGTCTCTGTTGAACCAGACAGATGTTTACGGCAGCTTTAATACTGGTTCGATCACGCATGACATCGTTGCAGGTGTGGAAATCAGTAAGGAGGAGATCCACAACAAAGCGATGACGGGTGGCCCAGGCCGTGATACTGACTCGTTCTACGACCCGAACCCTAATCGACAGTACAACTATTCGCTGCAGTACGGTCCCAAGACCAAAACCGGCGATATCAAGACCCGTTCGGCCTACATCTTTGACACTGTGACCTTGAATGATCAGTGGATGATCAATGGTGGTCTACGCTTTGATCGCTTTGAAGCCGACAACACCAAAGAGTCTCGCAAAGACGATATGTGGAACTACCAGTTGGGCGTGGTCTACAAACCCGCACAAAATGGTTCCATTTATCTGAGCTACGGTACATCTTCAAATCCTACGGGTGAAAACCTGGGTCAGGCCGGTGGTGCAGATGGCCCGGCAGGCGGAGCAGCAATTCGTGACTTGAAGCCAGAGCGCAGCTACAGCTGGGAACTGGGGACCAAGTGGGATGTGGCTGACGAGAAGTTGTCTTTGACAGCGGCCATTTTCCAGACCGACAAGAAAGATGCTCGCTCTACTGATCCGTTGACCGGTGACGTGTCCTTGAGTGGCAGCAATCGTGTGCGTGGTCTGGAGTTGGGCGCGGCTGGTGCGATTACTCCGAACTGGAATCTGTGGGCTGGTTACACCTATCTGGACCCCAAGATCAAGAAATATCGCAGCGGCAATAACGTCTTTGACGGCAACCAGATGAAGTTCATCTCCAAGCAGAGCTTCAATATCTGGACAACCTACAAAATCATGCCCGAGTTGACCTTGGGCGCAGGTGCCACATTTGTAGGCAAGCGCTTTGTGGATGACGCCAACCAATTGAAACTGCCTTCTTACTGGCGTTACGATGCGATGGCGCGCTACGACCTGAACAAGAACGTGTCCTTCCAGTTCAACGTCAACAACATCAGCAATGTGCGCATGTATGATGCCTCTCACGTTGGTATTTTTGCCAACGTCGGTCCAGGCCGGTCCTACATGTTTAATGCCTCTTACCGCTTCGAGTAAGTTGCACCTTGTAGTGTAAAGTCAGATGGGCCGCCCTCTTGAGGCGGCCTGTCTGCTTCTCGTACGACTTTGTGCTTTTTTTGTTCTTGCAGGTATCCCATGCTGATTACTATCCCGGACGTTCTTAACGCTGAGCAATTGCGAGACTGTCGCCAGGCCCTGGAGCAGGCGCAGTGGGAGGATGGGCGTGCGACGGCGGGTTATCTGGCCCAGCACAGCAAACGGAACCTGCAACTGCCTCTGGATGCAGCCGTGTCTCGCCAGATGGGCGAGTTTCTGATGCACGTACTGGGTCAGCACAGCGGCTTTATTGCCGCTGCCTTGCCTTTGCGTATGCTGCCGCCACGCTTTAACCGTTACGAGGGTGGCGGGGAGTACGGCACGCACATTGATAACGCGATTTTTACGGTTCCTGGCACGGCTCAGCGCTTGCGTACGGATGTGTCCACGACCTTGTTCTTTAGCGATCCGGATGAGTACGAGGGTGGGGAACTGGTTATTGAAGATGTGTACGGCACGCAGTCCATCAAGTTGCCTGCAGGACATATGGTGGTGTATCCCGGAACGAGTCTGCATCGCGTCCAGCCTGTCACTAAAGGAACGCGCTATGCCTCGTTTTTCTGGACGCAAAGCATGGTGCGCCATGCGCATCAACGCAAGTTGCTATGGGAGCTGGATCAGAGCATTCAACAACTGGCCAAGCAGAATGCGGATGCCCAGGAGCTGTCACGCCTGACGGGGATTTATCATAATTTGCTGCGTGAATGGAGCGATGTCTGATCGCCTGGAGCTTGATTGACCATGTCCCAAGAACGACTGCCCCCGCTCAGTAGCATCCCGGCTCAGATTGCCTGCCTGAGGGATTACGAATCGTATGCCCGTCAGCGTATGCGTGCGCAGGATTGGGCGTACTTCAGTGCAGGGGCGGCGGATGAGCTGACGCTGCAAGACAACCTGGCCAGCTTCGGGCGCTGGGGCTTATGGCCTGCTGCTTTAAGCACGTTTGATCAGCCTTCCACCCGTTTGACGCTGCAAGGGCAGTCCATGGACTACCCGATTCTTCTGGCTCCCGTGGCTTATCAGCGATTGGCTCACCCTGACGGTGAATTGGCCAGTGTGTTGGGCGCGGGGGCGATGGGGGCGACCAGCGTCATCAGCATGCAGTCCAGTCATTCCTTTGAAGAGATTGCCGCACAGGCGCATGCCCCCTTATGGGTGCAGTGGTATTGGCAAAGGGATCGCGCATTTACTCTGGATTTGCTGGGGCGGCTTGAAGCGGCAGGGTATACCGCGCTGATGCTGACAGTGGATGCTGCGGTCAATGGTGTGCGTAATCAGGAACAGCGTGCGGGCTTTGCCTTGCCCACAGGTGTGGATGCCGTGAATTTGCGGGGTGCCCCCACGCAGCAGGCGGTTTTAGGCGCAGCAGGCACCAGTCCTTTGTTTGGCAGTGGTTTGCTAGATACGGCCCCGACTTGGGATGATCTGGCCTGGCTGGTGCAGAACTGTCCTTTGCCTCTTTGGGTGAAGGGAATCATGCGACCCTGTGATGCTCAGCGAGCCCTGGAGATGGGGGTTGCCGGGATTGTTGTGTCCAATCACGGTGGGCGAACCTTGGATGGTGCCCCCGCTTCTGTGGATGTCTTGGCTCAGGTTTGTCAGGTCGTGCAGGGCAGGGTGCCGGTCCTGATGGATGGCGGTATTCGTCGCGGAACAGATGTGCTCAAGGCATTGGCGCTGGGAGCAACAGCCGTGATGATTGGCCGTCCCTATATTTATGGTCTGGCCGCTGCAGGAGCAGCCGGTGTTGCTCATATCCTGCATATTTTGCGGGCGGAGCTGGAAGTGGCGATGGCGCTGACCGGCTGCAATACCTTGGCCGATATTGGCCCTGAACTACTTTATCGGTCTTGATCTGGCACTTGTCTTTGCTTTGGTCCCAACTCTTGTTCCGGCAATGTTTCTTTGGGCCAGCCATGTTCCCGCTTCACCCGTTCCCAATCAAAGAAAGGGCCCGGATCTGTCTTGCGCCCCGGAGCGATGTGCTCATGGCCACGTACGGCGCGCAAGTTATGGCGCATACGTAAGGCGCGGCTCAGGCGGGACAGCTCCCGGTACTGCGCTTCTGTAAATGGCTCGAAATCGCTGCCTTCCAGTTCAATGCCAATAGAGAAATCATTGCAGCGCTCGCGGTCTTCAAAGCGCGACACACCCGCATGCCAGGCGCGGCGGGTAGTAGGAACAAACTGGATGATGTGGCCAGTGCGCTGGATCAGAAAGTGAGCCGAAACTTTCAGGTCCCGGATGTTCTCGAACCAGGGGTGGGCGCTGATATCCAGCTTGTTCTGAAAAAAATCCCGAATGTAGGGCCCGCCGAACTCTTGCGGTGGCAGGCTGATATTGTGCAGCACCAGCAAGGTCGGAGTGTCGCCCTCGGGGCGGTCATCCTGATTGGGTGACAGGGCGCGCAGGACATTGGCATGAGGTTTCAGCCAGCCCTGTCGGTCCAGGTCGTAGGCGTGGTGCATGCGAGCCATGGCGTTAGCTGCGTGGGCCGCGCTTGGCGTGTTCCAGGCTGCACCAGGTGTGATGATTGCTCATCAAGGCTTCGGAGCGTGGCAGATAAATCCCACAGTGTGCGCAACGGACCATTTCTTCAGCAGCACCTTGCTTGCGCGGGGGACGCATGGTGGGGTTGGGTGGATTGCGCTTGCGGGCCTTGTTTTGCGACACGATGCGGGCAATGATCATGGCCGCCAGGATGGCGACAACCCAAAATAAGACTTTACCCAATTTTCCCTCGTTGCAAGATGACGTCTAGTACAAAGTGGCTGCCTGTATAGGCCAGCAGCAGGAAGGCAAAACCGGCCAAGGTCCAGCGCAAGGCAACGCGACCACGCCATCCATACTGTTTCCGACCCCATAATAAGCCACCAAATGTAACCCAGGATAGCAAGGTAAAGACAGTTTTGTGGTCGGCGGGCAAAAATTTACCGTCTATCGCCATGGAGACGGCGGCACCGCTCAGAATCGTGAAGGTCAGAATGACGAAAGAGACACGGATCAGGCGAAACAGCAGCTCCTCTTGCACCAGCAGGGGCGGCATGGTGTCCAGAACCCGGCTGAACAAACCGCGTTGCTCCTGATGAAGAATAGGGCGGTGCAACTGACGGTCCAGAGCCGTCATCAAAACGGCGTGCAAAGCCGCCACGGTGCTAAGCCCATAGGCGACCAGCGCAATCATCAAGTGAATCCGTAGCCATTCATTGCCGACATGGTTGACGATATGGCCTTCGGGAAAGGCCATGGCCAGCAGGCTGACGATTGTGGCTGCAGGCAGTAGAATGAGCAGCAGGCTGTCCAGACGCAGATACAGGCTTTGGAACCAGAACACCACCATGCCCAGCCAGATTGCCGCTGACAAGGCCAGTGCCCAGCTCAGATGCAGCCCCTGGGGCAGCACAATAGTCAGCAGCAGGCCCGCTCCGTGCACAATGATGGCGCAGAGCAAGGCCACCCGGCTGGGGGCGTTCAGTACGGTTCGGGTGCTGCCGCGAGTCAACGGACGCCAGAGCGAGATCGACAGCACGATGTACGCCAGTGCGGCGAGCAAGTGAAATACAATACTTGCAGACATAAGTCCCGGATTTCCTGAAAAACGGTACGGGGCGTACCTCAAGTGGCCATTTTATTCTTATTCGTAGACCACACGATAACCTAGTTTAAGCGAACCCAGTCCTATGTTTGAAAATCTGACCCAGCGTATGTCGCGTGTGGTGAAAACCATGCGCGGACAGGCTCGTCTGACCGAATCCAATACTCAGGATATGTTGAGGGAAGTGCGCCTGGCTTTGCTGGAAGCGGACGTGGCCTTGCCCGTCGTGCGCGAGTTTGTCGCACGGGTCAAAGAAAAGGCGCTTGGTGTTGAAGTTGCCGACAGCTTGAATCCTGGCCAGGCACTGGTGGGTGTTGTTCACCAGGAGCTGACCAATCTGATGGGCGCAGACCTGGGTGACAACGCCAGCGAGCTGTCCCTGGCGGCTCAGCCACCCGCGATTATTCTGATGGCCGGTCTGCAAGGTGCGGGTAAAACCACCACCACCGGTAAGCTCGCCAAATGGCTGAGCGAAGGCGGCCACGTTCAGCATGGCCGCAAGACAGGCAAGAAGAAAGTTCTGGTGGTCAGTGCCGACGTGTATCGACCAGCCGCTATCGAGCAGCTGAAAACCGTTGCCGCCCAGGTGGGCGTCGAGTTCCTGCCCTCCGATCCCAGCCAGAAACCGGCCGACATTGCCCGCAATGCCCTGGATCACGCCAAGCGTCATCACTTTGATGTGCTGATTGTCGACACGGCCGGTCGCCTGGGTATTGACGAAGAAATGATGCGCGAAATTCGCGCTCTGTACGATCTGCTGAACCCGATTGAAACCTTGTTCGTGGTCGATGCCATGCAGGGGCAGGACGCGGTCAACGTGGCCAAGGCCTTTGCTGATGCCTTGCCGCTGACGGGTGTGGTGCTGACCAAGCTGGATGGTGATGCACGTGGTGGTGCGGCCTTGTCCGTACGTCATGTCACCGGCAAGCCGCTGAAGTTCGTGGGTGTTTCCGAAAAGCTGGATGGTCTGGAGCCATTCCACCCCGAGCGTATGGCTCAGCGCGTGCTGGGCATGGGCGATATTGTTTCGCTGGTTGAGCAGGCCCAGCGCAATATCGACATCGCCGAAGCGCAGAAGATTACCGACAAGATCAAATCGGGCGACAAGTTCGACCTGAACGACTTCCGTGACCAGCTGCAGCAAGTCAAGAAGCTGGGTGATATGGGCTCCTTGCTGGAAAAACTGCCTGCCCAGTTCTCGCAAGCCGCGTCCCAGTTGCAAGGTGGTCAGGCTGAACAGCAATTGCGTCGTACGGAAGGGATCTTGAACTCCATGACCCCGGCCGAGCGTGCCAAGCCCGAACTGCTCAAAGCCTCGCGCAAGCGTCGTATCGCTGCCGGTTCTGGCGTGCCAGTGCAAGAGGTCAACCGCTTGCTCAATCAGTTCGAGCAAATGCAAGGCATGATGAAGCAGATGAAAAAAGGCGGCATGGCCAAGATGATGCGCGGCCTGGGCGGTATGGGTGCCTTGAAAGGTCTGGCTGGCAAGGGCTTCAAGGGCTTTCGCTAAGAAGCGCTTGGAGCTTGCCGCAAAGGCGTGAATCGCTCTGGCAGGACCACCAACAAAAAAAGCCCGCATACGCGGGCTTTTTTTCGTCCTGAGCTGTTGTTGTTACAGCGCAGGAATACGCAGTACCTGACCGGGATAGATCTTGTCAGGATGGCTGAGCATAGGCTTGTTGGCTTCAAAAATAACCGTGTATTTTGCGCCGTTTGCCTTGCCGTAGTTGGTTTCAGCAATTTTCCACAGGGTGTCGCCTTTTTGTACGGTGTACATGGTGGCTTCTGCGGAAGGCTGAGCAACGCTGAGCTGGTTGTCGACTTGAGAGACACCCAGGGTGTTACCCAGAGCCAGCACAATTTTTTCGGCTTGTTCGGTGGAGGCGGCTTGGCCGCTAACCGTGACTTTGTCGCCATCAACCGTCAGATTCAGACCGTCGGCGGAAAGTTGGTGTTTGGCCAGTTCTTTCTGGAGTTCGTCAGCTGTTGCTGCTTTGGCTTCGTTGGCACCAAAGAGTTTTTCGCCGACATCTTTAAGAAAACTGAATACGCCCATCGCTTTGCTCCTGAAGTTAGGGTTCTACGGCTGCCTGCTTGATGGCAGGCGAGACGGCCCATTATGACCTCATTTTTATCCCCGAAGCCGTAGCTGAATGTCAGCAATTGTGCATTTTAAAGGGCGAGTATCAGCCGCCACCGACGGCAACCACGATTTCAATGGTGTCGCCTTCTTTGATCGGGGTGCTGGCGTGCTGGCTTTTGGGCACGATATCGCCGTTCAGTTCCACGGCAATACGCTTGTTCTCGTAGCCCAGCTCGATAATCAGCGTGCCAACCGTGTCGGAGTTTGCCAGAGTCTTGCTCTGGCCGTTCAGGGTAATGTTCATTCTTGTCTCTGGATATGGTCCGGCCAGGGCCGGACGAGTGATTCAGATGGCAAATTTCTGGGTGGCGGCCAGCAGCCGGGCCAAAATGCCGGGTTCGTCGTAGGCGTGGCCTGCGTCCGCAACCATATGAAATTCTGCTTGGGGCCAGGCGCGATGCAGTTGCCAGGCTGTATGCGCCGGAGTGCACACATCATAGCGTCCCTGCACGATGACACCGGGAATGCCATGCAAGCGGTGGGCGTTTTTCAGCAACTGATCCGGCTCCAGAAAACCCCGGTTCATGAAATAGTGGTTTTCAATACGCGCAAAGGCCAAAGCGGCTTTATCACTGGACTTGGCATCCAGGTGATTCTGGCTGGGCAAGAGCGTGATGGTATTGCTTTCCCATTGCGACCAGGCGTGTGCGGCCCGTAACTGCACAGCGGGGTCATCGCCTGTCAGACGCTTGTGATAGGCGGTAATCAGATCCCCGTGCTCTTCCTTGGGAATGGGGGCCAGATACTGTTCCCAGATATCGGGAAACAGGCGCGAGGCACCTTCCTGATAAAACCAGTGCAGCTCTTCAGGACGGGCCATGAAGATACCGCGCACGATCAGTTCGCTGACGTGCTCGGGATGAGTCTGGGCATAGGCCAGCGCCAGAGTCGAGCCCCAGGAGCCGCCAAATACCAGCATCTTGTCGGCTTTGAGCTTTTCCTTGCGCAGCCGCTCCATGTCCTGAACCAGATGCCACGTGGTGTTGTTCTCCAGACTGGCATGAGGGTAGGAACGCCCGCAGCCGCGCTGATCAAACAGCAGCACATTGTATTTTTGCGGGTCGAACAGGCGACGGTGATCGGTAGAACATCCTGATCCCGGCCCACCGTGCAAGAAAATGGCCGGTTTACCTGCCGGGTTGCCGCAGCATTCCCAGTAGATATGGTGCCCATCATCGGTGTGCAAGGTGCCTTGGGCGTAAGGCTCTATAGGCGGGAACAGGGTAGCGCTCATTGTTCTTTCTTGGGCCAGTTCAGTTCAGGGGTAGGGGTGTCATTGCGGGTGAAGATCAGATCCCACACGCCATGACCCAGACGCAGCCCACGGTTCTCGAACTTGGTCAGTGGACGGAAGTCGGGGCGGGGTGCGTAGCCTTCGTGCGTGTTGCTGAGCATGGGCTCGGCGGACAGCACTTCCAGCATTTGTTCGGCGTAGTTTTCCCAGTCGGTGGCGCAATGGATGTAGCCACCGGGTTTCAGACGGCTGGTCAGCAACTGAATAAAGGGCGATTGCACCAGACGACGCTTGTGATGGCGCTTCTTGGGCCAGGGGTCGGGGAAGTAGATATGAATACCGGCCAGCGAGCCGGGAGCGATCATGTCGCGCACCACTTCCACCGCGTCATGCTGGATGATGCGGATATTGCTGATCTGGTTGTCATCAATGCGCTTGAGCAAGGCACCGACACCGGCATTAAAGACTTCCACGCCCAGGAAATTGTCGTCGGGACGAGCCTGGGCAATTTTCTGGGTGGTTTCACCCATGCCAAACCCGATTTCCAGAATCAGGGGATTGTCATTGCCAAACACCGTTTCCGGTTTCAGGATGTTGTCGCGGTAGCTGATCGACCACAGGGGCAAGAGGCGCGCCAGGGCTTGCTCCTGGCTGGGCGTAATGTGCGCGCGCCGATGAACAAAGCTACGGATATGGGTCTCGCCGGAATTGCTGTTCGCGACATTGGGCGACAGCAGGGATTGTTTTTCGTTGCTGGAGGTCATGGTTGTGGCGCGGGCATCAGGAATGGCTCGCGTATCAGCTAAAAGCGGGAAAACTCTATTGTAGTGAGTCTTGCCGCCGAATTCATGTGGTGGCACGCGAAAAAGATAGGGCCGGGGCGACGCATGAAGAAAAGATCGCGCTATAATTTTCGCTTCCCCATTCGCGGGATCGTCTGCTTTTGAGGCAGACCTCTCCATCAGGGCGGGTGTAGTTTAATGGTAAAACTGATGCTTCCCAAGCATCCGTCGTGGGTTCGATTCCCATCACCCGCTCCAGCAAGCGTACCTTGCGCAGCTAATGCCGGACGCCCCCTCTCTTTTGTGACTACACAGGCCTGTTTTGCGTATTGCGCGCAGTGGATGACCCGCGCTCGCTTCTGAGGTGTAGGAGCGCCTTCAACAAATACCCATCTGCAAGGTGAGCTCCCCACCGCCACGTCAATCTTGCTTAAGGGGTGCTAATAACAGCCGCTCCATCAGTGCATTTCGTTCGCGCTTCTGTTCGGCAGTCCCTTGCCGGGAAAGCAGAGACTCCGACAATTCATAACTGTATAGAGCAAAGGCTCGAGAACGGGCCTCTGCAACGCCAAAGCCTAAAGCGCTGAAACACTGGGAGATGTAAGAGAGGCGCTTTGCATCCATTTCGTCCAGCAATTGCCTTACCTTTTCATCTCGGCGAGCCCAAGCGCGGATGGCAAGCTCGGTTGCGGCGGCTTCTTCAGCTGCTTTCCCTCTCAAAGGAAGGGAGAGCAGATCGCGAATCAATTCTTTTGGGGGCAGGTCGCTGCGTTCGAAACGGGAAATGATCTGTTCTGTGGCCTCGTCACGCCAGGCGAACAACATTTGCTCTAACAGGTCATCCCGATCTTTGAAGTGCCAGTAAAACCCCCCTCGGGTAACCGCCAGCTCCTTGGCTAATACCTCAACGCGGATGGCATCCACGCTGCGGCTGACTAGAAGGTTGCGAGCCGCACGAATCCAATCGGCAGGTCCAAGCTGGCTGCGCGTTGCGCTGGGGGACGCCTTTAAGTTTCTTGTCATCTTGATCCCGAAAATGAAGGGTTCATCATTGTACCTTTGTATTTCCATGCGGTTGTGTATTGTTTTGTTTTTAAGGGATCAATGGTAATTACCCTGATTTATCAGAATAAATATTCCTTGACCAGGTTTTTTCTGCTCAATACTATACACATACGTATGTGTTTGGAGAGGGGTATGAGCACGGTAAAAGAAGCAGGGAAACTATTGAATGCTGCAGGGCATGAGACCCATTATTTCGATGTGGGACAGGGGAAACCGCTTTTCTTGTTGCACGGGTCCGGGCCGGGAGTATCGGGCTGGACGAACTGGAGCGGTGTGATGGATGAGCTGGGCCAGTCATTTCGGGTGATCGTTCCCGACATCGCAGGTTTTGGCTTTACCGAATTTAAAGAAGACTCGAAGTACGACATCAAACTCTGGGTGCGCCATCTGGTGGGCATCATGGATGAGCTGGGTATCGAGCGTGCTTCTTTTGTTGGCAATTCTTTTGGTGGTGCGCTGTCAATTGGCTTGGCGACAGCACATCCAGAACGGGTAGAGAAGCTGGTCTTGCTGGGAACACCTGCAGGGCAGTTCGAGCAGACTGCCGGTTTGCGTTCTGCCTGGGAGTACGAGCCCTCGTTGGCAAACATGGAGCGTACTTTGCGCTTGTTCCCGTACGACCAAACCATTATTACCCCGCAAATGATCCAGTCACGTTTTGAGGCGAGTGCCCGGCCTGGTGCGCAGGACGCACTGCGCAAACTGATTCCCCGTCCCAACGTGGACGGGCCAACGATGGTCAAGGGGTTCCCGGAACATATTGTGTCCAGCATTCAGGCTCCAACCCTGGTTTTGCATGGGCGTGAGGACAAGGTTGTGCCGCCGTCTTGCGGAGAGTTGCTGGCGCGCGCGATCCCTAACGCAGATCTGCACCTTTTTGGTTGCTGTGGTCATTGGGTGCAGACCGAAAGACGGGCTGATTTCTTGCGACTGGTTTCGCACTTTTGCGCGTGATGCCATGAGTCGGAATGTCCTTGAACGGGTCTTGCATCAGTTGACTGTCGACCGTGCAGCCAAACAGCGCTTTCGCGAGGATGCGCCTGGGTTCTTGCGTCGCTTTGCATTAAGCGAAGAAGAACGCCGCATGCTTTGCGAGTTTGACGTGCTGGGGCTGCAGCAAGTGGGAGTCAATCCCATGCTGACCATGGGCTTCTGGCAGGAGTTGTCGCCAGAGCGCGATATGCGCGCATACATGCGCAAGCTGCGCCCGGTAGGTGCTATCGAGCCGCTGCACAGCGCGGCATTAAAGCAATAGACGAGAGAAAAATGGGTCAAATAGTGGGGGGATTCCTCGTACCGCACGATCCGGTCATGTTCGTGGCGCCCGAGGCGCCCGAGCTTGCTGTCCGGCAGCGGATGTGGAACGCATTTGAGCAATGTGCGCAGCGCTTAAGAGCGCTTGCACCCAGCAGCGTCGTGATTGTGGGTGCAGATCATTACATGTTGTTTGGTACGGCCTGCCTGCCGTCCTACTTGATTGGTACGGGCGATGTTGATGGTCCTTTGGACGCGATGCCTGGTCTGGCGCGGGGCCTTATTCCCAATAGTGAAAGTCTGGCTGTTCATATTGCGCAGCATGGTCATGAGACTGGTTTTGATTGGGCGGTTGCGCGCGCTTTGACGGTGGATCATGCCATTGGCATTCCGAATCAGTTGCTGGTGCAGCCATTGCGGGATTCGGGTGCAGCAGTTGGCACTGTCCCGGTTTATCTGGCGGCCGGTGTCGATCCCTATATTCGCATGCGACGAGCCGTAGAGCTGGGACGGCAGATTCGCCAAGCCGTGGAGTCGTATCCCGATGATGAGCGCGTTGTGGTCATCGGAAGTGGTGGGATTAGTCACTGGGTGGGTACGGCGCAAATGGGCCAGGTCAATGAGGTGTTTGACCGTGAAATTCTGGCCTATGCCGAACGCGTTGATCTGGAGGCTATGTGTGCGCTTAGCGACGAGTACATCTTGGCCAACGGCGGTAATGGTGGCATGGAAGTACGCAACTGGGCATGTGCCATGGGTGCGCTGGAAGGTGGCCGAGGTGAGGTCATCGCTTATGAAGCGGTTCCCGAATGGGTCACTGGCCTCGGGTTTGTGCAACTGTTTCCGCGCTAGGGCGGGTGAAAGGGGTATGACGATGAGCAGGAAAGTATTTCTGATGCGGCGTGATGAGCTGCAGCCGGGCGAGGTTCGCAAGGTGGAAACCGGGACGTGTCCCTTGGCGGTTTACAACGTCGATGGCGTGTTCTATGCCACGCATGACATCTGTACGCACGCCACCGCCTCTTTATCCACTGGCGAGATTGTTGATGGTGATTTGATTGCTTGTCCAGTGCATGACGGTTTGTTCCATATTCCGACTGGCCAGGCAGTGGGGCATCCCTGCGTGGTTGATCTGCAAACGTTCAAGGTGATCGAGGAAAACGGCGATATCTATGCGGATCTCGACTACGCCTCGGAAGCCGCCTCATCGGCGATCTGATCAGGAGATATCAATGACACATGAGTGTGTGGGGAACTGCGGTCGCTTGCGCAAAGATAAAGTAAGCGAGCCTATGGATGGCTTGGAGCGTTTGATTGATCTGGAAGCGGGCTGCCTGTCCCGTCGGGTCTATTGGGACAGTCGCATTTACGAGCAGGAGTTAGAAAAGATTTTTGCGCGTAGTTGGCTGTTTCTGGCGCATGAGTCGCAGCTCCCCAAGCCGGGCGATTATGTCACTGCCTATATGGCGGAAGACAACGTGATTGTGGTGCGACAAAAAGATGGGTCGATCAGGGCCTTTTTGAATACCTGTCCGCATCGGGGCAACAAGATTAATTTTGCCGATGCGGGGAATGCACGCACGTTTATTTGTAATTACCATGGCTGGAGCTTCGGTATTGACGGTGCTTTGCGTGGGATGGCAGGGCAGGAGCTGTTTGAAGAAAGTGGCTTGAACCGGGAAGATCATGGTCTGCATCCGGTGGCTCAGGTTGCCACGTACAAAGGCTTGGTTTTTGGCAATATGGATCCGGATGCGCCGCCTTTGAGCACCTATCTGGGGGACTTCCGTTATTACTTGGATGTTCTCCTGGATATGGATGGCGAGGGGACAGAGTTTGTTGGCGGTTGCGTGAAGTCGGTGATCAACTGCAACTGGAAGGTACCCGTCGAGAACTTTATTGGCGATATCTATCATGCTTTGTGGACCCACGACTCTGCCGCCCGTGCAATGCTGGGAGGGCCGGTTGCCGAGGTTTATAAAGATCCGGATTCCTATCATGTCAATTTCAACGGCCATGGCTGGGAGTTCAATCTGGACACCGTCGGCAATGCAGCCACCTTGGGTGATAAGGAAATCCGTAAATATCTTTATCGCCTTCAGCCCGAGGTGGCACGACGCCTGGGCGAGCTTCGATCCAAAATGATCGGGTCGATTTCATCGGCCGGCGTCTTTCCTAATCTCTCTTTCCTGCCGGGCCAAAATACGTTCCGTGTCTGGCACCCGCGTGGCCCGGGAAAAATCGAGCTCCATACCTGGACCTTGGTGAACAAGAGTGCGCCTGCCGATATCAAAGACCGCTGGCGTAAAGGGGCCATGATGACATTCTCTCCTTCGGGCGTGTTTGAAATGGATGATGGCGAAAACTTTGAGTTCTCGACGCGTACCAATGCAGGCTTTGTCACTCGGCAACAAGATTTGTATATGGGGCTGGGACGGGGCACGCAACTGGAAAATAGTGGTCTGCCGGGTAATGTCTATCGCAACCAGGTCAATGAAGCTAATCACCGGGCCTTTTACCAGCGTTGGCTGGATTTGATGCAGTCCCGCTCATGGAGCGAGGTGCCGCAGAGGGATTCGGCTCAACTATCAGAAACAGCTTTCGAGTACGAGACTGATGCCAAGGAGGCAATATGAACGCCGCCTTTCAAGTTGGTGCGCCGTGTCAGCCAGGAGATCGGGTAGACCGCGAGCTAGCTCATCGGGTTGAGCAGTTCCTGTATCGGGAAGCTCGTTTGCTGGATGACGAGCAGTGGGAACAATGGCTCGCTCTGATGACCGAGGACATTCATTACTGGATGCCTGCAATCGAGAACCGTCGCCGTGGAGGTGCTCGCGGGGCTTATGTTCCCGGAGGTGGTGCCTATTTTGATGATTGCCATCTTGATTTGGAGCGCCGCGTCGCACGTTACCGGCAGCCCTCGGCCTGGGCTGAGGATCCGCCCACTCGCCATGTGCATGTCATCAGTAATGTGGAAGCGTTGTACGGGGAAGAAGCTGGCGAGCTGGTCGTTCACTCAACGTTCGTTAATTACCGCAGTCGGGGTGAGGCGGATAACGATTTGCTGCTGGGGCGGCGCGAGGATGTGCTGCGACAGCAGGGCGGCAGCTTTCTCATTGCCCGCCGCAAGATCCTCATCACGCAATCTTTGCTGATGTCCAAGAACCTCAACACATTCCTGTGATTCCATGACTTGGCTAAATGATGATGTGGCCCTGGTAACCGGGGCCAATTCGGGTATTGGGCTGGCTGTCGTACGACGGTTTCTGGCTGAAGGTGCTCGAGGAATAGGAGCGCTGGTGCGTAGTGCAGCCAGTGCAGATGCTCTACGCCAGGAGTTTGGCGAGCAGATCGTGGTGACGGTAGGCGATGTGCGTTCCGGACAAGCTAATGCACAGGCGGTGGAGGCAACAGTGAGCCGTTTTGGCAAGCTGGATACCTTGGTTGCCAATGCAGGCGTTTGGGATCATTTCGCTCCTTTGAGACGATTCGGTGATGCGGAGCAACTGGCGCAAACGTATCGGGAGGTCTTTGACGTCAATGTCCTGGGCTACTTGATGGCCGCCTATGCGGCTGAGCCAGCTCTGCGGGCCAGTCGTGGCAGCATGATCTTTACCTTGTCCAATGCCGCCGCCTATGCCGGCGGAGGTGGTCCGGTTTACGTGGCCTCCAAACATGCGGGTGTGGGCCTGGTGCGGCAACTGGCTTATGAGTTGGCGCCCGATATTCGAGTCAATGCAGTGGCTCCTGGTGGCACGCTGACTCCCTTGAAAGGGCCGGCATCCCTGGGTAAACAGGATGTGCATTTATCTGATATTCCCGGGTTTGGTGAGGCGGTCGCCGGGGCGGTGCCCTTGGGCTTTGTGGCTCAACCCGAAGACCACTGCGGGCATTATGTTCTGCTGGCCTCACGAGCCAATTCCTCTACGACGACCGCAGCCATCGTGCATAGCGACGGTGGTTGGGAAGTGCGTGGCAGGCCAGCACGTCGGTCCGCGGCAACGGGGCAGTCATGAGTACTACAGTGGCATCGGCCTTTAAACGGCAGGCGGAACAGGAAATGTTGCGGCAGATTTTTGCTCAGGCACGCCTGCCCGTGATGGGGGCTCCCATGTTCCTGGTGTCCGGTTCGCGGCTGGTCTGTGCCAGCTTGAGTGCTGGCATTGTTGGCACTTATACCGCTTCGAATTCGCGTGATATTGCCGCCCTGGAGGCGGACCTGGAACAGATCAGTCAACATGCCGCACGCTGTGGCGGGGCGCCTTGGGCACTGAACCTGATCGTACACAGCAGCTATGACCGTTTTGATGCGGAAATGGAATTGGTCAAGCGTTTTCGTCCCAGCATTGTCACGACAGCTTTGGGTAACCCCCGGCGTGTGATGGAGTCCGTTCATGGGTATGGCGGTCTTGTCATGGCTGACGTCATCAGCCCCACCTTGGCCCGCAAAGCGATCGACGCCGGTGTAGATGGCTTGGTGCTGGTGAGCAGTGGTGCGGGTGGCCATACCGGACGATATCACCCCTTTGCCTTTCTGGAAGAAGTGCGCCAGTTCTGGAGCGGGCCTATCGGTCTGGCCGGTGCTATCTCCAGCGGTGCTCACGTCCGTACCGCTCAATTACTAGGGGCGGATTTTGCTGTGGTGGGGACTCGTCTTATTGCGACCCACGAAAGCATGGCGACGGCGGATTATCAGGAGTTGGTCGTGCAATGCGGCATGGAGGATCTGGAGCTGTCCAGTGCGGTTTCAGGGGTGCCTGCCAACTGGCTCAAACCAACGCTGGTGGCAGCAGGTTTTACACCCGAGCAGTTGAAGGAAGAAAAGAAAATTGATTTTTCGGGCGACATCATTGCTGCGCCTAAAGCATGGAAGCATGTGTGGTCGGCAGGGCATGGCGTGGGGGCGGTGGATGGTTTGTATTCGGTCGAGCAAGTGGTCCAGAGTCTGGCCGTGGAGTATGCAGCGGTGCTGCGAGACGAGGCTCAGCGGCTTCCGGCTTTACTCAAACAATACGCTCGGGCGGAACATATGCATCCAGGCGAACAATAAATGAAGGAAGGGGGAAACATGGATAGCAGGGCAGTACAGGAGGCGGCTCAAGCGCTCTATGAGGCGCGCCGCAACAAAGAGACGATTGCACCCATTTCGCAGACCTTGGGTATTGAGGGACTGCAAGCGGCTTATGAGGTCGCCGCTATCAATACGCAACGGGCCTTGAGTGAAGGCCGTGTGATTAGTGGCTGGAAAGTTGGTTTGACTTCCCATGCCGTGCAAAAGCAGCTCGGTGTGGATCAGCCGGACTTTGGGGTGTTGTTTACGGATATGGAGTTTGTCTGCGGTGCCACTGTGCCGGTCAGCCGTTTGATGCAACCCAAGGCAGAAGGGGAAGTGGCGATAGTACTGGGGCGGGACTTGAGCGGAGAACTGACCTGGGGGCGGTTTCTGAATGCTATTGAGTACGTCCTGCCTGCTATCGAGATCGTGGACAGCGCGATTCAGGATTGGCGCATCACGCTTGCCGATACCGTGGCAGATAACGCTTCTTGCGGCCTGTACGTGCTAGGTACCGATCCCAAGCGTTTGACTGACCTGTCTTTGCGGGACTGTGTCATGCGTTTTGAGTGCAACGGTCAGCTTGTGTCTGAGGGGACGGGCGCCGCCTGTTTGGGGCACCCCTTGCATGCGGCCTGGTGGCTGGCCAGCAAGATGACAGCGTTGGGCCAGACTCTGCGCGCCGGTGATGTGGTGTTGTCTGGCGCATTGGGTCCCATGGTTCCTGTTACCACAGGAAGTTCTCTATTCCTTGAGGTGCAAGGGCTGGGCACGGTGAGTTGCCAGACTGACTGAGCGATGCCAGTGCCAGGCCGAAGTGGCGTACGTTTTTGCTACACCACTTCTACGTCATTTATCCGCGCTGGGCGCGACGAAGTTTCTCAATACGGGAAGTCATCATGACACGAAAGATCAAAACCGCCATCATCGGTTCCGGGAATATTGGTACTGACCTGATGATCAAGATCCTGCGTCATGGCCGTCATCTGGAGATGGCAGTCATGGTCGGGATAGACCCAGATTCAGATGGCCTCAAGCGGGCAGCGCGATTAGGGGTTACGACCTGCGCGACTGGGGCTGCTGGCTTGGCTGCTATGCAAGAGTTTTCGGATATCGGCTTGGTGTTTGATGCCACTTCGGCGGGGGCGCATGTCGAGAATGATCGCGTGCTGCGAGCCGTGAAACCGGGTATTCGAATGGTGGATTTAACACCTGCTGCAATCGGCCCTTATTGCGTCCCTGTAGTTAATCTGGATGAACAACTCGATGCCTTGAATCTGAATATGGTGACCTGCGGTGGTCAGGCCACTATTCCAGTAGTGGCGGCAGTTGCCTCCGTAGCGCCAGTTCATTACGCCGAGATTGTGGCCTCGATTTCCAGTCGCTCGGCTGGACCTGGAACCCGCGCCAACATTGACGAATTCACTGAAACCACCTCAAGGGCGTTGGAAGCCGTGGGCGGCGCTCGACAGGGCAAGGCCATTATTGTGCTCAATCCAGCCGAACCGCCGTTGTTGATGCGCGATACCGTCTATACCTTGTCTGCGTTGGCGGATACGGCACGTATCGAGTCCTCGATTGAGGAGATGGTTGCACGCGTCAATGCTTATGTACCGGGTTATCGCCTCAAGCAACGTGTGCAATTCGAGACGTTTGACCAGAGCCGACCACTTAACGTGCCAGGTGTGGGCCTGATGAGCGGTCTGAAAACCTCGGTATTCCTGGAGGTTGAGGGGGCCGCGCATTACTTACCTGCCTATGCGGGCAATCTGGATATCATGACATCGGCCGCGCTGGCGGCTGCCGAGAAACTGGCCGTGCGCGAGCTTGGCGCCTACGCAGCGCTTGATTGAGCGGCAGGCGGAGACAAAAAATGAATCGCAAACTTTATATTTCCGATGTGACCTTGCGAGATGGTTCGCATGCTGTTCGTCATCAATACAGTATTGAGCAAGTCAAGGCAATCGCTCGGGAGCTGGATGCGGCACGGGTGGACTCCATTGAAGTAGCGCATGGCGATGGCTTGCAGGGTTCTTCCTTCAATTATGGTTTTGGGGCACATACCGATCTGGAGTGGATTGAGGCCGTGGCACAGGAGGTCTCGCATGCCAAGGTCACCACCCTGTTATTACCCGGTATTGGCACCATGCATGACATTCGTGCGGCCTACGATGCCGGTGCCCGGGTTTTACGTGTTGCCACCCATTGCACAGAGGCGGATATTTCCAGCCAGCATATTGACTATGCGCGTGAGCTGGGCATGGATGCCGTCGGTTTTCTGATGATGAGTCACATGACCACGCCCGAAAAGCTGGCACAACAGGCCAAGCTGATGGAAGGTTACGGGGCGAACTGTGTATACGTGGTGGACTCGGGTGGAGCCTTGACCATGGATGGAGTACGCGACCGTTTTCGGGCATTCAAAGAAGTGCTCGATCCGCGTACACAAACAGGTATGCATGCTCACCACAACCTGGGCTTGGGCGTGGCCAATTCCATTGTGGCGGTGGAGGAGGGCTGCGATCGTGTTGATGCCAGCTTGGCAGGGATGGGGGCAGGGGCAGGCAATGCGCCTTTGGAGGTGTTTATTGCCGCTGCTGAACGCTTGGGCTGGAACCACGGCACAGACTTGTTCCGCTTGATGGATGCGGCTGACGATATTGTACGGCCCTTGCAGGGCAGGCCTGTGCGGGTGGACCGTGAATCCTTGGCTTTGGGATATGCCGGAGTCTATTCCAGCTTCCTGCTGCATGCTGAAGCGGCTGCACGCCAGTATGGTTTGAAAACTGTCGATATTCTGGTCGAACTGGGGCGACGTCGTATGGTGGGTGGCCAGGAAGACATGATTGTTGATGTGGCGCTTGATCTGAAAGCGCGGGCAGCATAGTTCTATGGCCGACAATCAAATAGCCGCTGATATTAGCCATGTTCAGGCATCAAGTGTGACTTTTGCTCCGGCAGGAGTCAGGCTGGTCTGTCCACCCGGTGTGAGTATTTTGGATGTTGCTATGGGGGCAGGCTACTTCCCCAAACACAGTTGCCGACGGGGGGAGTGTCAGTCCTGCTCCGCTCCTTTGATAGAGGGGGCGGTTCATTATCCAAAAGGCTTTGAGCCAAGTGGCATGGTTCCAGGGCATTGCTTGACCTGCGTGGCAATGCCCAGTGGGGATATTGTGGTTCATGCCCCCGAGGTCCCTCTTGAACCCGGACAACGGATCAGCCAGTTTGGTGCGCGGGTCGTCTCTGCCGACAGAGTCAGTTCTGATGTGACGATCGTGACATTGCAGGCCCCAGCCTCGGCAGGGTTCAGTTTTGTTGCCGGGCAGTATGTGGATGTCATCTTGCGTGATGGTTCGCGGCGTAGTTACTCGATGGCCAATATTCCGGATAGTTCGGGTTTGATTGAATGGCACGTGCGAGTGATGCCAGGCGGACGTTTCTCACAACATGTCTATCAGACGCTGAAGGTCCGTGACTTGCTGCGCGTGGAAGGTCCTTTCGGCAGTTTTCGCTTGTCTGCCGCTTCCTGCCCCGTCATTTTGCTGGCTTCGGGGACGGGGTACGCCCCGATTGCCGCGATGTTGAAGTCGCATGGGGCCGAGTTGGCGGCCAGAGGGGGCCATTTGTATTGGGGAGCCCGCCGTCGGGAAGACATTTATGCCTGGGATGAGGTGCTTGCCCTGTGCGAGCAAGTGGGCAACCTGCGCTTTGTGCCTGTCTTGTCGGAGCCTGAACCTGATTGGCAAGGGCGTTGCGGCTTGGTTCATGAGGCGGTTTTGCACGATTTTCAGGATATGGCCAGTGTCGAGGTCTATGCCTGCGGTAATCCCCTGATGGTTGATGCGGCAAGAACAAGCTTTGTGGAGCAGGCCGCCCTGCCGGAAAGTGTTTTTTTCAGTGATGCTTTTGTGACTGCACCGTCCGTGCCACCGGTGGTGGCATAGGCACGCTTTAGTCATGAGATTTTATTTTGAATGACGGGCGTGTGAAGCGTCCGTGTCACCTTGAGGAAAAATGATGCAGTCCTTATCGCAGCAAACGCAGAGCAGTCATTCCGATCCTTCTTCTGCTCAGGTGGGCGGACAAGCTGATTTTGAGGCTGCTTGCACGCAGCTATGTGTTGAGTTTGCCAACGCGCTGGATGCCGACGATTATGTACGGGTTGTGGATGTGTTTACCCCTGATGCCACTATCGTGGCGGCCACGGGTGAGGCTGTGCAAGGGCGTGATGCTATTTTGGCGTCCTTAAGCACCCGGCCAGCAATGCGTACACGGCATTGCTGCAGCAATATTCGTATTACTCTGAATGCCGATGGCAGCGCGACTGGGCTTTGCTATGTTGTGTGTTTTAAAAACTTTGGAGAGGAAGCCGCGCGGGGCGTCTCGACAACACCGATGCCTATTGTGGCGGATTATCACGATACTTACGTGTTTACAGAAGAAGGCTGGCGCATCAGCGAGCGACGCATTGCCATGATTTTCAATCCCGATTTGGCAAATTAGCGTCAAGTCTGGTTCAGGCAGCTCACCGGTCTTCTGTTCTGTGCGATGCGCGAATTCATCGTTTTATGTAGAAAAAACTAAATTATGGATTTATTGATCTTAAATCCTAAATAAGCGATAATTCGTGCCGCCGCCGCTTCCCGGCGGTCTTGTAACCAACGATACGTGTTTAGGTGCGTATCGTAATGTTAAGTCGTACACACCATGGGGACTGCCGAGCTGTCTTCCTCCTCTTCCAGCAGTCTAACAACGCTGGCTTTTCAGCGTCTGCGTGCGGATATTGTCACAGGGGCATTGCTGCCGGAACAACGTCTGCGCATTCAAGCGCTGGGTAAACGCTACGAAATTGGCGCAACTGCCATTCGTGAGGCTTTGTCGCGCTTGACGAGCGATGGGCTGGTCGAGTTTCAGGAGCAGCGGGGCTTTCGTGTTGCGCCCGTTTCGCGTGAGGAACTGCAAGATCTGACCCAGACGAGGATCGATCTGGACTGCATTGCCGTACGCCGTGCGATTGAGCGTGGTGGTATCGATTGGGAGTCCAATGTGGTCAGCCATTATCATCGGCTGTCCAAAACCACGATTCCTACTTCCCCCGAGCTGTTTGACGATTGGTTGCTTGCGCATAATGCGTTTCACGAGTCCCTGCTGGCGGGCTGTCAGTCGCCTACGACGCTCCAGTTGTGTCGTCTAGTACGTGAGAAATTAGCTCGTTATCACAACTTGTCTTTGCGTAATACCACGCTTGAAGACCGGGCTACCCTGGATGAGCACAAACAGCTTGCTGATGCGGTGATTTCCCGTGATGCGCCCTTGGCGCAGGAGCTGATTTCTGAGCACTTTGCCCGTTCTGCAGAGTTTGCCCTTCTGGCTTTCGATAAGGCATTCCCGGTCGATGCCGAGGCTGTCGATGACAAGTCGATGCAGCATTCTTAGGCCCCTTACCTATCACCTGCCCGTATGTCGCGGGACCCATTTATATGTCAAAGCCCACCATTAAGGTGGGTTTTTTTTTGTTTGTTCAGTTTGTAGCAAGTGGCGAGTACGACACATCAATCTTTTATTTTTGCTTGTTTTTGGGTTCTTTGCGTCTGGCGGCAAGGAGCGGGCGACACCTGCGACAAAAAATGAAAACTGGCTCTTGTCTCCATAAAAGTGGGTATATTTTATTTTTATCGATTTTATTTGTTGAAAATCCATAAAATAGGAATTACCATACAAAATCCTTAATCGTCTGTTATTAGGTGGCTCATTCTCCTTTTACGTGCGATGTGGGGAAAAAGGACGGTGTAGAGCGACACGCAGAGGTCGCGGAACACTGCCAAGCGCCAGCATCGGCGCGATAAAGGAGACAAAGTGAGACAGAAAACGCTGACGGCGCACGATCGCCGCGCATTAAAACGCCTCTGTGCGTTTAGAGGGGGGGCGCTAGCGCTAGGGATTGCGCTTGCCGTGCCTGCCCAAGGCTTCGAAATTGATGTCGGCAATCCCGATATGACGGTGCGGTGGGATACGACCGTCAAGTACAGCAATGCGTTTCGCCTGAAGTCAGCTTCGTCGGACTTGTTGTCCAATCCCAATAATGACGATGGCAACCGTAATTTTGGTCGTGGACTGATCTCCAACCGACTGGATTTGTTCAGCGAGATGGACGTGATGTGGCAGCGTCGTTTTGGCCTGCGGGTCAGTGGGGCGGCCTATTACGACAGCGTCTACAACGAGTCAAATGACAATCCAGGTCTGGCAGGGGGCGCCTTTCCCAATCAGACTTCCGTGGCCTACAACCGTTTCACGAATGATGTCCGGGTCAAGCATGGCCGTAATGTGGAACTGCTCGACGCGTTTGTGTTTGGCAAGTTTGATATGGACAATGGCGCGGCTACGCTGCGTGCGGGTCGGCATTCCCTGATCTGGGGAGAAAGTCTCTTTTTTGGCGCTAACGCCATTGCCGGCGGACAAATGCCGATTGATGCCGTCAAACTGGCTTCTGTGCCGGGTACGCAGTTCAAGGAAGCGATCCGTCCAGTACCGCAAATTTCAGGGCAGATTCAGCTCGGTCCGCAAGTGTCTGTGGGTGCGTACTACCAGTTCCAATGGGCTGAAAGCAAGGTTCCGCTGGCAGGCTCTTATTTCTCTGATAACGACACAGCGGCGGGTAGTGAAACCTTGATGGTTGCGCCAGGCTTGCCGCCCGCACGACGCTTGGCGGATGCCCGGGCACGCAACTCTGGGCAGGGCGGCTTGCAATTGAAGCTGCGTCTGGATGAAACAGACTTGGGCTTGTATGCCATCCGTTATCACAGCAAAACTCCGCAAGTGATCCCCGTCCTGGGTGTAACGCCACAAGGGCCTATGCCAACAGGCTACTACTTGGCATACCAGGAGGCGATTACCGCAGTGGGTGCCAGTGCCAGCCGGACCTTCGATAACTTCAATATTGCGATTGAAGGTTCGATACGTCATAACCAGGATCTGGCGACCAACCGGGGCATTGATGCCAGTGCCTTGACCGGTGAGCCATTCAGCAATAATCGCCACAACCCCGCTTATGCCGTGGGTGATACGGCACACATCAATATTTCCACGATTGCTTCTTTGCCGGCGACGTCGCTATGGCGTGAGGCGAACCTGACGGCGGAAGCGGCCTGGAACCGCGTGTTGAAGATCACAAAAAACCCGGATGCGGCCGATGTGCGGGGCACCCGCGACGGCTTTCAACTGCGCTTTGTCTTCGAGCCTATGTACCGCAACGTGTTTCCCGGCGTGGATATCAGCGTGCCAATGGGTATGAGTTGGGCGCCAAAAGGTTCCCGCCCATTGGCGGCAGGCAGCCCGAACGCCTGGACACCTGAAGGGGGCGGGGACATAAACATTGGCATTAATGCCAGCTTTCGCGACGCCTGGCGTTTCACACTGGCATATACGCACTACTACGGGCCTTCCTCTTCTTTCATGAGTTCTGACGGGGTGTTTGGTTGGCAACAGTCCCTTAGAGATCGCGACTTTATCGCAGCCTCTTTGCGCTATTCCTTTTGATTGGAGATACACCATGAAGTCGATGCAGTTCAAATCCGCACTGATGCTGGTGCTGTCTTTAGCCACGGCAGGTAGCTATGCTGCCGTCCCCCCCGAAGAAGCCGCAGCATTGGGGACGACCCTAACGCCCATGGGGGCAGAGCGTGCAGGTAATCAGGATGGCAGCATCCCTGCCTGGACTGGGGCAGCCACGCCCAATGCCGGAATTGTGCAAGGGCGCAGGCAGGACCCTTTTGCTGACGAGAAACCGTTGTTCTCGGTAGATGCCAAGAATATGGCCCAGCATGCGGATTATTTAACAGAGGGTACGAAGGCGCTGATTCAGAAGTACCCCGAAACGTTCCGACTCGATGTCTACAAGACTCACCGTACGGCCATTGCGCCGCAATGGGTTTATGACAATACCGCCCGTAATGCTGTCAATGCGCAGTTAAAAGAGGGAGCGGCCGGTCTATTGCCTGAGGGGGCATACGGAGGAGTGCCATTTCCTATACCCAAATCGGGCCTGGAGGTGATGTGGAACCATCAACTTCGCTGGCGTGGTGACGCTTGGTATCTGGAAGCCAAAGGATATCAACTGACTTCGGATGGGCAGTGGATCAATGTGCTGGATGCCGAAAACTCGATGTGGATGCCGTACTACTCTCAGGCCCCAGACAAATTTAATGACGAATACTACCTGATCCGCTCCTTGACCAAAGGGCCAGCTATTCGGGCCGGAGAGGCAATCACTGGACGGATGAATCTGGATGAGTCCAAATCTGCTACCTGGGTCTATCTGACGGGGCAGCGGCGAGTGCGTAAGTTGCCCAACTCGTGCTGTGACACACCCACGCCTTTTTCGGCGGGTATTGCCAGTTTTGATGAGGTCGGCGTGTTTACCGGACGCATGGATCGTTTTGATTGGAAGCTGTTAGGTAAGAAGGAGATGTACATCCCCTACAACACCAACCGGATTTTGCAACCTGATACAGACCGCGAATTGTTGGGAGACAAGCATATCAATCCGGACCATGTGCGATGGGAGCGTCATCGTGTTTGGGTGGTGGAGGCTGAGCTGAAAAATGGGCAGCGCCATACATCCCCCAAGAGCCGTTACTACATTGATGAGGATAGTTGGGACGCTGTGATTGCCGAGCGTTACGACGCGAACGGTCAATTGGCCCGTGTGCCCTATGGCTTACCCATGGTGATGTCTGATATTCCAGCCACAGAGCAGGTGAATTGGGGGGTTTATGACCTGACCAACGGCGCTTCGTATGTCACGGGTTTTCCGAACGAACGACGCGGTATGTATGTTCCCAAGTCCTCACAGTACCGTGACTTCATGTTTACGCCCGATGCGATGGCAGCGGAGGGCGTGCGCTGATGTCCCTGGCTTTAGCCAGAGCGGCGTTGCATGGAGACATGATGAAGAAGCGAACTTATTGGCCGGTGGTGGTGGCGTTGGGGCTGGCATCTTTGAGCATTGCTAGCGGTCATGCTGAGTCGGCGTTCCCGGCGTTGGATCGGCCTGCCTTGGCGGTTAAAGCCGTACAGCGCAGCGTTTTGTTAGCTGCTGCGCTGGATGATGGGCGAATTGTGGCCGTGGGTGAACGCGGGGTAATTGCCTTGTCTGATGACGGTGGCGTGAACTGGCGACAAGCACGGAATGTCCCGGTGAGCGTGACGCTAACCGCAGTGCAATTCACAAATACGCATCATGGTTGGGCGGTCGGGCATGGCGGCGTTATTTTGCAGACTACGGATGGGGGAGAGAGTTGGGAGCTGGTTACTGATGGGCGAGGCCTGGCGCAGGTGGCTGTTCAAGCAGCGGAACTGCGCTTGCGCCGCGACCCGCAGGATGAGGCCGCCGCCAGACAGCTTCGAGTAGCCCGGAGTTTGGCGAGTGATGCCGGTAATACTCCTTTATTTGACTTGTGTTTTGTCGATGCTCAGCACGGCTATGTTGTAGGCGCTTATGGCCTGTTTTTCGAAACCCGTGATGGTGGGCTGACGTGGAACGATGCCATGGATCGCTTGCATAACCCAGGCGGTTTACATCTGTACGCCATTCAGGCCCGAGGCAAAGAGGTCTTTATTGGGGGAGAGCAAGGCTTGATGCAAGTCTCCAGGGATAAGGGGCGTCGTTTTCAGGCTTTGCAAAGTCCCTATGAGGGTAGTTGGTTCGGCCTGGCCTTGAATGACAGCGGGTTGATGGCAGTAGGTTTGCGTGGCAATGCTTTCCACTCACAAGATGGCGGCTCGACGTGGACGCGTGTGGCAGGGGCCCCCGAGGCGTCCCTGCCGGCCGCCGTCTCAGCTCCCGATGGTTCAGTGCTGATTACGAGTCAGGCAGGGCAACTGTACGCCAGCGCGGATGGGCGCGTGATGGCTCCCTTGCTCACCCAGCCCATGCCGCCTTTGTCTGGGACCTTGGTCCTGCCTGATGGCAGTGTGATTGCTTATGGCGTGGGGGGCGTACTGCGTTTGCCTGTGTCTTTGAAAGAAATGAGAACACGTCCATGAAGTCTGATTCTTCCTACATATTGCCTGTGCTGCGGGACTTGTCGCAATTTGATGCCACATCGGGGTCTCGGGTGGAGCGTGCATTGTTTAACCACCGGCGCATCGTGGTGCTGCTGTGTGCGATCGTGACCTTGTTTTTGGGCTGGCAGGCTAGTCAATTACGGCTGACGGCTAGTTTTGAAAAAAGTATTCCCACTTCCCATCCGTTTATTGAGAACTTCCTGAGCTATGAAAAACAGCTCTACGGGCTGGGTAATGCAATTCGTGTCGCTGTGGAAAATCCTCGAGGCGATATCTATGACCCTGTGTACCTGGATACGCTGCGACAGTTGAATGATGAACTGTATTTATTGCCCGGCGTTGCCCGGCAAGGACTACGCAGTCTCTGGACACCCGCGACCCGTTGGGCAGCTGTAACAGAAGAGGGGTTGGAGGGTGGTCCGGTGATTCCGGATGGCTACAACGGCTCGGCTGCCAGCTTGCAGGAGCTGGCGGCTAATGTGGCTCGTTCGGGAGAAATCGGCCAGATTGTCGCATTCGATGCTCGCTCCAGCCTGATCTTTGTACCGTTGCTGGATAAGGATGCCAACGGCGCGCCGTTGGATTATCGGCGCTTGTCGCAAGCTTTGGAAGACTTGCGTAACAAGTACGAAAGCAAGGGCGTACATGTCCATATGACCGGCTTTGCCAAGATTGCTGGAGACATGATTGATGGCGTCAGTTACGTCCTGGGTTTTTTTGTGTTCGCTGTGCTGATCGCGGGCGCAATGGTGTTTTGGTACACGCGTTGCGTACGGTCGACCTTGTTGGTGGTGGCCACCTCATTGATTGCTGTTGTCTGGCAGTTAGGGCTGTTGCCGTTGATGGGATATTCCTTGGATCCTTATTCCATTTTGGTGCCGTTTCTAGTGTTTGCCATTGGCATGAGCCATGGGGCGCAAAAGATGAACGGCATCATGCAGGATATGGGTCGGGGGACGCATCGTCTGATAGCGGCGCGCTATACCTTTCGACGCCTGTTTATGGCTGGGTTGACTGCTTTGCTGGCTGATGCCGTGGGTTTCGGCGTGCTGCTGGTGATTGATATTCAGTCTATCCGGGAGCTGGCCATTGCAGCCTCTATCGGTGTGGCCGCTTTGATTTTTACCAATCTCATTTTGCTACCCGTGTTGCTCAGTTATACCGGCGTTAGTCCAACAGCAGCTGCACGTAGTCTGCGTACCGCTGAGAGCGAGGAGTCCGATCAGAATCGGGCGCGGCTATGGGTGTTTCTGGACAAGTTCACTCAGCGTCGCTGGGCTCGGTGGGCCTTGGCTGCTGCCGGTTTGATGTTTCTTTTTGGGGCCACGTTGAGTACCCGGCTGTCTATTGGCGATCTGGACCCCGGTGCCCCTGAGTTGCGGGCTGACAGTCGCTACAACCGGGATGTCGCTTTTATTAATGCAGCCTACGGTGCCTCCAGTGATGTGCTGGCCGTCATGGTGCGTACGCCGCAGGGGCAGTGTACGCAGCTTGATACGGTGCAAAAGGTGGATGAACTGGAGTGGAGTCTGCGCCAGTTAGAAGGCGTGGAGTCCACCAATACCTTGGCTTTGTTGAACCGGCGCATGTTGACGGGGCTAAATGAAGGCAATCCCAAATGGTACGAGCTGATGCCCAGCCAGGACAGCATCAACTCCGTGACGGCTAATGCGCCTCGTGGTTTGTACAACGACGCCTGCAGTTTGTTGACGATGTATGTGTACTTGAAGGATCACAAGGCCCGCACCCTGGCCGATGTGGTGGCTCATGTCGAGGCGTTCGCGCATCAGAACAACACTTCGGACACACAGTTCTTGCTGGCTGCTGGCTCGGCGGGGATAGAAGCGGCGGCCAACATTGTTGTGCAAGATGCTTGGGGCAAGATGTTGTGGCTGGTTTACAGCGCAGTAGTACTGCTGGCCTATCTTGCATTCCGGTCTTGGCGGGCGGTCGTAGTGGCAGTTCTACCGCTGGTGCTGACTTCTTTGTTAGCAGAGGCCCTGATGGTTGCTCTGGGCATGGGAGTGAAGGTTGCTACCTTGCCAGTTATTGCCCTGGGTGTGGGAATCGGGGTGGATTATGCCTTGTACATCCTGTCCGTTCTTTTGGCACGGTTGCGCGAGGGCATGAGCTTATCTGAAGCCTATTACCGAGCACTCTTGTTTACCGGAAAAGTGGTCATGTTAACGGGTGTGACCCTGGCAGCAGGCGTCGCAACCTGGGTGTTGAGTCCGATCAAGTTTCAGGCTGATATGGGCATTTTATTGGCGTTCATGTTTTTGTGGAACATGTTGGGTGCCTTGCTCTTGTTACCAGCCTTGGCTTGTTTCTTGTTGCGCCCGGCTCAGGTTCAGAGCGCAGCGCTTAACCAAGGTGTACTTGCTCCTGCCAAAGTCTGAATGAAGTCCAGTGTCCTTTTTATGTGAGTTTTTTATGTCCAGAAAAGTCATTATCACGTGTGCCGTAACTGGCTCGATTCATACGCCGACGATGTCGCCGTATTTGCCTGTTACGCCCGCGCAGATTGCCGAGCAGGCACTTGACGCCGCCCGTGCGGGTGCAGCGGTCTTGCACTTGCATGCACGCGACCCGGAAAACGGCAAGCCTACGCCCAGTGCGGCTGTATTCCGGCAGTTTCTGGAGCCTATCCATACGCAGTGTGATGCTGTCATTAACATCACGACGGGTGGGGCTCACACCATGAGCTTGGACCAGCGTCTGGAAGCGGCCCTGACGTTCTCGCCAGAAATGGCCTCTTGCAATGTGGGTTCTTTGAATTTTGGTTTTTTCCCCATTCTGGACAAAGTCAAAGAGTGGCGTCATGCCTGGGAGCCTGAATACCTGGAAGCCTCTCGTAATGCGATCTTCCGTAATACCTTCGGTGATATCGAACAGCTATTTGAGCGTGTGGCCAAGCCTTTAGGAACACGTTTTGAATTTGAATGCTATGACGTTGGCCATCTCTACACGCTTAAACATTTTGTTGACCGTGGTTTTGTCAAAACGCCTTTCATTCAATTTGTGTTGGGCGTCTTGGGCGGAATTGGTGCTGACCCCGAAAACCTGACACATATGAAGCGTATCGCCGACAAGCTGTTCGGTGACGATTACCACTGGTCTGTACTGGGGACAGGCCGTCATCAAATGCCCTTGGTGACTCAGGCGGCCTTGATGGGCGGCAATGTCCGGGTAGGTCTGGAAGACTCTTTGACGGTCGGGCGGGGGACACTGGCACGTTCCAACGCTGAACAAGTGAGCCTGATTCGTGAGGTACTGGAGCGATTGGGCCTGGAGATTGCAACACCCGCAGAGGCTCGTGCCATGTTGGGGCTAAAAGGCCAGGGGCAGATCAGCCTTTGAGCGCAAGCTGACCGGGGCGCCACCCGCGCCCGTTTTTTGTTTCCATAAGAGATATTGAGATGAATACATTGACGCCCGATTTCGCCGCAGACCAGTTATTTCTGGCAGCCCGTACGACAAACAAATTTCAGGACCGCGGGGTTGATGACGCTGTTCTTCGGCGCTTATACGATCTGTACAAATGGGGGCCAACGGCCATGAATACCCAACCGGCACGCGTGGTGTTTGTACGCTCTGCCCAGGCCAAGACCCGTTTGGCCTCAACGCTGATGGAAGGCAATGTGGAAAAAACCATGCTCGCCCCCGTAACGGCCATTATTGCTCGGGACAGCCAGTTTTTTGAGCACTTGCCTGCCCAGTTTCCAGCGGTGCCTCATGCGCAGCAACTTTTCTCATCGAATGCCCAGTTGGCGCAGGACACTGCCGTGCGCAATACCACCTTGCAAGGTGCTTATTTGATTCTGGCTGCCCGTCTGGTGGGACTGGGGGCCGGGCCTATGAGCGGATTTGACCCGCAGGCACTGGATCGGGAGTTTTTTCCAGAAGGCCGATTCAAGTCCGACTTCCTGATTAATCTGGGTTATCCCGATCCAGCTGGTAATTACCCACGTGGTCCCAGGCTGTCGTTTGAAGATGCGGCACGTATTGTCTGACGGCGCTGGGTCCAATCATTTTTCAGTGTATTGATTGAGGTGGAGACAATGAGTATTTCTAATAATAAAAAGGTGGCAATCGTCGGTGGCGGCCCAGCAGGGCTGCTCACCGCGATTTTGCTGCGTGAACAAGGCATTCAGACCACGATTCTGGAGCGGGCTGACGGTATTGCAGCATTGCCGCAAGCCCATGTGGTGAATACACGCACGTGCGAGATATTACGTGAGCTGGGTTTGTTTGAGCGCATGGCAGCAGCGGCGTCCAAGGAAGAGAGGATGAACTGTGTGACCTGGTCTTCCGAGCTGGCCGGTACCCGCTTTGGTTGTTTGCCCTTGCAAGGCAATGAGCAACAAAAGGCGTTTCGCCGTCAAGCCAGCCCGGTGCGTACCTTGAATATGGGCCAGCATATTTACGGCAAGATTTTGCTGGATCATTTACGGGGCTTGGGCGGGGATGTGCTTTTTCGACAGCAGGTGCTCGATGCTGTCGTAGATGGCATGAAGGCAGTGCTCTCTATTCAGGATAGTGAGGGGCACACAAGAAAAGAAAGTTTTGATTATGTACTGGCCTGTGACGGAGCCGGTAGCGTTGTGCGCCGGGCCTTGGGCATTGACATGATTGGTCCTCCTTCGATTGCTCGTTTTGCCACCTGTTATTTCAAAGGCGACTTGAATCGCTATTTAGGCAAGGACACGGGCCCGGTTCACTTTGTTGCCAACCCTGATGCGCCTGGAATCTTTGTTTCGTATGACCTGGACCAGACCTGGGCGTTTATGTGCGTGATGCCACCTGGTGCCGCGCGTGAAGCCTATTCGGGCGAAGTCATGCTGGAGCTGGCTCGCCGGGCCGTTGGCGATCCAGAGGTCAAATTGGAGCTGGTCAGTGTCAGTTCCTGGAACATGAGTGCGCAAGTGGCCACGCAGTTCCGCAAAGGGCCTTTTTTCCTGGTAGGTGATTCTGCTCATCGATTCCCGCCTACTGGTGGTTTGGGCTTGAATACAGGGGCCCAAGATGCTCATAACCTGGCTTGGAAGTTGGCAAAGGTAGTGCGTGGTGAGGCTGATGATGGTTTGCTGGATACCTATGAAACAGAGCGTTTGCCAGTAGCTGCCCGCAATTGTGCACATAGCGTCGCCAACTTTCAGAAGTTGCTGCAAGTGCAGGACGCTATTGAAGCCCCCTTTTTGATACCAGCTGATCCCACTGTCGTGGAGCGGCCACCTACCCCCCGTCGCGATTTCGGCTTGAACAGCGGTTCCGAGCAAGCTAAGCAAAAGCAACGGCGGATTGATGTTGCCATTGCTGCCCAGCGCCCACATTTTGATGCCCTGGAGATAGAGATTGGTTATTGCTACGGGGAGCATGTCACCCACGATAGCGATACGGATTACGTGCCAGTACTGCAAGCTGGTACCCGTTTGCCACATGTATGGCTAGACACTGCCGAGCAGTCGCCACATTCCAGCCTGGATGCTTACGCCAAGCACCAATACACCTTGTTGTTGTGCGGTTTGCAGGCAGGGGAAACCGAGGGACAGAAAACGCTGGAGCAAGCCGGCATCGGTTTGGCGCATTTGTGTTCTTCGGCTTCTGGCCGGTCTGCTTCGCCAATATTTGCGTCGGGCAGTGCCGTCCTGGTGCGCCCTGATGGCCACGTCTTATGGCATGGACGTGCCGATGCCGAGAATTTTCACGAAGCCGCTCTTGAGGCGGTTCAGCAATATCCCAAGACTGGCGGCTCGGCGGCCGCTGCGGTTGGGGAGTTTGTCAACATGATGGAGAAAGCCATGAATTCAGATCAGTCTTGCTCGACAGCGGCTGGGCCCGCCACCAGCTCGGCAGGTATCAAACCCAAGAAATTGGCCCATGTAGTTCTGCGCTCCGATGAACGATATGAGCAAATGTGTGATTGGTATCAGGACTTGCTGAGCGCCTATGTTGCTCATCGAGACGGGATGACTTGCTTTATGACCTTTGACTCTGAGCACCACCGCTTGGCGGTGGTGCGTGTCCCCGGCATGGTTGATCGGCCGTCAGGTGTGGTGGGGCTGGAGCACATCGCCTTTACCTTTGAGACCCTGTCGGACCTGCTGGAAACGTACGATCGCTTAAAGGCTAAGGGCGTTGTTCCGATTTTAACTATCAACCATGGTCCAACCATGTCCATCTATTACGAAGACCCAGACCGTAACCGTGTCGAAATGCAGGTAGATAACCAGAAAACCATTGAAGAGTTCATGGCGTTCGTTAAGTCCGGGGCCATGGATACCAATCCGATTGGTCAAGTATTTGATGCAGATGCCATGTTGGCTAAATTGCGCGCCGGGACGCAGCAGGAAGTGTTGATGCGTTACCCCGTGCCGCCAGAGCCCGTTGATCCGGCCGTGATGGAAATCCTGCTTCGCAACTGATGTGTTGAGTGTTTAAGCACTGAACTCTTGATTATAGGAATGCTATGAAACTGGCAAGCTATCGATATAACGGCGTGGAGTCGTTCGGGATTGTGGTGGGTTCGTCTTTGATTGACTTGAAACGTCGTCTGGGTATCCCGGATCTGAAGACATTGCTAGGTATGGGTTTGCATTTGGCCCAGGCACATCAAGATGATGGGCCGGACTATCAGCTGGACGAGGTGGAGCTGCTTTCCCCTGTTACTAACCCAGGTCACATTATCGGCGTGGGACTGAATACCAAAAGCCATGCAAAGGAAGCGGCAGACTACTTCAAGGCGGAAATCCCTGAGCCCAAGTACCCCCGTTTGTTTCTTCGTGCCCCCTCCAGTCATGTGGCGCATGGGCAGGCTGTAGTCGTGCCCAAAGCCTCTCCAACGCTGGATTACGAAGGGGAGATGGCCATTATTATCGGCCGTGGCGGGCGCTATATCTCCAAGGAAAACGCCATGGAGCATATTGCCGGAATTGCTTGCTATAACGATGGCTCGGTTCGAGCGTATCAATTGCATTCCGAGCAGGTTACTGCGGGCAAGAATTTTTATCAGAGCGGCTCCTTCGGGCCGTGGTTGACGACCTTGGATGAAGTGGGGCCTGTCTCTGATCTGGTGTTGGAAACACGCGTGAATGGTGAGTTGCGGCAGCGTCTGACCATGGATGACTTGTACTTTGACTTCGCAAGTTTGATTGAGTACGTGTCACAACCTTTTTTGCTGGAGCCAGGTGATGTGATCATCATCGGGTCTTCAGCTGGGGTGGGGGCTTTTACTGGGCAGTACCTAGTTCCAGGTGATGAGTTGCTCATTTCGATTCCCACGGCAGGAACTCTACGTAACACCGTCATGGCAGAAGTCTGACGCTGTGGGGCTGAGGTTAATCGAACTACCGAGGTTGTATGAATAAGCAACGCACGTCTGGCTATCTTCAATTGCGCTCTCTGGTCAATGCGGATGCGCAACTGGAGTTGTTTCTGGCTCATGAGCCCGTTCCCGCCCCAGGGCCGGAGGAGGTTTTGATTCGGATTGACGCTGCCCCAGTCAATCCGTCTGATCTAGGGCTGTTATTTGCTGCCGCTGACATGAGCACAGTCCGGTTGGTAGAACGTGAAGGCTATCCATGCCTACTAGCCGATATCCCTGAGGCGGCCATGCCAGGTTTGCAAGGCAGGCTTGGGCAAGCGCTTGCGGTGGGCTATGAAGGCACAGGCATTGTGGTGGCAACGGGGCAGTCAGAACAGGCTCGTCAGTTGGATGGCAAGCGTGTGGCTGCGTTTGGAGGAGGCATGTATAGCCAATATGCTTGTGTTCCCGTACAGGCGTGTCTGGTTCTGCCAGACAGGACGACGGCACAGGAAGGAGCTTCGGCTTTTGTGAATCCTTTGACCTCGCTGGGCATGGTGGAAACCATGCGCAGTGAGGGGCATACCGCCTTGGTGCATACCGCAGCGGCGTCCAATCTTGGACAAATGTTGAATCGCATTTGTTTGGAGGATGGTGTGGGGCTGGTCAATATCGTACGCAAGCCTGAACAGGCCGATTTATTGCGTGCTCAAGGGGCTGTGCATGTATGCGATTCCAGCTCGGACACGTTTAACGATGACTTGATCCAGGCCATTACCGCGACGGGGGCTACGTTGGCCTTTGATGCGACAGGAGGGGGCACCCTGGCCGGGCAGATCCTCGGTGCCATGGAGTCTGTCTTGTCGCGTGCGGGTGGGCAGTACAGCCGCTACGGTTCTACGACGCACAAGCAGGTTTACCTCTATGGCGGCCTGGAAAGTGGCCCGACTCGCTTTGAGCGTAATTTCGGTATGGCGTGGGGAATGGGCGGCTGGGTTTTGTGGGCGTTTTTACGCAGGATGGGGCCACAAGGGGTTGCACGGCTTAAAGAGCGCATTGTGGCCGGACTGACCACGACGTTTCACAGCCACTACTCCCAAGCGATTTCTATGGTTGAGCTTTTGCAGCCCGAGACGATTGCTTTGTGCAACCGGCGTGGTACTGGCGAAAAATTTCTTCTTTTCCCCAACGGCTAGGTGGCCCTGCAGCCCTGAGTTGGGGGCAGGGGGAGTCGGGGACTGCCTTTGTATGATCGTTTTTTAAGGAAAAAGTGTGAGTGAATTAAGTCATCACTATATCGAGGTTAATCGCGTTCGCCTGCACTATGTAGAGGCAGGAAGCGGGCCCGCCGTTATTTTTTGTCATGGATTTCCGGAGCTTTGGTATAGCTGGCGTCATCAACTGCCTGCGCTGGCCAAGACGGGTTATCGTGCTATCGCCCTGGATATGCGTGGGCATGGAGAGTCAGAGGCTCCTGCGGAGGTGGGTAGTTATGGTGTTATGCAGACCGTGGGTGATGTCATCGGTTTGATGGATGCGTTGGGGATTGAGAAGGCCGTCATGGTGGGGCACGATGCTGGCACCTCTACGGCTTATCACACGGCCTTGATGCGTCCAGATCGTGTGCGTGGCGTAATGGGGTTGTCTGTCCCTTATATCCCTCGCGGTGATTTGAGCATTTTGGAGGCCTTTGAGGGCGCTGTTCCACCTGGCTTCTATATGCAATATTTTCAGGCCCCAGGCGTAGCGGACCACGACCTGGAGCGGGACGTGAAGCGAAGCTTACGCCGCTTGATTTACGCAAACTCGGGGTTGAACCCTCAAGCGCCTTTTCTGATGCTTGTTCCCGGCGGTGGTACCTTGGTAGATACCTTGCCCGAGCCAGAAGATGCGATGAGCTTTCTGTCAGAAGATGATCTGGATGTTTACGCGGCCGCCTATAAGCGCTCGGGTTTTCGCGGTGGTTTGAACGGGTATCGTGTCTTTCAGCGTAACTGGGAAGATACGGCAGCATGGAATGGCATGGCTTTACCGGTTCCTGCAGCATATGTCGGTGGGAATCTGGACACTGTATTGCAATTCCCCGGGTTTCGTGAAGCTGCGCAAGCAATGGGACAAGCGATATTTTTAGATGGGGCCGGGCATTGGATTCAAACGGAACGCGCGCAAGAGGTGAATACAGCTTTGTTATCGTTCTTGGACTCTCTTGCTAAATAATGGCGGATGAACGGAGCAGACACACGTCATGTTGGCTGCTAAGGGGAGCATGGTGCTCCCCTATTCTCGGGATCGTTTGCTTGTGATGCAAACCCCTCTCATTTCTTTTTACCTCTTTAAGGCTGTGGCTCTTAGGCTAGTTCTGGTCTATCTCCTGGCAGTTGCTGGTTTTCACTCCTCGGATGCCAAGCGCACTGCCTTTACAACACGCTCCGCAAGCTCCTGCTTTTCCAGTTGTGGATAGGCCTGTTTCAACTTCCCGGAAACGTGTCAGCTGTTTCCTATCAGAGAGCGGATGACCCGACTGGTGTCTTGATCAGGTATTTCAAGCACTTTTTTCAGCTTTTCCTGGGCGCGTTGGAAGATAACCAGACTGCGAGCTTCTTCGGCCATTCCACCATGGACGGCATGTGTCACGACTTGCGCCGTGTACAGCACATGCTCCGTCAAATGAGGATAGCGCCAGGCGAACTGTACGTTGGCATAGTCATCAAAAATAAAATTGCGCTGGGTGCCATCTTCGTAGGCCGTCAGCTTGCCAAAGTGAGAAGAGCTTGCGTAACGCCCCATAGACGGGTGTGACAATAGTAATTTCGTTTGTTCTAGAGCTTTAAAAAAAACATGAATATAGTGATAAAGCCAGGATTTCGTCGAAAATAATAAAAATCGAGTTTGCTACAAGATGATTCGGACTCTGTGAATCCTGACAAGCTGGAAGGTTTCTGATGGCGACACGATTTGCCAAGCATTCGGACCTTGAGGGGCACTTGGGCTTCAGTGCGAGCGTTTTTTATGCTCTCTTCTGACCTGCAATTAGCCTCGGGGGGAAATATCCTCAAAATACGTTTTTTCTGGTTTTGGAGGATGCGGCCCCTGGCTCATGGGGGAGCGGGTCATTCGGCGCGCACCACCTTTGCTGGAGTTGGATCGGGTCTTACAGGCTGCGCGTGCCTTGGAGGACGGGACGGAAAGCAAGCAGAGTCTGCAGTGCTTGCTTGGGCAAGGAACATCTTTGGGCGGGGCTCGCCCAAAATCTACTGTTCGTGATACGGATGGCCGCGATGCCATTCATGCTTATACGGATCTGGTGGATTTTGAGCCGGCATTTGCTTAACTTCATTCCCATGGCACTATACCCAGCATGCAAGAAGATCTTTTCGGCGATGCCATTCCCCAGCCACCCGCCTCAAAGCCCGCTGCTCCTTCCCGACGCAAAATCACCAAAGTCAGCCTTGCTGCTTCCGCGCTGGAGCTAAGCGATCTGGCCGCTCAGCTTCCTGAAACCTTGCGTTTCGGTGTCTCCACCTGGTCCTACCCCGGTTGGGAAGGCTTGATCTGGGATGGCGAGTACGAGTCGAGCATCTTGTCCAAACACGGCTTGGAGGCCTATCACCAGCATCCCTTGATGCGCACCGTCTGTGTGGATCGCACCTTCTGGCGTCCTTTGACGGTCACGCAGTATTCCGCCTATGCCGCTCAGGTTGATGAAGATTTCCGCTTCGTTGTGAAATGTCCTTCCATGATTACGGATGCCCAAGTTCGTGATGAGCAGGGCAAGGTACGCAAATCTAATCCGGACTTTCTGGATATTCGTCTGGCTGTAGAGCAGTTCGTGCAGCCTGCAGTCGAGGGCTTGTGTGCCAAGTTGGGCGTCTTGGTCTTCCAGTTAAGCCCTCTGTCCTGGGGCTGGTTGAATCGTCCGGCAGAGTTGTTCGACAAGTTGGGGCAGATGCTGGCAGCGGCGCGTGAGGCTTTGCCGCAAGGCTCACAGGTGGTGCTTGCGGTAGAGGTAAGAGATCCAGAGCTGT
Source organism: Alcaligenes nematophilus (assembly GCF_026344155.1). NCBI lineage: Bacteria > Pseudomonadati > Pseudomonadota > Betaproteobacteria > Burkholderiales > Alcaligenaceae > Alcaligenes > Alcaligenes nematophilus. Next base: position 470,529 of record NZ_JAPKMZ010000002.1, on the reverse strand, counting down.
TGACTCAACATCTTGTCGATACGCTCAAGGCCAATGGCGCGACATTTTGTCTGGGGCTGCATGGCAAGATGCCGCCGATTGAGGAGCAACTGCCTGTCTTGCGCGCCTTGTGGCCGGGACCCTTGGTGTGTCGCTGGAACTTGAACCGGGAGTTTGGTGCTTATGGCTATGCCGATGCTCAAAAAAAGCATACCCCCTTCGATGCCATTGTCAGCGAGGACGTGCATACCCGCACTGTGCTGGCGCGCACGATTCGCGGGATCACGGGGGCAGGGCAGGCGGCGTACGTGACGATCAGCAATGATGCGGAAGGCTGTGCACCGCTCTCCATCCAGCGATTGGCGCAGCTGATAGCGGCGCAAGATAAGTAAAAATGAGCCTTGTGAACTGAGCTCTAACAATTGGATAGCTCACAAGGCCTGCCTGGGTCCTTCACGTCCTGACGCCTTAAGGTATGCGGGCTCTGACCGTGCTCATACTTCTTGCCTGGTTTTCTGAATCAGCTCTTGCGTCGTCATGACATGCGCGGTGGATACTGCCAGCACCCCCAAGGTGACGCGGTGTACTTCTTCAGCCGGAATCGCCCCAAAGCCCATATCCGGGTAGTTGTAGGTGCCTGTGGCATCAGAGATAAAGGCCACTTTGTAGCCATGGAACATGGCATCGCGAGCCGTAGCGTGGCAGCAGTTTTCAGTGGTCACGCCGGTGATGACAACGGTGTCGATCTTGCGAGTACGCAAGATGATGTCCAGGTCGGTGCCAAAGAACGCGCTGTAACGGTGTTTCTTTATGACGACTTCGTCCCCCTGTGGGGCTACTTCGGGGTAGATATCAACGCCCGCTGTCTCATCTACCAGCCCCACCTGGTTTTGAATCGGAGGGTAAATCTCTCCGAACAGGCCCATATCGCAGCCGTTGCGGCGGTGGGCGTGGGCGGTGAAGATCACTTCCATGCCAGTTTGGCGAGCGTGGCCCAGCAGTTTTTGCAGGCGGGGCATCAACTCCATGCCCATGGGTGTTTCCAGTGGGGCGCCGGGTGCGATGAAGTCGTTCTGCATGTCGATCACAATGACCGCCGTGCTGCTGGGGTTGATTTGATCAATCTGAATAGCCATTTCATTCTCCTTTGGTTTGCTCACGGCCGGGCGACTGTGTATTTGGTATTGCCGCTGCCGGTGTCATAGACGCTTGTAGAGTAGGAGGGTGGTGCAGTTTTGGCTTGGCTGCCACTGCCAGTTTTACGTTTTTTTTGACTGTGCCTGCCATCCTGGACAGTACACGGGCAGGGAGCTGAGGCTTGGTATTTTCAGGGCTTGTCTGTCTTTGGGTAATGGACGTAATCTTGTTGAAAAACGATTAATCCATCGGTGCAGATAGCCCCGATTATGGAGACTGAACCTATGACAGCGATCATAGCGGTCAAGCCCGGAGACAGCTTTGAGCACTGGCACGAGGTCACTTGCAGGCAGTTTTCACAGACCGAGTGCAGCCAGATTGCCCGGCCCCAGTTTCAGGCGCGGGTCACCCTCACTAGTTTTGGTGGTTTGGGCCTGAGCAGCATCTGGTCTGCCACCCCTCAGGGGGAGGCGATACGGGTGAGCAGACGGCAGGCCGATATCCGTAAAGATCAGCGCGACTGTTTCATGCTGTGGCTCATGCTGGATGGTCATATTCAACTGAGCCAGGACGGACGCTACGTCAGCCTGGGAACAGGGGATCTGGTACTTCAGGATCAATCTCGGCCTTTTGATCTGGAGCTGGGCTCTTTGGCTCACGCGGCCATGGTCATGATTCCCCGCCCCTTATTGGCATCGCGCTTGCCCTCGGTGGGCAATCTGGCAGCGCGTCGTATTGCAGCCAACTCGCGTCTGGGGCCGATGGCTGGCGCCTTGGTCAAGCAACTGCTTGGTATGGGGGAGGCAGCAGCGGACGGTATGGATCAGCGTGTGACGGCTTCTGTGCTGGATATCTTCTCCGCGGTATTCGAGTCTGACGCTCCTGCGCTTTCTCGGGGCACTCGTCAGGAGCGGCGGCTGGAGCAGGTTCAGGCTTATATGCGTGCACATTTGCATGAGGATACGCTGGATGTGGACCAGATTGCCCGTGCTTCGTCCATGGCGACTCGCACTCTGTATCGGCTCTTTGCGCTTGAAGCGACCACACCCATGCAATGGCTGTGGGAGCAGCGTTTGATCCAGAGCTACCGTTTGCTGGAGGGCGGGAAACCTAAACGGGTGACCGAAGTGGCCATGGCCTGTGGCTTCAAGGACCTCTCTCATTTCAGCCGTCTATTTCAGGCGCGGTTTGGGCAATCTCCCTCGACGCTAGGCTACACGGGCAGGTCTTGAACTTTGCCTGTTCAAGTGGCTTTATATCCAGGCTGCGTGTTGGGGGGTAGCAACGCGCGCAGGTGCCAGCTGCAAATCTCGTTTTTATGGTCAGAACGTGTAGGCCCAAATAGACCAGCCAGCCAATCGGAATGCTTGCTGGTCGACTGGCTCTATATTCAAAAATGTAAAGTAAACATTACTTATTGACAAGTAGTTTTGACTTCTATAAAGTCAGGTTTACTTTACATTCAGGTGCTTAACCATGCTTGCCAACAGTAATTCCCCCTCTGCGCCGTCACCAGGTCGCAGCTATCTGATTCGCACTTTGCTCTTTATGGGCGTGTATATCCTGGTCAATGCCTTGACCATTCTGGGGCTGTTCGACAGCCTGCTCGGTCGGCCTGTTGGTTGGCTGATTGCCATAGCCGTCGCCTTGCCTGTGGCCGGACAAGTCTGGGCCACCTTGCGCTTGATGGCGAAAAGCGATGAGTTCGTGCGGGTGATCGTGGCCAAGTGTTTTGTGCTGGCCTCAGGCGCAACCTTGACCTTGTGGACCGCCTGGGGCTTTGGGGAAACCTACGCCGCTGCGCCCCATATTCCTGCCTGGCTGATTTACCCCTTCTTTTGGGCGGTGTTCGCTCTAGTTTCACCCTTTGTCCGGACTAGCGATTAAATGAAAAATCGATTGCGTGTATTGCGGGCCGAGGCGAACTGGACGCAGGCAGATTTGGCGGAGCGCTTGGGGGTGTCCCGGCAGGCGGTCAATGCGCTGGAAACGGGCAAACATGCACCGTCCCTGGATTTGGCATTCAAGATTAGTGCCTTGTTCGAGCAGACCGTAGAAGATATTTTCGAGAACCCGTATCAGGAATCTCGGGCTTGAACGCGGTTACGTTCTGGCTGGCATTCCCACTTGTGGATGCCTTTTGGACATCCATGCGCAGGTATTGAGAAAAGCCAGTGCTCAAGCCCGAAGCAGTGATCTTGCAGGCTCAGACACTGGCTTGCCTTCTTACTTGGTGGTGTAACCACCGTTGATCAGAATGGTCTGGCCGGTAATCCACCAGCCGTCACTGACCAGATGACGGATAAAGGGCACGACATCTTCAATGTCCGTCAGCCCGGTCTTGGAGTAGGGGGACAGGGCGGCCGCGGTCCTGTGATAGGCCACGGCATCCTCCCCCTCGGCTGGATAGAAGAAGGGCGTATCCATAGGACCAGGGCCCACCGCCGTGACGGAAATACCGCGTGCGCCATATTCTTTGGCGGCGGCGCGGGTGTAGTGTTCTACCGGTGCTTTGGTGCCGGCATACGCGGCGTAAAAGGGGGTGAAGGCACCCAGCAGGGACGTGACCAGGGTGCAGACTTTACCATTGTCCTGTACGTGTTTGCCGGCTTCTTTCAGGAAGAAAAAAGCAGTTTTGGAGTTGATGTCGCTCATCTCCTCGTACTCGGCTTCACTCACTTCGGTCAGTGGCTTTTTCAGTACTTTGCCCACCGTGTTGATGGCGATATCAGGGCGGCCAATTGCGGCGACGGTATCGCTAAACAGTTTTTCCATGGCACTGGCCGAACGCAAGTCGGCCTGGAAGGCGACGGCTTGTGCACCAGTTGCCTGGATGGCTTTGACGGTGGCTTCGGCATCCGCTTTGGAGCTGTCGCTGTTGTAGTGAATGGCAATGGCGCGCGCTCCTTGCTCTGCCAGGTCGCGGGCGATCAGGCCGCCCAGATTCTTTGCCCCGCCTGCAATCAGAACGGTTTTACCTTTGATGCTGTGCTTTGCCATGATGACTCCTTGCTAGTGTGGGCTGCGGGCTGCAAGCCTTTTCGTTTTTTCATGATATAAGTCGCTGAAATTGTTTAAATCATTTAGTTCTGACATCATTTGTCTGAAAAAACGAACAATACGCACTGCTGCTTGAATCAACCGGCTCTAGCCATTCTGCCCGTGTTTTGCCGCTGCTTATCTGGAGAAAGTTATGGACCGCATTGACCTGTTTCGCATCTTTACGCGGGTCGTGGAGTGTGCCAATTTCACCCGCGCGGCGGATACCTTGGGTATGCCGCGCTCTTCGGTGTCGGCCGCCATTCAGGAGCTGGAAGGTCGAGTGGGCGCTCGCCTGTTGAATCGCACCACGCGCAAAGTCACAGTCACGCAAGATGGTGCGGCGTTTTACGAGCGCTGTCTGCGCGTGATTGCTGATGTGCAGGAAACCGAAAACCTGTTTCGCCAAGCCAGTGTAGGGCCTAGTGGCACGATCAAGGTGGATGTGCCGGGGCGGGTAGGCCGCCTGATTGTGGCACCTGCGCTGCCGGAGTTTCTGGAGCGCTATCCGCATGTCCATGTGCATCTGGGCGTGACGGACCGCGAGGTGAATCTGATCGAGGAGCAGGTGGATTGTGTGCTGCGAGTGGGACCCCTAAGTGATTCGGGCCTGATCGCCAGAAAAATGGGCAGCTTGCCCTTGATCAATGTAGCCAGCCCCGCTTATCTTGCCCGTTATGGCATGCCCCAGACGCCAACGGATCTGGAAAACCATCAAGTGGTGCGTTATGCCTCGCCCACCAGCGAGCGTGTGGCTCCTTGGGAGTGGATGGAGCACGACAAGCGTCAGGTGCTGGATCTGCCAGGTCGTGTGACGGTGAATAATGCCGAGGCCTATATCGCCTGCTGTCTGTCCGGCTTGGGGCTAATTCAGATCCCTGCTTACGATGTGCAGGCGCATTTGCAATCAGGTGAATTGGTGGAGGTACTACCGGATCACCGTGCCGCTCCCATGCCCATGTCCTTGCTGTATTTGCATCGCCAACACTTGTCGCGTCGTTTTCAGGTGTTTGCGGATTGGCTGGAAAATTTGTTGCGTCATTCCGCCCTGGAATGAGGCTGGTCTCGAACGTTTTTGTCTGGGGCTGCTCCAAGCTGCAGCGGACAACTCAAAACGGGGTAGCGATGGAAATCAGAATAATTCGTGCGACGGACTGGGACTGGATACAGCAATGGTTCCAGGACGAGGACTTGAACCGCGAGTTGGGGCCACTGGATCAGGAGTGGCTGGAGCACGTGTTGAACCAAAGCGATGGCGTCCAGCTGGTTGCCGAGCAGAACGGTCAGCCCATTGGTTTGATTGGGTGTGCCTGGGGAGATGGGCGAAATCTGCCACATGCAATTACCGATATTGCCGTTGCGCCGCCATTACGCGGCAATGGTCAGGCCGGAGCCATGCTGGAAGCGGTATTGGCTTGGCCAGGCCATCCCCCATGTCGTAAATGGGTGGCTTTTGTGTTCCCGGAAAACCAGCGTGCCTGCCGCTTTTTTACGCGCTTGGGGTGGGAACACGTGGACTTTGCCGATGGTATGAACGAGTTCGAGTACAAGTGTGTTTGTTCGGAACCGGATCGATCCTGAGCAGCTCGGTTTCTGTCAGTAAATCATAGACCTTGAGTGACAGACGCTTGGGCCACGAAGGCCCGCTATGCTTGTCTGTCCCGTTGGATAGGTGCAAACAAAGCCGGTTTGGCTCTGTTTGCCTTGTTCTTCTCAGGGATAAAACAGCAGCAGCCCGAACACGGCGAAAACCATCAGGTGCATATAGCCTTGAATAGGTGAGGTTCGCTTGCCGCTAAAGCTCAAGATACTGAGCAGCGCCGTGATCAGAAACAACACGATTTCCATATTGCTGATGCCCATAATCACTTGCTTGCCGGTGATCAGACCAATCATCAGCACCACCGGCACAGTCAGCCCCACGGTAGAGACGAAGGCACCCAGACACAGATTGATGGCGCGCTGCATTTCATTATTCATGGCCGCCTTGATCGCAGTGATGGACTCCGGGGTGAATACGATAATTGCGATCAGTACACCGCCGACGGCAACGGGGGCGCCCGAGGCGGCGATACCGTAGTCCGTCACAATGGCCAGATCGTGTGCCAACAGGACGATAGGCAGGATCAGGGCGATCAGCACCAGACTGCGTATCAGCATCGCGCGAGTCGCCTGGGGATCACGCGGTGTGGGTGTCGTATCGTCAGTGCTTTGTATCGCCTGATCAGGCTGCACATAGTCATGGCGGTGACTGCCCATTTGCAGATATAGAAAGATGGCATAGACCAGGCCCGTCAGAACCGAAATGCCAATGGCCTGGGTGGTGCTGAATTCGCCCGCATTGCTGGTGTAGTTGGGCAGAATCAGGCCCACACTGGTCAGCAAGACGATCATGGACAAGTAGGTATTGGTGCCTTGGCGATTGAACTCCTGATCGCCATTGCGCGCTGCGCCGGCAATCAGACACAGGCCGGTGATCAAGTTCAGGATGATCATCATCACGGCGTAGATCGAGTCCCGACCTATGGTGGGAAAGTCGCCCGGCCCCAGCAGTACCGAGGCAATCAGGATAACTTCGATCAGCACAATGGACAGGGTCAGGATCAGAGTGCCGTAGGGCTCGCCCAGTTGGTGGGCCAGGTGGTCGGCTTCACGGACCACACCAAACGAGGCCGCCAGGATGGTCACGAACAGCACCAGAAAGACGATGGCCGCCGTGGTGCCGTTCAGGGAGTCTCCCAGCCATTGCCCGCCGAAAATCATGAACAGGACAACAATGGACCAGGAACCGAGCAGACGCAGCCAGGTGATGGGAGTAATGAGTTGAGTTGAGGGTGATGCAGGGTGGGCCATCGTGGATGCTCCGCCAAAGAGGTAGGGCCGTCCCTGTACTGAAAAGGCAGATCCAGGTCGTCCCGGATCTGTTTTGAATTGAACTATTCAAGTAGCCACGATTTTATCACCTTGCCCCTTGGCGGCAAGTGCGGACCCTCTGAAACCGGATTTGTGTGGCGTGCAGCCATCTTTTTCTGTATCTGGCCAAGGTGGAGGCCTGAAGGGCGGGTTCCTTTATCACCTTCCTGGCATTGTTTCGTTCGGCTGTTTTATTTTTGTGTGAGTCTGGCGCGAGTCTCCTGTGGACCTTGTTCTTTTCCTGTTGCTATTTACGGCGGACACCATCCAGATGAGAAAACAGGTGGGCCCATGGAGCGAATGCATGGTGTGTTTTCTGTATAGGGTTTGTTCTTCTCCATAGCCTGGCGGAATTTTCCGGGAGACACTCCCGCATACGTTTTGAATGCGGTAGAGAAATTGGCCGGGCTGGAAAATCCTAAATCGGTTGCAATCACATCAATTTTCAAGGCCGTAGTCTTCAGCAAATACTCGGCCCGATACATACGCTGCAATCGGATATAACTGCTCACACTTAGGCCAAAATTACGCTGAAATATATTCATGATTTTCCGACGTGAAATCTTGAACATATCGCACAGTTCTTTTTGACTGGGTGGCGCACCCAGATTGGCATCAATGGTTTTCTGAATGGCATGGATCAGCATGCTGGTTTCGGCTGTCGTGCTGGGCCGCTGGCTTGGCATCTTGCCCGGTACAAGTGCAGGCGCCATCTGCTTGGGGCAGCGCAAGGGCACGTTGATACGTTCTTTGACTTCATCGACCGCATACGGATTGCCAATGTAATCAACCGCACCAGCCTTTAGAAAAGTGACGCATTCATCGCTGCTGCCATCCATGCGTGAATCCAGAATGATGATGGGGATTTGAGCCGTGGCTTTTAATCCTTGCAACATATGGGTCAAGGACAAAGCGTCTATCCCCGTCAATTGCTTATCCATCAGGATAAGCTCGGGTAGCGTTAATTGGGCCTTGGTATATCCTTGCACTCCGTCAGCAGCAACAGAAACCCGAAAAGCACCAGCCAGCAGGGCTTGAAGAAGTTGTTCGTGCTGTCGAGTGTTATTGGAGATCAGCAGAATCCTGATTTTTTGATCTGGCTGATACTTTATAGTGGCGTATTTGTTCAATATAAAGCCCCGCGCCCTTCTTCTGACGAAGACGGCTACCTTTACTGGCATTGCTCAAGTAGCCAATTTCCTCAGAATACAGACTCAATGAATAGATAAAATCTATCGATATGATTCGTACGGCAGACATAACATTCTGTATCAATGGAAAAAGTAAATTTTCAAAATTGCTCATTGCATTTCATTTTTGGCAGGCGGCATGCCGAAAGCCCGAAACTCGGGCCTTAAGGCGGACCCAAAAGTCCAATTTCAGGAATGCTACGCTGGCGTATCGGTGAATTTTCCTGGCAGGAAAAGGCGTGATTCTACGGCTTTTACCTCTGAATAAAGGACTATGTCCAGGCAGGCCAGCCGCGGTTTTGCCCGCACTAGTGTGCATCTGGATGAGGCCGTCCGGGGAAGATTGTGAGGCTCTTTGGGTGACGATTTGTTCAAGCAGCAAGCGCAGCCCGTAGCGAGGCGTTTATTTGCCGCTTTTTTGTTGGATTTTGACCAAGCACGGATGCTCGCCTTTGATGACTGTTATGGCTATTAGAGCGATTTCGGGATAGACCGTTTGAATCATTTTGATGGCTTGGGGGCAGGGCTTGAGCCTGCGAACCAAGCTGTAAACAAGTAGAGCGGGGCAAGGTAGATAAACCTTGCCCCGCCCTTGTTTTAAAAACAGTCAGGCTTGGTGTCTGGGTTGTGCTTCAAGCTGGCGCAGGATGCAGGGCGATGGCTTCGTCCAGCATGTCCAGTCTGTCCTGACCCCAGAACAGTTCGCCCTGATACACATAGGAGGGCGAACCGAAGACACCGGCTTTAATGGCCTCTTCGGTGTGGGCTTGATACTGCGCCTGCACCAGCGGTGCCTGTTTCAGCCAGTAGTCTGCATCCAGCTGCTGTGCTTGCAGGATTCGAGCCAGTTGCGTGGGGTCAGCAATGTTCTGCTCCTCGCACCATTGTGCCCGCAAAATGGCTTTGTACAGATCCAGTACCGGCAGACCAGCCTGATTGATAGCAATCACCAGGGTGGAGGCCAGCGTGGCGTCTGGGCACATGAAGCGCGGTGTGGGATTGACATGTATGCCCAATTTGCGACACCAGCGTTTAAGCTCTGCAATGCGATAAGCCTGACGTTCTGGTGAGCGCTGTCCCAGCAGGACACCGCCTGTACGTGCATAGACTTGCGGCAAGTCCACGGGTTTGTAGTGGATAGGGATGCCATGCTTGCGAGCAATCGCTTCCAGTCTGTCGGCTCCCAGGTAGGCCCAGTCCGAATTCATCCAGAAGTAGTAGTGAATACCGGCTGCGTTCATGTGCGTACCTTTCGGCTGGATAGGGCGGGAAGGGAGAAGTGCGTCGGCCCATGCATGAACCAGGTACTGGCAAAAGCAATCAGACCCAGCGCGCTCAGGTACCAGACGATGTAGTCGGGTTGACCGTCGCCATAGGCCAGCAGGGACGTCGCCACCAAGGGAGCCAGACCGCCACCGATGGCACCGGATACCTGCACGGCAATGGAGATGCCGCTGTACCGCACTTCAGGTGGAAATTGCGTGGAAAACAGGCCACCTTGCGGGCCATACAGCGCGGCATACACCAGCCCAATCGCAATCACCAAAGCCAGGGTGATGGTTTTGGAATCCAGGCTGCCCAGCATGGAAAAAAAGGTGGAGGAGAATGCCAGCATGCAGATCGTGCCAGCCATAAAGACCCATTTGAAGCCGATTCGGTCGCCCAATACGCCAAACAGGGGCATGGTGAACAAGGCCGCAAAGGCACCCCAGACGGTGGCATCCAGCATGACGCTGCGCTCTACTCCCAAGGTGGTGGTGGCGTAAGCCAGGGCAAAGGTCACCACGGTGTAGAACCAGGTCACTTCTGCCAGACGGCCTCCCACGACCAGCAGGACTTCGCGTGGGTAATGACGCAGAACTTCCAGAGCAGGAATTGGAACCTGTTTGCCCTTTTTGCTCATTTGCTCGAAGTCGGGGGATTCGGCCACTTTGGCACGTATCCACCAACCCACCAGCAGCAGGGCGACGCTGGCTAGAAAGGGCAGGCGCCAACCCCAGGACAGCATGTCTTCCTCAGGCAAGCTGGCGACGGCTCCCATAGCCAGGGAAGACAGGATCAGGCCGGGGGCTACCCCTGTTTGCGGCAAGCTGCCAAAAAAGCCCTTTTTGCCTTCCGGGGCATGTTCAACCGCCATCAACACGGCTCCGCCCCATTCTCCGCCTACTGCGATACCTTGCAGAAAGCGCATCAGCACCAGCAGCACAGCGGCCCAGTAGCCAATGCTTTCATAAGAGGGAATCAGGCCGATCAGGATGGTGGGGATTCCCATTAGAAAGAGCGTGATCAGTAGCATGGATTTTCGGCCCAGCTTGTCGCCAAAATGGCCGAAAACAAATCCTCCTAAAGGACGGGCGAAAAAGCCCACAGAGTAGGTGGCAAAGGCCGCCAGCGTGCCCGTAATCGGGTCGAAGGCGGGGAAAAAGATCTTGTTGAAAATCAGTGCGGCAGCGGTGCCGTACAGGAAAAAGTCATACCACTCTATGGTGGTTCCCATCATGCTGGCCAAGCCAGCGGTAACGTACTGGCGCGACGAACGCGCCTGTCCATTGTTAGGCATCGTCATGGCGACCTCCTGGTGGAAGCGGGGTATTGGTTGCGGGTGTCAGCGAGTTTTAGTTAAGGGCGCAATGCCTTGGGTCTGACGGGACCAGTAGTCAAAGGTAGCGTTAACAATGGAGGGCTTGAGCAGATAGTCGTGCGCTTCGGCCGCCAAGGTATCGTCCACAGGGGTAAGTGGGCCAAAGGCCGCTTGTGCACGCACTTGCAGACGTGCGGCGCGTTCCAGATACACCGACAGGTAAGTGGCTTCCTGGCAGCTTTTACCTGCGGTCAGATAACCGTGGTGGGCCAGAATAATGGCACGCTTGTCACCCAGGGCTTTGGAGATGATGACGCCTTCCTGATCGGCAATGGGCACGCCAGGCCATTCGCCCAAAAATGCACAGTCATTGTGCAGAGGCGTCATGTCCATTTGCGAAATCACCAAGGGCTGGCGGGCGGTGGCCAATACCGTGGCCCAGGGCGAGTGTGTATGGATGATGGAATTGACGTCGGGGCGAGCTTCGTAGACCCACAGGTGAAAGCGGGTGGCCGGGTTGGCCATGCCTTCGCCGCTAAGGGTATTCAAGTCGCGGTCAACTTCAATGAAGTCTTCGGGGGTGGCTTCGTCAAAACCCAGACCAAAGCGCAAGGTCCAATACGCACCGGGGCGCTCGGAACGGACGCTGATCTGGCCGGCCAAACCAGCTTCCTGCTCGGTCATGGCCAGGATGCGGCAGGCAAATGCCATGGTTTCGCGGGTGTCGCGTTGCACTTGCTGCAGATGAGTGGCCATCTCTTTGGTGGCGCGTTCGTCAAAATAGGATTTGTCTCTGAGTGGGGTATCCATGTGCTTGTCTCCTTTGGTAGGCCTCGTCGATCCTTGTGCCGACGATGGGATTCATTGTCTTGATTTACATCAAGAGGAGCTATGCGCGCTGGCTCATAGCTCCTATTCCATTTGCTTGGGGCCTTATCAAGGGGACGAGCCCGGCAGTGGGGCCGGGCCGGGAGACAAGCGCTAGGGCATTAGCCCTGGCGCCAGCGGGAGCGCTCGCGGCGTCGCGAGCGGGACCAAGGATGCTGCACCTTATGCGGCTGTGGCCGGGGGTCGGGTGGATGTCGCGTGTCATTGCTTTCCACGGGATTGGAGTCCGGTTTAGGCGAGTCCAGAAAGACATTGATGGAACAATCGCAATCGAGGTACATGGACAGTCCTTTGTCAACGTGAAGAAAGGGGAGGCGGTACGCAGGCTCCGTTCCGGACCTGAGTGTCTCCCGAAAAAAACGTGTCGTAGCTGTCTTGCAGGGTATGCAGGATCATTTCGGGGTAATTGTCATGCTCGGTGGGCAGACGCAATTGCAGCTGTGCCAGATGCTCGTTGTCCTGCTGCCCGCCCCACTGCTTGTGATAGTGGCCGTGCTGATAGCCGCGCAGTTGGCGCAAGCGGTTCAGGGCATTCTTGCCCGCGTAGGAGTGGTAGAGCGTGTCCAGTGTCAGACCACAAAGAGCAGCCAGTTGGGCAAAGCCGCTGAAATCGAACTGGCGTGTCTCCAGAACGCGCAAGGTAAAGCGTTCCAGAGCCGTCATGATGGCCGTAGAGTCGCTGGCGGTGGCTGATGCGTGCTGGAGTTGATCTAGTGCGGTGGCGGCTTCTTGCTCGCGCAGCGCATCGTTGGCACGCAGTACATCGCACAGACCAAAATGCAGGATGTCGATCAGCTCCAGTTGGAGTTGCGGCAGATTGCGCTCGCTATGCTGCCACCACTTCCAGTCCAGGTAATCGGCCAGCTCCGCACATTCCACCCAGATCGCCCGGTAGTAGTCCTGCTTGGCCACTCGCCAGTTCGGATCAATCAGCTGATTCAGCTCGGTTTGCAGGGCCAGCATTTGCTTTAAGCGGCGGGCCCCGGGACCGGCTGGAGCGACAGTTATTTGCTGCCCCAAACGATGTTTCTGACGACCTTGATCGTCAAAGTTTTCAGGTGCCAGCCAGGCCTGGAAATTCGCTTTCAGGGCTGGCCAGTCCTGGTCGGTAATGGAGAACCAGGCTGTATCGCGCGAGCGGCCCTTGTACACAATCGCCTGACGGAAGATACCTTCATAACGAAAGCCCAATCGTCGTGCAGCGGCTTGGGAGGGGGCATTGTGTGTGTCGCACTTCCATTCGTAGCGACGGTAGCCCAGTCCATCAATTGCATAAGCCATCAACAGGTAGTGGGCTTCGGTGGCCATACGGGTTTGTTTCAGAGCGGGTGACCAGGCTACAAAGCCCACTTCAATGCAGCCGTTTTGTGGGTCGATCCGCATCAGGGACAAGGTGCCCAATGCGCGACCCGTGGTTTGTTCGACGACGGCGTAATGCACTGCATTGCTGGCCTGGCTGATGGTTTGCAGGTGCTGGTCGAACTGTGCGCGGTTGTTAAAGGGGCCTACAGACAAATAGGTCCAGTCGCGGCCATCGCTGGCGTTGCTGTAGGCCTCGTACAGGCTGTCGCCATGTTGTTCCGGGTTCACGGCTTCCAGACGGCAGTATTTGCCGTGCAGAACGCAGCGTGCTGGCTGCGGGCGGGCCTGCCAATGAGGGAGCGAGGGGCCAATAGGCTGGTGATACGCGTTCAGCTGAACCATGACTTGTCTTCAATGGAAAACGCTCCAGAAATGCCAATCTGTGGCACAGCTGGAGGCGGGAAAGGGAGTGTGGGGCCGGGAGACAAGAGGCGTCTTGCTAGGCCACTAATTGATTCTATTGAGCAAGTGGCCGGTTGCAGCAATCCGCTTTGCTGCTTGTTTCCAGACCGCATTGCTAAAACAGCGTTGAAACGCCCAAGAGCCAGCGATGGCGGGCCTTGGCTTAGAGCTTGAACAGCGGACAAAACTATCCTGCGGCCAAGGCACAGATGAGGGGCAGGCCGCCTGGCAGACCAAAGTGGCAGGTACAAAAAAAGCCGAGCTGCCTTGTGGGCAGTCTCGGCTTGGGACTAGGCTTTAAGCCAGGGGCTTAGAGCTGATTCAGGTTCAGACGCAGAACGCTGTCCTTGGCACCTTTCAGGTAGTGCGGGCTCTTGTCGCCATGAGGGATTTTGATAGTGACAAAAGCGGTCTGGCCGTCAGCGCTCAGCGTGACGCTGTTGGGGTGCACAGGGGCGCTGATACGGTGTTTAACAGCCAAGGTGTTGGCATCCAGAATGGTGACCGAACCTGTACCGGCTGGTGTTTCACGATCCACGCCACGGTTGGTGGCGATCAGCTCTTTGCGAGCGTCGTTGTACACGATATCCAGCAGCCCCAGACCCACTTCAGCCGTGTTTTCCACTTTGCCGGAGCTGGTGTCGAACTGGTAGATCTTGCCGGTATTGGCGTCAGCGCCAAATAGTTTCTTGCCATCCGCGCTCAGGGCGATGTTCACGAAGAAGTGGCGGGAATCTTCACGTTTATCGCTTTTTGCATCGCCAGTGGTGAAGCGCTGTTCGATAGCGCCGGTGGCCGGGTTGATGACGGCAATTTCATCCTTGCCGCCGTGGCCCACGAACAGACGCTTGGTGTTGGCATCGTAGGCAGCGCCAGCAGGCCACAAGCCCACGTTATCGATATTGTGCAGGATACGACCGTCGGCACCATCCACAATCCATACGCGACCACCTTCGGAGGGGTTGGTCACGAAGATGCGGTTGTCTTGCTCGTCAATAACGACTTTACGGGTGTGTTCCCAGCCGCCCTTGTCTTCTTTTTGACCCAGTTGGATCAGTTGCTTGACGGTGCCATTCAGGCTGTTGATTGCCAGCAGCGAGCCGTCCAGGGTGTTGCCCACGTACAGAGTGTGAGTTTTCTGGTTCAGGCCCAGTGCAAAGGCACGGCGCGGCAATTGGATCAGCTGCGATTCACGCAGGGTGTCTTGGTCCAGAACGTGCAGGAAGCCAGCAGCACGGTCTTCAAACAAAGGAGTAGCAGCAACAAACAACTGCTTGCTGTCCTTGGCAGCCAGAATTTCGTAGGCACCATCAATGGTGTCCTGACGGAAAGTGACCTGTGCCTGAGGCGCAGTCGCATTAAAGGACGATGTTTGGCCCGCTTGTTGCGATTGCGGTGCAGTCTGGCATGCACTGAGCAGCAAAGCGCCCATTACGGAGGCAACAATCATTTTTAAAGAGGCTGGGCGGGACGCAATCATGTATTTCCTTTTGGATTCAATAAATGAGAATCGTTACTATAACTGCTCTGTTTTATAAACTTTTCTGACTTGTCTGTCTATGTAAATACGCAAAACCCTGCTTGATGGCAGGGTTTTGAATGGCCTTTGTTTTAGTCCTGCTTGGAGCCGTTTCCAAATCGGGCTTGCCAGGCTTCATACACTTTGCGTTTTTCCGGCAAGGGCAGGTGCTCCATTTTCACGCCCTGTTTGCCAAAGTCCTGCTGCATTTTTTTGTAGAAGGATTCGGTGGACCAGCCAAAGGGTTCGCCTTCCTCATCGTCGGCGCAATACACCACGCGCTCCACGCCCGAGGCGATCATGGCGGCCATGCACATGGGGCAGGGGATGCCGCTGGCATACATGGTGCTGCCTGCATGGCTGCTGCTTTTCACGTTCTGGCTGGCAGTACGCAGCGCCTGGATCTCAGCGTGCGCGGTGGGGTCATGGGCAATGTAGGTCTCATTAACCCCTTCGGCCAGAACTTGACCATCGCGGACCAGCACTGCGCCAAAGGGCTGACCGCCGCGGGCGACATTCTCTTCGGCGATCTGGATGGAGCGCAGCAGATAGTGTTTATCGTTCATGTTTTTCTCCTGTAGAGAAGCAAGGTTGGAATGAGCCTTGGAACCAGAGTCTCTATTTGTGCCGTGTGGGACCCCTGCGGGCACAGGCGGCATCAGGGGGACGCGTTCCGGTTTGGCGTGTTTGTAATGCAAAACAGCCGCTGACGGGCAGCGGCTGTTCTGTTTCAGACCATATTAGCGGGTGCCGCCAAGTGTCAGATTGGCATGACGGTTTACGTCTTTGTACAGCAAGTAGCGGAAACGGCCTGGTCCGCCTGCGTAGCAAGCCTGCGGGCAGAAAGCGCGCAGCCACATGAAGTCACCGGCTTCCACTTCAACCCAGTCCTGGTTCAGACGGTACACCGCCTTACCTTCCAGAACGTACAGACCGTGTTCCATCACGTGCGTTTCAGCGAAGGGGATCACGCCACCGGGTTCAAAGTTCACGATGTTCACGTGCATGTCGTGACGCAGGTCGGACATGTCGGTGAAACGGGTGGTGCTCCAACGGCCTTCGGTGTCAGGCATGACGCCAGGTTTCACGTCTTTTTCGTTGGTCACAAAGGCTTCAGGGGCATCCAGGCCTTCCACACGCTGGTAGCGCTTGCGAATCCAGTGGAAGTTGGCCAGCTCGCCCGTGCGGTTGTGCAAGGTCCAGTTGGTGGAAGGAGGAATAAAGGCATAGCCGCCTTCTTCCATGATGTGCTTGGTGCCTTCCAGAACAAGTTCCAGCTGGCCCTTGACGACAAAAATCACGCCTTCGGCTTCGGGGTCGGACTCAGGATTGTTGCTGCCACCCTGTGGGCCTACTTCCATGATGTATTGGGAGAAGGTCTCGGCAAAGCCGGACAGAGGACGTGCCAATACCCACAGACGGGTATTTTCCCAACCGGGCAGGTAGCTGGTCACGATGTCTTGCAGCACGCCTTTGGGCAGCACGGCATAGGCCTCGGTGAACATGGCGCGGTCCGTCAGCAACTGAGTCTGAGGAGGATGGCCACCTGGAGGGGCGTAGTAATTGACTTTGGACATGTTGATTCCCATTGAAATTCAGTAAGGAAAAATCTGTCGAACGGCACGGCGCAATCCCGGCGGCTGGCAAAAGGCACAGGCGGGATGTCGTTGTAATGCGCGGGACCAATACACCTTAACGACTGCTGGTGATATTTACAAATTAAATGTATAAATCTCTAGTATTTGTTTTTTGAATAAATAGGCGGTGGGGTGGATTGCCCTGGCGGATTTCAGAAAGGGTTTGAACATATGGATCATCAACTATCAAGCAGTCCCAGCCTGAATCGGCCTTTGTACGATCTGGACCTGCTGCTGGCCTTGTTGACGGTAGTCGATTGCGGCAGCTTCACGGCGGCCGCAACGCGTTTGCATTCCACGCAGTCCACGATCAGCCAGAAAGTGCGGCGCCTGGAGGAACTGGCCGGGCTGCGTCTGCTGGACCGGGCTAGCCGGGGCGTCAGCACGACTGAAGCGGGGCAGACCCTGTTGGGTTACGCCCGCCAGATGCTGGCTTTGAATCATCAGCTGTCTGAAGCCCTGTCCGGTTCTCTGGTGACTATTTCCGTGCGTCTTGGCGTGCCTGAGGACTTTACCAATGGACAGACCATGCGGGCCTTGGCGGGCTTCAACCGTCGCTTCCCGCAGGTGCGTCTGGAAGTCAGTAGCGGCCTGAGCAGCGATCTGCTGGCCGCGTACGATCAGGGTGAGCTGGATCTGGTGCTGGTCAAGCAGCGTCACAATGCCCGTGAAGCGGTGGCTTGTCTACCCGAGCAGACAGCCTGGGTGGATAGCGCGACTGATCCGGTCTTTCATCTGGACCCCATTCCCTTGGTGACCTTCCCGCGTCGGGGTGTGTATCGAGAGGAAATCATCAGTGCTGTCGAGTCCTTGGGACGTCGTTGGCGTATCAGCTTTACCAGTTCCAGCTTGAGCGGTATTCAGGGGGCGGTGGCAGACGGGATGGGGATCAGCTTGCTACCGCGGCGTGCGGTGCGCGATGACCATATTGAATTGGGCCAAGCACAAGGTCTGCCCCGTATCGATGCTTTTGAACTGGCGATTTTGCATCGACCCCATGCCAATGAGATGGTGACGGCCTTGTCCCGTGTGCTGGTGGAGATGCTGGCGCCCGAGAGCGCCCGCCGTCCTGGATAGCCTGCTGTTGGGCTGGCGAGGCTCGTAGAGCTTAGACAGGGTTTAGCGCTGGGGTGTGACCGGATCAAAGTGTGTCATGACATCCAGCACGGGCTCTTCGGCCATCACACGGTCCCGTGCGGCCACGGCAATGGCATGACCTTGAGCAATAGTCAGGGTGCTGTCCATTTCCAGATCCACTTCTACCCAGATCATGTCCCCCAGCTTGCGGGTTCGTAGCTGGTGTATGCCTTCCACACCGGGGGTCTCGCGCAAGAGCTTGGCAATGCGCTCTTCCGTTTCCTGATCGACCGCTTTATCGGTCAGGTCGTGAAATGCGCCAATAGAAAACTTCCAGCCCATGCGCAGAATCATCAAACCCACAATACTGGCGGCCAAGGGGTCGCCCAAGGGCAGACCTGCCAGGTTGGCCATCACCCCGACGCTAACGACCAGCGAGGAGGCTGCGTCGGAGCGCGCGTGCCAGGCATTGGCAACCAGCATGGTCGAGCGCAAGCGCTTCGCGACACGCAACATGTAGCGAAACAGGAGTTCTTTACTACAGAGCGCGATGAAGGCAATGGCCAGGGCAATCGGGTGTACTGCTTCGATGCTGCTGGGGTCGCGCAAGGAAGACACAGCATTCCATAACATGCCCAGTCCTACGGCCAGCAAGAGGCCGCCAATGGCCAGGGTGGCCGCCGTTTCGTACCGCAAATGTCCGTAAGGGTGATCTGCGTCCGGACCTCGACGGCTATGGCGGTTGGCGATCAGCACTACAAAGTCTGACAGCAGGTCGGACAGGGAGTGGATGGCGTCAGCAATCAGGGCCTGCGAATGAGCAAACAGACCCACCACAATTTGCAGCACGCTCAAACTGATATTGACGATGACACTGACCCAGGTGGAGCGCTGTGCACCAAGGTGCCGATCCAGTTCAGAAGGGGGGATGTTTTCCATGCCAAGAGGTCCTTGCATTCAAAGCAGCAGACTGTGCATCAATACAGCAGTCTCAAGATAAAGAGTGTATCGGCTTTCCTGGGTTACGGGTCGCTGAAAGGGGCTTGGCAGGCTGTTTTGAGCCTGTTCTTTGGTATATGTAGACAAAAAAGCCTCGCTTTTTCGGCGAGGCTCTTTTGCGTATCAGGAATGCGTCTTAATTGATGCGCATACCGGGCTGGGCACCGGGGAATGGTTCCAGAATATAGATGCCTTGATCCACGGCATCATCCGCATGGCTGGCCGCCAGAACCATGCCCTCGGATACGCCGAAACGCATCTTGCGAGGAGCCAGGTTAGCGACCAGTACCGTCAGCTTGCCGATCAGATCTTCGGGCTGGTAAGCCGACTTGATGCCGGAGAACACTTGGCGCAAGCGGCCTTCGCCAGCGTCCAGGCTCAGACGCAGCAGCTTGTCCGAGCCTTCCACGGCTTCGCAACTGACGATTTTGGCAATGCGCAGGTCCACCTTGATGAAGTCCTTGATGTCGATGGTTTCGGCAATGGCTTCGCCACCGGGCAACACGACGGGAGCGGGTGGCGGAGCCAGCAGCTCGTCCACCATGGCGCTGTCTACACGCTGCATCAGATGCTTGAAGGGAGCGATGTGATCAGGCAAGGCAGCCACGTCGTCCCAGACAAAGTCGCGGTCCAGACCAAACAGTTCGTGGGCCACGCGATGGGTCAGGGTGGGCAAGATGGCGGTCAGCATGACGGACAAGTCCTTGAAGCCGGCCAGGGTGCGCGAGCAAATATCTTGCAGCGCATCTTTCTGAGCTGGCTCGGCCGTCGCAATGCCTTTGGCCATGACCCAGGGCTGGGCCGTATCGAACGCCTGGTTGATGATGTCGGCCTGAGCCATGATCTGGCGCACGGCACGACCATACTCGCGGCTTTCCAAGTCGGCGCGGACTTTCTCGGCGACTTCCTTGAGCTGGTTTTGCAGTTCGGAAGTGTCGCCCTGGTATGCCAGCTTGCCATCAAAATGCTTGCTGATGAAGTTGGCGGCACGGCTGGCGATGTTGACGTACTTGCCAATCAGGTCGCTGTTGACGCGGGCAATGAAGTCGTCAGGATTGAAATCCATGTCTTCGACGTGCGAGTTCAGCTTGGCGGCCATGTAATAGCGCATCCACTCTGCATCCATGCCCAGCTCCAGGTAGCGCAGAGGCGAAATGCCGGTGCCACGGCTCTTGGACATTTTCTCGCCGCTAACCGTGATGAAACCGTGCACGTTCAAGGCATCAGGCACTTTACGGCCGGAGAACTTCAGCATGGCAGGCCAGAACAGGGCGTGGAAGTACACGATGTCCTTGCCGATGAAGTGGACCTGCTCGGTGCTGCCTTCCGGATCCAGCAAGGCATCAAAGTCCAGACCGGCCTTGGCGCAGTAGGCTTTCAAGGAGGCCAGATAGCCAACAGGCGCATCCAGCCAGACGTAGAAATATTTGCCGGGAGCGTCCGGAATCGGGATGCCGTAGTAGGGCTCGTCGCGGGAAATGTCCCAGTCGTTCAGAGAGGCCTCTGCGCCTTCGCCTGTACCCAGCCATTCGCGGGTCTTGCCCAGCACTTCCGATTGCAGACGCGGCTTGCCCTGGGCGTTCTTGCCCGTGGTCCACTCTTGCAGGAAGGCTACGCAGCGCGGGTCGGACAGACGGAAGAAAAAGTGCTCCGAGGTCTTTAACACCGGACGCGCATTGGTCAGGGTGGAGTAGGGCTCGATCAGTTCGGTAGGAGCGTAAACCGCGCTACAGACTTCGCAGCTGTCGCCGTACTGGTCCTTGGCGTGACACTTGGGGCACTCGCCCTTGATGTAACGATCGGGCAGGAACATGCCTTTGACCGGATCGTAGAACTGTTCGATGGTGCGGGTGTCAATAAAGCCGGCGCTTTTCAGCGTGCGGTAGATATCCTGGGCCAGTTCGACGTTGTCTGGCGAGTCCGTACGGTGCCAGTGGTCGAATTTGACGTTAAAGCCGTTCAGGTAGGTGGGGCGCTCGGCCGCGATCTTGTCTACCAACTGAGCGGGGGTAATGCCAGCGCTTTCTGCCTTGAGCATGATGGGCGCGCCATGGGCGTCGTCCGCACACACAAAATGCACAGTATGTCCCGACATTCGCATGGACCGAACCCAGATGTCGGCCTGGATATATTCCATGATGTGGCCGATGTGAAACGAGCCGTTGGCATACGGCAGGGCGGTCGTAACAAATATCGTTCGTGACATGACTTAACAAAATAAAAGAGAAAGGGAACAAGGATTCTACGGTCTATTGCACACTTGTGCTGCGCCAGACCGAGGAATGTCCACGGGCAAAGTGCTGATCGGCAATTGCGAATGATACAAATGCACACACCCTGAGCCTTTGACGACTCAGGGTGTTCGGGGGCAGTGCCTAATCAGCGTTGCTGCTCGCCAAAGGCTTGGCGAACAGTCAAGAACTGTTAAGGAATCTCGCGCATCTCGATGTCGGTGACATCACGCGAACGTGGTGTGGTCGACTGTTTGCTGGCAGCGGCAGGGCGGCGGCGCTGGTCCCAGTAGGCTTTAACGCCGAAAGGACGGCCACTAATACGCGCCACAATGTATAAAATGCCGATCGCAATAGCGGTAGAAACCATGAAGATAAACGCCATGATTGCACCGAAAATTGTCAGCAAGACAAAGAGGGCTGTGCGGATAATCTGGTTAAATGTGTTCATAGGGTTAGTATGACATCATAAGTGTAAAAAAATTCCTCTTGAACCGCTAATTTTCTGGTTTAAAGGTATGGTGATGTTTCTTTATATCAAGGTTTTGGATAAATGACAGTGAGTTCCGAGCGCGTGTTGCAAGCCCTGGCGAGTGTGACCGATCCCAACACGTTAAAGAAGTTATCGGTCGATGCGGGTCGATGCGAACTGAGCATTGACCAGAACCAGGTTGAGCTGACTTTGCATCTGCCCTATACGGCTTATGACATTCAGGGACAGCTGCGCGAACGTATCGAGCAAGCCTTGGCAGGCGTGGGTGCTACCCTGTCCAAGCTGCATTTGAATCCCCGCATTGGCGTGCATGCTGTGCAGGAAGGGTTGCGACCCATGCCCAATATCCGCAACATTATTGCGGTGTCCTCGGGCAAAGGCGGTGTGGGTAAAAGTACAACGTCGGTGAACCTGGCTTTGGCCTTGCATATGCAAGGTGCGCGTGTTGGTTTGCTGGATGCGGATATTTATGGCCCTAGCGTGCCCACCATGCTGGGCCTGCACGAGCGCCCGCGCAGTGCAGACGGCAAGATGATGGAGCCGCTGATCGGTCACGGTCTGCAAGCCAACTCGATTGGTTTCCTGCTGGACGAAGACGCTCCCGCAATCTGGCGCGGCCCGATGGCAACCCAGGCGCTGACACAGCTGCTTACACAAACGCGTTGGGATGATCTGGACTACCTGATTATCGATATGCCTCCCGGCACTGGCGATATCGCCTTGACCTTGTCGCAAAAAGTGCCTTTGACGGGTGCAGTGATTGTGACCACTCCTCAGGATCTGGCGCTGATCGACGCCAAGCGTGGCTTGAACATGTTCCAGAAGGTGAATGTGCCTGTTCTGGGTATTGTGGAAAACATGTCGGTCCATATCTGCTCGAACTGTGGTCATGCTGACCCGGTCTTCGGTCAGCATGGTGGTCGCGATATGGCCAGCCAGTTCAACGTGCCTTGGCTGGGTGCCTTGCCGTTGGCAATGAGCATTCGGGCTCAGACCGACTCCGGTACCCCGACGGTGATTGCCAGCGCAGACAGTCCCGAGGCCCGCCTGTATCACGAGATTGCCAATCGCGTTTCGGCTAACTTGTCGCAACTTCCTCCAGACACGTCGGGGCAGCGCCCCAAGGTTGTTCCTCGTCCTCTTTGAGTACGTATGCGCAAATCCGGCTTTTGCCTGTTGTTTTCGATAGTCCTGAGCCCTGCAGTATGGGCTCAGTCTTCCGTTCCCGATGTCATTATTGATCCGGGGGGCGTGCCCCCCCAGGCGCTGAAAGAAATTCAGCGCGCGGTCAGTGCCATTACACGTTTGGCGGAAGACCAGGACTTGGGAGAGGTCTCGCGTCTGCGGCGCCGGGCTCACGATGCGACCGTCTCTGCCTTGCAGACTCAGGGTTATTTTGACTCTGTGGTCACGCTGGAGGTGGGCGAGGATTCCAGCGGTGAATATTGGGATATCATTATTCAGCCGGGCGAAATCACGCGTGTACGAGACATTGCCCTGGACTTCAAAGGCAAGATTCAGGAGCCGGAATACCAGGTGCGTCTGGAAGGGATCAAAGCCAGCTTTCCTTTGAAAGTGGACGATCCCTTTTTGAATTCGGTCTGGTCCTCCGCCAAATCGGATCTGCTGGAAAGCGTACAGCGCCAGGACTTTTACTACGCTCGTTACATAGACACGCGGGCGACCGTATTGGCCGATGAAGGCGTGGCCGACCTTTCCCTGAAAGTGGATAGCGGGCCGAGGGTTCGCATGGGGCCGCTGGAAACCACTGGCCTGAAGCGAGTTCCCCAGTCTCTGGTAGACCGCTATGTGCGCTATACCCCCGGTGATCCTTACGATCAGGACAAGCTGGACGAGTGGCAGCAATCTTTGGCTGCCACCACTTTTTTCCGGGGTGCCTTTGTCACTCTGGATGAAGAAGCCGGCAAAAAGAAAGAGCTTCCAGATGGTGATGTAGAACTGCCTGTACGTGTACGGGTTACAGAAGCGCCATCCAGGCAGTTCACCGGCTCCTTGGGTTTTGACAGCGACCACGGTGCGCGTGTTGAGGCCTTGTATCGAAAGAATATTGTGTTTGGCCTGCCGATCTGGACCGAGGCCGGTATTGGCGTGGATAAAAAACGTCAGCGGGCCTTTTATGACATTCACTTGCCGCCCACCATTAGCGGCTACAAGAACAGTTTTGGTGTCTTGTACGATCGTTCCGACATTGAAGGTTTGGACACGGAGCGGGCGGCCCTGGGCTGGAAGCTGCGCCAGGAACGACAGGCAGCGGGCAATAGCCGCGTGGAATATGAAACCGAATGGGGTTTACTGGGCGCCTGGGACAAGACCAAGATTTCCGGTCTGCCCACCCGTGAAACACCTTCTGCCATTGCAACCTGGCAATGGCTGCGTCGGGACGTAGACAAGAAGTACGATCCGCGCGAAGGCAATCTGATTGATTTTGGCGTGGGCGCCGGTGTCACGCTGGACAAGGGCGAGACCTTTTACCGCAGTAATTTGCGATTGCAGCAGTGGTGGCCAGTTGGGGAGCGGGATATTTTGTCCCTGCGGGGTGAAATCGGTAAGGTTTGGCGCATGACGGACCGCACACCGCCTGACTTCGGTTATCGCACCGGGGGCGCTCGCAGTGTCCGTGGTTACAAATATCAAAGCATTGGCCTTCGACAAGGCGACGCCGTGGTGGGTGCGCCAGCCATGGCCGTAGCCAGCGTGGAATACACGCACTTTTTCACCAGCATGTATGGCATGCGAGCTTTTGTTGACGTGGGTGATGCTGCGCCCAGCTTTGGTGATATGGATTTAGCCTGGGGCTACGGTTTGGGTGCGGTGGTGCGCACCCCTGCTGGCCCTTTCAATCTTGATCTGGCCTATGGTCAGCGAGACAAACGCGTACGTTTGAGCTTTTCTTTGGGAATCGCATTTTAATGGCTTGGGTTCGGCGCTGGTTCCGATATTTCGCTTTGTGGGGCATTCCCTTTGTGGTGATTGCCCTGCTGCTTGTTTGCGGCTTTGTGTATTGGGTGCTGGCCAGTCAGGCCGGTACAAGCTGGGCCTTGCGCACGGCTTTGCCCTATGCGCAGGGCAGCGCCCAAGGCGTGCGCGGAACCATTTGGGATGGCTTGAGTATCGACCACCTGGTGCTGGGCTTGCCGGACACCCATGTGGATATCGAGCGTTTGCGCTTGCAGGCCAACTGGAAAGAACTGTGGGAACGCCGCCTGCACGTGGTAGAGCTTAGTGCTCAGAAAGTGGATGTGGCCTTGACCTCCTCGGACGAGCCCAAGTCCGATGAGCCCTTCACAATGCCCGAGCTGCCTATCAGTATTGCCGTGGACAAGCTGGCTTTGGGGCAGTTCTTGTTAACGCAGGATGGCACGCCCTTGCCGGTCGCGATTGCGGATTTGTCTTCGGCACTGGCGTTGGATTCCGACAGCGCGCAGCTTCGACTGTACGATTTGATGGTGGCTAATGAGTCCATCCGCGCTGGTTTTCAGGGTGAGGTGGAATTGGCGGGACTGCAAGCGCCTTATCCGGCACGAGCCGATATTCAAATCATTGCTCGCGGTTTGACGGCCGATTCGCCTATTTGTGCGAAACAGTATTTGCCTGCTTATGCAGAGCCGTCGAAATCCGGCAAACCTGCCGAGAAGGCAGTAGTCGATCGGTCCAAACAAACAGCCACTGTTGAAACGGCCAAGACCAGTGCCAAGGCTGCAATAACACAGCAAGGTCAAGCTGAGGCCAGCGCCCCGAGTCATGCAACTCCTGCCAGCCCGCCAGTCGATCAGCCCGTAGACGCCCATGGTGTCGCCGGAGTCATCAGCTCCGAGCCCGAGGGTAGTACGGGTCTTGTCGATGAAGAACGTATCCAGGAACCAGTTGCTGTTCCTGAGCCCGAGCCTTTGCCCGATTGTGTGGTCAACGCTCAAATCACCTTGAATGGCTCTCTGGAACAAGCCACCTTGCTGCTTAACGGACAGGGCCAGGGCTATAGCCTGGACGCCAGCGCAGAATTGAGCCCGCTGGATTCCGTGCCAGTGCGTCAGGCCAAGGTGGCGGTGAAACTGCCGGACGAGTCCTCGCTGGATGCAGACTTCGCCTGGGATGCCACGCAGGAAGGTGTGCACGTTCAAGATCATTTCAAAGGTCAGTTCCGCAGCGACAAGCTGGATCTGCATGCCTTGCTGGGCGATGTGCTGCCCGACGCTCTGATCAATACCCAAGGCCAGTTCGATGTGGTCTTGGCGGATAAAGAACAATTGCTCTCCGCGGATGTGGATGTGCAGCTTTTGCAGGGCAGTCGCTGGAACAAGCAGGCCGCTATCGGGCAGATCAAGGCAAAAGCGTCGGCTCCGGCTCAGCCGGGTCAAGCGGATTGGTGGCGTTTGCTGTCGGTTTCGGATGTGCTCACCGATATGAAGATCGGGGATAACCAGGTTCAGTTGAAAGGTGGTTTTGGCATGTCTGGCAAGGCCGAGCTGGATTTGCTGGCGAAGATGCCTCGTGCCGAGCAACTGTGGCCTGGCCTGGAGCTGGGCAAGGCGTCGGCAGAAGGGCAGTTGCGTGGCGATATCGCTCATCACACCCTGCAGTTGAAGGGTCAGTACGACTTGGGCGGCAAGGCCAAGGGGCAGTTGGGCCAAGGCATGGCCGAGGCCGATCTGGCACTGGAAGGTGGCTGGCATTTTGCCGATCAGGGCAAGGCCGCGTATTGGGATGGCAAGGTAAACCGTTTGGTGGCCGACCATGCCGGTTTGATCGTGCGTTTGCAGTCGGCACTGCCTGTGCGTTTTACCGATGCTCTGCGGGCGCCGGAGCCTCCTGTTCAAGTTGCCACAGCAGAGGCCAAGGACCAATCCAAGGTTGAAGGTGATGTAGCAGGCCAGGGGGCCGCCAAGGAAGAAGGAGCGGCTCAGGCCGGTATAAATCCGGAAACGAAGGACAACCCTGATACTAAGTCTGCTGCTCCGTCTGCTTCAGCGGCAGCAGAGCAAGCGAAGGCACAGGCTGGCGTTCCCGAAAACGCAGCCGATAAAACAGCAAACGCTCCCAAGGCACCCGAGCCATTGGCTCCCTGGTCAGTGCGAGTTGGTGCCGGTACGTTGAGCACCACAGTTGATGGCGAACCCTGGATCAATCTGCGTCATCAGGAATCCACTTACCAGCCTGGACAATGGGCCAGCCGTGGTGAGTTGTTGGATCTGGTGCTGTCCGAGCCTCGCATCGCGCGCTTGCTGCGTAAAGTCGGCGTAGAAGAAAACGCTGACAAGGCCAAGGGTGGCGTCAAGATTGCCAAGAACAAGAAAACCCAGCCGCCCGAAATTGATATCAAAGCGCGCTGGGACCTGAAATTTAATGGCGCCTTGTCCGGCCAGGTGCGCGTCGACCGCGTGGCGGGGGATGTACAGGTTTTTGCTGAGCCGCCCATGTCCCTGGGGCTGGAAGATCTGAGTATCGTCATCAATGCGAAACCTACCTCGGCCACGACCAGCCGTCTGGATGCCCAGATGGATGTGCGTACCAAGGAAATGGGTTACGTCACAGCCAAGGCCCAGACTCCTCTTCACGGGCTGGCCTTGAATGAGAACGATCGCAAAACGGTCAGCATACAAGCCAATATTGATGACTTGAGCTGGACGCGCCTGTTCCTGGGCGATGCCATGGAGCTGGGCGGTCGCTTGAATGCAGACGTGAATATTGATGTGGGTGCGAAATGGGCCTGGACCAGTCGTGGCACGGTAAGGGGCCGCGAGTTGCGTTTCACACGTCTGGATGACGGCATCCGTCTAATTGACGGTCAGTTGGATGCCCGTTTCGATGGTGACATCTTCCGCCTGGAGTCCTTGACGTTCCCGGCCCGCCCACGAGTAGAGCCGCAGGAATGGCGTACCGCAACCTGGTTGAAAGAGAGCCCGGACGCCAAGGATGGCAAGCTGACTGTGTCGGGGCAGTGGAACCTGAGCACTCAGCAAGGGGCCTTTGACGTGGATATTTTCCGCTTCCCGATTCTGCAGCGCTCCGATCGTTACGCCATGATGTCCGGCAATATCAATCTGGACATGGAACTGCCGCGTATTGCCATTACCGGCAAGGTTGTTGCTGATGCGGGTTGGTTCAACCTGGACATGTTGGGTGGTATTCCCACTGTTGATAGCGATGTGGTGATTGTGCGGGCAGGCGACGAGCCGGCTTCCGAGCCTTCCCAGGCCGCAACCGACATGAGCATGGAAATTGATGTGGATCTGGGGCCGCGTTTTTACCTGACGGGTTACGGCGTGAACTCCGGTCTGGTTGGCAGCCTGAGGGTCACCATGATCGGCGGCAAGTTGACCGGCATGGGTGCCTTGCGCACTCGTGGCGGGCGAATTGAGCTCTATGGTCAGAAGTTGCTGCTCAAACGCGGAACCGTGACCTTCCAGGGTGACATTACCTCGCCTATTCTGGACATCGAAGCCTTGCGTACCGGTCAGGCAGTAGAGGCAGGTGTTAAGGTAGCCGGTACGGCTCGCAAGCCCAGAATTGATTTGGTGTCCTACCCGGAAGTCAGCGAAGTTGAAAAACTGTCCTGGCTCCTGCTGGGCCACGGGCCGGATGATTCTGGTGGTGACATGGCCTTACTGCTCAGTGTCGGGACGTCCTTCCTGGGCGATGGCGAGCCCTTCTACCGCAAGTTCGGGATTGATGAAGTGGCCATGCGCTCGGGCGACCTGGGCAGTGCCGGTAGCATTTTGCCGGTGGAAAGTGTGGTCAAATCCCTGAACAGCGGCACCAGCAACGAAGAGCGCAAGTTTATTGCGATCACCAAGGCACTGACGGCGGATATTTCCGTTAGCCTGGAGCAGGCCATGGCCGATACCGGAACGGTGGGTCGAGCCAGCTACCGCCTGGCACGAGGCCTGACGGCTGAGGTCAGCGCCGGTACGGTAAACGGTCTGGCCCTGATTTACCGCTGGTTCTCGAAGGATTGATGCGGGCTTGCCCGGCGCAAAGCGGGCAGAGAATTGTGGCGCAAATGACATATTTGCGCCGCAATTGGCTTGTGTGTGTATCTAAACGATAAAATAACCGGTTACTGATTTAAGGCGGCTAATTTCTTATGAGTATCAAAAGCGACCGTTGGATTCGGCGGGCTGCTGCCCAGGGCATGATCGAGCCTTTCGAACCAGGCCAAGTGCGCAATGTAGACGGACAACGTATCGTCAGCTACGGCACCAGCAGCTATGGCTACGATGTGCGTTGTGCCAACGAATTCAAGATTTTCACCAACATCAACTCGACCATCGTGGACCCCAAGGCTTTCGATGAGAAATCCTTTGTGGATTTTGTCGGTGATGTGTGCATTATTCCGCCCAATTCTTTCGCGCTGGCCCGCACGGTTGAGTACTTCCGTATTCCTCGCAGTGTGTTGACCATGTGTCTGGGCAAGAGCACCTATGCCCGTTGCGGCATCATCGTGAACGTAACTCCGCTGGAACCCGAGTGGGAAGGCCACGTCACCCTGGAGTTTTCCAATACCACCCCGCTGCCAGCCAAGATTTACGCCGGTGAAGGGTGCGCACAGATGTTGTTCTTTGAAAGCGATGAAGTGTGCGAAGTGTCGTACCGCGACCGCGGCGGCAAATATCAAGGTCAGCTAGGCGTTACCCTGCCTCGTACCTAGGAGTTCTGGATGAAGTTTCGTTTTCCCATCGTCATCATCGACGAAGACTACCGTTCCGAAAATACGTCGGGCCTGGGCATTCGAGCCCTGGCCTCGGCGATAGAGGCCGAAGGCGTAGAGGTTCTCGGGGTCACCAGCTATGGTGACCTTAGTTCTTTTGCGCAACAGCAAAGCCGCGCGAGCGCCTTCATTTTGTCGATTGATGATGAGGAATTCGATGTGGATTCCCCGGAGGATGTCGCCAATGCGATCAAGAACCTGCGCTCCTTTATTGGCGAGCTGCGGTTCCGCAACGAGGACATCCCCATCTATCTGTACGGCGAGACACGCACCTCGCAGCATATCCCCAACGATATTTTGCGCGAGCTGCACGGCTTCATTCACATGTTTGAGGACACGCCCGAGTTCGTGGCGCGTCACATCATCCGCGAAGCCCGCTCCTACCTGGAAAGCCTGGCGCCGCCGTTTTTCCGCGAGCTGGTCAAGTACGCTTCTGACGGCTCCTATTCATGGCACTGCCCAGGGCACTCGGGAGGCGTAGCCTTTCTGAAAAGCCCGGTTGGCCAGATGTTTCACCAGTTTTTTGGTGAAAACATGCTGCGTGCCGACGTCTGTAATGCGGTCGATGAATTGGGCCAACTGCTGGACCACACCGGCCCGGTGGCCGAGGCCGAGCGCAATGCTGCCCGTATCTTCCATGCCGACCACTGCTTTTTCGTGACGAACGGAACGTCCACGTCCAACAAGATCGTCTGGCACGCCAATGTGGCCAATAACGACGTGGTGGTTGTGGACCGTAATTGCCACAAGTCGATTCTGCACGCCATTACCATGACGGGCGCTATCCCGGTGTTTCTGCGCCCCACGCGCAACCACCTGGGCATTATTGGCCCGATTCCGCAAGACGAGTTCCTGCCGGAAAACATTGCGCGCAAGATCGAGGCCAACCCCTTTGCCAGCAAGGCCAAGAACAAGAAGCCTCGTATTCTGACGCTGACGCAAAGCACCTATGACGGTGTGATCTACAACGTGGAAATGATCAAGGAAACCCTGGACTCCAAGATCCCCACGCTGCACTTTGATGAAGCCTGGTTGCCGCATGCGGCGTTCCACGATTTCTATCACGACATGCACGCCATTGGTGCGGATCGTCCACGCACCAAAGACACCATGATTTACGCTACGCACTCCACGCACAAAATGCTGGCTGGCTTGTCGCAGGCTTCCCAAATTACGGTGCAGGATGCGGAGAACCGCCCCTTGGACCGCAACGTGTTCAATGAAGCCTACCTGATGCACACCAGCACCAGCCCGCAGTACGCGATTATTGCGTCCTGTGATGTGGCGGCGGCCATGATGGAGCCGCCCGGCGGCACCGCATTGGTCGAGGAGAGCATTTGCGAGGCCATGGACTTTCGTCGCGCCATGCGCAAGGTGTCCAAGGAATACGGCGAGAACGACTGGTGGTTCAAGGTTTGGGGACCGGACAATCTGCCTGAAGAAGGCATAGGCGAGCGTGACGACTGGATTCTGCGCTCCGATGCGGAGTGGCACGGCTTTGGCAAGTTGTCGACCAACTTCAACATGCTGGACCCGGTCAAAGCCACGGTAGTGACTCCTGGCCTGGATATTTCCGGCACCTTTGCTGAACAGGGTATTCCTGCCGCTCTGGTCTCCAAGTATCTGGCCGAGCACGGCGTGGTAGTCGAAAAAACCGGCCTGTATTCCTTCTTTATTCTGTTTACCATTGGCATCACCAAAGGCCGCTGGAATACCTTGCTGACCGCCTTGCAGCAGTTCAAGGACGATTACGACCGCAACCAGCCCATGTGGCGCATTTTGCCGGACTTCTGCAAGACTCAGCCTACCTACGAGCGCATGGGCTTGCGTGACCTGTGTCAGCAGATTCACCAGGCCTATCGCAAGTATGATCTGGCCCGTCTGACGACCGAGGTGTACCTGAGCGACATGGTTCCCGCTTTGAAGCCTTCGGATGCCTATGCCAAGATGGCGCACGGCGATATCGAGCGCGTTGGTATTGACGAACTGGAAGGCCGTGTGACGGGTGTCTTGCTGACGCCTTACCCCCCAGGCATTCCTTTGCTGATTCCTGGCGAACGCTTTAACTCGCGCATTGTGGAGTACCTGCAATTTGCGCGCGAGTTCAATGCCCGCTTCCCTGGCTTTGAGACCTATGTGCATGGACTGGCGCAGGATATCGGCCCTGATGGACTGCCACGCTACTACGTAGATTGTGTGCTTGAGTCTGAAACCAACGAGTAACCCCGCGTGATCCCTTTTTTTGATGTTGCCGTCATCGGCGCAGGTGCGGCCGGTATGATGGCTGCCAGTATCGCAGGCCAGCGTGGCCTGCGAGTGGTACTGATTGATCACGCTGAAAAGCTGGCCGAGAAAATCCGTATTTCCGGTGGAGGGCGCTGCAACTTCACCAATACGGGCACCTCGCCAGAGAATTTTCTGTCCAAGAACCCGCACTTTTGCCGTTCGGCCTTGGCGGGCTATACCCCCCAGGACTTTCTGGAGCTGGTGCGGGAGTATCGCATCGGCTTTCATGAGAAGCACAAAGGCCAGTTGTTTTGTGATGACTCCAGCGAGTCCATCATCCAGATGCTGCGTCAGGAGTGTTTGAAAGGGCAGGTGTCCTGGCGCATGCCCTGTTCGGTGCAGTCCATTGGCCGTACCGAGGACGGCTTTGTGCTGCGCACCGGTCAGGGGGATTTGAATGCCTTGCAAGTGGTGATTGCCACGGGCGGCATGGCGATTCCGCAGCTGGGTTCCACGGACTATGCCTTGCGCGTGGCACGTCACTTCGGCTTGAAAGTGATTGAGCCACACCCCGCTCTAGTCCCTTTGACCTTTGACGGTCGGGATTGGAAGCCATTTTCTGCCTTGAGCGGCATGGCTTTGGAGGTGGAGGTCAGCACAGGGCAGGGCAAGCAACGTCAAGCCTTTTTGGAAGATCTGCTGTTTACGCACCGTGGCTTGTCCGGGCCGGGTATCTTGCAGATCTCCAGCTACTGGCAGTCGGGCGAGAGCATTAGTGTGGACCTGGCCCCCGGTCAGGACATCGCGCAACAATTATTGGATCTGAAGGCGGGTAACCGTCAGCAACTGGTCACTGTCTTGTCGACCTTGTGGCCGCGCCGTCTGGTCGAACAATGGCTGGATACCTCGGACTTGTTGCCCAAAGGCGTGGGACAGCAACGTCTGGCTGATCTGCCGGATCGCGTGTTGCGCACGGTGGGACAGGTGATTAATGGCTGGGAGTTGAAACCTAGTGGCACCGCAGGCTATAAAAAGGCGGAAGTGATGAGCGGTGGCGTGGATACACGCGAGCTGAATCAGAAGAGCATGGAAGCGCGTAAAGTACCTGGTCTGTACTTCATCGGTGAAGCGGTCGATGTCACCGGCTGGCTGGGCGGGTATAACTTCCAATGGGCCTGGGCGTCGGCAGCAGCGTGTGCACGTGCTTTGAAGGCACAGGCAGAGCAGGGTTAAGTATGCGAGCAGGAAGGGCAGTGGGCATGGTCTGCTGCCGTTTCTGAAATCATCGGGATTGTTGGCTGGTCAGTCAGGGAGGCGATATGCAGCTGCCAGGAGATAGAAAGTACGTAGTAAGCCACGAGTGGGCCAAAGATGAAGACGGTGTTGTGCTGGTTGGCATTACCGACTTTGCTCAAGATCAGTTGGGCGACCTGGTGTTTGTGGGTGACTTCACCCCAGGGACGCGTCTGGCTGCGGGTGCTACAGCGGGTGTGGTGGAGTCGGTGAAGGCCGCCTCCGACATTTACGCGCCTGTAGCGGGCGAGCTGGTGGAGTTCAACCAGGCCTTGTCCGATGCACCACATCTGATCAATGAAGCTCCATTTGATACCTGGATTTTCAAGCTCAAGGCTGACAATCCGGCTGATCTGCAAGGTTTGCTGGATGGCCCTGCTTATGCAGCGGTGGCTGAGTAAGTTCAGATATTGAGTTAGCAGGAATACGCCTTGGTCTTGCCTGATTTTGGCGGACTGATCGCAAAAAAGGCCTGAATCCGTGTCATCGGATTCAGGCCTTTTATTTGGTTTCGAGCATACGCGGTTAAGCGTGCAGTGAGACGGATAGCTTGGGCCAAGTAGCCGGTTTTTTTAACTACGGCGGCGGTACGTCACGTAGTCGTAAGTGAAACCGTTTTCCTCAGGCTGAGGCAGGCGCTCCACTTCTTGCCACTCTCCGGTAGGCAGTTCGGGAAAGAACGTATCGCCATCCACATCAGCCTTGATCTCGGTTGCGATTAGTTCCTGCGCCACAGGCAGGGCCAGACGGAAAAGCTGTTCGCCACCAATCACACAAGCGGTTTCAAAGCCGGGGCAGGCTGCCAGGGCTTCGTCCAGATTGCTGAATACCTGCGCACCTTTTGCCTGGTAATCCGCATTGCGGCTGATCACCAGATTCGGGCGGCCGGGCAAGGGGCGGCCCAGAGACTCCCAGGTTTTACGGCCCATGATGATGGGCAAACCCATGGTTACGCGTTTGAAGTGCTGCAAATCGGAAGGCAGGCGCCAGGGCAGGTCATTGTCCTTGCCAATGCAGCGATTGGCCGCATAGGCAACGACCAGGCGAATGAAAGGAGTGGAACTCATACGGCAACCGGCGCCTTGATGTGGGGATGAGGATCGTAGTCGGTGATTTCGAAGTCTTCGTACTCGTAATCAAACAGACTGGCAGGTTTGCGCTTGATCGTCAGCTTGGGGTAGGGGCGAGGCTCGCGCGAGAGCTGTAGCTCTGCTTGTTCGAAGTGGTTGGAGTACAGGTGACAGTCACCACCAGTCCAGATGAAATCACCCACTTCCAGATCACATTGCTGCGCCATCATGTGAGTCAGCAAGGCGTAGCTGGCGATATTGAAGGGCACGCCCAGGAAAATATCGGCACTGCGCTGGTAGAGCTGGCAAGACAGCTTGCCGTCTGCCACATAAAACTGGAACAGGGCATGGCATGGGGGCAGGGCCATCTGGCTCACATCCGCTACGTTCCAGGCCGAAACAATCAGGCGACGTGAGTCGGGATTCTTGCGGATCTGTTCCACTAACTGGCTGATCTGGTCGATATGACGGCCATCGGGAGTGGGCCAGGAACGCCATTGCACACCATAGACCGGGCCCAGATTGCCGTCCTCGTCGGCCCATTCGTCCCAGATGGAGACGCCGCGCTCTTGCAGCCAGCGCACATTGGACTCACCACGCAAAAACCACAGCAACTCAATAAAGATGCTGCGGGTATGCAGTTTCTTGGTGGTGATCAGCGGGAAACCCTGCGACAGATCGAAGCGCATTTGGTGACCAAATACCGAGTTCGTGCCGGTGCCGGTGCGGTCCCCTTTGGG
This sequence comes from Alcaligenes nematophilus, assembly GCF_026344155.1. Lineage (NCBI taxonomy): Bacteria > Pseudomonadati > Pseudomonadota > Betaproteobacteria > Burkholderiales > Alcaligenaceae > Alcaligenes > Alcaligenes nematophilus. The sequence goes on along the minus strand of NZ_JAPKMZ010000002.1, from coordinate 436,027 downwards.
AGTGCCTTGGGTGTAGACCAGGCGCAGCAGGTCTTCGTAGGGATACAGGGACATGGTGGCCTCAGGCTTGCTGAATGTCGACGGAATAGGTGATCTCGGCTGTTTTGCCCAGCATGGCCGAAGCGGAGCAGTACTTGTCGTGCGACAGTTGTACGGCACGCTCAACGGCGGCCTGGGGCAGGTCCTTGCCAGTGACCACAAAAGTGAAGTGAATCTTGGTAAAGACTTTGGGGTCGGTGTCGGCGCGTTCGGCCGTCAGCTTGACCTGGCAGCCGGTAATGGCGTGACGCCCACGCTTGAGGATCAGCACCACGTCGTAGGCTGCGCAGCCACCGGCGCCGGTCAGCAGCATTTCCATGGGGCGTGGAGCCAGGTTATTGCCGCCACCTTCGGGTGCACCGTCCATGGCCGTCACATGACCACTGCCTGTACGGGCAACGAACAACATTCCGTCTTTGCCGCCCCAGTCGATTGTGCATTCCATATGAATTCCTTTGTTTGCAGTGCGAGCCAAGACTCGTCAGTAGATTGATAGCGGTGATTGTACTTTTTGATGAGGGCTGTGTCGCGCCTGGATGGAAACCAGGTTTAGCGTGATTTGATGCGGATTTTTGCAGCTTTATTGCTAATTGAAATGTGAAGCCCGGATGTGGGCCTTGTTACTTCTCAGGGCATCTGATGGTGGCGGATGTGGCACCCGTATAAGAAATTCCATATGGACAAATCAGAGCAGAACCATGCTCTTTGTAAGATTTAGACTGGTTTTGTTGTTTGTCCTAGGATAAACTGCTGTGCGGTACACGGCATTTTGAAACAGATATGTCACAGGGGTTTACCCTCGCCTATAATGGCTGTCGCCCGTATACCAAAAAATGTCGTGCTCGTATTTGTTCTGTCTCAATAAACCTTGCTTTCAATGGGGGCTTTATTCGGACGTCACAAGCGGGTGTTTTAACATGACGGCTCTCGCGACCTAGGCAGTCGCAGATTTTTTGCGTCCATGCTCTTTTGATCTGCGACGCGTCAAGGTGCCGCCGAGCTGCTTGGCAGCTTCACATTAACCAGGCCTGGATCATTGTGAATACCGTTTCAATACTGCTACTAGCTTTCATATTGTCCGTTACAGGACTCTTTGTTTTCATCTGGTCGTTACGCCGTAACTTCTTTGACCACAGTCCCGCTGCTTCGCGAGAGATCTTCTCCAAAGGCGAAATCGGGCAGGTAGATGACCCCTCCGCCACCCCTGAACAACGTCAGGCACTTCAAGAAGAAATGGGCCGCAAGGCAATTTCGGCTGAAGATCGTCAGGCGCTGAGCCTTGAATTGGCAGAACGCGTGGAAGCCGACCGCTCCTCCGCCAAGGTCACTTTCATTTTGCTGGCCTGTTCGGTCTTCTGGCTGATCTTTGCCTCGACGGCAGGCTTGATCAGCTCGATCAAGCTGCACGATCCCGAATTTCTGACGCAACACGCCTGGATGACCTTTGGTCGCATGCGTACGCTGCACCTGAACGGTGTGGCTTACGGCTGGGCTCCAATGGCCGCGTTCGGCGTTGCCATGTGGATGCTGCCTCGTTTGCTCAAGACTCCCCTGATCGGTGCGCGTTATGCCATCACGGGCGGGATCTTGTGGAACATTGGCCTGGCTATCGGTCTGACATGTATCGCGATGGGTATCACCGACGGTATGGAATGGCTGGAAATGCCTTGGCAGGTTGATATCCTGATGGTTATCGGTGGTGCTCTGGCAGCCTTGCCTTTGGTCTTCACCTTGCAAAACCGTCGTGCTCACCACCTGTATGTGTCGGTGTGGTACATGGGCGCAGCCCTGTTCTGGTTCCCTATCCTGTTCTTGGTCGGTAACCTGCCTGCCGTGCACGTGGGTGTTGAACAAGCAACCATGAACTGGTGGTTTGGCCACAACGTGCTGGGTCTGTTCTACACCCCGATGGCTCTGGCTTCGGTGTATTACTTCCTGCCCAAGATCATCGGTCAGCCTATCAGCTCCTACAACCTGTCTCTGGTGGGTTTCTGGGGTCTGGCATTTTTCTACGGTCAGGTTGGTGGTCACCACTTGGTTGGCGGTCCTGTGCCGCAGTGGATGGTTACCCTGTCCATCGTGCAAAGCATGATGATGATCATCCCCGTGCTGGCTTTCTCGATCAACCAGCACTACACCATGAAGGGTCACTTCCGTACCCTGATTCACTCGCCCACCCTGCGCTTTATCGTGCTGGGCGGCATGATGTACACCGTCAGCTCCATTCAAGGTTCTTTTGAAGCGCTGCGCAGCATCAACACGATTACCCACTTCACGCACTTCACGGTTGCCCACGCCCACATCGGCTTGTACGGCTTCTTTACCATCGTGATGTTCGGTGCCATCTACTACGTGATGCCACGCGTGCTGTCCTGGGAGTGGCCTTACCCCAAACTGATCTCCCTGCACTTCTGGCTGGTTGTGATTGGTTTCTCCATCTACGCTATTGGTCTGAGCATTGGCGGTTGGCTGCAAGGTCTGGCCATGCTTGATCCTGCCAAAGCCTTCATGGAATCGGTGTTTGTCACGATGCCTTACCTGAAGTCGCGCTCGATTGGTGGTGGTTTGATGACTCTGGGTCACCTTGTGTTTGCCTTCCACTTTGTGGCAATGGCTTTGCGCTATGGCAGCCGTCGTATTGGTCCAGCCCTGTTTCACCAGCGCTCGGCAACTCGCAATGTAGTGGAGGCATGATTTAGTCATGGAAAGCGAATACAAACTATTGGGCGGCGCCATGGTGACGCTCGCCCTGGCCACATCGGCTCTGGTCGTTGTCCCTTACCTGCAAGTTAAAAAGGTGGAGCCCTCTCCAGGCCTGAAGCCTTACACGGAAGTGCAACTGCGCGGCCGTCAGCAATACATTGATATGGGCTGTGTCTACTGTCACTCGCAGCAGCCACGCAGCCAGAACCAGGCTCCTGACTTCCAGCGTGGCTGGGGTCGTGCCTCGGTAGCAGGCGACTACTTCTACGACACACCTCACCTGCTCGGCACCATGCGTACTGGTCCAGACTTGCTCAATATTGGTGCTCGTCAGCCTAGCGTGGACTGGCACCTGGGTCACTTGTATCAGCCTCGTGCTTATACCCCTGGCAGCAATATGCCTTCTTACCCCTTCATGTTCGAGCTCAAGGACAAGGCAGAGGAAGGCGACAAGGTTGTCAACTTGCCAGGTGATTTCGCACCAGAAGGCAAGGTGGTTGTGGCCAAGCAAGAGGCCCTGGACCTGGTTGAATACCTGTTGGCGCTGGATCGTACGTATCCCGTAGCGCCAGCCAGCGTTATCAAATAAACAGGCATTGCTGAGCTAGCGCGCCCCGCAAGGCGGGGCGCCTCGGAGAATTAGAATGAGCGACAATCGTAAATATGAAGCACAGCTGCGTGAGCATTCCGATCCGGAAGAAAACGCAGCACCGATCCCTTGGGTGGTTCTGCTGATCATTGCAGGTCTGTTCCTGTGGGGCATCTACTATATTTTCAGCAGTGACCTGAGCCATGACGCAACCGTGGGCGACAACCGTATCGTTGCCGACTTCGAATTGCCAGAAGGCGCGGTAGATGGTCAGCAGCTGTTCGTAGCCCAATGTGCCGCCTGTCACCAGGCAACGGGTGCCGGTGTTCCAGGCGTGTTCCCTCCGCTGGTGGGTTCCGAATGGGTACTGCGCAAGCCTGAAGTTTTGGTCCAGATCATGCTGCACGGTATTACGGGTGAGATCACGGTCAAGGGTAATAAGTACAATGGTGCGATGCCCGAGTTCCGCGAGAAGTTCAATGACGAGGAAATGACGGCCGTTGTTAATTACCTGCGTACAGAATTGGGTGGCAATAGCGCCGATCCTGTGGACGTGGCCTTTGTCAAAGCCGAACGTGAAAAAACAGCTGATAAAACCGATCATTGGAATGGGGACGCTGATCTGGCTCCCATGGAAGAGTAAGACTGAAATGATGGGCCAGCGATGAGACTATTTATAAGTATTCTCCTGGTCTTCGCCCTGGGTATTGGGGCACTGGCCCATTTGACGCAAGGGTTCTCCGCCCTGACAGCCGAGACGGCCCGTCGCAATGATGTTGCCGCCTCGCCGCGTCTGATCTCCGATGTCGAAGTACTGCTCCCTGCCGGGGGCAGTACCCAGCTAAGCTCTCTGCTGCAAAACGATGGCCGTATTACCATCGTCAATTTCATCTATACCCGCTGTGTCACGCTATGTCTGGCGATGGGCTCGGAGTATCAGCAACTGCAAAAAGCGATTGTGGATGAAGGCTTGCAGGACCGTATCCGCCTGCTGAGCATCAGTTTTGATCCCACCGATTCGCCTGATCACCTGCGCCGCTATAGCAAAACCATGAAGGCCAACCCGGACGTCTGGCAATTTGTCACCATGATGCCCGGCGAACAGCGTCAACGTGTGCTGGATGATTTTGGTATCGTCGTTATTCCCGCCCCTTTTGATGAGTACGAGCACAACGCGGCCTATCACGTTGTCAGTGCCGAACCGCGCCTGGGTCGTATCGTGGATTACGGTGAACCTATGTTGGCCCTGGCGTATGCCAAGCGTGCCCTCGAGGATCTGGATAAGAAGGGAGCGATGTAATGTCCTTAAAACGTGTCGTCGAATCCCCTAAAGTACGTCCTTATTTTGGTAGTGCCCTGGCATTGGTGGCAGCTTTGCTGTTTGCTGCCGCAGCCTTCTGGGATCGCCCGCTGACCGCCTCCATGAGTCTGCACATGCTGGTGCATATTCCCTTATTGGTCCTGTCGGGCATTACCTTGCAACTGGCCTTGCGCTACCAGGGAGTTGGACGTTCGGCTGCCATGCAGTCTTTACTACGCCCGTATTACGCCTTGAATGAGTATGGTTTGCCTGGCCTGATCATGGTCAGCTTTGCGGCGGCTTACTGGATGGTTCCCAAAGCACTGGACGATGTGCTGGTATCGCCTCCCATGGCTACTGCCAAATATATCGGTCTGGTCTTGATGGGCATGTTGTTCATGGAGTCCTGGCGCCGCGCCCATCTGGTGTTTCGTCTGTTCTTCTTTGGTAACTTCAGTTGGATGATGGCCATTGTTGGTCTGCTGTATTACGACAATCCGGTTCGGCTCTGTAATTTCTATCTGCAGTCTGACCAAGAGATTGCCGGCATAGGCCTGGTTATCATGGCTTGTGTGCTGCCATTGCTTTGGCTCTTGTCTGAGAGCAAGGCAGTGATCGCCTTTTTGCGGCAATAATACCCATCCATTTTGTTTTGCAGGTGTCCTCATGAGCCATACCGTTTCCAACAGCGATACCCGTCTGTACCGACGCAACAGCTTTTTTGACCAGATTCTGAGCGAGACGAATCGGGCCCTGGAAGTATTGGGACGTTCGGCACGCGCGTCGCGCCCGAATCCCGCTGGCAAGGAAGTGTCCGAGATTACGGCTGACGAAGCCCGCCATGCTGCCGGCTTGATGCGTGTGAACCATGTAGGCGAGATTTGCGCCCAAGCCTTGTACCGTAGCCAGGCCATGTTGTGCAAAGATCCCCAGGCAACCGAAGTGCTGCTGCAAGCTGCGCAGGAAGAGGTGGATCACCTGTCCTGGTGCGATGACCGTTTGCGCGAGCTCGATAGCCGCCCCAGCGTGTTCAACCCCTTGTGGTATGCCGGTTCTTTCGCGTTAGGCTTGCTCGCCAGCCGGGCAGGGGTGCCTTATAACCTGGGCTTTATGGCCGAGACCGAGCGCCAGGTTGAAGAGCATCTGGAAAGCCATCTGGAGTCCTTGCCTGCTACAGACAATCGCTCGCGCCGGATCGTAGAAAAAATGCGCGATGACGAGATTGAGCATCGTCGTACCGCCGAGAATCACGGGGCTGTGGGTTTGCCTCCACCCGTTAAAACCTTGATGCGCATGATGTCCAAAGTCATGACGACGACGGCTTATCGCTTGTAAAACGGGGCTCTGGGCCGAATCACTTATTGATGAGTGCCGAGCCTTCATGGAAGCAAGTAGCAAAACGGGTCAGTAATTGACCCGTTTTTCTTTGTAGGTTTGGAGCTTGTTTGGCGGCTTAGGGTTAACGACTAGATACCTGGAATGAGATTTGCGCTAGGAAATTGATGCATTAAAGCGACAAGATGGGCGTCTAAGGGTTTTCCACAGCATTTATCTTGCATTGCACCATTTTTGTGGGTAGACTTTAGTTATTGGATGTTGAAAAGAAAGCGGGAAATAAGCAAAAGCACAAGCGTAATAACCCTTAGCTTTCTGGCTCGATACTTTATCTGGTAGCCCAACTTGCCACGATTGTCTCCTCCACCCTCCTCCTTTGGTGGATTTGCCCGAGATCTCTAGATCTCGGGTTTTTTTTGCCCGTATCTTTTGTTTGTGAGTGTCCTGTCTTGAAGGGCCAGCATTTACGGGGCTTCTGGCCTTGTTGATGCCCGTGCGGCTCGCCGTCGCTGTTTTGGCTTCACGTGAAAAAAATACTGCACAGTCTGAATAGGAAAAGCCTTGCCCATCATTGTGGATGGACAAGGCTTTTTTTTATCGCCAAGGTCGAGCGACCTTACTTCTGTGGAACCGTGGCCACATGCAGCAGGTTGGTGCGACCGCTGGTGCCAAAAGGAACACCGGCAATCATCACGATGGTGTCGCCCGCCTGGGCGAACTCATGTTGCGCTGCCATATCGGTAGCGTGGTCGATCATCTCGCCCAGATCGCTGACGTCCTCGCAAGGCACGGCATGGACACCCCAGGCCAAGCTCAGACGGCGTGCGGTTTCCACACGGGGTGTCAGTGCCAGGATAGGGGCGATGGGCCGTTCACGGCTGGCACGCAAGGCGCTAAAGCCAGTCGTGGTGTAGGCCACGTTCGTTGCCGGTTCCAGAATGCTGGCCACGCGACGCAGGGCGCAGCAGATCGCGTCTGCGGTGCTGGCTTCAGCGGTGCTGTGGTTGGCTTCCAGAATGGTGCGCCAGCTAGGATCGTTTTCGATCTCCTTGATGATGCTGTCCATGATGGACACCGCTTCCAGTGGAAACTGGCCGGAGGCCGATTCGGCGGACAGCATGACGGCATCGGCACCCGAATAGATGGCGGTAGCTACGTCGGAAGCTTCAGCTCGTGTAGGCACAGGCGAGGTAATCATGGATTCCAGCATCTGTGTAGCGACAACCACCGGACGGCCTGCCGCACGGGCAGTACGCACGATTTGACGCTGCAACACAGGCACGCGCTGGGGTGGGACTTCCACGCCCAGGTCGCCACGTGCCACCATCACGCCATCACACAGCTGGACAATTTCTTCCAGGTGTTCCAGCGCTTGCGGTTTTTCCAGCTTGGCCATGATCCAGGCTTTGTCGCCGATCAGCTCGCGGGCTTCACGGATGTCGCCAGGACGTTGCACAAAGGACAGCGCAACCCAATCCACGCCCAATTCCAGTCCAAACTTCAGATCGATCAGGTCTTTTTCGGTCAAGGGCGAGATAGGCAGTACCACGCCGGGTACGTTCACGCCCTTGCGGTCGGACAGCGGGCCGCCGACCATGACCGTGGTTTCTGCAAAATCCGGACCAAAGCTGTCCACACGCAGACGCAGCTTGCCGTCATCGAGCAGCAGGTCTGTCCCATCTTCCAGTGCAGCGAAGATTTCGGGGTGAGGCAGGTAGGCACGCTGGCTGGTCCCTTCGGCGGGGTCCAGGTCCAGGCGGAATTTCTGGCCGGTTTCCAATGTCACGCGGCCATCTTGCATTTTGCCAACGCGCAGCTTGGGCCCTTGCAGGTCCATCAGAATACCGATACTGCGACCGGTTTCCTTTTCAATCTGACGAATGGTGTGATAGCGCGCGGCATGGTCTTCATGTGTGCCGTGGCTGAAGTTCAGGCGGAACACATCAGCGCCGGCCTCGAACAGTTCACGAATGCGTTCTGGCGTAGAACTGGCAGGACCCAGGGTAGCCAGAATGCGGGAATGACGTTGACGTTTCATGGGTTGTTGTCCTTAGGGGGATCGATAGCTCAAAGAGCAGCGATACCGGCGCGGGCGATCTGAGCGTCTTCAGGTGCCTTTACGCCGGACACGCCGACTGCACCAATGACTTGACCGTCCACCACAATCGGCTCGCCGCCTTCCAGTGGCGTGATGGGCATGGACAGAGCGGCAAAGCGACCATTGTTGACCATGTCTTCAAAAACCTTGCTGGGCTTGCCACCGCCCAGCACGCATGTGTGTGCCTTGGCGGGAGCAACCTGCGCGCTCATCAAGGGAGCGCCGTCCATACGTTGCATCCAGAGCGCGTGACCGCCTGCATCGCAAATGGCGATGCTGACAGCCCAGTTGTTCTTCAGCGCTTCTTGCTCGGCAGCAGCAGCAATTTTTTTAACATCGGCCAGGGTCAGTGCTTTCGTGTCTCTCATGTCCAGTCCTTTAAGAAAAGCGTTAATCGCTAGGGGGTAAAACCAGAATTGCACGGAAATCGTTGACGTTGGTCAGGGTAGGGCCCGTAACCAATGCGTCATCCAAGGCTTCAAAGAAGCCATGACCATCATTATTGTCCAGACTGGCCCTTGGGCGTATACCTTGTTGCCAAGCACGCTCCAAAGTGTCCGGACCGCAGAAGGCTCCGGCAATTTCTTCCTGGCCATCCACACCGTCGGTATCGCCTGCCAAACCGTAGATACCGGGTGCCCCGTTCAAGGCAATGGCGGTGGACAACAGAAACTCCACATTGCGACCGCCACGGCCCTGGCCGCGCAAGGTCACGGTGGTTTCTCCGCCCGAGAGCAGCACGCAGGGGGCCTGGGCAGGCTGGCCATGCTGGGAAACGCTCAGGGCAATACCAGCCATGACTTTGCCTACATCGCGCGCTTCGCCTTCAATGCTGTCGCCCAGCAAGACGGGACGCACGCCACGGGCTTCAGCGACACGAGCTGCAGCCAGCAGGGCCAATTGGGGTGTAGCAACCAGATGGGTGGTGACATGAGCCAGGCGTGGATCGTCGGGTTTGATGGTTTCGCCATCGCCGCTCTCCAGCAGGGCACGGGCTGCGGCTGGAATCTCGATGCCGTAGCGGGTAATGATTTCCAGCGCTTGCTCGCACGTGGTGGGATCTGCCACCGTGGGGCCAGAAGCGATGTCCATGGGCTTGTCGCCGGGAACATCGGAAATCAGCAGGTTCAGGACGCGGGCGGGGGCGCAAGCCGCTGCCAGACGGCCACCTTTGATGGCAGATAAGTGACGGCGTACCGTGTTCATCTCACCAATTGAAGCGCCCGATTTGAGCAGCGCTTTGTTGATGGCTTGCTTGTCCGCCAGCGTGATGCCTTCTCCGGCCAAGGGCAGCAGAGACGAGCCGCCACCGGAAATCAGGCAAATAACCAGATCGTCTTCGTTCAGATCGCTGACCGTGCGCAAAATTTCGCGGGCCGCGTCTTCACCGGCCTGGTCCGGCACGGGGTGAGAGGCCTCCAGAATCTTGATGTGATCACAAGGCACGCCGTAGCCATAGCGGGTGACGACAACACCGCTGATGGGGCCTTTGTCCCAGTGACGCTCCAGTGCCTGGGCCATCGCTGCCGATGCTTTGCCAGCACCGATCACAATGGTGCGGCCTTTGGGAGCATCGGGCAGATAAGGCGGGATGCAATGTTCAGGCTGAGCCGCGTTGACGGCAGCTTGAAACATTTTGCTGAGTAAGTCTTGTGGCTCGATCTTCATGGGTCAATCCTAATGCAGAGCGACGGCAACAAACCATCTTACTGCGCTACAACACGCCTTCACCTCCCCGCTTTGACTTGCAGCCTTCTAGAAAGGGTGTGCTGTCTGGGGGGACTTGGCGGTAAAAAAAAGCGGGCCGCAGCCCGCTTGCTGGATGTCCCGGTCGTACTGGCTTGATATCTGGAAAAAATCAGTCCGGACGGGAGCATCCTTGAACCGATCTTATTGACCAATCTCGTAGTTGGCCATGATTTCCAGAGCGCGGACCATGGCGGAGTGGTCTTGTGCGGCGCCACCGTGGGCGGCGCAGGTGTTGAACAGTTCCTGTGCCGTTGCGGTGTTGGGCAGAGCCACGCCCAGCTGGCGCGCCGTGGTCAGGGCCAGGTTCAAGTCTTTCTGGTGCAGTTCGATGCGGAAGCCTGGATCAAACGTGCGCTTGACCATGCGCTCACCGTGAACTTCCAGAATACGGGAGTTTGCGAAACCGCCCATCAGCGCTTCACGAACCTTGCCCGCATCGGCACCGGCCTTGGAGGCCAGCAACAGGGCTTCGCCCACGGCTTCAATGGTCAAGGCCACGATGATCTGGTTGGCCACTTTGGTGATCTGGCCGTCGCCGTAGCTGCCGACCAGGGTGATGTTCTTGCCCATCAGTTCAAACAGGGGCTTGACCTTGTCGAAGGCTTCCTGCTTGCCGCCGACCATGATGGTCAGCGAGCCAGCCTTGGCACCGACTTCGCCACCGGACACAGGAGCGTCCAGGTATTCGCAGCCCAGCTTGACGATGCGCTCGGCAAAGTCTTTCGTGGCCACGGGGGAGATGGAGCTCATGTCCACCACGATCTTGCCAGCGCTCAGACCGGCGGCAATGCCGTCTTCGCCAAACAGCGCATCTTCCACGTGCGGGGTGTCGGGCACCATCGTGATGATGATGTCAGCCTGACGGGTTACTTCGGTGCCGTTGGCGCAAACGGTGGCGCCAGCTTCTTTCACGCTTTTGGGGAAGTCACCACGGGTGTAGGCAAAAAGCTCATGACCACCTTTGATCAGGTTGACGGCCATGGGTGCGCCCATGATGCCCAAACCAATAAAACCGATTTTAGCCATTGTGTAATCTCCTAATAATTATCTGCAGGTATTCGACGATCAGGCAGTGACTTCAGTCAGTTCAGTCATCCAGCCCAGGCCATCCTTGGTCACGCCGGCGGGCTTGTACTCGCCGCCGATCCAGCCCTGGTAGCCAATGCTGTCGATGTACTTGAACAGCCAGGCGTAGTTGATCTCGCCTGTGCCCGGTTCGTTGCGGCCTGGGTTATCCGCGATCTGGATGTGTGCAATCTTGTCCAGGTGCTTTTTCATGGTGGCAGCCAGCTCGCCTTCCATGCGCTGGGCGTGGTAGACGTCGTACTGGATGAACAGATTGTCCGAACCCACGTCCTGCAACAGCGCCGCGGCCTGTTCGGTACGGTTCAGGTAGAAACCTGGAATGTCGAAGGTATTGATGGGTTCAACCAGCAGGCGCAGGCTGGCGTCTTTCAACTTGGCGGCAGCAAACTGCAGATTGCTGACCAAGGTCTTGTGAGCCAGTTCGCGGTCTGCACCTTCGGCCAGCTTGCCAGCCAGGCAGTTGACTTGCTTGCAGCCCAGCGCGGTGGCGTATTCAATGGCACGGCCTACGCCGTCCTGGAATTCACCCACGCGCTCGGGCAGGATTGCAATGCCGCGCTCGCCGCCGTCCCAGTCGCCCGCAGGCAGGTTGTGCAACACTTGGGTCAAACCGTGTTGTTGCAGTTTGTCAGCCAGCTGCTGTTTGTCGTAGGCGTAGGGGAACAGGTACTCCACTCCCTTGAAACCAGCTTCGGCCGCTGCCTGGAAGCGATCCAGGAAGTCGTGCTCGTTAAACAGCATGGTCAGGTTGGCGGCAAATTTTGGCATAGTGCTACTCCGTTTTTTAAATCAGCAATCAGTCCATCAGCGAGATGGCGGTGGGGGCGTCGATACCCGCTTCGGCCAGGGACTCGAATTCCGTCACATTATGCAGTTCGGTACCCATGGCAATGTTGGTGACGCGCTCCAGGATCAGTTCGATCACAACCGGCACGCTGAACTCTTTCATCCATGCGCGAGCCTGTTCAATGGCGGGCTGGATGTCTTCGGGTTTGTGTACGCGGATGGCCTTGCAACCCAGACCTTCCACCACGGTGATGTGATCCACACCATAACCTTCGGTTTCAGGGGCGTTGATGTTGTCAAAGGCCAGTTGTACACAATAGTCCATCTCAAAGCCGCGCTGTGCCTGACGGATCAGACCCAGGTAGGCGTTGTTGACCAGAATGTGCAGGTAAGGCAGCTTGAATTGTGCGCCTACGGCCAGCTCTTCAATCATGAACTGGAAGTCGTAGTCGCCCGAAATGGCTACCACTTCGCGATCGGGGTCAGCCGCAACCACACCCAGTGCAGCAGGAATCGTCCAGCCCAATGGGCCTGCCTGACCGCAGTTGATCCAGTGACGTGGTTTGTACACGTGCAGGAACTGGGCGGCAGCAATCTGCGACAGGCCAATGGTGCTGACGTAGGTGGTCGAAGGGCCAAAGGCGCGGTTCATTTCTTCGTAAACGCGCTGAGGCTTCAGGGGCACGTTGTCGAAATTGGTCTTGCGCTGCAAGGTGGCCTTGCGTTTCTGGCAGTCGGCTACCCAGGCGGCGCGGTCGCGCAGCTTGCCGGCAGCCTTGTACTCCTTGGCCACTTCAATGAACAGCTTCAGTGCAGCGCCAGCGTCCGAGGCAATACCCAGATCAGGCCCAAATACACGGCCAATCTGTGTCGGCTCGATGTCCACGTGCACGAACTTGCGGCCTTCGGTGTAGACGTCTACGGAACCGGTGTGGCGGTTGGCCCAGCGGTTACCGATACCGAATACAAAGTCCGATGCCAGCAAGGTCTGGTTGCCGTAGCGGTGCGAGGTTTGCAGGCCAACCATGCCAGCCATCAATGGGTGATCGTCGGCCACAGTACCCCAGCCCATCAGGGTCGGGATAACGGGTACGTTGACCAGCTCGGCAAATTCCTGCAGCAGCTCGGATGCGTTGGCGTTGATGACGCCGCCACCGGATACGATCAGCGGACGCTCGGAAGTGTTCAGCAGTTCGATGGCTTTTTCAGCCTGGGCACGGGTGGCAGCAGGCTTGTAGGCTTCCAGCGGGGAGTAGGTATCCAGATCAAATTCGATCTCGGCCATTTGCACGTCGATAGGCATATCGATCAGCACAGGACCAGGACGGCCAGAGCGCATGATGTGGAAAGCCTGCTGGAACACGCGCGGGATCAGATCGGGTTCGCGCACGGTGACGGCCCACTTGGTCACGGGCTTGGCAATGGATTCAATATCCACAGCCTGGAAGTCTTCCTTGTACAGGCGGGCACGAGGGGCCTGGCCGGTAATGCACAGAATTGGGATCGAGTCAGCCGATGCGGAGTACAGGCCGGTGATCATGTCTGTGCCAGCGGGGCCGGAAGTACCGATACATACGCCGATATTGCCGGGATTGGCACGGGTAAAACCTTCGGCCATGTGGGAAGCGCCTTCCACGTGGCGGGCGAGAATGTGATCAAAGCCACCTTCCTTGCGCAGTGCGGAGTAGAAGGGGTTGATTGCGGCGCCAGGCACGCCAAATACGGTGCTCACGCCTTCTTTACGTAAAATCGCGGCGGCGGCGTCCACTGCTCTCATTCGAGCCATTGATATCTCCTAGATCATCGTTTGACGAAATTCACAACTCGATAATAAGGAGTGATAGCCCTGCCTAGAAATGGTGGTACGATTGTTTCTATCGATACTTGGAGTATTGAATGAGCCGTTATACCGAAATTCGAAGTTTTGCGCTGGTCGCTGAAAAAGGCAGTTTTGCGGCTGCGTCCGTGATCGAAGGCGTTACCCCGGTGGTGATGGGTAGGCGCCTGGATGCCTTGGAGCAGAGACTGGGAGTGCGTTTGATGCACCGGTCCACGCGCGGGCTGACGTTGACTGATCTGGGCGAGCAGTTTCTGGAGCAGTGCAAACAAATTCTGAAGGACTTTGAAGAGGCTGAAGCCAGCATCAGCGCCCAGCGTAAAGTGGTGCGCGGGCACCTGGTGGTATCGGCTCCGGCTGCCTTTGGGCGCCGTCATGTGGCACCGCATGCCTTGTCCTTCAAGAAGCGTTACCCCGAGCTGAAGCTGTCTTTCAACTTCACCGACAGTGTGGTGGACCTGGTGCGCGAAGGTTATGACATGGCCTTGCGTATTGGCGAGGTCACTGACCCCAACTATGTGGCGGTACGTCTGTATCCGAACCGGCGTGTGGTGTGTGGTACGCCCGAGTATTTCGAGCGTCACGGGGTGCCGCGCGTACCGGAAGATCTGGCTCGTCATAACTGCCTGGCGTTCAATTTGCAGGGTGGGCAGCAACGCGGTTGGACCTTCTTGCGGGATGGTCGTCCTTTGGCGGTACGGGTTGATGGTGATCTGGACTGCAATGACGGTGAATTGCTCTTTAATTGGGTCAAGCAAGGTTGGGGGATTGGCTGGCGCTCCACCTGGGAAATTCAGCCAGAACTCAAGCGAGGCGAGCTGGTGACGGTGCTGAATGAGTTCGAGATTCCCAGCTACGACATCCAGGCGGTGTATCAGCAACAGCGTTATCTGCCAGCCAAAGTGCGACGTTTTATCGACTATTTGCGAGCCATCTACAACACCCCGGGTTATTGGGACGGCGAGGTGCAGTTCTAACTGCTTTGATCTTCTGAATAAAAAAACCGCTTCGAAAAGCGGTTTTTTTTATGCTGCATGGCGCTTAGAAGTGCCATTCCACTTGTACGGTGGGGGCGCTGGTTTTGATGCCAGGCTTCAGGTTGCCGTTCGCCATATAGCGATTACCGAACTTGTTGTACCAGTACTCGTAGCCAATACCCACCCACAGGGTGTTCTTCTTGTCGAAGGCCACTTTACCCACGTCAGCCATCAGGGAGGTACGGACCAGCACTTCAGACTTGGTGCTGATGCCTGCGTAGTCGTCACCTTTGGGGCCGGCGTAGTTGGCAAAGCCCTGGAACTTCAGCGGGACCGAACCCACATCGAAGGGCAGGTTCCAGTTCAGGCTGGCCAGAAACTGGGTGTGGAAGGAGCTGCGACTGTCCGGGCAGGCGGGAGCACCCAGACCGCAGTGGTTCCATTCCTTACCCACCATCAGGCTCAGGTCTACAAAACCTCGGGGGACATCGAATTTGAAGGTCGGGCCCAGCACCAGCAGGCGTTTGCGAGGTGCAAAGGCAGTGTTCTTGGTGTTCAGGTCAAAGCCTGCAGTAATGGCCACATCTTTCACGGGACCAAAGCTCAGATCCTTGTCGAATACCTTGCCCATGGAGAGCTGGTGACGGTAGGTGGCGTAGAACTCGGTGGCGCCATTGCTGCCATTGCCGCTGGACGGGTCGTAGCGATCCGACTGCAGAATATCCAGGTTAAAGAAGTTCTGGCCCAGGCTGTAGCCGTTAACGTGTGTCAGGCTCAGGATGTGCTTCTGGATAGTCCGATCGTTCATCGGCTCGGTGTATTGCGTGCTGAAGCGGTAGCCTAAAAAGGTGTCGCTCCAGTCGGCTGCCAAGGCGGGGCTGGACAGCAGTGGGGCGGCCAGCAGGGCGTATGCCCAGCGAGCAGGGTGTAGCTTTTTCATGGTGTCTCCTCTTTGTTTGAGCGCAAGCAGGTCCTTGGGATCTGATGTCCCTTACGGCCTGCGGCCTTAGTTTTCTTTGAGTGGGTGTTACTGACCTTGCTTAGATTAATTATGGACAGTCGATACTTTTATGAAGGTACTGCGGAAATTTGAACAGCCGCCCATTTCAGGCAGGGCGGCTGATCAAAAAGGGGCTTAGCCGTTTTGCGAGGCCAGGTGATTGCCGCTGTCTTCAGTCGCGTTTTGAGCGGCGGCCTGTTTGCGGGCCTGGGTAGCAGCGGTGGATTCAACGGTGTGACCTTGGTCGGCGTATTTTTCCATGCCGTTGAAAAACAGGTTCAACAAGATGGCAGATACGGCAGCCAGCAAGATTCCGCTATGCAGCAAGGGAGCCAGAGCAGGGGGCATCTTGTCCAGCAGGTGCTCGGCAACCAGGGGAATCATGCCAAAGCCCAGGCTGATGGCCACGATATAGGGGTTGTAAGGGTTACGGTTCAGGTTGGCCGACATCAGGATCTTGATGCCGGTAGCGGCCACCATGCCGAACATCACAATGCCAGCACCGCCCAGAACGTAGTTGGGGATGGAGGCCACAATGAAAGCCATTTTGGGGAACAAGCCCAGCATGATCAGGAAGGCACCGCCCATGACACATACCCAGCGGCTGCGCACGCCGGTCACGCTGACCAGGCCCACGTTTTGCGAGAACGAGCTATGCGGGAAGGTGTTCATGATGCCGCCCACCAGGGTACCCAGACCGTCGGTACGCAGACCGCGCACCAGCGCTTCTCGGTCGGTAGGACGGCCGCAGATGGAACCCAATGCCAGGAACATGCCCAGAGACTCAACCATGATCACAACCATGATCAGGGACAGGACTGCCGCTGCGCCCAGCAGGGCCCAGCTGAAAGTAGGCACGCCAAAGTGGAATGGAGTCACCACCGCAAACCAGCTGGTCTGATCCAGACCTTCAAAGGTGATGCGACCCATGGCCAAAGAGACAAAGAAACCGACCAGCAGGCCAATCAGCACTGCCACGTTTGCCAGGAAACCGCGTGCAAACTTGGTGATCAGCAGGATCACAGTCAGCACCATCAGGGCAATGCCCAGGTTTTCCAGCGAGCCGTATTCGGGGTTGGGGATGGACAGGCCGGTGGCGGCGTCAGTAATAGTAGGGGAGCCGCCGCCGATCCAGTTCAGACCCACGCGCATCAGCGTCACGCCAATCACGGTAATGATGATGCCGGTCACGACCGGGGGGAACAGGCCCATCAGACGGCTAAATACCGGAGCAATCAGAATACTGAAGATACCGGCCAGAATGGTGGCGCCGAAAATACCGGGCAGGCCCAGTTGCGGATCCAGGCCAATGGCGATCATGGGGCTGACCGCTGCAAAGGACACGCCCATCATGACGGGCAGTTTGATACCGAACATACCCAGGCCACGAGCTTGGATGATGGTGATCAGGCCACAGCACAGCAGGTCGGCATTAATCAGGAATGCGATCTGTTCCTTGGACAGGCCCAAGGCCGCACCAATGATCAGGGGGACAGCAACTGCGCCCGCGTACATCACCATGACGTGTTGCAAACCAAGGGTTGCTAGGCGCCCCGTTGGTAGGCGTTCGTCTACACCGTCACAAGCAGCAGGTGTGGACACTTCTGGGTTGGCGGACATCCGGGTCTCCTTATTAATACGTTATGCGCAGCCGATGCCTGGGCCGCGTAAGCATAAAGTTATCGGATGGGCCGTATCACTGGAAGGCAGTACGGCTTGATAAGTAGAATACGTAAAAGCGTATGGCAGGCTGATGCTGACAGGGGGGAAAGGATATAAGCCCTGTAGATGGGGCCTGTGTTCAGGCCACGCCCTAGCAGATTCCTGCTTTTTTCATGCATTTTTCAGTGCTAGGGGTATTGCCCACCTAGTCCGTCCTGAAAATCTATGTTAACAGCCTCCAAACTACTGTTTGATTTACGTTTGAAGAGCCGTTAAGGTGCTGAAAGATATAAAAAAAGCGGCCCTGTGGCCGCTTTTTCATGGGTCTGAGTTATTTGTCCGACCACAGGACGCCGGCCGTGGCCCAGTCCTCGCGTTTGACGTCGGTAAAGACCACGTCGACGGCCTCCGGGGTACAGCCAAGCACGCGACAGGCTTCTTTAGTCAGGGCCTGGGCGAGCTCACGCTTGATTTCCACGGGACGGCCGTCGAATAGTTGTACGTTAATAGAAGGCATAAAAGCTCCGTAGGGGTGGAAAGGGTCTTAGCGGCAAAAATCCGGCTCGCTCTGATAGAGCTTGCGCAGCAAGGCTGGCCATTCTAACAAGCCCTCTGGCTCATCCCCGGGTAAAAGCTGGCGATGTGTCAAATCCAGCACATCCGTCGGGGGCAGGTGCAGTTGCGGGCTGGCAGCCATGGCCGAGAGCTGAATGCGACAGGCGCGCTCCAAGGCATCCATCAGGACATAAGCTTCGGCAACAGTACGGCCACAGGTCAGGGCGCCGTGATTGCGCAAGAGCAGGGCGGGATAGGAGCCTAATTGCTTGAGCAGGGCCTCTTGCTCCTGGGGCGGGAAGGCCAGACCGGCATAGTCGTGATAGCCAATATCCTGCCAGAACCGCATGGCGTGTTGCGATAGAGGCAGCAGTCCACAGGACAGAGCCGAGACGGCAATCGAGGCATCTGTATGTAAGTGGATGACACAGTGTGCATCCGCTCGGGCGCGGTGAACGGCGCCGTGAATGGCAAAACCGCTGGGGTTGGCACGACGGCCTGTGCCGTCCACAACCTGGCCCTGGGTATCAATCAAGAGCAGATTGGAAGCGCAGATTTCATCAAAGCGCAAACCGAAGGGATTGATCAGGAAAGTGTCGTCGTGGCCGGGCAGGCGCAGGGAAATATGGGTGTAGATGATATCGTCCCAGCCCTGGCGGGCCGCCAGCCGGTAGGCGGCGGCCAGATTGACACGGGCGCGCCAGTGCTCAGGATCAATATCGGCCGGACGATGGGCGTAAATGGCCGCTATGTCCGGCGTGATGGGACAGGACTGGCTCACGCTGCTGTGGTTTCCAGTTCAGCAATGATGGCTTTTTCTTCCAGCTGAATCACATCGCAGTTGTCGCCGGGACCTTTGCGGTCAATCACGATGAAGTCGGCCACTTGATTCAGTGCCATCAAGGGGTGGTGCCAAACGCCAGTTGCGTAGTTCACGCCCTGGTCGCCACGGGCCAGGAACAGGCGTAGATCGCTTGCCTTGGGAGTCGGGCCAGCAGGGGCCACAATCACCAGATACGGTTGGCCGGACTGCGGAATGAAGGCCTGGCTACCTTTGGGGTGGCGTTCCATCATTTCCACGGTAAAGGGCAGGGTGCGTGGCTGACCACGGAAAATGGACACAATCGCGTGACCGTCTGCACCCGGCTCGATCTTGGCCAGGTCGTGGTAGCGCTCGGTATTGCCTTCATTGATGGTGAAGTGCTGAACCGTGTCGGAGGCCTCGATGACATCACCAAAGGGGGCGAAGGCTTCGGCTGTCAGGGTTTCCAACTTCAATGTGATTGTCATGGTAGAGGTCCTTGGTAGGGCAGACCCGCGTGGGGCTGAAAGCAGCCGCGCCACGAAGGGTCAGAGGAAACAAAGGGCAGCGTGCCCGCAGGCTGGCGCTACCCCGTGAACTGGATGGGTCAACAAGACCCGGCAGGCAGCAAAATCAGCCCAGCAGCGCATCCAGACGGAAACGGGCAATCTTGCCGATTTCAGTCAGACAAGCTTGAAACTCGGTTTCAGCACTGTTGTTCAGACGAGCTTCTACTGTATCCATGATTTGGTAACGGCTCAAACCCTTGACGGCAATCACGAAGGGAAAACCGAAGCGCTCACGGTATTGGGCATTCAGACCACGCAGACGGGCCAGCTCTTCGGCCGAACACTGATCCAGGCCGGCGCCACGTTGTTCGCCTGTCGATGCGGTGGTCAGTGTCCCTTGCTCGGCTTCTTTACCAGCCAGCTCGGGGTGAGCACAGATCAGGTTCTTCTGTTCTTCGTGCGATGCTTCTTGGACCACTTGCACCATGCAGGCGTGCAACTGATCCACGCTTTCAAAGGGACGCTGGTTCCAGCTACGCTCAGGGACCCAGGGGGAATGTTCAAAAATACCTTCGAGCTTGTCCACAAATTGGCTCTGATCCAGGCTGGAGAGTTCGGTGAGCGCCTGTGTGGTGGTAAGGGTTTGAGTAGTCATGTGTCAGTCCGATTATCTAAGCGTAAATAGTGCGAGCCGAGGCGGCTCCAGGACCAGGCCTGGAGGCCGTTTTATCAAGGGTAGTGGGTGGGCGTTTACACGGTATGTTTGATTTATTCAAACCCTTATAAACCACCGCCTGTGGGCTATGATTTTCTTATATGGGACCAGTTTAAGTTTTCTGTTTATAAATAAAATAGAATTAGGCGTATAAATGATATATGCCATCTCGTATTGTGCATGTATGTCATTATCATGCTGGAAAAAAGCGTAAGAAGGAGAGAATAAGATGGCCGCCCGACGTGGGGATAACCCGCTTGATACCTATCTCTTGAGGGTATTTTGCTTACTCGTTACCGAGCGCAGCGTCTCGCGTACCGCGTTCAAAATGAACCAGTCGCAGCCTGCTATCAGTGCGGCCTTACGACGCTTGCGTGACATTATTGGCGATCCTTTGCTGGTACGCGAAAAAGGGGGCATGGTGCCTACCGAGCGCGCCATTGGCCTGCTGGCCCACGCTAAAGGAGCTCTGGCCGAGATCGACTGTATGGTTAATGCACCCGACAGTTTCGACCCTCAGGTAAGTCGCAGTGAGTTTCATATCGGAGCGCCAGATTATCTGGCGCCTGTCTTTATTGGTGGAGTGGTCGAGCGCATGCGTCGCGAGGCACCGGGGGCACGCTTGAATCTGCATTCTCTGGATGCCAGCTTTGATTTTGAGCGTTCTTTGGCGGAAGGCGACCTGGATATGGTCATTGGGAACTGGCCCGAACCGCCCGATCGCATGCATCTGTCCGTGCTGCTGGAAGATCAGATTGTCTGCCTGGTAGCGGCAACGCACCCCTTGGCTCGCAAGGGGCTGACCATGGATGATTACGTGCGGGCGCGCCATGTGGTGCCCATGCCGTATTCCATCAACCAGCGCGGTGTCATCGATACAACCTTGGCGACCTTACGTATTCAGCGTGATGAAAGCGTGGCGGTGCAGTCCTTTTCGGCAGCACCGTATTTGCTACAGAATACAGACCTGATTTTTACGACTTCGCGTCATTTCGCCGAGTTTTATTGTCGACTATTGCCCCTGGCGATTCTGGAGGCCCCGCTGGAGTTTCCGCCCATGCGCTTTTATCAGCTCTGGCATGAACGTAACCGGCATTCGCCCAGCCATCGCTGGTTACGGCGACTCCTGACCGAGTGCGGTAATCAGCTGGCCTCGACAGAACCGTTGCCGCAACCCGATTCCTGAGCCCCAATCCCGCAAAATACTTGCTTTCGGGCTCGCGCTCGGGCAAATTAGCGAGCTACTCCTGCCTACACGAAAGTGATACGGGACTTGACGGAAATTGTTGCATTTAATGCGACTGGTCACGGACACAAGCCGGAAGGCAGGTTGATAATGTGTAGTTCCTAACCTAGCAGGTGTTTTGCGGTGTCTTTACCTCAGATGGGGGAGTCTCTTACCTGGTTGTATATCTGTGTCGTGGCTTTTATGGTCGGCGGGCTGATCGTGGCCTCCGAACGTTGGCATGGCCGTCTGACCGGGGACAGCGACCTTAGTAAACCCCAAGCGTCCCATTCTCGTCCTACCCCGCGTGTGGGTGGTCTGGCCGTGGTGGCAGGCAGTTTGGCTGGCTTGCTGGTCCTTGGGCCCAGCAATATGACACTGACCTGGCTGTGGCCAGTCTTGTTTCTGGCTGCCATGCCGGTATTTGTGGCGGGCCTGGTCGAGGACATCACCAAGGACGTAGGTTCCCTGAAACGCTTGCTGGCCGCTTTCCTGTCGGCCGCGATTGCCTGGTGGTTGCTGGGCGGTGTGTCGCGTGTTGGGGTGAGCTGGGCTGATTGGGTTCTGGGTTTCTGGCCCATTTCGCTGCTCTTTACCATGATTGCGGTAGGCGGCTGTACCCATGCCCTGAATATTATTGACGGTATGAATGGCCTGGCCGGCATGATCGCCACCTTGATGGCGCTGTCCCTGGCTCTGGTGGCCTTGCAGGTGCAGGACATTCCGATTTTCCTGATTGCCGCCTCGCTGGCGTCGGCCACCCTGGGCTTTCTGGTATGGAACTTTCCTTTCGGACGGGTCTTTCTGGGGGATGGGGGCGCATATTTCCTGGGCTTCATGCTGGCTGAACTGGCTGTGCAACTGGTGGTGCGCAACCCCAGTGTGTCGCCGTTTTACGCCTTGGCCGTGCTGTTTTACCCTGTTTTTGAAACCATGTTTTCGATCTGGCGTCGCCGTTTCAAACGCGGTGTGCCTGTGGATCAGCCGGACGCGCTGCACCTGCATCAACTGGTGTTCCGTCGTCTGGTGCGTTCCACGTTCAGTCGTGACAGTGGCGGAGCCTTGCCCGCGTTTTGTAATGCCATGACCTCGCCGTACCTGTGGGTGCTGGCCCTGATCGGTTTGGTGCCGGCCACGATCTGGTGGGACAATACCTGGGCTTTGTGTGCCAGCATGCTGGCCTTCTCACTGGTTTATATCTGGCTCTATTCCCGTCTGGTTTCGTGGCGTCGCCCTTCCTGGCTGCTGCTACCCTCGGTACGGCGGCGGATAGATCGGGACTGATACTGTCAGGCGTTCAAGATTATTCCTTGCGCATAGCGCTAACTGGAGAATGAAGTTGCAACTTGAGAATGTGAAACTGGCCGTCATCGGCTTGGGATATGTCGGTTTGCCTTTGGCTGTAGAGTTTGGCAAAAAGCGTTCCGTTATTGGTTTTGACATTAACGCGCGTCGTGTCGCCGAACTCAAGGAAGGGGTAGACCGCACGTTGGAGGTCGAGAGCGAAGAACTGGCCCAGGCCAGTGGCTTGAGCTACTCCTGCGAGGCCGATGAACTGGCACAGGCCAATGTGTTCATTGTGACCGTGCCCACGCCTATCGATGAATTCAAGCAGCCTGATCTGACTCCCCTGGTCCGCGCTTCCGAGACCATCGGTAAAGTGCTCAAGCGTGGTGACATTGTGGTTTATGAATCCACGGTTTACCCCGGCGCGACCGAAGAAGTGTGTGTGCCTGTGCTGGAGCAAGTGTCGGGCCTGCGCTTTAACGAAGATTTCTACGCGGGGTACAGCCCGGAGCGTATCAATCCGGGCGACAAGGAACACCGAGTTTCCACCATCAAGAAAGTGACTTCCGGCTCAACCCCCGAAGTCGCTGAATTGGTCGACGCCTTGTACCGCGAGATCATTGTGGTGGGTACCTTCAAGGCCAGCTCCATTCGTGTGGCAGAAGCGGCCAAGGTGATCGAGAACACCCAACGCGACGTGAACATCGCCCTGATCAACGAATTGGCTCTGATCTTCAACCGCCTGGGCATCGATACGCTGGACGTGCTGGAAGCGGCGGGCACCAAGTGGAACTTCCTGCCTTTCCGTCCCGGTCTGGTAGGCGGCCACTGCATTGGTGTGGACCCCTACTACCTGACCCACAAGGCGCAAGCCATTGGCTACCACCCCGAGATCATTCTGGCTGGCCGCCGTCTGAACGACTCCATGGGCGGCTATGTGGCCTCCCAACTGGTTAAAGCCATGACCAAGCGCCGCATTCAGGTGCAAGGTTCGCGCGTCCTGTTGCTGGGTCTGGCCTTTAAAGAAAACTGCCCGGACCTGCGTAACACCCGCATCGTCGATATCGTGCATGAACTCAAGCAATACGATGTTCACGTAGATGTATACGATCCATGGGTTGACCCTAAAGAAGCGCAACATGAATACGGTATTACTCCGGTTGAAACTCCTAAAGCGGGTGAGTACGACGGGGTGATCGTGGCTGTAGCCCACAAGCAGTTCAAGGAACTGGGTGTGGAGGGTGTGCGCCAATGGGGCAAGCCCGAGCATGTGCTCTACGACTTGAAGTATGTGTTTGATCGCGAACAATCCGATCTGCGTCTTTAATTTTGGAAAGCATTATGAGCGCTGCATTTGAACAGGCGAGCCAGCAACTGCGTAATCAGCCTAAAACCTGGCTGGTTACGGGTTGTGCCGGCTTTATCGGTTCCAACCTGCTGGAAGCCCTGCTGAAAATGGATCAGCAGGTGGTAGGTCTGGATAACTTTGCAACCGGCCATCAATACAATCTGGACGAAGTGCGCGATCAGGTTGGTGCCGAGCGCTGGGCTCGTTTTCGCTTTATTGAAGGCGATATCCGCAATCTGGATACCTGTCGCGAAGCTGTTAAAGGCGTGGACTATGTGCTGCACCAGGCCGCTTTGGGGTCGGTGCCTCGTTCCTTGAACGATCCGCTGACTTCCAATGAGGTCAACGTGAACGGCGCCTTGAACGTGATGGTGGCTGCGCGTGACGAACAGGTTAAAGCCTTTGTTTATGCGGCTTCCAGTTCTACCTATGGCGACCATCCCGGTTTGCCCAAGGTGGAGGATACGATTGGTCGTCCACTGTCCCCCTACGCCGTCACCAAGTTCGTGAACGAGCTGTATGCGGACGTGTTTGCCCGTGCCTATGGCTTTTCCAGCGTGGGCCTGCGTTACTTCAATGTATTTGGCAAACGTCAGGACCCCAATGGTGCTTACGCTGCGGTGATCCCCAAATGGGTATCGGCCATGATCCAGAACCAGGATGTGCAAATCAATGGGGATGGCCAGACCAGCCGCGATTTCTGCTTTATCGACAACGTTATTCAGATGAATATCCTGGCCGCCGTGCAGCAAAAACCTGCTGTGGCCGAAGTCTATAACGTGGCCGTCAATGCTCGTACCAGCCTGAACGAGCTGTTCGAGCACTTGAAGCAGACCTTGAGTGCAAATGGTGTGAACTACACCAAACAGCCCATCTATGCGGACTTCCGCGCGGGCGATGTGCTGCACTCTCAAGCCGATATCACTAAGGCTCGCACCCAATTGGGTTACGAGCCGACTCACACGATTTTGCAGGGCCTGAACACAGCCATGCCCTGGTACGTGGCGTTTCTGAGTTGATTTGGGCCAGCCTGAAAGCACGTCTGTCTAGTTTGCATGACGACCACCGTCGCATCGCCCTGGGGGCGATGCGGGTGGCGTTTTTTCTGTTGCTGGGCAAGGCAGCGGGCGCTTTCAAAGAAATGGCGGTGGCTTATCGCTACGGTGTGAGCGATGTAGTCGATGCCTATCAGTTCACGATGGTCATGGCCAATTGGCTGCCAGTGACAATCGTTGGCTCCATGTCCGTTGTGCTGATTCCCGTTCTGGTGCGCTTACATCGTCTGGAACCGGCAGCGCGCAGCCGTTTTCTGGGTGAACTCAAGGCCTGGTGCATTGTGCTGGGCTGCGTGCTGGGTGCATTGATCTGGATTAGCTGGCCCTGGGTGCTGCAATGGACGGGACAGGGTTTAAGCCCTGCAGTCCATGAAATGAGCCAGGAACTGCTGTTTGCCTTTGCGCCAGCGGCGGTTCTGACCCTGATGATTGGCCTGAGTGCCGCCCGTTTGCGGGCGCATGAGCGTCACATCAACACCTTGCTGGAAAGTGTTCCTGCCTTTGTCATCCTGATCTGGGTGCTGGCCGCAGGCGCCAATGCCGGCATTGGCCCCTTGTTGTGGGGCACCTTGCTGGGCATGACGATCCAGGCCGTGTGGCTGATGATTCTGGCTTCTCGGGCTGATCAGATCTGGGCTCGTCCCACGATCAGCTTGCGTGCCGAACAGTGGCCGGATTTGCTCAAGGCCGCCACGATCATGCTAGTGGGGCAGGTTGCCATGAGCTTTGTCGGCCCTATCGACCAATATACGGCGGCCAATCTGGGCGCGAATGCCAACGCGACCTTGGGTTATGCCACGCGCTTGCTGGCCTTGGTTCTAGGTGTGGGTGCGGCCTCTGTAGGTCGTGCTGCCTTGCCTGTGCTGGCTGATATTCAAAGTCGGGGCGATAACGCCCGTGCTCGTTCCATGGCCTTGAAATGGTCGGTCATGATGTTGGCGGCTGGTGGAGTAGCGGCGGCCATCGGCGTCCTGCTGGCTCCTTGGGGCGTGGCACTGCTGTTTGAGCGTGGCGCGTTTACCGCGCAGGATACGGCCACCGTCGCCCAGGTTTTTAGCTGGGGACTGGTGCAACTGCCTTTTTATTTTGGGGTGCTGATTCTGGTGCAGCTATTGGCCAGTCAGAACCGTTATAAATCCATGGCAATTATTGCCGTGATCAATTTTTTGGTGAAAGCGGCCCTGAACCCGATTCTGGCGGCGCGCATGGGTCCGTCGGGCATCATGCTGGCGACCAGCCTGATGTATGCGGCTTCTTTCACTTGTTATTTCATCTTGGCTTTGAAGCCAGCCAGTGCCTTTGCGCCTGGTTCGCAGGAATAGGAAAACGTGCACAGTCATTCGGGAGTTCGCCCTCATATCATGCTGCTTATCCACTCTTTGGGTGGGGGCGGGGCAGAACGTGTCGCCGTCGATTTAAGCGCAGCCTGGGTGGCGCGCGGCTATCGAGTGTCTCTGGTGACGCAGGCCGGCCGTGACAAAGACGCGTATACCGTAGCAGAGGGCGTAGAGCGCCACGTGCTGGGAACGGCAGGCAGCAGTCGTGGCCGCCTGGATGCCTTGTGGAAGAACTGGCGGCGCGTGAGCCGGGTGCGATCCCTGATACGCAAGACCAAACCCGATGTGGTTCTGGGCATGATGACCACTTCCTCGGTACTGGCCATTTCTGCCGCCAAAGGCTTGCCCTGCAAGGTGATTGCTACCGAGCATACGCATCCGCCCTCCCAATCCTTGTCCTCTTTCTGGCAAAAAGCCCGTTTGCGTACCTATCCGCAAGCTCATGCCGTGATCGCGCTGACTGCTGGTACTGCAGACTGGTTGCGCGAGCATGTGCCCGGCAGCCAGGTTCAGGTAATTCCTAATGCCGTACGCTGGCCTATGGATAGTGCCGAGCCTGTCGTGCCGGTGCCCGAACTGCCAGAAGGCCGCAAACGTTTGCTGGCTGTGGGGCGACTGCACCCGGTTAAAGGGTTTGACACCCTGATCGAATCCTTTGCCATGTTGTCCAACTATTTCCCGGACTGGGACTTGGTGATTCTGGGCGAAGGCGAGCAGCGTGCTCCTCTGGAAGCACGAATTGAAGAGTTGGAGCTGCAAGAGCGGATTCAGCTTCCCGGCCGCGTCGGCAATATGGCGGACTGGTACGAGCAGTCTGATCTGTATGTACTCAGCTCCCGCATGGAAGGCTTGTCCAACAGCCTGCTGGAAGCCATGGCCAGCGGTTTGACCGCGGTTGCCTTTGATTGCGATACCGGCCCGCGCGAGATTATCCGTGCCAATATTGACGGCGTCTTGGTACGCCCGATTGAAGACGTGGAAGCCCTGGCAGCCCATTTATCCGACCTGATGTCCAACGACGACAAGCGTCAGCGATTGGCGCGCCGCGCCACGGATGTGCGCGATCGTTTTTCCTCGGCCCGAGTTCTGGCGCTATGGCAGCAAGTGTTGGAACAGTGCTTGCGTCGGCCTTAAAATGGCGCTTTGCCTAGTGCCAGCAGGCCCAAGCTACCCGGTCGATGAGCCCACGGAGGCCCAGTGAATATTCTGTTTTTCGTCAGCTCCCTGAACGCAGGCGGCGCCGAGCGCGTCGCTTCCACCCTGGCCAATGCCTGGGGTTTGCGGGGCGATCAGGTCACCCTGGTGCCTACTTATAGTGGAGGAGGCAGCGCCTTTTACCCTATTGACTCCAAGGTGGAACTGGTGTGGCTGGCCCATCGCATGCGCGGTAGCTGGTTGCCCAAACCCTTGGCCAAGCTGCACGCCATGCGCAAGCTGGTGCATGAAAAACAGCCTGATGTCATCGTGTCTTTTCTGACCAATGTGAATATCAATGTGTTGCTGGGGCTGGGCGGCATGGGCGTCCCTATTGTGGTGGGTGAACGCACCAACCCGGCCTTTAGCAGCAGCGCAGGCAAGCTGCTGCAAAGCCTGCGCCGCCGTCTGTACCCCAAGGCGCAGGTAGTGACTGTGCAAACCCGAGCCAGTGTGGCGGCGTTCCAGGCCATGGTGCCGGGCATGAAGCAGGTCATGGTGGTTCCCAACCCCTTGCCGCAGGCCTTGAATGCCGTGCAGCGCGAGGTGCGGGTGGAGGAGAACCGTCACTGCACCTTGATGGCCATGGGGCGTCTGGTGCCCTCCAAACGTTTTGATGTCTTGATCCGCGTATTTGCAGGCCTGGCCGCCGAGCATCCGGAATGGAAATTGAAAATCTGGGGTGATGGCCCGCAGCGAGCCCAATTGGTGCAGCAGATTGCCATGTCCGGCGCGGGCGATCGTATCGAACTGGCCGGCAAGACCGCTGAGCCCTGGCAGGAAATGGCGCGCTCCCATGCCTTTGTCATGACTTCGGAAGTAGAGGGCTTTCCGAACGTGTTGCTGGAAGCCATGGCCATGGGCCTGCCCGCCGTGACGGTTGATTGCCCCAGCGGCCCGCGCGAAATCAGTTCCGATGGCAAGGATGCCCTGCTGGTGCCGGTAGGGGATGAAGGTGCCTTGACTGCCGCCCTGGCCGAGCTGATGGGGGATGGCGTCTTTCGGGGCGTCTTGGGCCGTCGTGCCGCTGCAGCGGTGCGTCAGCGTTATGAACTAGAGCAGGTTTTGCTTAACTGGGACCAGGTCTTTCAGGCCGCCCGTGGCGGTATCGAAGAGGGAGCCAAAGCATGAGTGCAATGCAGCCAAGGTCGTTGAATCAGGAAACAGACGCCGTGGATGACAAGCTGGAGAAAGTAACGCCGCCTTTGCGAGTCGTGCATATTATTGCGGGACTGGGGCAGGGTGGGGCAGAAACCGTCTTGTTCCGCTTGGTGACGGCACCCGGTCAAGATACCGAACATATTGTGATTTCTCTGGGCGAGGAAGACGTTTTTGGGCCGCAATTGCGGGCTGCAGGCGTTCCTTTGTACTGCCTGCACATGCACTCGCCGCTGGGCTTTTTGAAAGGTCTGCGATCGCTGACGCGCTTGCTGCGCGATTTGCAGCCCGATGTGGTGCAGACCTGGATGTATCACTCCGATCTGATCGGTGGTGCCGCAGCGCGACTGGTCGGCATTCCGGCTGTGTCCTGGGGTATTCGTAACTCCGGCGCGAATCTGTATCAAGGCAGCCCGAAAGCTCGTATGGTGGCCTGGCTGTGCGCCCGCCTGTCACGCTTTATTCCCAATTTGATTGTGTCCTGCGCAGAAAATGCCGCCCGACGTCACAAGCAGTGGGGTTATCGTGCGGACATCATGAAAGTGATTCCCAATGGCTACGATCTAAGCCGTTGGCACCCTGACCCGCAGGCACGTGAAGAAGTGCGCGAAGAATTGGGCCTGTCACTGGATACGCCTGTCATTGGCAGTGTGGCCCGCTGGAATCCGCTTAAAGATCATCCCAATCTGCTGGCCGCCTTAGCTCGCAGCCTGCACCGTCATCCGGGCTTGCGTTGCCTTTTGATTGGCGACGGCATGGACAGCAATAACGAAACCTTGATGCGCTTGCTGGATCAGCATCAGTTGCGCGAGAGCGTCATCCTGATGGGACGACGCAGCGATGTCCCTCGCCTGATGAATGCGCTGGACGTGCATGTCTTGTCCAGCTCGGCAGAAGGTTTTCCCAACGTGGTCTGCGAAGCAATGGCTGCGGGGGTGTCCAATGTGGTCACCGATGTGGGTGATGCTGCCTTGATCGTCGGTAATGAGGGCTGGATTGTACCCCCCAGCAATGCTGAAGCCTTGGCAGGCGCGATCAATAGCGCGGTTGATGAACTGGGTGCACCTTCCTGGCAGGCTCGTCATGAGCATGCGCGTGAACGGGTTGCCCGCCTGTTCTCCCTGGAAGGCATGGTCAAGAATTACACGCAGGCCTGGAAGACCTTGACGGCGCAGTATCCCCCCAAGCGCAAGCGCAGCCGTCAGGCCTTGAGTGCCTTGACGGACGAAACCAGCAAGAAAACGAGCATGCTGATGTTCGTGGTCAATAACCCCGCTTTTTTCCTGTCACATCGTTTGCCTTTGGCGCAAGCCGCTCAACGTGAGGGTTATGACGTGCATGTCGCCACCATGGACGGCCCGGCGGTTGCCGAGATCGAGCGTCACGGCCTGCATCACCATGCTTTGCCCATGACACGCAGCGGGACCAACCCCTTGCAAGAGCTGCACACCATTTGGGCTTTATGGCGCTTGTTTCGCCGTGAGCGTCCGG
The DNA here is from genome assembly GCF_026344155.1 of Alcaligenes nematophilus. NCBI lineage: Bacteria > Pseudomonadati > Pseudomonadota > Betaproteobacteria > Burkholderiales > Alcaligenaceae > Alcaligenes > Alcaligenes nematophilus. The sequence continues at coordinate 406,190 of NZ_JAPKMZ010000002.1, read as the reverse complement.
AGCTGGTGCATGCGGTCACCATCAAGCCGGTTCTGTATGGAGGGATTGCAGCGCGACTGGCCGGCGTGCCTGGTTTTCTGGCCGCTGTATCCGGGCTGGGCTATGTATTTACCAAGCGCGACAAGTCCTTTGATCCGGTGCGCTGGATTGCCCTGCAGCTTTACCGCATTGCCTTGGGACATCCGAATAGCCGCGTGATTTTCCAGAACAGCAATGACCGTGATGTCTTGCTGGAAGACCGTGTTGTCAAACGCGATCAGTGCGTCCTGATTCGTGGCTCAGGCGTGGACTTGAATCAGTTTCAGGCTTTGCCAGAGCCCGAAGGCCCGCCCGTTGCCCTGATGGTATCGCGCCTGTTGGTAGATAAAGGTGTGCGTGAGTTTGTTGAAGCTGCACGCATCAGCGCTGCTCAAGGTAGCCCGGTTAAATGGGTACTGGCTGGCAGTCCCGACCCCGGTAATCCGGCCAGTATCAGCGATCAGGAGTGGCAGAGCTGGCAAAAGCAGGGCGTGGTGGAGTGTCTGGGCGAACGTAGCGATATTGCGCAGCTTTACGCTCAATCACACATTGCCGTGCTGCCGTCCTACCGTGAGGGCCTGCCTAAGTCCTTGGTAGAAGCCGCAGCCTGCGGGCGCGCGGTGGTTACAACGGATGTACCCGGTTGCCGTGATGCCATCGAACCTGGCGTGACCGGTGTGCTGGTGCCAGTGCGTAATGCGCAGGCATTGGCGGCGGCTGTGATGGACTTGGGTGAAGATACGGCCAAGCGGCAAGCCATGGGGGCGGAAAGCCGCCGTCTGGCTGAAGAGGCTTTTGATATAGGCCGCATCAGCGAGGCTCATCTGGATCTGTATCAGTATTTGAGCCGTTAAGGCTTTGACTGCCTGGGGCTTGGGCCAAGGCATAAAAAACGGGCTGAACTGCTTGCTGTGACTTAGGGTTGAATCCAAGGTTTCAGAGGCAGTGCAGCTCTTTTTTTATCGCAGTGCTGCCCCAAGGCTAGTCGTCCCGGTAAAAAGTGCCCCCTTGGGGGACAGCAAGCCAAAGTTGCCGCGTGGAGGCATTTTTATACTGCGCTGGAGACTAGAGACTAGAGACTAGAGACTAGAGACTAGAGACTAGAGACTAGAGACCAGCGAGCAGGGATCTGGTATTGGCGAACCTCCACCGCCTTAGAAAGGCAAAGCAGCATCAGGCTTCAAAGCCAACAGTGCAGCACGGAATTCCCCCTGAATCCGATCCAGCGCCTCTTGGGACTGGGCCTCAAAACGCAGCACAATCACAGGCGTGGTGTTGGAGGCACGAGCCAGACCGAAGCCATCCGGATACTCGGCACGCACACCATCAATCGTGTTGAGCTGATTGGAGCTGGGGAAGCGGCCATCTTTTTGCAGGCGGGCAATCAAGGCATGGGGCTCGCCCTCGGCCAAAGGCAGTTTCAGTTCCGGTGTAGACAGGTCTTGCGGCAAGGCTTCCAGCTCTGCCGTAGGGTTGTCACCGCGAGAAAGGATCGCCAGCAGACGTGCGCCGGTGTACAGGCCATCGTCAAAGCCGTACCAGCCTTCCTTGAAGAATACGTGGCCGCTCATTTCGCCAGCTAAAGGGGCACCCGTTTCGGCCAGTTTGGCCTTGATCAGCGAATGGCCGGTTTGCCACATCAAGGGCTCACCCCCGGCCTTGGCAATTTCCAGGGCGACGTGGCGGCTGCATTTCACGTCAAAAATAATCGTGGAGCCAGGTTCGCGCTGCAAAATATCGCGCGCGTACAGAATCAACTGACGATCAGGCCAGATGATCTGACCCGTTCGAGTCACCACACCCAGGCGGTCGGCATCGCCGTCAAAGGCCAGACCCACTTCGCAGTCCGTGTTTTGAACATGGGCGATCAGGTCTTGCAGGTTGTGCGGCTCGGCCGGGTCCGGGTGGTGATTGGGGAAGCTGCCGTCTACATCCTCAAACAGCATGTCCACTTCGCAACCCAGGGCCTTGAACAGGCGAGCAGCCACGACGCCACCCACGCCGTTGCCGCAGTCCAGGGCAATTTTCATGGGACGGGCCAGTTTGACACGTTCGGCGATGGTGCTGACGTACTGGTCCAGCAAGTCCTTTTTCTCGCCGGTGCCTGCTTGAGCCGCAGGCTCAATACCGGCTTGCATGCGTATCATCAGGCCCTGGATATCCTGGCCGTGCAAGGTCTTGCCGGCCATCATCATCTTGAAGCCGTTGTAGTTGGACGGATTATGGCTACCTGTGATGGCTACGCCCGAGCCGGTTTCCAGTACATTGGCCGCAAAATAGACGACGGGAGTAGGAACCATACCCAGATCGACTGTGTCGATTCCGCCTGCCTGGATCCCTTGTTGCAGGGCACGAGACAGAGCAGGGCTGCTGTGGCGGCCGTCGTAACCCACTACCAGGGTTTGCACGCTTTGTTCACGGGCCAAGGCCGCCAGGGCCAGACCTAATTGGTAGGCGAAGTCGGGATTCAGTTGCTCGGGAACGGTGCCCCGAATATCGTAGGCTTTGAATACAGCGGTCGGTAGAGCGGGAATGTGGGTCACTGTCGCGTCCTGAACGAATACACAAAGAAAGAAGTTTAGCGCGAATGCCACCGGCTTTCGTGAGTTACCATTAAGAGCTGTAGCGCGACAGCAAGAGCGCCTGATTGTTTTTCTTGAGTGGCTTGGGTCATGACTTTTCTGAACGAACTTGAACAGCGTATTGGTCAGCAACATGTGCTGACAGGACAATCCATGCAGCAGTACCTGGAGGATTGGCGTGGACGCTATACCGGTACTGCCTTGGCGGTGGCCCGGCCTGCAACGACGGAAGAAGTGGCCCAGGTCGTGCGTCTATGTGCCGAGTATCGCGTGCCTATTGTCCCTCAAGGCGGCAATACCGGTTTGTGCGGGGGCGCAACGCCGGACAACAGCGCCACTGCGCTGGTGCTGTCTTTGGAGCGCCTGAACAAGATTCGCAGCGTGGATACCGACAACGACACCATGGTGGTGGAAGCAGGCTGCATTTTGCAAAATGTGCAGCAGGCCGCCCGCGATCATCAGCGTCTGTTCCCCTTAAGTCTGGCCGCAGAAGGCAGCTGCACGATTGGCGGCAATCTGGCCACCAATGCAGGCGGTACGCAGGTTTTGCGTTACGGCAATGCTCGTGACCTGACCCTGGGATTGGAAGTGGTGACTGCCCAAGGTGAAATTCTGCATGGGCTGCTTGGGCTGCGCAAAGACAATACCGGTTACGACCTGCGCAACCTGTTTATTGGTAGCGAAGGCACCCTGGGTATCATCACCGCCGCGACCATCAAGCTCTATCCCCAGCCTGTAGCAGCGTGCACCGCCTTGCTGGCATTGAATACGATTGAAGATGCCGTTCAGGTGCTGGCATTGGCGCGCCAGGGGCTGGCGGCGTCCTTGACCGGCTTTGAGCTGATTGCAGGCAATTGTCTGCAAGCCGTGCTGCATTGCTATCCCGATCAACGTATGCCTTTCCAGGGCCCGGCTGAAAAAGCAGCCTGGTATGCCTTGCTGGAGCTGTCTGATAGCGAAAGCCTGGAGCATGCCCGCGAGCGTTTTGAAAGCGTGATCGGCCAGGCTCTGGAGCAAGATCTGGTGCAAGACGCCGTTATCGCCGAGACCATCGCACAAAGCAAGGCGCTCTGGCATTTGCGTGAAAGCATTCCACTGGCAGAGAAAGCCTATGGGAAAAGCATCAAGCATGATGTGTCCATCCCTGTGTCCGTGATGTCCCAATTCGTGCACGAGACGGACAAGGCTTTGCAAGAAGCCTTCCCGGGTCTGGAAAACGTGACATTCGGGCATTTGGGTGATGGCAACCTGCACTACAACGTTGCGCGCGGCACGGCCTTCACGGAGGAAGAGCTGCTGAAGCGTCAGGACGAGATCTATGCGCTGGTCCATGACAGCGTGCACCGTTTCCATGGCTCCATCAGTGCCGAACATGGCGTAGGCCAGCTCAAGCGCCAACTGCTGCCCCGTTATAAAGACCCGGTTTCCCTGGCCTTGATGAAGCAGATCAAGACGGCGCTGGATCCTTTGGGGATCATGAACCCCGGTAAAGTATTGCCCGACTGATTGAAGCTACTTGGTGTGTAGATGTTTTTTCGTCCTTATATCGTTGCCAGTGCCGTTTTTTTTACTGTTTTGGGAATCGTTGCGGCAGTGACGATGGGTTCAGCAACGGACCTGTCACTCAGTGCCTATTTCTATGACCCACAAGTCCAGGACTTTTCCTGGCGATTGCAGCCTTTTGTCGATTTGTTCGGGCGCAGGCTGGTGTGGTTCGTTCCCTTTGGCGGCGCAGTGGTATGGACGATCGTGGCCTGGCGGCAGCCCAAGGGTTCCCGCCGCCAACTGGCTTGGGCGGGGGCGGCTTTCTTCATGGGTAGTGGCCCGTTAATGGTAGGCGTACTGAAACATCTGACCGCCATGCCAAGACCCTTTAATCTGGCCATGTTTGGCGGTATAGAATTCATGCCCACCTACTTCTGGGCGCATTCCTGGGCTGAGGCAGGCAATGCCTTGCCCAGTGCTCATGCCGCATCCGGCTTTGTGCTCCTGTCCCTGTTCTTTGTGGGCGTCATGACAGGCTGCCGCAAACTGGCCGCCGGGGGCTTTGTGCTGGGTATCAGCGCCGGTTTGTTGTTCGGCTTTCTACGCATCATGCAGGGCTACCATTTTCTTAGCCAGGTGCTGGCTTCAGGCGCTGTGCTGGGGCTGTATGGCTGCGTTCTGTTTTATATCCTCTGGTCTTGGGCCAGACATAAGCAACTGCCTGCCTAGGGCTCTCCGAGTTTGCAGAAAGGGGACTTCAAGTCCCTTTTTTGTTTTTGCGAGCCTGTTTCGATAAAGCTTTACGTAAAAACACCCCGAAGCCAGATACCGGCTGCGGGGTGTCGTTTACAAAGGTGTCTTGAATTTAAGGCACGGCAGGCAATACTCGACCGGCACATTCACCAAAAGACAGGGTCGGGTAGCCATCTTGACGGCACAGGCCTTTCAAAATGATCTCGTCCTGATCTTCCAGGAATTTACGCTGTTCGCCCCAAGGCAGGTCGATGGGGTTTTTGCCGCCCTGGTTCATTTCCAGCAAGGAGCCTTCCTGACCCTTGGCCGGGCCGGACAAGGTGCCGGTGCCCAGCAGGTCTCCAGTTTGCAGATTGCAGCCGTTGACGCTGTGATGGGCGACCAGTTGAGCCACCGTCCAATACGCTTCCTTGAAGTTGCTGCGCGAGAGCAAAGCGGGGTCTTTCTTTTGCTGGCGAGACTGCTCGGTGCTCAGGTACACCTCCAGTTCCACGTCCAGAACGCCACTTTCCTGGTTGGTCTGATCCTGCAAATAAGGCAGGGGCTGGGGATCAGACTCGGGGCGGCTGAAGGGGCGACGGAAGGGAGCCAGGGCTTCCAGCGTCACTACCCAGGGAGAGATCGTCGAGGCAAAGTTCTTGGCCAGGAAGGGGCCCAGAGGCTGGTATTCCCAGGCTTGCAGATCGCGCGCCGACCAGTCATTGAACAGGCACAGGCCAAAAACGTGCTCGTCTGCCTGAGCGATAGGGATACGGCGACCGGCTTCGTTGCCTTTGCCAATCAGAATGCCCATTTCCAGTTCGAAGTCCAGGCGCTGGCAGGGACCAAAATTGGGCTGCTCCTGCCCTTCGGGTGGGCGGGTCTGGCCGACGGGTCGTGGGAATTGCTGGCCGGACACACCGATGCTGGAGGCACGGCCGTGGTAGCCAATGGGTACCCACTTGTAGTTGGGCAGCAAGGGCGCATCAGGGCGGAACTGTTTGCCTACCGCCGTTGCGTGGTGCACGGAAATATAGAAGTCGGTGTAGTCCCCAATTTGGGCGGGCAGGGCGTATTCCAGCTTGCTGCGCTCGATCAGCATGGGGCGCAGGCGTGACTCGGCTGAGGAGCCTTGGCGCAAGTCATGTGACAAGGCGGCACGCAGCGCGCTCCAGTATTCCTGGCCCAAGGCCATCAGGCCGTTCAGTGCAGGTTTGACGCAAGCGGCCAGGGCGTCGGCGGCTTTGCCGTGCCAAGGGGTATCGCAGGCCAGCAGGCCCAGGTCCAGCGCGTAAGGGCCGATAGCCACCATGACGCGGAAGTCTTCCTGACTGTCACGGCGACGGGCCACGGCAAAGGGCAGGTTCTGGATGGGGAAACCGTTATCGGCCTCGTTGGCGCCGGGCACCCAGCTTTGCAGCTTGGGGTCGTGAGTGTCATTCAGATAAGGTCGGGTCATGCCTTTTGTTCCGTAGAGAAGTGTTTTTCCAGTCCGTCCCAGACGGCATCGTAATTGGCTTGCAGGCTGCCGCTTTGCAAGGCCTGTTGCGAGGGGCGGATGACTTTGCGGGTCTCGAACATAAAGGCCATGGTACCGCGCAGATAGTCTGCCTTGCTCAAGTCCGCACTGCTGGCCTTGTCAAAGGTGTTGGCATCGGGGCCATGCGGGCTCATGCAATTGTGCAGGCTGGAGCCGCCGGGAGCAAAGCCATCGGCCTTGGCATCGTACACACCCTGGATCAGGCCCATGAATTCGCTGGCGAAGTTACGGTGGAACCACGGTGGGCGGAAGGTGTTTTCCATGGCCAGAATGCGTGGCGGGAAAATCGCAAAGTCCAGGTTGGCCGTGCCGGGGGTGTCGGAGGGCGAGGTCAATACACTGAAAATGCAGGGATCGGGGTGATCGTAGCTGATCGAGCCGATCACATTGAAGTCGCGTAAATCGTATTTGTAGGGGGCGTGCGTGCCATGCCAGGCCACGACGTCCAGCGGCGAGTGCGTCAGTTGCGCAACCCAGAAGCCGCCTGTGAATTTGGTGACCAACTCATGAGGCTCGCTGACATCTTCGTACCAGGCTACCGGCGTTTTGAAGTCACGGGCATTGGCCAGGCCGTTAGAGCCGATTGGACCCAGTTCGGGCAAACGCAGAGGGGCGCCGAAGTTTTCCAGCAAGTAACCACGGGCCACATCGTCCAGCAACTCTACCTTGAAGCGCACGCCACGCGGCATGACGGCAATCTCGCAAGGCTCGATTTCCATGATGCCCAATTCGCTGACCAGACGCAGGCGGCCTTGTTCAGGCACGAACATCATTTCGGCGTCGGCGTTGTAGAACACGCGCCGCCCCATGGACTTGTTGATGGCGTACAGATGGATGGCAACGCCGCTTTGCGAGTCGCTGCTGCCATTGCCTGCCCAGGTATGGACACCAGCCAGAAAATCGGTCGGCTTGCTGGGCAGATTCAGCGGGCTCCAGCGCAGGCGATTGGGGTTGGCCGGGCCTTGTCCAAAGTCTTCGTTCCAGTGGGGAGCGCCTTCAAATGCCGTAAATGCTCCTTGCTTGGCGCTGGGGCGAATGCGGTACAGCCAGGAGCGGCGGTTATCGGCGCGTGGCGCGGTAAAGGCCGTGCCGGACAACTGCTCGGCATACAGCCCGTAAGGGCAGCGCTGCGGCGAGTTGCGTCCCAGTGGCAGCGCACCGGGCAGAGCCTCGGTGGCAAAAGCGTTACCAAAACCAATCTGATAATTCAAAGAGCTCATTAGGGGTCTCCAGATTCAGGCAGCCTGCTCCAGGCAGGTCTGGCGGGCGGCGTCCAAGGCTTGCTTGATCACATCCAGCGAGCCGACATGATTGCACAGCAACAGCACCAAAGCGGCATTCATGGCATGACTTTGTGCTGTGCTCAGGCCTTGGTGGGCATCGATCAACATTTGGTAGAAATCGTCAGCCCGTTCCAGGGGGGTATCGGTATTCAGTGTAGACATGAAGCACTCTCCAGGAAATGGCCACAGGCTTTGTGCAAGGCAGCCTGGACAGTTTGCCCATCCAGATGACGCCAGCGGGCGCACAGGTGTTGATCGGGGCGAATCAGATAGCAGGAACCGGGTTGGGCGTCGTAACGCTGACGCAGCATATCCTGGCTGTCGATGATGCCGCCCTGGGCCTGGGTAGCGCTGGTGCCAGCGGGCCAGACACGCAGGCGGGTCAAGAGACCTTGGGCGACCAGTTCGTCTACCACTTCAGACTGGCTGGCCTGGCCTTCGCCAAATTCCAGCAGGGTGAAGCCGCTGCCCAATTGACCCAGCCACCAGCCTTGCTGACCGTTTTGTTCTATAGGTGCATCGGGGACGCAGGCTCCTAGCGGTGTGGCCGTGGCGGAGAACTCGTGTGTGTCAGCCGTATTCAAGGGGCTGTCTGGGTAGGCGCTGGGCAAGGACAGGCGGCCGCTATTGACCAGTACACGGGCAAAGGCGTGGCGACGCGCCAGAATCAGGGCCGCATCACGGAACAGGCGGCTGACTTCGCTTTTAGGCGTAATGAAATCTGTTGAGCGGCTGGAATGGCGAATGTTCTCGTCTGCAGCCAATTCACGTTCATGGCTGTAGCTGTCCAGCAGGCTGTCGGGAGCCTGGGCATTCAGAACCAGATTCAGCTTCCAGGCCAGGTTGTCGGCGTCCTGGATACCGCTGTTGGCGCCGCGTGCGCCAAAAGGCGAGACACGGTGGGCCGAGTCTCCGGCAAACAGAATACGGCCATGGCGAAAGCGCTCCATGCGCTCGCAGGCAAAGGTGTAAATGCTGACCCATTCCAGCTCAAAGGGGGCGTCGGCACCCAGGAGGGCACGAATGCGGGGCAGCACGTTTTCTGGTTTGACGGCTTCAACCGGGTCGGCATCCCAGCCTAATTGGAAGTCGATACGCCAGACGTTGTCCGGCTGGCTGTGCAACAAGACAGATTGATTGGGGTGGAAGGGCGGGTCAAACCAGAACCAGCGCTCGGCGGGGAAGTCGGCTTGCATGCGTACGTCTGCAATCAGGAAACGGTCCTTGAATACGCGTCCGCTGCTGCTTTCACCCAAGGCACGGCGAATGGCCGAGCGCGAGCCGTCGCAGGCCAGCAGCCATTCTGCTTCCAGGGTGTAATTGCCTTGCTGCGTTTCTACGTCCAGATGCACGCCTTCTGCCTGATTCACCACGTTCAGCACTTTATGGCCGGAACGCAGTTCGATCAGGGGCTGAGCGCAGACTGCTTCGTAGAGATAACCTTCGCAGTAATACTGCTGCAAATTGATAAAGGCGGGGCGCTGGTGGCCTTCTTCGGGCCGCAAATTGAAGCTCCAGACTTCCTGATTGCGGAAAAAAACCTTGCCCACATTCCAGGACACGCCTTTGTCCATCATGCGCGAGCCCACGCCCAATCGATCCCAGATATCCAGGGTGCGTTTGGCAAAGCAAATGGCCCGTGACCCTTTGGACAGCGTGGTGTCGTCGTCCAGAATCACGACCCGGTGGCCTTTGGCCGCCAGATCCAGGGCCATGGTCAGCCCCACCGGGCCGGCACCCACCACCACAACGGGGTGGCGGGCATGGGTAGCCGGTGGGGGCGCTTGCGTCAGCTCCAGGGTCTGGTAATTAATGTCTCCCATTTTCTTTCTCCCTGGCCTTGCGTCTTACTGACCTTCGAGCTGTTTCCACATCTCCAGATCGCGTTCGGCGGTCCAGATGCGTGGGTCTTCGTGTCCGTTGACTTCGTCGTAGGCACGGGACACGTCAAAGGGCATGCAGTGATCAAAAATGACCCAGTCTGCGTAGCGAGGCTTCATGAAATCGTAGGTTTCGCGGTAAATGGTCTTCAGATCTTTACCGGCGGCTGCGCCTTGCTGCACGCTGGAGTACAGGTCGGTCAGAAACGCGCGTGTGCCAGCCAGGGCCTGACGCACTTCGGTGGCGTTTTTCAGTGCCGGGCCACGGCCAGGAACCATTTGTTCAGCTTTGAAGTCTCCCAGACGGTCCAGTGTGCGTGGCCATTCGCGAAAGTAGCAGTCGCCTGCGTACGGGGTGGATTGGTATTCCACCAGGTCACCGGCGAACAGGATTTTCTGCTTGGGTAGCCAGGCGATGGTGTCGCCCTTGGTGTGGCCACGACCCACTTGCATCAGGTGTACTTCCAGATTGCCCAGGTCCACCGTCATATGACCTTCAAAGGTCATGGTGGGCCAGGTCAGGCCGGGAGGAATGGATTCGGCGTTGCGGAACAGGCGGGGAAAGCGGCCGATTTCGCTGGCCTTGTCTTGCTCGCCACGTTCCACGATCAGGTCGTAGGTGTCGCGGCTGGCCAGGATTTCCTGGGCGTTGTAGGCCGAGGCACCCAGCACGCGCACGGCGTGGTAGTGCGACAGCAAGACATACTTGATCGGTTTGTCGCTGACTTCGCGGATGCGGCGAATCACGTCTTCAGCCATGACCGGCGTGGCCTGGGTGTCGATCACCATAATGGCCTCGTCACCAATGATGATGCCCGTGTTGGGATCACCTTCAGCCGTGTAGGCGTAGGCGTTGTCGGACAGTTTTTCAAAGGCAACGACTTTGTCTTCCAGGTCGTTATGCGAGGCGAAGGACTTGCTCATGAAAATGACTCCACAGTCGATAGGGATGGTGTCAGATTAGTTTATGGTGAATCAGTTAGATATAGGTGAATACCTGAATAGGGTAGGCTTAGTTGGAAAAAAAGCAGACGAGCGCCTGCCTGCCGGAACCGGCATCAGACGCTGTCAGAAAAAAGGGGGAGGGTTTAGCGGCGCTGGCAGCGCGAGCAGTAATAGGTCGCGCGTTGGCCTTGGACTATCCGTTTGATAGGTTGTTGGCAGCGTGGGCAGGGTTTGCCGGCACGCTCATATACATTGGCGTGAATGTCGAAGTAAGCGCCCGGTTCACCACTGGCATTGACGTAATCGCGCAAGGTGCTGCCCCCGGAGTCCAGGGCGGATTGCAAGGTGCTCAAGATGGCCGAGTGCAGTTTTTCGCAGCGATGCAAGGAAACTTCACCGGCGGGCAGTTCGGGGTGAATACCGGCCAGGAACAAGGATTCGGACGCGTAGATATTGCCTACTCCCACCACAATCTTGCCGCCCAGCAGGGCCTGTTTGATGGCGACGCGCCGCCCTTGCAGATGCCGGTGCAGATACTCGGGGGTGAACAGGGGATCGAAAGGCTCTACGCCTAAAGTACGTAGTAAAAGGTGGTTTTCCAGAGGGCCGTCCCTATGGGCGTGCCATAATATCGCACCAAATCGTCGTGGGTCGTGCAGCAGGAAGCGGGCCTCATCAAAGATCCATTCCGCATGATCATGCTTGCGGCGTTCTTCATCCAGATCCACACGACGCAGGGAGCCGGACATTCCTAAATGGATGATCTGGACGCCTTGTTCAAAATGCAACAACAAGTATTTGCCTCGACGCGTGCAATTCTGGACGACCTGGCCTTCAATCCATTGCGGCAAAGAGGCAGGCACGGGCCAGCGCAGACGGGGCTCGTGAACCAGGAATTGTCGGACATTTTTTCCCTGGATAACCGTCGCAATTCCGCGACGAGTTGTTTCAACTTCTGGCAGTTCAGGCATGGGGGGGTGATACCATCAACAAATCTGATTCCTTTATTGTGCCATCGGGCGTTTTGTCGCGCGTATCAGGGCACGGGTTTTTCTGGATGAATGCTCTGACCTTAGCACTAAAGCTGGGCCTGATGTCGTTGCTTGCAGCGGTTTCGGTGCAAGCCCAACCCTCACTTCCCATACTCAAGGCGGAGCCGCCTGCTGACAAGATTCGTTTGCGCAGCGGGCAATTGCCTTTGGTCAGCCTGACTTCGGACATTCTGTATCGCATTCTGGTTGCCGAAGTGGCTGCTTCGCGTGGTGAATACGACGTTGCCAGCCAGACTTTCCTGTCTTTGGCGCGTGACACCAGCGATCCTCGCCTGGCTCAAAACGCCTTTCAATACGCCATGGCCGACCGTGATTTGGGTCGTGCGCTGCGTGCCGCTAAAGAATGGGCCTTGCTGGCCCCGAATGATCCCGAAGCTAAAGCAACGGCTCTGGCCCTGGAAGCCTCCAGCGGTCAGACCGAAGGCTTGGCCGATGCCTTGTGGCTGCGTATCTCTCGCGCCCAGGATAAAGAGCAGGCCGTGGTCCAAGCCATGAGCATGGTCAGCAAGATGGTGGATCGCCGTTTGGCGCTGGAAGTGCTGGACAAGGCCTTGCAGCAACCCGTGCGCTCCTTGGCCATTGCCCGTCTGGCCTTGGCGGATACCGCCTGGAGTGCTGGGGACATGAGCCGGGCCGAGCGCGAAGCACGGGAAGCCCTGAAGCTGGACCCGCATTCCGAAGCCGCCGCGCAGCGCGTGCTGGAATACGGTATCAAGATTGATCCTTCGGCTGCCTTGCAAAGTGCACGTACCTTTGTGCGAGCCAATCCGGATAGCCGCAAGTTGCAACTGCTGCTGGCCAACCGGCTGGTAGAGCGCCAGCAGTTCGACGAAGCCCAGTCCATCGTCAGCGCCTTGCAACGCGCCAATCCTGAAGATTTTGATCTGCTCTACACCCAGGCCGAAATTCATATTCGTGCCCAGGAGTTTGACCAGGCCCGTAAATTGCTGGAGCAATACATTGCGGTCCAGCAGCAGCGCCGCCAGTCCTTGAACGACGCCGTCAATACGGCTTTGGCCAGTATTTCTGAAGCCCGCTTGTCCTTGGTGCAAATTGCTGAAGCTCAGGGCGATATGAACGAAGCCATTCGCCAGCTGGACTTGATTGAAGAGCCCGCGCTGCGTTTCCAGGCCCAGATTCATAAAGCCGTCCTGCAAGCCCGCCAAGGCAATCTGCCGCAAGCACGTCGTACCCTTGAAAACTCCCGGCCACGCGACATGAGCGAGCAGGTCGTTGTGGCTTTGACGTATTCTTCTATCTACCAAGACAGCGGTCGTACCGACCAGGCTCTGGAAGTGCTGGAGCGGGCGGACCGTGAGTTGCCCGATAGTGCCGAGATCAAATACAACCTGGCCATGTTGTACGAGCAGCGCGCCAAGCACGACAAGTTTGAAACCTTGATGCGTCGTGTTATTGAGCTGCGCCCGGACCATGCCAATGCGTATAACGCCTTGGGCTACACCTATGCGGATCAGAATCGCCGTCTGGACGAGGCCCAGGATTTGCTGGAACGCGCCATGGAGCTGGAGCCGGACAATCCTTATATTCTGGATAGCGTAGGCTGGTATCTGTTCCGTGTTGGCGATCTGCAAGCCGCGCTGGAATACTTGCAGCGTTCCTACGAGCGCCTGCCTGAAGCGGACGTTGCCGCCCACTTGGGTGAAGTGCTGTGGGTCAAAGGCCGTCGTGATGATGCCATGCTGGTCTTTCGGGCTGGCTTGAGCAAAGACCCCGAAAACCGAACTCTGACAGAAACCATCAAGCGTCTGGGAGTACCGCTGCCGTGAGTACCTTGAAACAGCGGGCTTGGACCCGAGCAGGGGCTTTGGCCCTGGTTGCTTTGCTCAGTGCTTGTGCGACACCGCCCAAATCTGACCTTGGCAGCGTTACGGATGCGTCGCAAGAGGCAAGCGCCTTGTCTCGTTCAGGCCGTTTTGCGCTGAGCGTGACTCATTCCAGCTCGCAGGTCGAAGCCGTGCAGGGGGGCTTTTCCTGGCGCGACGACGGCCAAAAGCTGATGCTGGATTTGAGCAATCCTTTGGGTAATACCTTGGCGCGAGTCTGGGTGTTACCGGGGCGCGCCATTCTGGAACGCACAGACGGTAGTCAGGAAATGGCCTCCCATCCCGATGCCCTGGTTGAACAGGTCTTGGGCAGTCCTGTTCCTGTTGCAGGCTTGCGTGACTGGCTGCATGGCCGCACGGGTAGTGCCCCCGTTCAAAGCGAACGCCGGGATGATCAGCAAAAGCTAAACAGTTTCGAGCAGTCCGGCTGGCGTGTGACGCTCTCGCGTTACGACGAACAAGGCCCACGCCTGCTGCAATTGAATCGTCATGAAGCCAACCGCTCCATCAGCGTGCGCTTGGTCGTGGATCAGTAAAGCCCCGAGCAGGTTTGTGTAATGGCGCTCTACAACGTCCCGGCTCCGGCCAAGATCAATCTGTTTTTGCACGTCACGGGTCGTCGTGAGGACGGCTACCATTTCTTGCAAACTGCTTTTCGTTTTGTGGACCTGAATGATTACCTGAGCTTCGTACCACGTAGCGATGGGCAGATCCATCGGGCACACAGTACCTTGAGCGATGTGGAGCCTGAGCAGGATCTGGTGATCAAAGCGGCTCGTGCCCTGCAACAAGCGACCGGCGCTCGGCAAGGCGTAGACATCTCTTGTATTAAGAATATTCCTTCGGGAGCGGGGATGGGCGGCGGCTCCAGCGATGCGGCCACCACCTTGATTGCCCTGAATCGTTTATGGAACCTGGGCCTGAGCCGTCAGGCCTTGATGGATATTGGCTTGCCCCTGGGTGCTGATGTACCGGTTTTTGTATTCGGACAGGCCGCATTTGCGCAAGGGATAGGCGAGCAGTTGCAGGCCATTCAAATGCCGCCACGACACTACATCATCATCCGTCCGCCGCAATTTATATCCACGGGGGAAATATTTACCTCCGAATGCTTGACACGTGATGAAAAACCCATCACAATGACGTTCTTTACTGATTGGCAAGAAAAATTCTGGCAAGCCAAGGGCGACAATCCTTATTTTGGCAGAAACAATCTGGAGTCAGTAGCATTCAGTCTTTATCCTGATTTAAGAAATTTAAAACAGGGCTTGCAAAGATTAAAATTGAATGCTAGAATGACGGGCTCAGGTTCTTGTTTGTTTGTTGAGTGCAGAGACGAACAAAGCGCCAAGACAGGTCAGTTTGAAATTGACCAAAATAGCAGTAAAATAGATTTTTCTGGTAGCGAAGAATCAAATAGTGGTAAATTGCTGGTCGAACAAACTTGGGTTTGTTCAGGTTTGCAAGATCATCCGCTACGCGACTGGATTAAGTAAGTATTTGGGGAATCGCCAAGCTGGTTAAGGCACTGGATTTTGATTCCAGCATGCGAAGGTTCGAATCCTTCTTCCCCAGCCACCTTTCAGGCCTAGCCTGCGATAATGTAAAGCTGTTGAGTCGTTTCCTTGTAGGGGTTTCGATCAACAGCTTTGCTTTTCCTGCATCAAAATCTATCTCCCATCATGGCACAAGACCGATTCATGATCTTCACCGGCACGGCTAATCCTCGCCTTGCTGTCGATGTCGTCAACCACCTTGATATGTCGCTGGGGAAAATGACGGTGGGTCGCTTCTCTGATGGGGAAGCCATGGTTGAAATCAACGAGAACGTGCGCGGTCGCGATGTTTTCGTTCTGCAGCCCACCTGTGCTCCCACCAACGACAATCTGATGGAAATCATGGTGATGGTCGATGCCTTGCGCCGTGCTTCGGCCGGTCGCATCACCGCCGCCATCCCTTACTTTGGTTACGCCCGCCAGGATCGACGCCCCCGTTCGGCGCGTGTGTCGATCTCTGCCAAAGTCGTGGCCAATATGTTGCAAGTGGTCGGTGTCGATCGCGTCATGATGATGGATCTGCACGCTGACCAAATCCAGGGTTTCTTCGATATCCCTGTCGACAATATCTACGCTTCCCCCATTTTGCTGGGCGATATCTGGCGCTGTAATTACCAGGATATGGTGGTTGTCTCGCCTGACATCGGCGGTGTGGTGCGCGCACGTGCACTGGCCAAGCAACTGGAAGTGGACCTGGCTATTATCGACAAGCGTCGCCCACGTGCCAACGTCTCCGAAGTCATGAACATCATTGGTGATGTCAATGGACGCACCTGCATCCTGATGGACGATATGGTGGATACGGCCGGTACGCTGTGCAAAGCGGCTGAAGCTCTGAAAGAGCGCGGTGCCAAGGCGGTTTACGCCTACTGTACGCACCCTGTGCTCTCGGGCGAAGCTATCGAACGTATTACGCAGTCCCAATTGAACGAGCTGGTTGTAACGGACACCATTCCTTTGTCCGCCAAGGCACGTGAATGCAGCAAGATTCGCCAGCTGTCCTGTGCAGCACTGTTGGGCGAGACCATCTTGCGTATCTCCAACGCCGAGTCCGTCAGCTCCTTGTTCACTGATTAAGTTTTTTAGCGTGCGCTGGTCGCGGCGCACGTCAACTTGGTAGTTCGCTACCACTTTCCGCAGTACGTATTAAGCGTTCTGCAATTGGAGTTCTACATGAAATTCACCGCTACTTCGCGTGATGTACAGGGTACGGGTGCGAGCCGCCGCCTGCGTCGCGCTGGCCAGGTTCCCGCTATCGTTTACGGTGGCGACGAACAACCCGTCGTGATCGCTCTGGATCACAACGAGACCTACCACAACCTGCGCAAAGAAGCCTTCCACGCTTCCATCCTGACGATGGAACTGGACGGTAAAGCTGAAAAAGTGCTGTTGCGCTCGGTTCAGTGGCACCCTTACAAGCAGCAAGTTCTGCACGTTGATTTCCAACGCGTTCTGGCTTCGCAAGCCATCACCACCAAAGTTCCTCTGAACTTTGAAGGTGGCGACGTGTCCCCAGCCGTCAAGCTGAGCAGCCAAGTTATCAGCCACATCCTGACCGATCTGGAAATCACCTGCTTGCCAGCTAACCTGCCAGCGTCCATCACTGTGGACCTGAGCGGCATGACTGCCAACGCCAACGTGCACCTGGACAGCATCAAGCTGCCACGTGGTGTTACTTACGCTGGTAACGAAGCCAACCCTCTGCTGGCTGCTGCTTTGCCAGTTGGCGGTGGTGCTGCTGCTTCGGAAGCAACAGAAGAAAGCGCCGAGTAATCAAGATTGCCAGCCGGCTTCGGTCGGCTCGCAGCTTGGCGAATCAACCCCTGTCAGCGTATGCTGGCGGGGGTTTGTTATTTGTGCCTGCGCCTTTGCCGGAGCAGGCGCTTTCTGCGAAAACATTCATGTCTGAGCCTATCCGTTTGATTGTTGGCCTGGGTAATCCTGGCCCTGAGTACGAAACCACCCGTCACAATGCGGGCTTTTGGTTGGCAGACCAGTTGGCTGATGATCTGCATGCAACGTTCAACCTGGAAAAATCCTTTTTCTCCTGGGTGGCCAAAGCGCGTTTTGAAGGTGAAAACGTCATCATCGCCAAACCCATTACCTTCATGAACAAGTCCGGGCAAGCCGCCGGTGCCTTGATGCGTTTCTACAAGCTCAAGCCCGAACAGGTGCTGGTCCTGCATGACGAACTGGATTTGCTGCCCGGTCAGGTGAAGATGAAAAAAGGCGGTGGGCACGCCGGGCATAACGGCCTGCGCGACATCCAGTCCGCCTTTGGGACACCGGATTTCTGGCGCTTGCGCCTGGGCATTGGTCACCCTCGCACCTTGGGCCTGGCCCAGCAAGTGGTGAACTTTGTACTGCATACCCCTCGCAATGAAGAGCTGCGCGAGATTGAAGACGGCATGAACCGTTGCCGCGTCATGATGCCTGCTTTGCTGCGTGGCGACTTTGAGCAGGCGACCCGTCAGCTTTACGCGCCCCAGAAGGCTTGACGCATGAAGCCAGCGCCAAGCAGCCAGATGCGTTTCCGGGACGAGCTTAAAGATTTCTTTTATTTTCTGCGTCACCCTCGTAGCGCCCGGCGTTTGCCTGGCAGAGTCCAGGGTGACGGCTGGTATCTGGATTGGTTTGCTCCCTTGCCCTGGAAGCGTCTGCTGCAGTGGGCGGGCATGCTGTGGCTGATCAATGCGCTGGTACTGGGCCCGATTGCTGTCTCGGTAGCAGGTGTGGGCGGTGCGCAGCATCGCCTGGACCCGACGCGTATTCCTTGGGTGCAAGCCATTATCTGGGCACCCATTGTGGAAGAGCTGGTCTTTCGTTTCGTGCTGAGACGGCCGTCACAATGGCTGACGGTTGTTCCGCTGGCGGCGTTCCTGATGTTTCAGGGACCAGGCTGGTGGTTGATACAAGGCTTGCTGGTCTTGTGCCTGGCAATCTGGATCAGCCGTTATACCGGCATGCCACGCCAAGCCTTGCCCGCAGGCAGTAGCTGGTGGCGCAAGCTGGTGGGTGCCTTGCAGGGAAGGGCATGGCGCTTTTCATCCATGCGACGCTATTGGCGTTTCTTTCCCTGGGTGTTTTATGGTGCAACGCTGGCTTTTGGAGCGCTGCATTTGTATAACTTCCAGCTCAACAGTATGAGCTGGTATTTGCTGCCCATGCTGGTGCTGCCCCAATGTTTGACAGGGTTGGTACTGGCCTGGCTGCGAGTGCGTCGAGGCATTGGTGCATCGATCGTGCTGCATGCCATCTTCAATGGTGGCCCGGTCTTGCTGATTATTGGCTTGCTCAAGCTGTTTGACGGCATTCCAGTCTAGACAAGCCCGCGTCTCAAGGCGCTATCCTGTGTCCCCGGCACGACTGTTCTGATCTGTCTGCAGGCTCTGTAGCGCCCAAGGGCGCTACAATAGCGCATCGTTTATATAACTCTTTGATTTTCAGGATACTCATGGCACTGCAATGCGGCATCGTTGGCTTGCCCAACGTTGGTAAATCCACTCTGTTCAACGCTCTGACCAAAGCCGGCATTGCGGCTGAAAACTACCCCTTCTGCACCATCGAACCGAACGTCGGTGTGGTCGAAGTTCCTGACCAGCGTTTGCAAGATCTGGCCAAGATCGTGAACCCCGAGCGCATTTTGCCTGCCGTGGTGGAATTTGTGGACATCGCTGGTCTGGTCGCCGGTGCTTCCAAAGGCGAAGGCCTAGGTAACCAGTTCCTGGCCAACATCCGTGAAACCGATGCCACCGTGCACGTGGTGCGCTGCTTTGCCGATGACAACGTCATTCACGTTGCCGGTAAGGTTGACCCCTTGGCTGACATTGAAATCATCAACACCGAGCTGGCGCTGGCCGACCTGGGCGTGGTTGAAAAAGCCGTGCACCGTAACCAGAAACTGGCTCGCTCGGGCGATAAAGACGCTGCCAAGCTGGTAGCTCTGCTGGAGCGTATCGAGAAAGCACTGGGCGAAGGCAAGTCCGTGCGTTCGTTGAAACTGGATGCTGAAGAGCTGCACCAGATCAAATCCTACGGTTTCATCACTGCCAAGCCCACCATGTACGTGGCCAACGTGAAAGAAGACGGCTTCACCAACAACCCACACCTGGAAGCTGTGCAGAACTACGCTGCTGCCGATGGTGCTCCTGTTGTGGCTGTCTGTGCTGCTGTAGAAGCCGAAATCGCTGAGCTGGATGATGCAGACAAGCTCGAATTCCTGTCTGATCTGGGCATGGAAGAGCCTGGCCTGAACCGCGTTATCCGCGCTGCCTACAGCCTGCTGGGCCTGCAAACTTACTTCACTGCAGGTGTTAAAGAAGTCCGCGCCTGGACCATCCGCGTGGGCGATACCGCCCCTCAAGCTGCAGGCGTGATCCACACCGACTTTGAGCGCGGCTTCATCCGTGCACAGACCATCGCGTTTGATGACTTCGTAGCCTGCAAGGGCGAACAAGGCGCCAAGGAAGCCGGCAAGATGCGCGCTGAAGGTAAGGAATATGTCGTGAAAGATGGTGACGTGCTGAACTTCTTGTTCAACGTCTAATACCCTAGAGCGTCTTTTGACGTGCAGAGTAAATAGCAGGCCTTTGGATATTCCAAAGGCCTGTTTTTTTATGACGCGTGACGTTGCTCTTAAAGTTTATAAAAAAAGCCAGAAAATTAAGCTAATGAAAAGCGAGCGTTAGACTTAATAAACCGGTGCTTCCCTGCTCGTCGCCAGATACTGGCTAGGCGGTTGCCCCAAAGCGCGGCGAAAAATAGTTGAAAATGCGCTGGGGCTGCTAAAGCCCAGATCCGAGGCCACTCGGGTGATCGGCTCCCCATTTCCCAAACGAGTAATTGACACCAGCAGGCACATTTGCTGTCGCCAGGCCAGGTACGTCATGCCCATATGTTCCTTGAAGCGACGGGTGAAGGTGCGGCGGCTTAGCATGGCCCAGGCGGCCATCTCATCAGTAGAGATATTCTGGGTGGGATTATCCAGAAAGCGCTGACAGGCGGCCCCGAGTCTGCTGTCAGAGGGCAGGGGGGCACTCAGGCCCAGCCTGGGCATCAGCCGGATTTCTTCTACCAGTAGACCAATGACGTGATGAGTACGTTCGCAATCCGGCCGCTCGGCAGGTAGTTCCATGGCTGCGCTGAACAGATGCCGCAGCAAGGGCGAGACGCCGAACACCTGGCAGTCATCAGGCAGTTGCGCCTGTTCGATTGCCTGTCGTGTCAGATAAGTATTCACCATCGTGACATCGCCACGCATATGCATTTCATGCGCCACGCCCGGCGGCACCCACAGTGCCCTTTTGCTGGGCACGACCCAGTTTCCCTTTTCCGTGAACATCGACAAAACCCCCGATGCGGCATAGGCAAGCTGTCCGCACTGGTGCACGTGCTTGGGAAAGATCGACCCTGATGTGAAGGCACGCAGGCTGACTTCCACATCCCAGTTCGAGTTTTCCAGAGGGTAGTCATTCACGGAAATGCTCATGGCCCAATTTTGCCAAAAACTGACCCACTTTTAAAGGTGGGAAATGGCATGGCTTCATAAGATCAACAGACATTTAACGGCTTGAGGAATTGAACCCCCGGCCTTGTCTGGAGCTGTCGGACATGCAAAAAAAACACCTGATTCTTGCCATTTTGGTCACTCTGGTTTGGGGAGTGAATTTCCCGATCACCAAGCTGGGCTTGCTTTCCATGGAGCCTTTTCTGCTTACAGGGATACGTTTTACTCTGGCGGCCTTGCCGCTGGTGTTCTTCATTCCCAGACCCAATATCCCGTTCCGCTATGTGGTGATTTATGGCTTTATTTTTGGCCTGGGCATGTGGGGGATTATCAACTATGGCATTCAGGTGGGTGTCCATCCGGGCGTGGCCTCGCTGCTGATTCAGCTTAGTGCCTTCTTTACGATGGGCTGGGGCGCTTTGCTGTTCAAGGAACGCTTGCGAGCGACGCAACTGCTGGGAGCCTTGATCGCGTTTGTGGGCCTGGTGGGCATTATCTTGTCTCAGGGTGGTGGGGATGCCACCTTCGGGTTGGTGCTGGTTGTGTTGAGTGCCGTGTCCTGGAGTATCGGGAATGTGATCATCAAACTGTCCGGTGTGAAGGAGATTTTCTCGTTCATGGTGTGGGCCAGCTTGTTTCCACCTATCCCACTTTTTCTGGTCTCGTACTGGCTGCATGGGGCCGAACCCTTCACGACTCTGCCAGAGGCGATCAAGCTGATGTCGGTCATGTCGATTCTGTTTCAGGTTTATCTGGCTACGCACTTTTCTTACTGGGGCTGGAATTCCTTGCTCAAGCTGTATCCGGTGTCCACGGTAGCCCCCTTGTCTTTGCTGATTCCGGTGTTCGGTTTGGGCAGTTCCATGCTGATATTGGGCGAGCAAGTAAGTTTTGTGGAGGCCTTGTCGATCAGCGCGATTATTGCGGGTCTGGCCTTTGGGCTTTATAAAGGGCCGGTGCGTCCGGTTTCGTATCCAGCGACGCGCTAAGAGTTTGACGGGCAGTCGGGGTTTGTGAGGGTGCATGGCAGGAAGGGGCCACCAACCTTGATGGCTGTCTTATGTCGCTAATCCTGTTTTTGAAGAGACTTTGTTGAATGCTGGATTCAGAAAATCCAAACAACCAGTTGCGCGCTACCTTGGAACTCGTACAAAAAATCTTGACCCCTAATGTGCAAGCTCTTTATCTGCACGGTTCCGCTGTGGCCGGAGGGCTCCGGCCACATAGCGATCTGGATATATTGGCGGTGGTTGATGCTCCCCTGTCAGATGAACAGCGGCAGGACCTGATTGCAGCTTTATTGCCTGTTTCAGCCCCTCATCCGGCCACGCCTGGTGGTCCGCGTTGTATCGAGCTGGTGGTGTGTCGTCTGGCAGATATTCAACGCAATGTTCATCCGGCCCAGGTGGAGTTTATTTACGGTGAATGGCTGCGGGATGCCTTCAAGGAGGGCTACTTATCCGACGCCGCTGCTGACCCGGAATATACCTTGCTCTTGGCCCAGGCCCGCCAGCAGCCGCAGTTGTTATGGGGGAGCGATGTGCTGGCAGATGTTCCGGCTACACCGATCGAGCATATACGCCAGGCAATGCGGGATGGTGTAGATCCCTTGTATGAAGGGCTGCGTGGAGACGAGCGCAATGTTCTGCTGACCTTGGCGCGCATGTGGCGAACAGGTGTTCATGGGGATTTTGTGACTAAAGAGCAGGCAGCAGAGTGGGCTATTCCCAGGCTGTCCGCGGAGTTGGCCAAGACCTTGGAATATGCGCGTCTGGCGTATGTCGGTGAGGTGCTTGATCGCTGGGACACAAGGGGCAAGGAAGCAGAGCGTTTGGCGCAGGCACTACTTGGGAACATTAAGCAGGCTTTGTAAGAGTGCGCCCTGAATTTGGCCCTCGGTCCCACCGCTATCAGTGGTTGTCGTTCAGATAGCGGGGGAGCGCCACTTATGTTTTGCGCCGCTACCAAGGTAGCAATCTCCAGCGTTCTTCACTGAATTCCAGCCGTTCCGTCAGCCCAAGATTGTTCATGAAGGCATCGTCGTGCGAGACCACCATCAGCGTGCCCTGGTAGCTGCTCAACATGGTTTCCAGGGCCAAGGTTGAAGGCAGATCCAAATGGTTGCTGGGTTCATCCAGAAGCAGCAGTTGTGGCGGAGGATCCGCGTACAGCACGCAGGCCAGGGCGGCTTTCAGGCGTTCGCCACCGCTCAAGGCAGCGCTGGGGCCGGTGACTTTTTGGGCGTCCAGTCCCAGTTGTGCCAGACGCATGCGCAAGTCGCCTTCGCTGCTTTTGCGGTTGACGGCCTGTATCTGCTCCAGCACGGTTTGCTGTGGATCCAGATCGGCCAAGCCCTGATCCAGATAAACATGTTGTGGCACTACTTTGCAGTGGCCTGAAACGGGTGCCAATTGGCCTGCAATGACCTTGAGTAGCGTGGATTTCCCGCATCCGTTCGGGCCTATGACACTTATCCGTTGCTGGCCGCTTAGTAGCATCGAGATTGGGGCTTGGTCTACCGGGGCAAAAGGGAGCTTTACTTCATCCAGCTCCACAACGCGTTGGCGGCTTAGCGGCATCAAGGGCAGGGCATGCAGATTGATGGCGCTGTCCTGTTCGATCAACTCGGCCGCTTCCTGCACGCGTTGCGCTAACTGCTTTTGAGCCGTCACGTGTTGCTGGCGCAGCTTGCCGGTGGTGGCTTCACTGCGACCTTTTTGCCTGTCCAGCAGGATTTTGGCCTGATTGGCCTGCTTGCCCTGTTGATTGCCGCGTGCCTGTCTACGCTCCTGACGTTGACGCTGCTCTTGCATGGTGCTTTCTGCGCGCTGACGCTCCAGCTTGCGGTGCTCCAGCTGGTCCATGGCGCTTTGCTGCTCCAAGGCTTTCTGCTCGGCGTAGTGGCTGTAATTGCCGCCATAGCTACGTAGCCCCAGGGAAGACAGCTCCACAATGCGCTCCATCGTGTCCAGTAGTTGGCGATCATGGCTGATGACCAGCAGGCCATGGGGCCAGTGTCGTAGCTGCTCAATCAGCGCAAGCCGGTTGTCGCGATCCAGGTGGTTGCTGGGTTCATCCAGAATCAGGAAATCGGCCTGAGACAGCAAGGCATTGATCAGCGACACCCGCATGGCCTGGCCGCCGCTTAATGTTTCGGCAGGCGTCTCGGCAGTCAGATGACCCAGACCATTGCGCTCCAGCGCTTCCTGCAATTGCTGTCGAATATCCCAACGGTCTTCGATCAGAGTGAAGTCTTCTACGGCGCTACTGCCGGATTCAATCCGGGCAAGGGCGTCCAGTGCCGGTCCTACGCCCGCCAGATCGGCGACGCGCAAGCCGCTGACAGAAGCCACTTGCTGCGCCAGATAATGCACTTTTCCCGAGCGCAGGCAACGGCCGCTGCTAGGCTGAATTTCTCCGGCCAGGATTTGAGCCAGAATGGTTTTGCCCACACCGTTGCGTCCGACAAGGCCAGTGCGCCGCGAGTCGAAGGTTTCGTTCAGTTGGGAAAACAGGGTCTTGCCTTGCGGCAAGGTATAGGACACGCCTTCCAGCGTCAGATAAGGATTCGTCATGCGTAATGCTTCCATTAATGCCAGGAACTCCCCCTGAGTCGTAGTGGGGGCGGGTGGAGACTGGCCGTCAAAGAGACGGCGGCATTAGTGGCGCATTGGACGAATACCTCACGGGAAATGAATCGAAGCCACACTATAAAAGCATTTTGCCGGGAAGGTAAAGCCGGTCGGGCTCTCAAGGGGGAGGTGAAAGTCGTGTCATTCCAACACAGGAGCCGGTTTGGGTTCAGAAGCTTAGGTTTGTCTCACGGTTTGGAGGTCTTGTTTTACAGGTTTCAGCGCGGTGAGGTCTGTACTGCTGCAGGCCGCTTGAAATACCGAGCCGCGAGGGACTTTCACCCGACAGGAAATGAAGTTTATTTCCTGACGTTTATTCAATAAAGTGGAGTCCTCGGCTTTTCATCCTCTGTACCGCTTCATGTCTGGAGGCTAGAGCCAGGACTGCCTTTTCTCCCCCAATTCGGGAAGCCGCACCATTTTGAAGGAATGTCATGAACACATTCAATTTACCCGCTCGTTCGATTGTGTATGTGCAGGATGTGTATTGCGGTTGGTGCTGGGGTTTTGCCGAACGCATGGTCGAGTTCGAAGTGGCCAATAAGCACCGCATTCCTTTTACCGCTGTCTCGGGTGGCTTGTTCGTGGGTGACCGGGCTGCTCCTATGTCCCGCTACCCTTATATTTCCGAATCCAACGAGCGCATCGCGCAAATGACGGGGGCGACGTTTGGGGCTGCTTATAAAGCCTTGGCAGAGGAGGGCTCGACTGTCATGGATTCACTGGATGCGGCCACGGCCTTGGCGGTGCTGCGAGCGCAAGATCCGGAGCAGGCCATTCATTGGGTGCACGAGTTGCAGCAGGCTTTCTACTTGAACGGACGCAGCTTGTCTGATCAGGAGGTCTGCCTGGGAATCGCTGCTGCCAATGGCCTGGATGTAGATGCTGTGCGACGCCATTTGACTGACGGTTCAGGCCGGGAACAAGCCTTGGCTGATTTTGCCCTGGCTCGGGCTTTAGGCGCGCAATCCTATCCGACCTTGCTGTATGTGGATGGTCGAAAAGTGACTAAGCTACCCGCGGTTGGTACTCCTTTGGAAACGCTGAATCAGACCCTGGATTCCTTGTTGGGCTGATCAGCAGATCGGTACGTAAAGCAGATTGAAATTGCGGCATCCTGGCCTGGCCAGGATGCCGCAATAGCTGTGAAGACTTGCCGACTTAGAAGCGGTAAGCCGTATTCAGGTACAAGGCTGTTTGAGCGCTGGTGCCTTTACCAACCTGGGTGCTGACACCGGCTCCCAGCGTCCAGTTATTGCTTAGCTGACCCGTCGCACCCAATTCCAGCAGGCCTGTGTCACGCACGCGCTCCTGATCCGTAGGCAGATAAAAGTGGCGGTGGTTGTAGACGCCGTCCTGCAAGCGCGCGCCCAGCAGCTCTGCCGGTTTCTTGAATTCATGCAGCCACTGTGCGGAGGCATAAACGGACCACTGATTGCTGACAGCAACATTGATCTGGTAACCGAGGCTGCTTTGTATCGAAGTCTGGTCCTGAGCATCAAAACCCATGGAGGTAGACAAACCTCGGCCATCTTCCGACAGAGCCTTGATCTTGGATTTCTGCATGCTCAGGCTTAACAGCGGGCCATGGATGACGGCACCGGCCTGCCAGTCGTAACCCGTGCTGATCTTGCCGCCGTATTGGCTACCGCCTGCTTTGGCCTGGTGCTCGCGCGTGGCGGCACCCAGACGGATATGACGGCGGGTTTTATTGTCCAGATCGCTGTAGAAAAGCTGGGCGTTCACCCATAGATTCTCGGCCTGCCAGCGGCCGTACAGACCAGCGGACTGACGCTTCTGGCTATAAGTGCCTTTTTCGTTCGTATCGCCATCCAGATTGTCGTAAGACAGGTAGGCACCGACCGTCCAATCAGCCAGACGCTTATCCAAACCCAGCTTCCAGGCTGCCTGCGTGCCATCCAGATGTGAGTTCGCACTGCTGCCATTGCGCGTGATGGCCTCTCCCTGGAACCAGACTGCCAGATCCCTGTCTTGTGACGAACTGACCGTTTGCAGACGACGGTCAATGTGCTGCATTTGCATCTGCCCGGCGGTATTGGCTGCGGAGGCCAGCATGGCTACCTGACTGGGGGCGCTGACGACAGCGTGGGCATAGTCGGCAATAACAGCATGGCCGCCTGACGTGGGGTGGACACCATCAGCAAACAGATAGTTCTGGTCTGCACCAGGAGCCACCAGATCGGCAGGCGTACACAGGCGAGAGGACACACTGCCGCAAGCTGCTGTATTGACGTTGCTGAAGCCGTAGGCCTGCGGGTCGGCAGCCACTTCATGCAAGAGTGCCGAGACGTTCAAGGGAATGATATTGGCAGAGCTGGAACTGAGCTGCTGGGTAAACGCCTGGTTGTAGCTGTCACTGAGCAAGGTGGCGATACCCGCGCTGATAGGGGAGCCGGCGAACTCTGGAGTCATGCCCAGATCAGGAATGTTGGGGACCAGAATGTAGCGAGCGCCCGCTTGCGATAGCGTGTTGATCAAGGCGGCTTGATTGCCTACGGAATCAGCCACGATTTGGGACATATTGAACGGATCTTTTACGGCGGCAAACAAGTCATTTGCGCCACCCCAGACGGTGTACAGGGCCTGTCCGTCCAGGCGTCCATTGTGCATGGCCAGCAGTTGAGCGGTCTGCGTGGTCATGGCGGGCAAAGGGGGATTAGTGGGGCTGGGAGGCTTGCTGGGATCCAGCAGCTCATCGACAGCCACGCGGGCTCCGCCGACGGCATAGTTGTTACCACCTTGGCTGCTAGGGGCCGCGTCGGTTCCCAGTTTCTGAGCCAGTACCTGGGACCAGACCTGGCCAGGATTGGTGGTAAAGCGCGAGCCGAACTGCCCACTGTCAGTCAGGCTGTCGCCGATAAAGTAGGTGTTGGAGAAGCCTTGTGCCTGTGTCCCGGCATGCAAGGCCATCAAGGCCAGGGCAAGACATGTTTTTTTCATTGTTCAGCCATTAAAAAAGAGTCTCCGAGCGGCATGTTCTGAA
Organism: Alcaligenes nematophilus; assembly: GCF_026344155.1. NCBI lineage: Bacteria > Pseudomonadati > Pseudomonadota > Betaproteobacteria > Burkholderiales > Alcaligenaceae > Alcaligenes > Alcaligenes nematophilus. The sequence continues at coordinate 379,131 of NZ_JAPKMZ010000002.1, read as the reverse complement.
CAGCGCTTTGCTTGTTATATCGTGATGTTCAAGATGAACGCGCTACTCGGATGGAATAGAGGGATGAAAAGATCATCGGATCAGGACCATCATAGTGGGGAGGCGTTTATTCCTGACACAGACAGGCACAGGTTTTTGAAGGCGGGATAAACGTAGGTAGGTAGCAAAAAAAACGCCATGCATTTGCATGGCGTTTTTTTGTTCAGTCCGGGAGGAACTTATCGGCGTACCAAGGGAGCAACACACACATTCGGGTTGTCAGCCAGAGGCACAAATTTCATGCTGCCACCGTCGTAAGCGTCGATCGTGCCCGATTCAATGTCGTAGACCCAGCCGTGCAGGGTCAAGCGGCCTTCGGACATGGCCAGACGCACGGAAGGGTGAGTCTGGATATTGGCCAGCTGGGCCACCACGTTTTCACGCACCATGGAAGAGATGCGTTCTTGCTCGTTGGCGTGGGTGCGGGCTTCGTTCACCAGGCGGGCCGAGTCGGCGTAGCGTAGCCAGTGTTCTACAGCGGGCATATGGTCCAGGCACTGACAGGAGGCAATGGCGGTCATGGCACCACAATCCGAGTGTCCACAAATCACGACGTCGGATACACGCAGGGCGGACACGGCGTATTCCACGGAGGCGGTCACACCACCGGGTTCCGGGCCGTAGGAGGGAACGATGTTGCCAGCGTTACGAATCACGAACAGATCGCCGGGTTCACGTTGTGTTACCAGCTCGGGGACCAGACGGCTATCGGAGCAAGAGATAAACAAAGCGCGGGGGTTTTGTTGTGTGGCCAGATTTTTGAAGAGCTTGGCGCGCTTGGGATAGGCTTCCCGTTGGAATTTCAGGAAACCGTCGATAATGTCTTTCATCCTTGTCCTTGTAGTTCGGCTTGGATAGAAGATTAACCCTTCAGGGTCATAAGGTAAAATACCGATTTCTGATGCTTTGCATTGGGTTTGCTTATAGAAGGGTCCCTTATGCTTTTGCGCCATCTTAATTATTTTCTGGCGGTTGCCCAGTATCAAAGCTTTACCCGCGCCGCACGCGCCTTGCACGTGTCTCAACCGGCCTTGTCTCAGCAGGTACGCCAGCTGGAAGAACATCTGGGCGCACAACTGTTTGATCGCACCGGACGTCTTGTGCGTTTGACGGATGCGGGCGAGGTCTACTTGCGCTATGCCCGGCAAGCCTTGCAGGATCTGGAAGAAGGGCGGCGGGCCTTGCATGACGTCAGCGATTTGAGTCGAGGCTCCTTGCGAGTGGCGGTGGCGCCTACCTTTACGTCTTACTTGATTGGCCCTCTGGTAGAGGCCTTTTACCGCCGTTATCCCAATGTGCGCCTGGTGGTGCAGGAAATGCTGCAGGAGCGTGTGGAAACGCAATTGGTCGAAGACGAGCTGGATATTGGTATCGCTTTTGAAAAGCCGACTTCGGCTGCCGTGGAGTTTCAGCCTTTACTGGTGGAGACGCTGGCGTTGGTGATGAGCCGCACGCACCCCTTGGCCGAGCGCCGCAGCATCGATAGGGACACGCTGATGCGTGAGTCTTTGGTTTTGCTGACGCCCGAGTTTGCCACGCGTGGGCAGATCGAACGCCATTGTCGTCAGCATGATCTGGATTTGAACGTATCAATGGAGTCGAATTCGCTCAATGCCGTGATCGAGGTGGTTCGGCGCACGGGTCTGGCGACTTTGTTGCCTGCCGCGATTGCCGGCAATAGCGAGTATTTGGTGGCTGTGAGTCTGGACCCGGCCCCGCCGCAACGACGGGCCATTTTGATGCAGCGCAAGGGCGCCTATCAATCTGCTGCAATGCGCGCCTTTATTGAGCTGGCGCTGAAATACGGCGCGGCATCAACGTTTTGATGCGAGTGTCGGGCAGAGCGATGGTCCCCCTCTGCTGCGGGCACCTTATAGCGTCACCACCACACTTTGTTCCAGAGGGCGCAGCTCGCTTTCCGTGGCGGGTTTGCCCTCGTTCAAATGGGCGACCAGATCTACCGTGGTAGAGATGCGCGTCAACATCAAACAGGCGACTTCACCTCCGGCTACACGGCTGCTGTGCCAGCAACCGGGGCGCATGCAGACGCCTTGCCCTTGAGGAATGCGAAAGGCTTTCAGGGTCGACAAATCCGGACCCCCTTCGGGCTTGCTGTCAGCCACGATATGGATCACTGCGCCAGTCAGCGGTATCAAGGCCTGTTGCGTCAGCAGGTGGTTTTCCAGGGTCGTGATGTTGGGGTCTTGAATGCGGTAATTCACCCATAGCACTTCGGTCTGACCGCTTGGACCTGTGTCAAACGCATGTTCGTGCCAGAAGTCAGTGGCGGCATTGCTGAAGGCGGCCGTCGCCGGCGCCGTGGCCAGACCTTTACCCAACATCCAGCCATAAGGAGCAAAAGCCTCGGGGCTGAGGGGCTGGGGAGTCAGGGTGATTGGGGTGCTCATGGTTTATTGCTCAAAGAAAGTACTAAGGCAGCATCTTATCAAGAATGCAGCCTTGAACCCGGATTGGCCTAGATCAATAAGCTTGAGTTTCTCGTGGGTATTGTGGAACTAAGTAAAACATCCCCTGTCTTGAAGAGGGCTCGTCTTTACTTAGCGAGCTAAGCAAGCCGCCTTTTTTCAGGGGCGGCTTCGCTCTGTTTGCTTTCTTGACAAGGGGTTGCTGTGCTTCAAGCTGTTTCGCTGACCTGTAGACGGGGCCAGCGTCGTGTGTTCTCCGAGCTGAGCCTAAGGCTTGAAGCTGGCCAATGCTGTTTGGTCAGTGGGCCCAATGGCAGCGGCAAAACCAGCTTGTTGCGTATCCTGGCCAATATCGCCCAGGCCGACGAAGGCCAACTGATCTGGCACGACCGTCCCGTGCAAAGCAACGATAGCGATTACCGACGGCAGCTGGTGTATGGCGGACATGCGCCTGGACTCAATAGCAGTTTGTCGGTGCAAGAAAATCTGGACAGCCTGCTCATGCAGGATCGCGTTCCCCTAGAGCGGGACGCTTGCGACCAAGCGTTGTTGGCTGGCGGTTTGCTGGCTTACCGTCGCGTGCCTGTACGGCAACTGTCAGCCGGACAACGTCGCCGCGTGTTTCTGGTGCGCCTGTCCCTGAGCAATCGCCCCTTGTGGATTCTGGACGAGCAGCTGACTGCGCTGGACAGCGCCGGTCAGAAGTTTCTGGGCGAGTTGATTGCGCAGCATCTGCATAAGCAGGGCGCTGTCATTCTAACTAGCCACCAGACCTTGCCCTGGGATTTGAAGGTGCAGCACCTGGATTTGGGGCAGGCATGTTGAGTCTCTTTTTAGCCTTGATGAAGCGTGAGTGGCGCGTGGCGATGCGTCGCCCCGGCGATGTCCTGATTCCACTGGTTTTCTTTTTGGTGGTGTGCAGCCTGTTTCCCTTGGGTGTGGGGGCGGATGCGGCCTTGCTGTCCAAGATGGCGCCTGGCGTGCTGTGGGTGTCGGCCTTGCTGGCCACCATGCTGTCGCTAAGCCGCCTGTTTGAACAGGACGAGCAGGATGGTGCACTGGAGCAGGTTCTGTTTTCTCACCTGCCGCTTAGCCTTTGGGTTTTGGGCAAGGTGCTGGCACATACCTTTTTGACAGGCCTGCCCTTGCTTTTGCTGGCTCCGATTCTGGGGCTGCAATTCAGTCTGCCTACGTCCAGCCTGGGCGTGCTGATGCTGTCCCTGGCGCTGGGCCTGCCCGTTCTGACCTTGTTGGGGGCGATTGGCGCGGCTCTGGTGTTGGGCCTGCGCTCGGCAGGGGTTTTGCTGGCTTTATTGATTTTGCCCTTTTACGTGCCTGTGCTGGTTTTCGGGGCGGGGGCGGTGCAAGCGGTTCAGGCCGGATTGGGTGCGCAAGCGCATCTGTCCGTTCTGGCCGCTTTTTTACTGTTGGCTTTGTTCTTTGCGCCACCTGCTACGGCAGCGGCGTTGCGCCTTGCTCTTGAGTAAATTCCATGAACTTTCTGTATCGCTACGCCGCTCCTCAAAACTTCTATGTTCTGGCCGGACGCATTATCCCGTGGGCTGCCATCCTGGCCTTTCTGCTGTTTCTGGTCGGCGCTTATGTAGGCTTCTTTTTGGCCCCTACCGACTTCCAGCAAGGCGAAGGCTATCGCATCATTTTCCTGCATGTGCCCGTGTCCTGGATGTCCATGCTGATCTATCTGGCCATGGGCTTCTGGTCCTTGATCTGCCTGGTTTTCAATAGTCGTACCGCCGCCATGATGGCAGCCGCGCTGGCCCCGACCGGGGCGATCTGTACGGTCTTGTCCCTGGTAACCGGAGCCCTGTGGGGCAAGCCTATGTGGGGCGCCTGGTGGGTCTGGGATGCCCGTCTGACTTCCGAATTGCTGCTGCTGTTTTTGTACATGGGTTTCATGGGCTTGCGTGGTGCCATTGACGACCCACGTCGCGCTGACAAAGCCGCTTCCATCCTGGCCCTGGTCGGGGTGGTGAATGTGCCCGTTATCTATTTCTCGGTGCAGTGGTGGAACACCTTGCATCAGGGGGCTTCGGTATCGCTGACCAGCTCGCCATCCATGGCCACCGTCATGCTGACGGGCATGTTGCTGATGAGTCTGGCCATGTGGTGCTACAGCATTGCCATCGCACTGTACCGGGTGCGCAATTTGATTCTTGAACGTGAGGCGCATACCGCCTGGGTTCGCAACTTGACGGAGGGCTGATGATGCATTGGTCGAGTGTGGGCGATTTTTTCGCTATGGGCGGCTATGCCGTGTATGTGTGGGGCTCGGTGCTGGCCTGTACCGTGTTGATGCTGGGTGAAGTGCTCAGCGTCCGGGCAGGGCGGGCACGGGCCTGGCAGCGGGTACGTGACGAGCGCGCCCTGGGGGACCAGCGCCATGACTAAGCGACAAAATCGTCTGGTCCTGATTCTGGGCGCATTGATCGTGCTGGGGGCGGCAACCGCCCTGATCCTCAATGCCTTCCAAAGCAGCCTGGTGTTCTTTTTTACCCCTACTGAAGTCAGCCAGGGGCAAAGCCCTGAAAACCGGACCTTCCGGGTGGGCGGCATTGTGCAGATGGACAGCATTCGCCGTGGTGGCGCCCAAGGCATGGCCGTGAACTTTGTGGTGACAGACGGCGCGGCCCAGGTGCCTGTCAGCTATACGGGAATTTTGCCGGACCTGTTTCAAGAGGGGAAAGGCGTGGTGGCTCAAGGTCGCTTGAACGAGCAGGGCCATTTTGTGGCGGAAGAAGTGCTGGCCAAGCACGATGAAAACTACATGCCGCCCGAGGCCATGCATGCCATGGAGCAGGCCGAGCGCGCGAAACAAGGAGCCCAGCCATGATCCCGGAGCTTGGACACTTTGCCCTGATTCTGACTTTTGTACTGGCGCTGGCCCAAGGCATTGTGTCCTTGTATGGTGCCTGGCGTGGCAATTTGGCCTGGATGGCTTTTGCACGTCCCGCAGCCCGCTGGCAATTCGGTTTGGTGGCCTTCAGCTTGCTGTGTCTGGCCTGGTCCTTTGTGAGCTTTGATTTCTCTGTTGCCTATGTGGCGCAGAACTCCAGCACCAAACTGCCTTTGTTCTACCGGATTGCTGCTGTGTGGGGCGGGCATGAGGGCTCGCTGCTGCTCTGGATGTTCATGCAAACGGGTTGGGCCTTTGCTGTCAGCATTTATTCGCGTTCCTTGCCGGAAGCCATGCTGGCCCGTGTGCTGGGTGTATTGGGTCTGATTACCGCCGGTTTTCTGCTGTTTGTGTTGGTTAGCTCCAACCCCTTTGAGCGCATGTTCCCGGTTCCGGCTGAAGGCCTGGATCTGAATACGCTCTTGCAGGATATTGGCCTGATTGTTCACCCTCCCTTGCTGTATATGGGCTATGTGGGCTTTTCGGTGGCCTTTGCTTTTGCGATTGCCGCTTTGCTGGCAGGCCGTCTGGACGCCAGTTGGGCACGTTGGTCGCGTCCCTGGACAACCTCGGCCTGGCTTTTTCTGACCTTGGGTATTGCCGTAGGTAGCTGGTGGGCCTATTACGAGCTGGGTTGGGGCGGCTGGTGGTTCTGGGACCCGGTAGAGAACTCCTCGTTTGTGCCGTGGTTGGCGGGTACCGCCCTGATTCACTCGTTGGCGGTCACGGAGAAACGTGGCAGCTTCAAGAACTGGACCGTGTTGCTGGCAATCAGCACCTTCTCGCTGTCCATTTTGGGCGCTTTCCTGGTGCGCTCCGGCGTGCTGACCTCAGTACACGCGTTTGCTACAGATCCGGCCCGAGGTGTGTTCATTCTGAGTCTGTTCGCCGTCATTGTGGGCAGCTCCCTGATCCTGTTTGCCTGGCGCGCACCGCGTGTCGGAGCAGGTGGGCAGTTTGCCGTGGTGTCGCGTGAGTCCTTGCTGCTGGTCAACAACGTTTTGCTGGTAGTGGTGACGGGCACGGTGCTGTTGGGGACCTTGTATCCCCTGATTATGGATACGCTGGGCCTGGGCAAAATCTCCGTGGGGCCACCTTATTTCAACAAGGTGTTTGTGCCTTTGATGATTCCGGCTCTGGTTCTGATCGTGTTTGGCGTCATGGCGAATTGGAAGCGTGCCAGCATGATGGATATGGTGCGCCAACTGGCCCTGGTGATCGTGTTCAGTATCGTGCTGGGTGCAGCCATTCCTTTGCTGTACGGCCAGTGGCAGGGCACCGCCGCCTTGGGCGCGGGTCTGGCCATGTGGATTGTTTTGGGCAGCTTGTTTGATGTGGTCAAGCGTGTGCGCGCCACGCGGTCCGGCGTGTTCTCGCAACCACGCAGTTGGCTGGGTCAGCACCTGGCCCACATCGGGGTCGCAGTCTTTGTCCTGGGGGTGACCATGGTCAGCCACTACGAGACAGAAACCGATGTCTTGTTGCAGCCCGGTCAGACGGCGCAGGTGGGCGCGTATGACGCGCGCTTCCAGGGCGTGCGTATTGTGCCCGGCCCGAACTATTCGGCCGAACGCGGCACGGTAGAACTGCTGCAGGATGGCAAGGTGGTGTCCACCTTGTATCCGGAAAAGCGTACCTATTTGTCCTCGGCCTTGCCCATGACGGAATCGGCCATCAACGCCAATGGTTTGCGTCATATTTACGTGGCGCTGGGCGACAACTTTGATCAGGGCGGTTGGAGTGTTCGTCTGTACTACAAGCCTCTGGTGGACTTTATCTGGCTGGGTTGTTTGCTGATGGCCTTGGGCGGTGCGCTGGCAATCAGTGATCGACGTTATCGCGCCAAGCAAACCCGTGCCGCTGTGCAAAACAAAGCCATGAATACGCAGGTGCAGGCATGAACCGTTTTACTGTTCCCTTGATCGGTTTTGTACTGTTGCTGGTATTTCTGGGCATAGGTTTGACCTTGAAGCCCAGCGAAGTGCCTTCGCCCTTGGTCGATAAACCGGCTCCGGCGTTCAGCCTGCCTCAATTGCACAATCCCGAAGCCAGTTTTTCGGGGGAGCAAATGAAGGGACGCGTCTGGTTGCTGAACGTGTGGGCCTCGTGGTGTTACCCGTGCCTGACCGAACATGCTTTCATCAAAGAGCTGTCCACCAAGCACAAGGTGCCGATTGTGGGCTTGAACTACAAGGACGTACCTGAAGAAAGCCGCGAGTGGCTGCTACGCAATGGCAATTCTTATGAAGTCTCTGTCATGGACAGGGACGGTCGTGTGGGCATTGATTTCGGCGTATACGGTGTGCCGGAAACCTTTGTGATCGACAAGCAGGGCATTGTGCGCTTCAAGCACATAGGCCCCGTGTCGCGTGAATCCATGGAGGAAACCTTGTTGCCTTTGATCCGTCGTTTGGAGCAGCAGCCATGATGATGCGTCAATGGATGGCGGCCTTGATGGCCAGTGTGTGGTTTCTGGTGCCGGCGGCGCAGGCCCAGTCGGGGGAGCAGGGTGCCCAGGAATCGGTGATGCTGGAAATTGCGGCCGAGCTGCGTTGTCTGGTGTGCCAGAACGAATCCATTGCGGCATCGCGTGCCGAGCTGGCGGTGGACTTGCGTCAGCAGATCATGGAGCAGTTGGGGCAGGGGCGTAGCCCCGATCAGATCCGCACGTATATGGTGGATCGCTATGGCGACTTCATTTTGTATCGCCCGCCCTTTAAATCCACCACCTTGCTGCTCTGGTTCGGGCCAGCTCTGTTATTGCTGACTGGCTTTCTGGTTTATGCCTTTACCCTGCGCCGTCGACGCCGCGCGGGTGATGACACGGCCTTGACCGAGGAACAACGTCGTCAAGCCGATGCTCTCTTGCAGGGCTCTTCTCGGGATGAACAATCGTGACTATTGTTTTTTATATTGTGGCCGCGCTACTGGTGCTGCTGTGCGCGGTGTATTTGATGTTGAGCGTCAAGCGCAAGCCCGCCGTGCAGCGTGTGGTTGAACACAAGCAGGCCAATCTGGCGATTCTGCGTGAGCAGCTCAAGGAAATCGAACGGGACAAGCAGGCCGGTGTCTTGTCTGCCCAGGACTTTGAACAGGCGCAGATGGATTTGCGCCAGCGTGTGCTGGAAGAAAACGAAGGGCTGAAAACGGAATCTGTGCAGCAAGCAGGCGCACCGAAGCTGGCCTGGACCTTGATGGTCAGCATTCCGGTCGCGGCTATCGCCTTGTACTTTTATCTGGGCAATCCGGCCATGCTGGATCCTGCCGCCGTGCAGCAGCAGGCCAACGCACAGCCCGTGGATATTGAGGCCATGGTGGCCCGTCTGGAGCAGCGTCTGAAAGAAAACCCGGACGATCCGGGCGCCTGGTTGATGATGGCCCGTTCGCATCGCTATTACGGCCGCCATCAGGAGGCGACACAGGCGTATGCCAAGGCCATGGCCGTGGTGGATGGAGACCCGACGGCATTGGCTGAGTATGCGGAATCCATGCTGCTGGCCGGTGTCGATACCTTGGACGGTTTGCCGGGTCGTTTGGTCAAGCGATCACTGGAGCTGTATCCCGAAGAGCCATTGGGCTTGATGCTGGCCGGCGCTGCCGCTTTGCATAAAGAGGAATATCCGGCGGCGATCGACTACTGGCAGCGTTTGCTGGCGCAGTTTCCACCTGATTCGGAAACTGCCAAGGTCGTGAACCAGGGCTTGCAACTGGCGCGCGAACGTATGCGTATGCCGGCCGCCCCTGCAGCGGAACCTGCCACGGCCCCTTGATATGGAAATAGTGTCTTTGGATTTGGGCCTGATCGCCCTGATAACGGCATTTCTGGCGGGGATGGCTTCGTTTCTGTCCCCCTGCGTCTTGCCCTTGGTTCCCGGTTATTTGTCTTATCTGGCCGGGGACGGGCAGGTGTATACGCAGGTCAAGCGCAGCCAGCTACTGGGTCGCAGCGTTTGCTTTGTGGCTGGCTTTTCACTGGTTTTTATCGCCTTGGGAGCCAGTCTCTCTTACCTTGGCCAGCTGTTGATGGCCTATCGCTACGAGTTGAATGTGGCGGCAGGTGTCATGGTGGCTTTAGCGGGTTTGAGTGTGATGGGGGTGCTGCGCATGCCCATGAGTCTGCAACGTTACTATCGCTTTGAATCCGGCAAAGCGGCAGGCCCTGGCGGGGCAACGGTAATGGGGCTGGCGTTCGGCTTTGGCTGGACTCCCTGCATCGGCCCGATTCTGGCGGGCATTTTGATGATGGGAGCCAGCACGGCCAGTGCGGGCAAGGCCAGTATCCTGTTGTCCGTCTACGCTTTGGGTCTGGGTGTGCCTTTCATCCTGGCCGCCTGCTTCCTGACCCCCTTCTTGCAGCGCATGACCCAGATCAGGAAGATCGGGCGCTATGTGCGCTGGGGGGCGGGTCTGGTGCTGATTGTGATGGGCTGGGCCATGGCAACCGGCGAGCTGGCGCGGTTTGCTATCTGGGTGCTCAAGACCTTCCCGGTGTTAGGGCAACTGGGCTAACAAGCCTCAGTATTTGCCTGTTATCAGTGTGGTGCTTCATCAGCTATCAGGAAGCACCGCATTGTCACTTCACGGCCGCATTGCCTCCATCCGCGAACAAGGCGGAGCCGGTCACAAAACTGGACATGGGGCTGGCCAGAAAGAGTGCTGCGGACGCAATTTCTTCAGGTTGGGCGATTCGCTTCATGGCGTGCAGCCCCGCCGCCCAATCCTTGGCGCTCTGATCTCCGGCAATGTCTGTGTCAGTTCCGCCAGGCAATAGAGCGTTGGCACGTATTCCTTGCGCCGCATAGTCCGCCGTGATGCCTTTGACCAGCCCCATGAGCGCCGCTTTGGCGGCACCATAAGCGCTCATCCCGGGCAGGCCGACACTGGTGCCCACAAAGCTCGAGGTGAACACAATCGAGCCGCCACCGCGATGGAGCATGGCTGGAATCTGGCTACGGGCACCCAGAAAGGCTGCCTCAAGATTGGTATCCAGTGTTGTTTGCCATTCTTCTAGTGACATCTCGGCCAGCGGCTTGAGGGCACCGACAATACCGGCGTTATTGATCGCAATATCCAGCCCACCGAATCTGCTGTTCGCGGCTTCGATCACTTGCTCATGGGTTTCAGCCTGCGTAATGTCCCCCGCCACAAACTCGGCACGGCCGCCAGACTGCCGGATCTCCTTGGCGACGGCCTCAAGCAATGCGCCACGCCTTGCCGTAAGAACAAGTGCCGCTCCCTGCTCAGCAAACATCAATGCGATGGCGCGTCCAATACCAGAGGATGCGCCGGTAACAAGGGCAACCTTTCCATCAAGCAAAGCCATGAGTGAAATCTCCTGTATTTCTATTGGGAGCTCACATCGTATGTGTCCTGGCCTGACGGGGAACTCCGTTTCTTGCCTTCAAAACTCGTTCTTGATGATTGGGCAGGCAGCCGACTATCAGTCTTGTACTTCGCGGCGTAGCAGTTCACGTTTTCGGTCTATCCCCCAGCGGTAACCGGCCAGATCGCCATCGCGTCGTACGACGCGGTGGCATGGGATGGCCACGGCAATGTGGTTGTTGGCGCAAGCCTGGGCCACGGCACGCACAGCTTTGGGCGAGCCTATGCGTTCGGCAATGTCGGTGTAGCTGACGGTGACGCCTGGCGGGATCTCACAGAGCGCGCGCCAGACTCGTTCCTGGAAGGCCGTTCCTTGTACATCCAGTGGCAGGTGCAAGCCAATAGAGGGCGTTTCGATGAAGCCCACGACTTGAGCGATCAGTTGCTCGAAGTCGCCGTCGCAGCCGATGATTTCGGCTTTGGGAAACTGATCCTGCAGGTCACGAACCAGTTGATCGGGATCGTCGCCCAGCAAGATGGCGCAGATGCCGCGTTGGCTTTGGGCTACCAGAATCGCTCCTAGAGAGCACTGACCCACAGCGAAACGGATGACAGCACCGGCCCCTCCAGCCCGGTAGTCCCGTGCACGCATGCCTAACAACTGTTCAGAGGCTTCGTAGAATCGGCTGTTGGAGTTGAATCCGCTGTCGTAGATCGCATTGGTGATGGACGTGTCCGGACTACTCAGTTCCTCGCGCAGTCTGCGAGCACGATAGGCCGAGCTGTATGCCTTGGGCGTCAGACCTGTTTCGGCTTTGAACAGACGATGAAAATGGAAGGGGCTTTTGCCCACCGCGGCTGCCAGCGTGTCCAGCGATGGCGGCGTCTCCGAAGTTTCGATCAGGCGGCAGGCACGAGCCACGATGGCGGCCCGTTCTGCTGCGGCGCTGGTTTGAGAGCCATGGGCCCTACGGCTATAACGATAGCCTGCCGCTTCAGCGCTCTGGGGCGAATCGAAAAATTCGACATTCTCGCGCTTGGGCAACCGTGTTGTTGAGCTGGGTTGGCAGTACACGCCTGTGGTACGCACCGCATAGACGAACTGGCCATCGGCAGCGGGGTCTCGTGCCTGCACAGCCGCCCAGCGCTGATCGTCGGTTTTGTAAGCAGGGTTCGTAGTCATAGGGCAGGGATCCTGACATCATCAATTACGAAGCCAGAATACGCGGGTCTTTCATCGCAAGCACTCCGATTCTTGCGGTCAATATTGACAGACCCGGCTGACACCAAACAAGAGCCTGTCAGTTGCTGACGGTATGTGCGTGCTAAACGAAGCAGTATGAAAAAAGGCCGGTATCAACCGGCCTTCTTATTGGCTCTGAAGCGCTGGCACCGTGAAAGGCGCGTCGTGCTTACAGGGCGCTGGGGGTGTAACCCGCTTCTTCAATCACTTTCAGGGCTTGTGCGCCATCCAGACCTTGAACGGTAACTTGGTGTTTTTCCAGATCCGTGCTGACGGTGGCTTGAGGGGCGACAGCCTGAATGGCTTCAGTGATGCTGCGTACACAGTGGCCGCAGGTCATGTCGGGTACGGAGAAGGTGGACATAGCTGACTCCTTTGATAAAAACAATGGAGTCAGCTTAAGGCTTGCCACGGGGGCAAGGTCAAGTGCTGTTTTTTTAAAACAGGGCCGGTGACATCAGGCGGATCTGATCAAACTCGGGATTGCCCAGCCATTGAATCTGGCTGCTGGCCAAACCTGGGCCTGATTCCTTGTTTTCCACAAAAGCACCGTAGGAGATGGTCTGCTTTTGGGTGTCCAGTAGCACTACGTAGCTGGAGCTGGTGCAGTCATGGGGTTTGCAGCCCTGGAAAACCTGGTAGTCGCGGCCATCCAGAGACACGGTTTCGCCCGGCGAAGCCGTACCGAAATCTTTAACCCAGCTGGCGTTTTTGGCGACGTCCTGCATCAGGCTCTGATACTGCTGGGCCACTTGCTTGTTGGACTTGGCCAGGTCAGCCAGATAAACGGATTCCGAGGACTGTGCATTGCTCAGGAAAGGGGCGAGCAGGGCGCTGCCAAGGACAAGGCGGCACAGAGAATGGGAAATACGCATGGGATCTCCAATAATGAGGCGAGCCCTCAGTTTAGCAGCGCGCTTAGTGCGGGATTGTTAACAAAATCAAGGAAAACCTGCATAAACGGCTATCCCTACAGTCGTTATAGTGCTTATCCGTCCATGGGATTGGCACGGGGCTTTGTTTCCTGTCGAATTACCAGGGCATTTGAGGGGTGTAGGTAAAAACCACAGCTTGCCAGCAAAATTGTTTCATAACTAAACTATTTATAAATGAATGGTTGGCATAGTTGAATTTGTAGTTCGATCTGCTGTGCATCTTATTTAAAGACAGCCTATAAGCGCGGTGGCGCAAGGAGATAACATGAAACGTATTGCATTGACCGTAGCTCTGGCGGCGGCTTTTGGCGGTTCTTTGGCTCATGCCGATACCATCAAAGTGGGGATGGCAATGGACACATCCGGTCCGTTCGCTGCCGTTGGTGGTGAAGTTCGTGATGGCTTTAATCTGGCCATCAAACAACTGGACGGCAAGCTGGGCGGTTTCCCGGCCGAGTTCATTCAACAGGATATGGCCGGTAACCCCGACCAGGCCCGCCAATTGGTCAATCGCTTCGTGCAGCGCGACAAGATCGACTTCTTTACTGGCCCCGTGGGCTCCAACGTAGCCCTGGCAGTGGCTCCCGCCCTGTTCTCGGCCAAAGTGCCCTACCTGACCAGCAATCCGGGTCCTAGCCAATTGGCCGGTGCCGGTTGTAATCCGTACTTCTTTGGCGTGTCCTACCAGAACGATGCCTTTGACGAGGCCGCCGGTAAAGTGGCTGCGGATCGCAACTACGAAAAAATGTTCATCATTGCCCCTGATTATCCAGCCGGCAAGGATCACCTGAACGGCTTCAAGCGTGGTTACGGCAAACCCGTCAACGACGAGCTCTACACCAAGCTGGGCCAGATTGACTACTCGGCTGAACTGGCACAGATCCGTGCGGCCAAGCCCCAGGCCGTGTTCTTCTTCCTGCCCGGCGCCATGGGCATCAACTTCATCAAACAGTTTGTGGCCGCTGGCCTGAATAAAGATGTGGTGTTGCTGGGCCCAGCCTTCTCGGGTGACGAGGACATCATCCCCGCCGTGGGCGAGCCTATCCTGGGCATGTTGAACACGGCTCAGTGGTCGCCTGACCTGGATGTTCCTGCCAACAAGACCTTTGTGGAAGAGTTCCGCAAAGCCTACGACGGCCGCTATCCATCGGTTTACGCTGCTCAGGCCTATGACGTGATTCTGGCTATTGACGCCGCCGTCAAACAGGTTGATGGCAAGGTGTCCGACCGCGAAGCGGTGCTCAAGGCACTGAAAGCCGCCGACTACAACTCGGTTCGCGGCCCATTTACCTACGGCAACAACAACTTCCCCGTGCAGGCTTATTACTTGCGTGAAGTGGTCAAGGATCAGGACGGACGTCTTGTGAACCGTATGGTCAGCAAGGTGTTTGACTCCTACCAGGACGTCTACGCCAAAGAATGCAAACTTAATTAAGATTCACAGGTGGTAAAAGCATGTCGCTCATTCTGATTAGCGAGCAATTGCTGAATGGTTTGCAGTTTGGTTTGATGTTGTTTCTGATTGCCGCGGGCCTGACTTTGGTCTTCGGCATTATGGATATCATGAACCTGGCCCACGGCTCCCTCTATATGGCGGGAGCCTATGTGGCCGCGGAAACCATGCAGCGTACAGGGTCTTTTACCGCCGCCATTGTGGTGGCGGTGGCGGTGACAGCCCTGGTCGGTATTGCCTTGGAAATTCTCATTCTGCGCAAGCTGGTCACTCGTGATCACCTGGCTCAGGTACTGGGAACCTATGCCGTTATTTTGATCGCCAATGATGTGGTCAAAATGATTTGGGGCCCAACCCCCGTTATGTTGAATATGCCTGCCTTGTTGTCCGGGCCGGTAGAACTCTTGCCTGACTTTCTCTATCCCGCCTTCCGTCTGATGATTATTGCGGTCGGTCTGGTGATGGCGCTGGCCCTGTATGCCTTCGTGACCAAAACACGAGCTGGGGTGCTGGTGCGTGCCGGTGCTTCCAACCGACAAATGGCCACCCTGATGGGGGTGCGTGTGCCTATTCTGTTCCTGGGTGTGTTCACTCTGGGAGCCGCTTTGGCAGCGCTGGCCGGTGCCTTGTTGGGTCCGATTACCGCGGTTCAGATCGGTATGGGCGAGGACATTCTGATCCTGGTTCTGGTCTGCATCGTGATTGGCGGGATTGGCTCGATTCGTGGCGCGTTTGTAGGGGCCTTGCTGGTGGGTATGGTTGATACCGCTGGCCGTGCATTCCTGCCCATGTTGCTGCGTAACGTTTTCCCGGCAGATGTGGCTTCCAGCGTCGGTCCTACGATTGCCGCCATTTCGATCTATGTCCTGATGGCTGTTGTTCTTGTTTTCCGTCCTTCGGGCCTGTTCCCGGCGCGAGGTTAATGTATGTCTACTTCGCGTATTTTGTCCGCCCTGGTGCTGGTGGCCTTATTGGCTTTCCCCTTGATTGCACCGATGTACGGACTTGAGTTCTACATTTCATTTGTACGCCGTATCTTCATCTATGCCCTGGCTGCCAGTGCCTTGAATCTGGTGCTGGGTTATGGCGGGATGGTGGCCCTGGGCCATGCCGCGTTTTTCGGGGCAGGGGCCTACACCGTAGGTATCCTGGCTACCGAAGGCGTGCAAAGCGGCCTGATTGCCTGGCCTGCTGCCATGGTGATCTCCGGCTTGCTGGCTTTCCTGACCGGTGCCGTGTCGCTGCGTACTCGTGGTGTGTACTTCATCATGATCACGCTGGCGTTTGCCCAGATGATCTTTTATCTGTTCATTTCCTTGCGCCAGTACGGTGGCGAGGACGGCCTGAACATGTACAGCCATTCATCCTTGCCCGGGATTGATCTGAGCAATGAGCTGAGCTTTTACTACCTGGTTCTGGCTATTCTGGTGGGGGTGCTGTTCCTGTTCAATCGTCTGGTTAAAGCCCGTTTCGGGCAGGCCTTGATGGGCACGCGTGAAAACGAAAGCCGCATGACAACCTTGGGTTACCCCGTCTACCGCATTCGCCTGACGGCTTACACCTTGAGCGGAGCCATCATGGGTCTGGCCGGAGCCTTGCTGGCCAACCACAACCTGTTTGTCTCGCCTAGCCTGATGAACTGGACCCAGTCGGCTGACCTGATCATCATGGTGCTGGTTGGGGGTATTGGCTTGCTGTATGGCGGTGCTCTGGGCGCGTTCGTGATGTTGGTGCTGGAAGAGTTGCTGCGCAACTGGACCGAGTACTGGCACATGCCTTTGGGTATCTTGTTGCTGCTGGTGGTGTTTTTTGCACCCAAGGGGCTGGCCGGGCTGGTGCGTGTCCGCTCGGCCGCTGATCCCGCTACTACCGCCAAGGAGCAAGCATGACGAACACGATAGCAACCGCCTCCAAGGCGGGCAGCGGCTCGGCCGCTTTGCAAGCCCGTGGTCTGATGAAGCGCTTTGGTGCTTTGCAGGCTACCAACGATGTGTCCCTGGACCTGGTGCCTGGTGAAATTCATGGTTTGATCGGCCCGAACGGCGCAGGTAAATCGACCCTGATTCATTTGCTGTCGGGCACCTTGACCCCGGATTCGGGCCAGCTCTTGCTGGGTGGCCGGGATGTGACTTCCTTGTCGGGTCACCAGCGTGTGGCTGCCGGTCTGGCACGTTCGTTCCAGATCACCAACATCTTCAAGAACTACACGGTGCTGGATAACCTGGTGCTGGCTTTGCAGGCATGCAGTGGCAGCAGCTTCCGCTTCTGGCGTGCTCGTCAGGCGGAAACCGAGCTGTACGAGCAAGCCCGTGCTTTGGCCGCCGAATGTGCCATTGATGCGTCCTTGCTGCATACCCAGGCCGGTGTGTTGCCGCATGGCGAGCAGCGCAAGGTGGAGTTCGCCCTGGCTTTGGCCAGCCGTCCGCAAGTTCTGTTGCTGGACGAGCCTATGGCCGGGATGGGGCCGGACGAAACGCTGCGCCTGACTGAATTGATCGAAACCATGCGTGGCAAAGCCACCATGTTGCTTGTCGAGCATGATATGGAAGCCGTTTTCCGTCTGGCTGACCGGATTTCTGTGCTGGTGGCGGGGCACATTATTGCTACCGGCACGGCTGCCGAAATCCGCGATAACGAGGCTGTGCGTCAAGCTTATCTGGGCGACGACGACACGCCAGTTCCAACCAAGGTGGAAAGCCATGCTTGAAACGACTCAATTACAAAGCGGCTATGGCGCCAGCCAGGTGCTGTTCGGGGTGGATCTGTCCATTCGTAGCGGGCAGGTTGTGACTGTGCTGGGCCGTAATGGCATGGGCAAGACCACCTTGCTGAAAACCATTCTGGGCCAGTTGCCGGTGCGCGGCGGCGATGTGAAGTTCGACGGCCAGTCCATTGCGGGCTGGAATCCGGACCGTATTGCCCGTGCCGGGATTGCCATTGTGCCCGAAGGGCGTCAGTGCTTTCCCAACCTGACCGTGGCCGAGCACTTGACGGCCTTTGCCTGCAATCGCAACCCCAAAGCCAACAAGACCTGGACGCCCGAGCGTGTCTATGACTTTTTTCCACGCTTGCGTGAGCGTGCGTCCAATATGGGCAACCAGCTCTCGGGCGGTGAGCAGCAAATGCTGGCCATTGGCCGTGCGCTGGTCACCAACCCCAAGCTGCTGATTCTGGATGAAGCCTCCGAGGGACTGGCGCCCAAGGTGCGTGAAGAAATCTGGAACTGTCTGGCCGTCTTGCGTGAGGAAGGGCAAACCATCTTGCTGATCGACAAATATGTCGAGCGGCTGATGGCCTTGTCGGATCACCACATCATTCTGGAACGTGGCAAATTGGTCTGGCAGGGGAACTCCGAAGCATTGGGGGCTGATCGCACCTTGTGGACGCGCTATTTGGGCGTATAAAAAAACACAAACTGCAACAATCCCAAGATGCCGCCTGCTGGACTGCAGGCGGCATTTTTTATGCGTTTCGTCAAGGCACTATAGGGGATTGTGGCGGAGGAGTTGCACTTTCTTCTGAAAGTTCCCTAAGCATCTCTGGAAAGATTATTTCCTTGCGATGTATCAATGTGTAATGAAATGGCATTCCTTACGATGTCCATAAGGCCAGCAGGGTTATGGGTCCTAACCGGACCACTCACTGGCAGGAAGCTCTGTCATCCCATAAGGAAGTTGTTATGAAATTACGCCTGTTCACTCTCTCTGCTCTGGCCGCCGGTCTACTGCTCGGCAGTGCCGCGCAAGCTCAGGAAAATGAGCCTGTACAGCCGATTCCCGCCGCAGTTGTCACTGATCCGGCACGCGTTGAACTGGGCAAGAAGCTGTGGTTTGAACCTCGCCTGTCCCGTTCTGGTTTCATCTCCTGTAACTCCTGTCATAACCTGAGCATGGGTGGCACGGACAATATCCGTACCTCCATCGGGGATCGCTGGCAGGAAGGCCCCATCAACTCGCCTACCGTCCTGAACTCCAGCCTGAACGTGGCCCAGTTCTGGGACGGCCGTGCCAGCGACCTGAAAGAGCAGGCCGGTGGCCCGATTGCCAACCCCAAGGAAATGGCGTTCACACACGAGCTGGCCATGGAGTTCCTGAGCTCCATCCCCGAGTACAAGGCCGAGTTCAAGCAAGTCTTTGGCAAGGCCGACTTCGGTATTGATGAAGTCACCTCCGCAATTGCTGCCTTTGAAGAAACCTTGGTGACGCCCGATTCCCGCTTTGACCTGTGGTTGAAGGGTGACAAGAAAGCCATTACCGATCAGGAGCTGGCTGGCTATCAACTGTTCAAGAATAGTGGTTGCGTGGCCTGCCACAACGGTCCCAATCTGGGCGGTACCTCCTTCCAGAAAATGGGTCTGATCGAACCCTACCAAACGACCAATCCGGCCGAAGGCCGTGCGGCTGTGACAGGGAAAGATGCCGACCGTTTCAACTTCAAGGTTCCTACCTTGCGTAACGTCGAGCTGACCTACCCTTACTTCCACGATGGTGCTGTCAATACCTTGACCGAAGCCGTGGATACAATGGGTCGTCTGCAGTTGGGTCGCAGTTTCTCTGCAGAGGAAAATGCCCAGATCGTCGCGTTCCTGAAAACGCTGACGGGCAAACAGCCTGAAATCGTGCTGCCAATCCTGCCACCTTCGCGTGACAACACACCACGTCCGGTGCCATTTGGTTCTTGATAGCAGGCTATTCAGGCGGCTTTTCATGAGCTAGGCCGCCTTGAAGTGACCCAGGTCCTGGATTTTTTATTTTCCTGGCCTGGGTTTTTGTATTTGGCTGTGGATTCATGGCTTTGCTTGGTGTTCAAGACAAGAATCCCCTGCTGTTATTGTTGATGCTCGATCAGGCGGGCTAAAAAAATAGTACCATTTAGATACTATTTCAATGACTGGAACCATCATGAGTCGCATTGTCCTGTTTGAGAACATTCATCCTAGCGCCCGTGAAGTTTTTGAGGCTGCGGGTTTGACCGATATTCAGACCTACAAGGGAGCCTTGTCGGGTCAGGAGCTGCTGGACGCTGTCAAAGGCGCCGAAGTTGTCGGAATTCGTTCCCGTACCCAGTTTGACAGCCGGGTGCTGGAGCACGCAGACCAGCTCAAAGTGCTGGGATGCTTTTGTATTGGTACCAACCAGGTGGATCTGGATCAAGCCCAGAACCATGGTGTACCGGTCTTTAATGCGCCGTTCTCCAATACCCGCTCCGTTGCCGAGCTGGTGCTGGGTGAGGCCATCTTGTTGCTACGTCGTATCCCCGAGAAGAACCTGCGCGTACACCAGGGTTTCTGGGACAAAAGTGCCGATGGCGCTTTCGAGATCCGTGGCAAGACTTTGGGCGTGATTGGTTACGGCAATATTGGTTCCCAAGTCGGTACTCTGGCCGAAGCGCTGGGTATGCGCGTGCTCTACCACGATGTGGAGTCCAAACTGCCGCTGAGCAATGCCCGTGTCTATGGCAGCTTGAAGCAGATGCTGGCCGAGTCCGATGTGGTCACCTTGCACGTACCAGGCGGGCAGGGCACGCACAACATCATGAATGCCGAGACGATTGCGGCCATGAAACCCGGTTCCATCCTGATCAATGCTTCGCGCGGGACGGTGGTGGATATTGATGCCTTGCACCAAGCCTTGGTCAGCGGTCATCTGGCGGGTGCTGCGCTGGACGTGTTCCCAACCGAACCGAAAAGCGTGGACGAACCTTTGAAGAGCCCCTTGATCGGTATGCCTAATGTGATCCTGACGCCGCATATTGGCGGTAGTACTCAGGAATCCCAGGAAAACATCGGCCGTGAAGTGGCCGAGAAACTGGTTAGCTATTTGCGTAGCGGCGCTACCAAGGGCGCGGTGAACTTCCCCGAAGTGTCTTACTACGACATCCAGGGTGCTGTGCGCCTGCTGCATGTTCATCGCAACGTTCCCGGCGCGATGGGTGGCTTGAACAATATTCTGGCTCAGCACGGTATCAACATCACCCGCCAGCAGCTGCAAACGCAAGGCGAGTTGGGTTATGCCATGACGGACCTGGATCGTGTGCCCGAGCAGGGTTTGCTGGAAGCTGTGCGTGCCCATCCTGGTACTGTACGGAGCGATCTGATTTTCCCGGCTTGAAGCGGTAGTCGGACCCTAAACAAACGGCCCCGGATTCTTTTGAATCCGGGGCCGTTTGCTATCCGTCCGTCTGCTATCCGTCCGTCTGCTATCCGTCCGTCTGCTATCCGTCCGTCTGCTATCCGTCCGTCTGCTATCCGTCCGTCTGCTATCCGTCCGTCTGCGATCAGGCCGAGTGCATGGACTTGGTGGGCCAGGCAATCGTCTGTTCCGGGCTGCTGCCGGGAACAATAATGTCGCGCAAGGTGTAGTTATCCAGATAACTCAGGAACTGGACCAGCGCCTGTTTAAGGATATTGCTCAGGTTGCAGCGACCGCTCAGGATGCAGTGGGTGCCGCTGCCCAGGCACTCCACCACCGCCAGATCGGTTTCGGTATAGCGTACCAGCTCGCCCAGGTTGATGTCTTCCGGCGCACGGGCCAGCCGCATTCCGCCGTTTTTCCCGCGCTGTGTCTGAATCCACCCGCCCTTGGCAAGCAGGTGGGTGACTTTCATCAGATGGGCTTGGGAAATCTGGTGGTACTGGGCAATTTCCGCGATGGTACAGAGCCTGTCTTCGTTCTGACCCAGATACATCAATTGACGCAGGGCGTAGTCGGTAAGGTTGGTCAGACGCATGATCAGGGCAGTTGCAGCTCGCTGGCCACTTGAGTGGGGTTGTGCTGGAACTGGTAGCCAAACCAGAAGCTGCGGGCGATGCGCTGGGCATATTCCAATGCCAGCGCGGCCATGGCCTGGTTTTCACGCTCCTGGCAGGTTTCCTTGAACAGGCGTAGCCATTGTTCAAAGTGGCTGGCCTGAATATGCTTGAGCGACAAATGCTTGGCCATGGGATTGCCATTGAAGCCATCGGTCTTGAGCAATAGAGATGACCAGAACTCTTCCATTACGCCCAGATGCGTATCCCAATCCTTGATGCGCTCGGAGAAAATGGGGCCAAGGACGTCGTCCATGCGGATGCGATCGTAAAAGTCCCAGACCAGGTCATGAATTTCCTGGCGGGTACACAAAGGGTTGAGAGCCATAATATTTTGAATTTAAAGATATATATTTTATCTATCTTATTGGTAGGACTCATCGGGGTCAAGCCGGAAAGAAAACGCTTGGGAACGGGACATTTTCACGCCGGATTTCACGCTGATTCAACGCTTGCTTTCCTACACTGCTTGCACGTTTCAGCGTATGGATGTTGCGTTTGCGGTGTTTGGCCAGTCTGGCCGGCTTGCAAGGGCTGTACAAGTCTTGAACGGTGCTCTTTAAGAAAGACAAGTATCACCGAAGGTAAATTGCACTAGGCGGTCTGGCGGGCTACGATTACTTTTTGTTGGCTAGACCTTGGTTTTGTTACAGCACGGTGCTCAAGGAATAATGATTACAAAACGACAGGCCCAAACGCTTTCTTGCGTTATCCCTGGTTTGAATGAAGCAGAAAACCTGCCCGCATTGCTGCCGGTTTTGGTGGCAAAGTTGCGCGAACTGGTTCCGGACTTTGAAATCATTTTCGTTGACGATGGCAGTACCGACGCAACGCCTTTGGTTATTGAGCAATTGCGTCAAACCTACCCTCAATTGGTCTATTTGCAGTTATCGCGCAACTTTGGCAAAGAGGCGGCGTTGACGGCAGGGCTGGAGGCCAGCCGCGGGCAGGTAGTCGTGTGCATGGATGCGGATTTGCAGCATCCCCCTGCCTTGATCGAAGCCATGCTGGAGCGCTGGTCTACAGGCCTGGAAATGGTCTATGCCGTGCGGGAAACCCGTGACGACGAGACCTGGATGAAGCGGGCGGGCACCAGTTTGTTTTACAAGCTGATGCGCACGTCTAACGGTTTGCGTGTGCCGCGTGATGCAGGCGATTTTCGCCTGATGGATCGCTGTGTCGTTGATGCCTTGATGGCCTTGCCCGAGCGCAGCCGCTTCATGAAAGGCTTGTTTGCCTGGGTGGGTTTTCCGTCCGAGCCCATTTACTACTCGCCTGCCGAACGCTTGCATGGTGTCAGCCGATTCCGCCCCACTAAACTATTGCGCTTTGCGGTGGATGGTTTGACGGCATTCACCACCTGGCCACTGCGGTTGTTGAGCCTGTTAGGGGCAGTGTTGGCCATGCTGTCTTTCAGCTACGGCTTGTTCATTATCTTCAAGCACTTGTTGTATGGGGATGCCGTTCGGGGCTGGGCAACCTTGATTACGGTGGTACTGTTTTTCGCGGGGGTGAATATGCTCTCGCTGGGTGTGGTGGGCGAGTATGTCGCCAGCATCTTTGCCGAGGTCAAGCATCGGCCCTTGTATCTGGTGCATCGTCGCCGGGGGCAGGGACTGGCTCAGGCCTCTGAACCGGCACCTGACCAGAAGCAGTTAGCGACCCCCGATCAGGACCCGCAGCAAGGCTGAAGGCAAGCCTGGTTTTGAAGGCAGGCCGGATCGTTTAATTGGCGAACTGCTCTCATTTGTAATTGAACGCTACATCGATATTCTGAATCGCTTCGACAGCTACACAAGTAGCTGCCTACCCCTATTGGTTTGGCTTTGAGCGATGAGTATCGATAATTCCTTTTCCTCTTCCGGTGCAACGCTACCGCTTGGACAAGCGCGTGGACCGGCCTATTGGTTACGTTGCGGCGTCCAGCGCCTGGGTACGCTCTCTAGTGTGTCCGTGGGGCTGCTGGCACTGCTGTGGTTTGCGCTGACCCTGGGGGCGTACCCCTTGTTGATTCCGGATGAGGGGCGTTATGTCGGCGTGGCCCTGTCCATGCTGGAATCCGGTGATTATCTGGTGCCGCGTCTGGACGGCCTGCCGTTTTTCCATAAACCTCCCTTGCATTATTGGCTGACTGCCCTGAGCCTGAAAGTGTTGGGTGTGAATTTTGTGGCTGCTCGTCTGGTACCTGCCTTGATGGCGGCCTTGTTGATTGCCGGTATGCACGCGTTCTTGAAGCGTCATGCCAGCCAGCAACATGCGGGCTGGACGGCTTTGATTCTGGTCAGCAGCCCCTTGCTTTTCGGTGCTTCCCATTACGCCAATCTGGACATGACGGTTGCTGCCTTGATCAGTAGCTGTGTGCTCTTGGGAGGTCATGCTGCCTTGCAGATGGAGCAAGGGCGCTCCTATCGTTGGGCCTTGATGGGGCTGTATGCCACCGCAGGCCTGGCTTTTCTGGCAAAAGGCTTGATCGGTATTTTGATCCCCGGCGGTATCTTGGTGTTCTGGCTGCTGGGTCGAGGCCAGTGGCGTACGTTGTTGCGCCTGTTTTCTGTGACAGGCCTGGGGGTTTTGCTGCTGGTTGCCACGCCCTGGATGTGGGCCATGCAGGCGCGCTACCCCGGATTTTTTGACTATTACATCGTCTATCAGCACTTCCAGCGCTTTCTGGAAACCGGCTTTAACAACCCTCAGCCTTTCTGGTTCTACTTTGCCCTGATGCCTGTTGCCACCTTGGGTTGGACGCCATTCTTGTTCAAGCGCTTTCGTGGTTCTGCTAATGCTTCCGACGGTTTGGGCGCGGTACGGGGCCTGATGCTGTCGGCATTGCTGACTGTGCTGGTTTTCTTTTCCATTCCTACGTCCAAGCTGGTGGGCTATGTCCTGCCTGCGATTGGCCCTTGGGCTTTTTTTCTGGCGGATGTGGTGATTCGCCGTAGTCAGCGGGATGGGGAAGCAAAGGTAGAGCGCTTTGCGGTCTGGAGCCTGGGTGTTTGTGTTGCGATTTGTGCGTTTGCCGTGGTGACGATGATGTTGCGCCCACAGGTTAACAGTCAGGCCTTGGGCCGTGTACTGGCCAGTGAATACCAAAAGGGTGACCGTGTCGTCTTTCTGAATAATTACCGTTATGACCTGGGCTTCTATGTTCCGGGCCTGCAGAACATCAGCGTGATGGGACGCTGGGATGATCCGGAAATCATGCGCACCGATAGTTGGCGCAAGGAGCTGCTGGAGGCAGCTCGCTTTGAGCCGCAACGTGGGGCGCTGACCTTGATAGATCGGGCAACCCTTCGTCAGCAGTTATGTCGGGACAGCAAGGCGGTAGTCTGGTTGATCGGCTCGCCAGATGCCGTGCGCCAAAGCCAGGTGCTTAACCATGCTCAGCGCCTGTATGAAGACCAGCGTATTGCTCTGTGGCGCTTCGATCACGACGAGTACGAGCTTATGTGCGGCGGAACGCCCAAAGCCGCCCAGCCAGAAACGTCAGCACAGCCAAGCCGATAAGAATCAGGCCCAGCAGCAAGTCGTAGCGCAGACCAGAATGATTCAGTAAAAACGCATAGCTGGCTTCGTTGACGGCGAAGCCAGCGGCAGACACCAGAAAAAAACGTGTCAGAGCCGGCAGAAAGCGGGCATTCTGGGAGCGGAATGTCAGCCAGTAGTGGCCACCAAAGGACACCAGGAACGCAATCAGCCAGCCAAAAAGATTGGCCAGCAGCGGAGACAGGCTCAGCGTTTGCACCAGGGCGATTACAATGCCCCAGTGCGTGAAGGCGGCCAAAGTGCCGACCAGTATGAACAGAATGATTTGACGAGACATAAAGCGGAGCGAGCAGTGGCCAAGGACAGGCAGATCAGTATATGCGCGGATGATTTTGGGATGGCCCCTGCCGTGGACGAGGCCATACTGAAATTGGCCCAGGCCCGACGCCTGACAGGAACATCCTGCCTGGTCGATGGGGACAGCTTTGTGCAAAATGCACCAGCACTGCGCCAGAGCACGCTGCAAAAAGGTTTGCACCTGAATTTTACCGAGTTTGCTTCCCAAGCGGGCGTGTATGCCATGCCGCTCAAGCAGGTGATTATCCGCAGCCTGCTGCATCGTCTGGATGATCAGAAGGTCAAGGATAGCGTGGCTCGCCAGCTGGATCGTTTTGAAGAGGTGATGGGGCAGGGCCCGGACTATATCGACGGGCATCAGCACGTGCATCAGCTACCCATGATACGCGAGGCCTTGCTGGCGGAAATGGAGCGTCGTTACGCCGCTTCCATGCCCTGGCTGCGCTATACCGGTGCCCAGCGTCTGGCTACGGGTTTTGCGTTTAAAGACCGATTCAAGGCGCAGATTATTGCCGGGCTGGGTTCCAGAGATTTGTTGCGTCTGGCCAGAGCCAAAGGTGCCACCTTGAATAGCAGCTTTACCGGTGTATACGACTTTCAGGGTGGTAAGGAGCGCTACAGCGCCTTGGTCAAAGCCTGGCTGGCGGTGATGCAGCACGGGGACAGCATGATGTGCCATCCCTCCTTGAGCAGCGTGCAGGACGATCCTGTGGGCTTGCAACGTCAGGCAGAGTACGAGGTGCTGGCTGGCGATGAGATGCAGCAATGGCTGGATCAATACAGCCTGCGCATTGCCTGAGAAGGAAAATCAGGGCGTCTGGGCTGGCTGGCTTTGGCTGCCGTCACCCAGACTGCGCTGCATGATGACCACGTCAATCCACTGCTGGAATTTATAGCCTACCGCTGGCTGAGTACCTACATGGGCAAAGCCCAGCGAACGGTGCAGAGCAATTGAGCCACGGCTGTCATGGCCGGAGATGATGGCCACCATTTGCCGCCACGGGCCTTTCTCGCATTCCAGCAGCAATTGTTCCAGCAAGGCTTTTCCCAGACCTTTGCCAATCTGACCTTGAGCCAGATAGATGGAATCTTCTACCGTGAAGCGGTAGGCCGGGCGGGAGCGATACGTTCCTGCATAGGCATAGCCCACGATCTGCCCGTCCAGTTCCGCGACCAGCCAGGGCAAGTTTTGCTCGCGCACTTGTATATAGCGGGCACCCATTTCCTGTTCGTCGGGCGGGCTTTGTTCAAAGGTCGCCGTGCTGTGCAGCACGTGATAGGCATAGATGTTTTGCACTGCTGCCATATCGTCCAACGTGGCCTGACGTATCAACAAGGCACTGGCGTGATTGCCTTGCGGCAGGGAGGCAGAGAAAGGGGCTTGCGTACTATCGGGGGGGAACATACTATTTTTCCTTTGAACTGATTTAGTTTATCCCGATTTCAGGAGTTTCTATGTCCTTCCCGCACCAGTTTTTGACCGAGCAATTGGCCGTCGCCCCTCAATTATCGGGAGAGGACATGCAAGCCGTGGCCGATGCCGGTTTTAAAAGTGTCATCATCAATCGTCCCGATATGGAAGGCGGTCCCGACCAGCCCTTGTCGGCAGACGTGATGAAGGCCGCCCAGGCGGCAGGCTTGCAGGTGGAGTATCAGCCAGTAGTGGGTAGCGCTATTACTTCTGCTGATGTTGCCCGTTTTGGTCAATTGCTTGAAGCCTTGCCTGGCCCGACTTTGGCCTACTGCCGCACGGGTACTCGCTGTGCCGTATTGTTCCGCGCATTGAACGAATCCTGACCTGGCTCAAGGTTCAGGTCTGTACTAGCTTGTCCTGTGCCGGTATGCAGCGGTAAGCTATCTGTCTCCATTCAAAGGGGTTATGCCATGTTCAAGAAAATTCTGATTCCAACTGACGGTTCCGAGCTCTCCTCCCAAGCAGCCAACAAAGGCGTGACCTTTGCCCGCCAAATTGGTGCCGAGGTTCTGGCTTTGCACGTGACGCAGCCATTTGCTGCCACCGTTGGTTTTGATGGTATGGCTGCTGCCTACGCCATCACCGACGAGGACTACGACAAGACCGCCAAAGAACAGTCGCAGAAATACCTGCAACAGATTCTGGACCGTGCCGAGACCGCAGGCGTCAAGGCTACCGGCAAATCCGTATCGAACTTCAACGTGGCCGACGGTGTGGTCCAGGTTGCCGAGCAGGAAGGTTGCGACCTGATCTTTATCGGTAGTCACGGCCGCAGTGGTCTGTCCCGCCTGTTGCTGGGTAGCGTGACCATCAAGGTGCTGAATATGGCCAAGAACACCGTGCTGGTGTACCGCGTCAAAGAAAGCGATTAATCGTTTTTCAGCCCAAAGAAAAAGCCCGCCTAGGCGGGCTTTTCTGTGTCTGCGGCAAGTCTTATTGGCTGCGTGGCTCCAGCTGCTGTTTATGGGTCACGACTGCCTGCAAAACAATAGGCAGCAGCTCGCCATCTTCGCTTTTACCGCTGGGGTTTTGCGCCACAAAATCCAGCAGGGAGCGGCGCATGCGCGGGTCCCAGAATTTCTGGATATGTTCCGCAATCTCGCGCAGTCCTTGCTCCCGATTGCTCAGGATTTCAAAGAACTGACCGATCTGGTTGGCCATGGGAATCAAAGGAACAATGTTCATGGTGATGTGGCCGAGCGTGACTCGGCAGAATTCAGATAGTGGGGATGGCTGTACAGCGTGAAGCTGCGGTCACGGGCGAAGGCGGCCAGCATGACACCCAGTTCATCGGCAATCTGCACGGCATAGGCGGTGGGGGCGGAGACGGCCACCACAAAGTTGATGCCCATGGCAGCGGCCTTCTGGACCATCTCGAAGCTGGCACGGCTGGAGATCAGCACCATGCCAGAGCGGGGATCAATATCGTTGCGCAGCATGTGGCCCAGCAGTTTGTCCAGCGCGTTGTGGCGACCTACATCCTCACGCACGGCCAGGATATCGCCTTGCAGATTGCACCAGGCAGCCGCATGGGTAGCGCCCGTCAGACGATGCAAGGGCTGGCTGGAGCGCAAGGCATCCAGGGCCTGGAAGATGGCGGCAGCATCGGGGCGGTGCTCGGGAGCGTCCAGACGGGGTAGCTGTCGGCGTACCTCGTCCAGACTTTCCAGTCCACACAGGCCACAGCCTGTACGGCCAGCCAGCTGACGGCGACGCGCCTTGAGCTGATGCTGGCAAGCACTGGCAATCTCGATTTGCAGCAGGCTGCCGCGCTCGCCTTCCAGCACATCCACGCTGCGTATATCGTCAGCGGTACGGATGATGCCCTCGGTCATGGAAAATCCGTAAGCCAGATCCTCCAGATCGCTGGGGCTGCATAACAAGGCACTATGGCTGATGCCATTGAACTCCAGAGCCACGGCCTGTTCGCGTGCCAGCGCATCCTGATCCTCTTGGGGCAGGGTGTCAGCTTGTGCTTCTGCTGGGGTACGCGCCTGCCGCCATACGGTGGCAGGGGCGCTGGCATCACGAAAATCTGCCTGGCTCACGTGGGCAACTCCTTAGGGCCTGTTGGGACGCATCATACTTTCGCGACGGCCTCGGCATGCTCATGCGAATGGCTGTGATCCGCCTGGGCCAAATCCTCGGCCGGGACGGTCTCGCCTTGCAGGAGACGCTGCTGAATATCGTGGAAACGGTTCCAGCGATTTTGCCAGGCCGACTCGGAGGTCACGCGCTGAATCTGCACGGCCGTCACCTTGTACTCGGGGCAGTTGGTTGCCCAGTCCGAGTTGTTGGTGGTGACCACGTTGGCGCCCGACTCGGGAAAGTGGAAAGTAGTATAGACCACCCCTGGCTGCACTCGTTCGGTCACCGTCGCGCGCAGGGCGGTCTCGCCCGCACGGCTCTTGACCGAGACTTTGTCGCCACTGCGAATGCCACGATCTTCGGCATCCACCGGGTGAATTTCCAGCAAGTCCTCTGCATGCCAGGCCACGTTGTCGGTACGGCGGGTTTGTGCGCCCACGTTGTATTGCGACAGGATACGGCCGGTGGTCAGCAGCAAGGGGAACTTGCGGCTGCTGCGCTCTTCGGTGGGTACGTACTGAGTCAGCATGAAGCGGCCCTTGCCGCGCACGAACTCGTCGATGTGCATGGTGGGGGTGCCTTCAGGCGCCTGTTCGTTGCAAGGCCATTGCACGCTGCCACCCAGCTCCTGGATACGATCGTAAGACACGCCGGCAAAGGTCGGGGTCAGACGGGCGATCTCGTCCATGATCTGGCCGGGATGCTCGTAATTCATGGGGTAGCCCAAAGCACGGGCCAGAGCGCAGGTGACTTCCCAGTCGGCCATGCCCGCCTTGGGCTCCATCACTTTGCGTACGCGCGAAATGCGGCGCTCGGCGTTGGTGAAGGTGCCGTCTTTTTCCAGGAAGGATGAACCGGGCAGGAACACGTGGGCGTACTTGGCGGTTTCGTTCAGGAACAGATCCTGTACCACCACACACTCCATGGCAGCCATGGCGGCGGCCACGTGCTGGGTGTTCGGGTCGGACTGAACAATGTCTTCGCCCTGGCAGTACAGCCCCTTGAAGCTGCCACTCAAGGCGGCGTCAAACATATTGGGAATGCGCAGACCGGGTTCAGATTGCAGAGATACGCCCCAGGCCTCTTCAAACTGCTGGCGTACGCTGGTGTCGGAGACGTGACGGTAGCCGGGGAACTCGTGCGGGAAGGAGCCCATATCGCAGGAGCCTTGCACGTTGTTCTGACCACGCAGCGGGTTCACACCCACACCTTCGCGGCCTACGTTGCCGGTGGCCATGGCCAGGTTGGCAATGGCCATCACGGTGGTGGAGCCCTGGCTGTGTTCTGTCACACCCAGGCCGTAGTAAATCGAACCGTTGCCGCCGGTGGCGTACAGACGGGCTGCGCCACGGATGTCGTCGGCGGACACACCGCAGATCTCGGCCATGGCTTCCGGCGAGTTCTGGGGCTGGCTGACAAAGCTGCGCCATTCATTGAAGGCCGCGGTATCGCAGCGTTCGGCCACATAGGCCTCGTTCACCAGATTTTCGGTGACGATCACGTGGGCCATGGCGGTCAGCATGGCGGTGTTGGTGCCTGGACGCAGGGGCAGGTGATAGTCGGCCTGGATGTGCGGCGAGCTGACCAGTTCAGTCTGACGCGGGTCGATCACGATCAGGCGGGCACCCTGGCGCAGGCGACGTTTCAGGCGCGACGCAAATACGGGGTGAGCGGCGCTGGGGTTGGCACCCATCACGATCACCACGTCGGTGTGCATCACCGAGTCAAAGGTTTGCGTACCGGCGGACTCACCCAGGGTCATCTTCAGACCGTAGCCGGTCGGGGAGTGACACACGCGGGCACAGGTGTCCACGTTATTGGTACCAAAGGCGGCACGAACCAGCTTTTGCACCAGATAGGTTTCTTCGTTGGTGCAACGCGAGGAGGTGATACCGCCCACCGCGTCACGACCGTGCTGATCCTGAATGCGACGGAACTCGGAGGCAGCGTAATTGATGGCCTCGTCCCACGACACTTCCTGCCAGGGGTCCGTAATGCTCTTGCGTATCATGGGGCTCAGGATACGGTCCTGGTGTGTGGCGTAACCCCAGGCGAAACGACCTTTCACGCAGGCGTGGCCACGGTTGGCCTTGCCGTCTTTCCAGGGTGTCATGCGAATGACTTTGTCGCCCTTCATCTCGGCCTTGAAGCCGCAACCGACACCGCAATAGGCGCAGGTGGTGATGACGGCGTGCTCGGGTTGACCCAGGTCGATAACCGACTTTTCCATCAAGGAGGAAGTCGGGCAGGCCTGGACACAAGCACCGCAGGAGACGCAATCGCTGCCCAGAAAACCATCGTTCTGGCCGGCGGTGACACGCGATTCAAAACCGCGTTTGTCGATAGTCAGCGCAAAGGTGCCCTGAACTTCCTCACAGGCACGTACGCAGCGATTGCAGACAATGCATTTGCTGGAGTCGTAGGCAAAGTAAGGGTTGGAATTGTCGGTAGTATCGTCCAGGTGGTTGGCACCATCAAAGCCGTAGCGCACGCTGCGCAGGCCCACCACACCGGCCATGTCTTGCAGTTCGCAATTGCCGTTGGCAGGACAGGTCAGGCAGTCCAGCGGGTGATCGGAGATGTACAGCTCCATCACGTTGCGGCGCAGCTTGTGCAGGGTGTCGTTTTCGGTCTGGACGACCATGCCTTCTTCCACCAGGGTGGTGCAGGAAGCAGGGTGGCCGCGACGGCCTTCAATGTCCACCAGGCACAGACGGCAGGAGCCAAAGGCCTCCAGCGAATCGGTGGCGCACAGCTTGGGAATATTGATACCGGCCAAGGCGGCTGCGTGCATCACGGAAGTGCCGACGGGCACTTCAATCAATTTGCCATCGATGGTCAGGTTGACCATCTCGGTCTGGGTCGAGGCTGGGGTGCCCAGGTCACGTTCGCGTACGGCGACTGTTTCTTTCATGGTGATCTCCGTCTTAGACCTTGGCCAGGTCCTGCTCGGTTTGCGGGGCCAGTCCAAAATCCTGGGGGAAGTGTTCCAGCGCGGACAGGACGGGATAAGGGGTCATGCCGCCCAAGGCGCACAAGGACCCGGAGAACATGGTGTCGCACAGGTCGCGCAGCAGCTCGACATGGTTATCCATGTCTTCGCGGCGACGGATCTTCTGGATGGTCTCCACACCACGCGTAGAGCCGATGCGACAGGGTGTGCATTTGCCACAGGATTCGATGGCACAGAATTCCATGGCGTACTGCGCCATGTGGGCCATGTCCACCGTATCGTCAAAAGCCACCAGGCCACCGTGGCCGACCATGGCATTGATCTTCATGTAGGCTTCGTAGTCCAGCGGGACATCCCACTGGTGTTCGGGCAGATAGGCTCCCAAGGGGCCACCGACTTGCACTGCACGCAAGGGACGACCGCTGGCACTGCCACCACCGTAGTCGTACAGCAATTCGCGCAGGGTGACGCCAAAGGCTTTTTCTACCAAGCCGCCGTTTTGCAGATTGCCGGTCAACTGGAATGCCAGTGTGCCACGCGAGCGGCCCATGCCGTAGTTCTGGTAGTAAGCACCGCCCTTGGCCAGAATCACCGGCACGGAAGCCAGGGACACCACGTTATTGATGACTGTAGGTTGGCCAAACAAGCCTTTGATGGCGGGCAGAGGCGGTTTCACACGCACCACGCCGCGCTTGCCCTCCAGACTGTCGAGCAGGGCGGTTTCTTCACCACAGATGTAGGCGCCGGCTGCCTTGCGTACTTCCAGATCGAACTCGCAGCCGCTGCCTTGAATGTTCTTGCCCAGCCAGCCTGCTGCGCGCGCCGCCACGATGGCTTCGTTCAACGCTTGCACGGCCAGAGGGTATTCGGAACGCACGTAGATGTAGCCATAGGTCGCACCTACGGCCAGACCAGCAATTGCCATGCCTTCAACCAGGCACAGTGGATCGCCCTCCATCAGCATGCGGTCAGAGAAGGTGCCCGAGTCGCCTTCGTCGGCATTACAGACAATGTATTTCTGCTGTGCCGGGGTGTTGAGTACCGTGTTCCATTTGATGCCGGTCGGGAAAGCCGCACCGCCACGGCCACGCAGGCCGGAGTCGGTCACTTCTTTCACAATGGCGGCCGGTTCCATGCTCAGCGCCTTGCGCAAACCTTCGAAGCCACCACAGGATTGGTAATCGGCCACGCTGACCGGATCAATAATCCCCACACGGGCAAAAGTCAGGCGTTCCTGATTCTTCAGGTAAGGGATGGCGTCCGTCAGACCGTGGCACAACTTATGTGCACCGCCTTGCAGAAAACCAGCGTCGAACAGACCGGGCAGATCTTCAGTCTGGACAGGGCCGTAAGCGACGCGGCCTTCAGCCGTTTGCACTTCCACCATGGGCTCCAGCCATAGCAAACCGCGCGAGCCATTGCGCACAATCTGCACATCCAGACCGCGCTCCTGAGCCTGGGCCGCCAGTTGCTGGGCAATCTCATGGGCGCCCATGGCGACCGCTGCGGTGTCACGCGGAACGTAAACGGTAATGGTGCTCATGACTGGGCCTCCTGGCTGCTTAGCAGGGCATCCAGTTTTTCGGGGGTGACGCGTGCATGGGGTACGCCATCGAGCATGACGGCGGGGGACTGAGCACAAAGGCCCAGACAGTAGACAGGCTCCAGCGTGTACTGGCCGTCGTCGCTGTTTTCATGGAAGTCGCAGTTCAGGCGGCGACGGGCATGAGCCGTCAGCTCCAGCCCGCCCCGCGCCTGACAGGCTTCTGCCCGGCAGATTTCCAGGGTATGAGTCGCGTGGGGCTGGGTGCGGAAGTGGGCGTAAAAAGAGATAACGCCATGGATTTCCGCACGGGACAGCGCCAGCTGCTCGGCCAGCACCGGCACCACGGACTCGGGAATACAGGCAATCCGGTCCTGAATCGTGTGCAAAATAGGCAACAGGTTACCTTTCTGGCCGGCGTGCTCCTGCACGGCCTGCAAGGCGACCTCTTCAGGAGTCAGACCGGACAGGTCCTGCTCCTGGTGATGAGGGGTTGTTTGCATGTCCTGTGTGCGCGGTGCCCGAATAGGGTGCCTGCGCCTCCATATTTTTTATGCACAGCGGTGCATATTATTTGACAGTGTTTTCCCTTGTAATCTAACCACTTAAGTCCATAACTTCAATAAGCAATATTTCGCATATATAATGTTTGGTACATGCAGCACAAAACATAAATACGAAAACACACTGGTCTTAAAAACACATGACCAAACAGAAATTCAAAGCCCGGCTGCGCTCTGAATGGATTCTGGAAAATGCAGACGGCGTGGACCTCCCCATGGGGGATGTATTGCGTTTGTTGGGTGCCATCGAGCGACTGGGGCACTTGGCGGGAGCCAGCAAGGAATGCCAGTTTTCCTACAGACATGCCTGGGGCTTGTTGCGTAATGCCGAAAAACAGTTTGATGCGGCCTTGCTGGAAACCTCCCGGCGCAAAGGTACCAAGCTGACCGAGTTCGCCCAGCGTTTGCTGTGGGCGAATCGGCGACTGGATGCGCGTTTGACGCCAACCCTGGAGAGCATGGCTTCCGAGCTGGAAGAGGAGCTGGGCCGCTTGTATGCGCAGCCTCTGGACCGTTTGCGCTTTCAGGCCAGTCACGGATTTGCGATTGAAGGCCTGATGCGCTTTGCCAATGAGCACGATGGTCTGCCGCTGGAGCTGCGCTACCGCACAGCCATTGAAGCGCTGGCTTCGCTGGAGCGCGGGGATTGCGATCTGGCCGGTTTTCAGGTTCCGGTGGGTGAGTTCGAGGTGGCTGCCATGCGCCGTTATGGGCAGTGGCTGTCTCCGGCGCGTCACAGGCTGATTTTCCTTTCCACTCGCCGGACCGGCTTGTTTGTGGAGAAGGGCAATCCCAAGAACATCACCGGCATGGCCGACTTGTTGCGGCCCGATGTGCGCTTTGTGAACCGTCAGATGGGGTCCAGTACCCGCTTTCTGGCGACCTTGCTGCTGGGGCAGTTAGGGGTAAACACGAATGCGGTGCTGGGCTTTGAAACAACAGAATTGACGCATATGGCGGTGGCGGCTCACGTTGCCAGTGGCATGGCCGATACCGGCCTGGGTGTGGAAACAGCGGCCAGCCGATGCGGGCTGGAGTTCATTCCCCTGGCCCAGGAGCGTTATTTCATTGCGGTCGAGCAAGAAGCGCTGGATAAGGCTCCTATGCAGGAACTGATGAACGTGATTGGCGGTTCCGCGTATAGTCAATTCATGGAAGATCTGGTGGGTTACGACCCACGGGGTTTGGGACAGATCATGACGCTGGAACAGGCATTCGGGCAGGCTGCCGACATGCTCTGGCGTTAGACCCCATTGCATGACGAAAACACACACCATGAGACGGGGACGAACCCTGTCCTTGAAAAAGAGAACACCATGAGCGATGAGCATGGGCCAAAACGTGAACCGGTGTCTGTAGACCAGGTTCAGTACAGGCCATATCAAGAAGCAGCTCCCCCAGGTTCCGAGGCCCGGCCCTTGGAGCCGAGTGACCCGCAGCCTGCTGGAGCGGGGGTTATGCCGTCCGGCATCGAGCAGGGGGCGCAAGCGGGTGCTGCAGAGCCTGCACGCCGCCCGACCGTGCGGATTGCCGCTGTGTCAGGGCAACCTTTGGACAAGCGTCACCGCCCATTTCGTGACCTGCGCATTTCCCTGACCGACAAGTGCAATTTCCGCTGTACCTACTGTATGCCGCGGGAAGTCTTTGGCACGGACTACGAGTTCCTGCCTCATTCTTCCCTGCTCAGTTTTGAAGAGATTGAGCGCGTAGCACGGCAGGCCGTTGCTCTGGGCGTGCGCAAGCTGCGCCTGACGGGTGGCGAACCGCTATTGCGTCGAAATATTGAAGTGCTGATTGCCATGTTGGCCAAGCTGCGTACACCGGAAGGTGATGCGGTGGAGCTGACTTTGACCACCAATGGCACCTTGCTGGGTCGCAAGGCTCAGGCCTTGAAAGACGCGGGGCTGAATCGTGTCACCGTCAGCTTGGACGCCTTGGACGATGCCCGTTTTACTCAATTGAGTGATAGCGGCGTGTCGGTCTCCACCGTACTGGATGGCATTGCCAAGGCACAGGCCGTGGGTTTGAGCCCGGTAAAGGTCAATATGGTGGTGCGCAAAGGGCTGAACGATGATCAGATCTTGCCCATGGTGGAGCACTTCAAAGGCTCGGGCCAGATTCTGCGTTTTATTGAATATATGGACGTGGGCACCAGCAATGGCTGGAATCTGCAAGAAGTGCTCAGCGGTGCGGAGATTGTGGAACGTATCCAGTCCCGTTTCGAGCTGGAGCCAGTGGCCGCCCAATACCGTGGCGAAGTCGCCAGCCGCTGGCGCTTCAAGGATGGGACGGGCGAAGTTGGCGTGATCACCAGCGTCACTCAACCCTTCTGTGGAGACTGCTCGCGCATGCGTCTTTCGCCCGAAGGACGCCTGTTTCTGTGCCTGTTTGCTTCCCAGGGTTATGATGTCCGGGCGCAATTGCGCTCGGGTGCGTCCGACGAACAGTTAGCCGCCTATATGCACGGCGTCTGGACGGGACGGCAGGACCGATATTCCGAGATTCGGGGTGAGCAAACCACGAGTCGTGACCGTATCGAAATGAGTTATATCGGCGGATGATAAGCACACAGGACATCAGCGGTATTGTGCTGGCGGGCGGACGAGCCCGCCGTTTTGATTTGTCGGGCCAGATCGATAAAGGCTTGCTGCTCTTGCAGGGTCAGCCTTTGGTGCAGCATCTGGTACGTCGCTTGCGTCCGCAGGTGGGGACTATCCTGATCAGTGCCAATCGCAATCCCGAGCAGTATGTCCATTGGGGGCGTGTGGTCCCTGATGCCTTGGAGCTGGAGGGCTATCTGGGTCCGCTGGCCGGTTTGGCCAGTGTGCTGGATCAGATCAGTACGCCGTGGGCCTTGTCCTGCCCGGTGGATTTGCCTTTTGTGCCAGTGGATCTGGGCAAGCGTTTGATCAAGGCCGTTGAGGAGCAGGGCGCTGTGGCTGCCTACGCGCAGGCAGAGCGTAGCCACCCTTTATGCCTGTTACTGCGCACCGATCAGGCTGCGGGCCTGAAAGACTATCTGCTTAGCGGCGAGCGCCGTGTCATGAGCTGGCTGGAGAGCATAGGCGCGGTGGAAGTGGATTTCCGCGATGCGCCTGAACATGCTTTTTTCAATATCAACACGCCGCAGGATCTGGATCAGGCGCAAAGCTGGTAAGTCTGTTGCAGTGGCTTTGCTGCGCGAGTATTGATGAGCAGAGGAAAGCAGAGGCGGGGTTGGCTGTTCGTGCGTGAGCGTTCCGTTATGCGGCCCTCCTGAGCAGTAGGCTGTCTTTTCGTGAAGTAACTTTAAATAGCTCCAAACCAAAACAAACAACACAAAAAAAACCGCCCTGATCAGGGCGGTTTTTGTATGGCTAGTCCAAAGCGTGAATAAGCGTTCGAGCTTATGCCTGCCACTGGCTGTATTCGTACAGACGCACCACATCGCCGGGGGCGATATGAGAGTCAGCAGGGATACGTGCCAGCGCTTGTGCCCAAGGCAAGGAGCTGATGACGCCCGAACCCTGATTGTCGAAGGGGCGCACCAACAGGCGGCCTTGCTCGTCGTTGTCTACTTGTACGCGGATGAATTCTTCGCGGTCACCTGCAAAGTGGCGTTCACCTTGCAGCACGCCGTAACGTGTGGTCGGCAGCACGTGCTGCCGACCTTGCAGACGACGAATCAGCGGCGAAACCATCAAGGAAAACACGGCGTAAGAAGATACCGGATTGCCGGGCAGGCAGACCAGAGGCTTGTCGGCAATGTAGGCCAGCGCCAGTGGTTTGCCCGGCTTCATACGCACTTTCCACAGATCCAGCTGGCCGCCTATGCCTTCGATGGCAGGCTTCACAAAGTCTTTTTCCCCGACCGAGACACCGCCTACGGTCAGTACCAGGTCGCAGCGTTGCAGCAGCTCTTTCAGAGCGTCCTGAATGGCTTCCAGCGTGTCTTTGGCATGCACTGCATGCACAGTTTCAACACCCAGCGCCTGCAGCTGCGCACGCAGCATGGGGGCGTTGGAGTTGTAGATCTGGCCGGCTTTCAAAGGCTGACCAGCAGGAGTCAGCTCGTCGCCTGTGGTCAGAATGCCGACGGTCAGCAGCGGGTACACCTGTAGCTGAGCATGGCCTTGCGCAGCCAGCTGAGCAATATGGGCTGCGGTCAGTTTGGTGCCTGTTGTGATCAGCACTTCACCAATGCGCATGTCCTCGCCCCGGCGGCGGATGTTCACGCCAGCCACGGGCATTTCCAGAATGCGCACACCTTGTTCGTCTTCCTGGCAGTTTTCCTGAATCACCACCGTGTCCGCACCGGGTGGCAGCATGCTGCCGGTAAAGATGCGAATCGCCATGTTCTCTTTCAGCGTTTCAGGAATATCGCCGGCATAGCAGCGCTGCTGAATGGGCAGGACCTTGCCGTCGGCAATATCCGCCAGGCGCAGGGCATAGCCATCCATGGCGCTATTGTCGGCGGGCGGCATGTTCAGCTGAGCTTGAATATCCTGGGCCAGAATGCGTCCCAAGGCTTGCGACAGATCGCAGGTTTCGGTTTGGGTGGGAACTTGCCCTGCCTGGGCCAGCCTTTGCTGTGCTACGTCAAATTCGATCATAGGATGGATGGATTCGATAAAACAATTCGTGGCTCGGTGCGTCAGAGCACGGTGGAAAGGAGGTCGTTCGGGAGCTGTCGCTGTCATACCGTTGCAGGTATCAGGGCTTGGCTGGCTCCAGATATTCAGAGGCAAAATTGCAAGGGCGATGGTGGCTGTCCAACTGCTCTTTCAAGATTTTTTCCCAAGCCAGCTTGCACGCACCGCCCGAGCCGGGAATGCAGAACAGCAAGGTTCGGTTGGCTGTTCCCGCCAGAGCATCGGATTGCAGGGCAGAGGAACCAATATCCTGATAGGACAAGTAGCGGAACTGCTCGCCAAAGCCGGTAATGACCTGATCGAGCAAAGGCGTGACCGCTGCAATCGTGGATTTCTTATGGCTGAAACCGGTACCGCCATTGCAAATAATGACATTGATTTCCGGGTCCAGAATCCATTGGCTGAGCAGGGCGCGGATGGCGTAGATATTGTCCCTGCTGATGGCGCGCTGCACGCAGTAATGGCCGCTGTCAGTCAGGCTGGCCGCCAGATAATCGCCGGAGGTATCATCATCCGGGCCACGGCGGTCCGAAATGGTCAGCACAGCAGCGTTCAGGCGAACAGCGGGTAAATCGGTCTTGGCTTTAGACATGCTTGTCGGTGTCCGCAGAGGTATTCCAGGAGTCCGTTTTCTGGGCGTCGCTGTCGCGCTGCTGTACCCAGAAACGCTTGCCGTCAGCCAGGGTTTCGCGCTTCCAGAAAGGGGCGCGGGTTTTCAGCACGTCCATGATGAATTCGCAGGCGCGAAAAGCGTCGCCACGGTGGGCGCTGGTGACGCCAACATAAACGATTTGTTCGGTCAGGTGCAGTTCGCCCACGCGGTGCACGACCAGCGTATCCAGTATGGGCCAGCGTTGACGGGCCTGATTGCAAACCGCTTCAATCTCGCGCTCGCACATGCCGGGGTAGTGTTCCAGGAACAGGGATTCGGTGGCGGTGCCATCGGCCTGATCGCGCACATAGCCGGTAAACGTCACCATGGCACCGGCCTTGCCGCCAGCCGTGGCGCGCAGCTCGTCATTCAGGGCGGCAACATCAAAATCTTCAGTCTGGATGCGAATCATCTCAACCTCCGGTGACGGGCTCGAACACGGCCACTTCATCGCCGGGGCGGACAGGGTCGGTAGGCTTGGCGTGAAACTGGTTGACGGCCACATGCAGGCGGCCGGCCATATCGCTTAAATTCGGGTGGCGTTGCAGCAGGGCCTCGGTCCATTGCTGGACAGTGCCTTCCTGGGGCCATTCCCAGTTTTCCTGGCGCTGGCCTGTGCGTTCGGCCACTTGGGCGAAGTACAGGACGCGCAATGTCAAAGGGCTTGTCATGCTATCTCCGTGAAAGGGCTTAGAGCTGGGCAGTCCAGGTCCCGCTTTTGCCGCCGGTTTTCTCCAGCAAACGGGTCTGTTCGATCACAATGCCTTTGTCGGCCGCTTTGCACATATCGTAAATGGTCAGGGCAGCAATGGAGCAGGCCGTCATGGCTTCCATCTCTACGCCGGTGGTGTAGCGGGTGCGGCAGGTGGCCAGCACGGCAATGGTGCCTGCTGCGGCGTCGCTTTCAAAATCAATGCCGACAAAATCCAGGGGCAGGCTGTGGCACATGGGAATCAGTTCGGCACAGCGCTTGGCGGCCAGCACACCGGCCACGCGTGCGGTGTTCAGCACTTCGCCCTTGGCATTGTGCTGAGCCGACAGCAACTGGTAAGCAGCGGGACTCAAACGCACCACGGCGCGGGCCGTGGCCGAGCGGGAGGTGGCGGATTTGTGGCTGACATCGACCATCTGAACTTTTCCATCTTCATCCAGATGGGAAAGGTGCAAATCTGTGTTTTCGGTAGTGGTGCTCATGATCGCTCCGGGACCGGGCCTAGTGCGCGGTTCTAATTGTTTATGGTTGCATTATATACACCCGGCGCGGTGGCTCTGGCTAAGGCCCCGGCGGGTTGCGGTCTTCCCGCAAGCGGGCCGGGTCCAGCAGTCGGGCCAGTTCGATCAAGGTGCGAGCCTGCATTTTTTCCAGTGCCCGAGCGCGGTGCACTTCCACAGTGCGCATGGTGATGCTCAGGTCCTGGGCAATCTGCTTGTTCAGCCGTCCCTCCAGGGCCAGGGCCAGCACTTCGCGCTCGCGCTGCGACAGGGTGTCCAGCCGCTCCTCCAGTGCCTGCTCGTTGTCCCGTTCTTCCTGACTGGCTTCGTAGCTGCGCAGCACGTCCAGTACCCGGTCCACCAGATCGTTATCGTTAAAGGGCTTTTCGATGAAATCCGCCGCGCCTTGTTTCAGCGCGGTCACGGCCAGGGGCAGGTCGCCGTGGCCGGTCAGGAAAATAACGGGCAGAAGGGATTGGCGCTCGCGCAATTGCTCGAACACTTCCAGGCCGGACAGTCCATCCATACGTATGTCGAGCAGGATGCAGCCCTGCGTTTCGGGGCTCAGGGCATTCAGAAAAGCCTCGCCACTGTCCCAGAGTTCGGTGTTGACCTGACGGGTGGAGAACAGCCAGGCCAGGGCATCGCGGATGGCCGGGTCGTCGTCCACGATGTGGACCAAAGGAGCGCGCTTAGTCATGTTCGATCAAGGGTAGGGAAAACAGGAAAGTGGCACCGTGGGGAACCCCGTTTTCAAACCAGAGTTTGCCATGGTGCAACTCCACAATGGAGCGGCAAATATTCAAGCCAATACCCAGACCTTGGGCTTTGGTCGTGGTAAAGGCCTGGAACACTTCTGCCATGATCGTTGCTGCCACGCCGGGGCCCTGGTCGGCCACCATCACCAGCACGACACCATTGCTGGCCTGCATGGTCACTTCCAGTACCCGGCGTTCTGGCTCCAGGCCCGACATGGCTTCGGCGGCATTGCGCAGCAGGTTGAAAATCAGTTGTTCCAGCAGTACCTTGTCGCCCATTACGGGCAGGTTTTCGGGGTGGGAGGGCACAATCAATTGAATCTGGTGATGGCGCAGACCTGCCTTGGCCATGGCCAAGGCGCCTTGCAAGGCATCGGGCAAATTCAGAGGGCTAAGCTGTGGGTCGCGCTTGCGCACAAAGTCGTGAATGCGGTGGATGATTTGCCCCGCGCGGCGGGTTTGTTCCGCCAGGCTTTCCAGACCGCGACGCAGTTGTTTCGGGTCCAGCGGTTCATTTCCCAGCAGGTTCAGGGAACCAGCCGCATAGCTGGCAATTGCCGAGAGCGGCTGGTTCAGCTCGTGGGCCAGTGTGGAGGCCATTTCACCCATGGTAATGAGCTTGGCCGTGTGGTGGAGCTGTTCGGATTGGGAACTGGCCAGGGCTTCGGCCTGCTTGCGCGAGCTGATATCGATGATGGAACTGATCCAGCCCACGTGCCGTTTTTGCGCGTCAATCAGCGGGGATTCAAAGACCTGCACATCAACACGTGAGCCGTCCGGGCGCTGGAACAGGGTGTCAAAAACTTGCACCGAGCGGGAGGATTTCAGTCGATCTCGACGCTCCAGTGTTTCATCCATCATCTCCGGCACCCACCAGGGCATGGGTGGGGCCAGACCAATAATTTCTTCGCTGCTGCGGCCCACCAGTTCGCAAAACGCCGGGTTCACATACAGCACCTTGCCGTCCAGATCGCGGGCGCGCATGCCAGTCACCATGGAGTTTTCGATTGCGCTGCGAAAGGCTTGCTCCTGCATCAGGGCCAGCTCGGCTTCACGGCGCTTGCGGGCGTAGTGATGTTGCATCGCCAGGTTCACCACAGCCAGCAGGGCCAGGCCCGCAATCACGGTCAGTAGCAAGGTGAAGGTGGGGATGTTCTTTTGCGGGTAAGGCGTCATCAGCAAACGCACACCGTGCAAGGGCGGGTCTACCGACATGGCGTAACGCAACTGGCTTTCGCCCGGCTCGCCTTTGGAGCGTGTGGCCAGCGTCTGGTCGCTTTGGTCGATCAGGGAGACGTGATATTGCTCGGCAATCCACCAGGGCACGTTTTCCATCAGGATGGTGGCCAGCGAAAAGGTGGCGCGCAAGGTGCCGACAATATCGTTGTCTTCGTAAATGGGAACCACCAGATCCAGCACGCTTTCCTGGTGTTCATTGGAGTAATAGGCCGGTAGCCAGGTGGACGTGCGCGGCGTGCTGACGTGGGCTGCAATCCGCGTATCAGCACCGGGCGGGCGCACCAGCAAGGTGGTGCCAAATCGATCCTGCACGGCCACTTTCAGCAGATCCGGGTGGATGGTCTTGAAGTGCTGTAATTGCGTCAGCGCGGTCTGGGTCGTGACGGGCTGGGACTGGACTTCAATTTCGCTGGCAATGCGGCTTAAATTGTTCTCGTGCGAGCGCAGCTGAAAGGACAGGGATTGCTCCACCCACAAGGCATTGCGTATCAGCTCGTTGGACTGCTCCTCATCCCGTTCCTTATTGACCGCCCAGGCAAACACGCCCATCAGCAGCACAATAATCAGGATGGCCAAAATAGGCACATAGGTGCTGATCGGGTAGGCCGCCAGAGTGCGCGAGGCCGCTTGGCGTATGAATCCGGACGGACGGGCAAGACGCATCATGACAAAAGGTTTCGGATTTCCACAATAGATAATTCGGGGCCGCTTTTTTAAGCTACACGCTTTCAAGCACATCAATCAATAAAACGTGTCGGCTCTTAACCGACCGGAGGCAAACATGAAAAAGACCCTTGTGGCCAGCTTGCTGGCGTCCGTATTCTTGTCCGCGCCTGTTCTGGCTAACCCCATGATCATCAAGTTCAGCCACGTTGTATCGCCAGATACACCCAAGGGCAAGGGCGCCGTGCGCTTTAAGGAACTGGCCGAAAAGTACACCGAGGGCAAGGTGGTTGTCGAGGTCTACCCGAACTCGCAACTGTACAAGGACAAGGAAGAACTGGAAGCCCTGCAACTGGGCGCCGTGCACATGCTGGCTCCGTCGCTGGCCAAGTTTGGCCCTCTGGGCGTACGCGAATTTGAAGTGTTCGACCTGCCTTTCATTTTTCAGAACCGTGAGGACCTGCGTAAGGTGACCGAAGGTCCTGTAGGCCGCATGTTGCTGGACAAGCTGGAGCCCAAGGGCATCAAGGGTCTGTCCTACTGGGATAACGGCTTCAAGGTCATGAGCGCCAACACGCCCCTGAAAAGCGTGGATGATTTCCTGGGTCTGAAGATGCGCATCCAGTCCTCCAAGGTTCTGGAAGCCCAGTTCAAGGCACTGGACGCTGTGCCTCAGGTGATGGCTTTCTCCGAGGTGTACCAGGCTCTGCAAACGGGTGTGGTCGACGGCACCGAGAACCCGCCATCGAACATGTACACCCAGAAAATGCACGAAGTGCAAAAGCACGCCACCGTGTCCAACCACGGTTACCTGGGTTATGCCGTGATCGTGAACAAGAAGTTCTGGGAAGGTCTGCCTGACGATATTCGCCAAGGCATGGAAAAAGCCATGGAGGAAGCCACGGTTTACGCCAACGACATTGCAGAGCAAGAGAACAACGATTCCATGAAGGCCA
Source organism: Alcaligenes nematophilus (assembly GCF_026344155.1). Lineage (NCBI taxonomy): Bacteria > Pseudomonadati > Pseudomonadota > Betaproteobacteria > Burkholderiales > Alcaligenaceae > Alcaligenes > Alcaligenes nematophilus. The sequence goes on along the minus strand of NZ_JAPKMZ010000002.1, from coordinate 335,419 downwards.
TGGAAGAGTCCGGCAAGACCCAGTTCTACCAACTGAGCGATGCCGAGCGTCAGGAATGGGTCAAGCAGCTGCGTCCCGTGCACAAGGAAATGGCTTCGCGTATCGGCCAGGACGTGATCGACGCCTTCTACAAGGCTACCGAATAAAGCCTGCTTCATCTGATTGTCTTGTACAGGTCTGATTCAGACCTGTTCTTCTTTTCTTCCCGCTACATGCTTGTGTCTGCCCGGCCCCCGGGCGGGCAGACTGTAGTCTGGAGCTACCCATGTTTTTACGATTTCTGGACCGCTTTGAGGAAATGTTCATCTCATTTCTGATGGTGGCGGCCGTAGTGATTATTTTTGTAGCGGTCTGCCAGCGCTACTCGGTCAGCCTGCTGGCTGATCTGGTGTCCTGGTCGCGGGCTCAGGGTTATGAGTCCATTACCGCCATGGCCCGTTCTACCTACCGAAGCGTGGCCGGCGTCAACTTGCTCTGGGCACAGGAGCTGTGCATTTACCTGTTTGTCTGGATGGCCAAGTTCGGCGCCGCTTACGGCGTTCGTGTTGGTATCCACGTGGGTGTGGACGTGCTGGTAAACGCTGTGGGCCCACGCTGGCGTCATCTGCTGGTGGTGATTTCCCTGTTCGCCGGTGCCTTGTTCACAGCCATTGTTGCCTGGATTGGTGGCCGCTTTGTGTATGGCATTGCCCAGACTGCTCAGGTGTCGGCTGACCTGGAAGTGCCGGTATGGATTGTGTATCTGGCGGTGCCCGCGGGCTCCCTGCTGATGTGCTTCCGCTTCCTGCAAGCCTTGATGAACTTTATCCAGACGGGCCATTTGCCTCATCACGAGCCTGCGGCGGATCTGATCGCTGAAACAGAGCGCGGTGTGTCTGAATCCGAAGGAGCGCGCGCATGACCGCCCTGATTATTTTTGCCTTGCTGGCTATCCTGTTGCTGACAGGCATGCCGGTATCGATTGCCCTGGGTCTGACGGTGATGGGTTTCCTGTTCACCATGACCGAAGTACCGATGGACAGTATTGCGCTCAAGCTGTTCACCGGGATCGAGAAGTTCGAGATCATGGCGATTCCGTTCTTCATCCTGGCCGGTAGCTTCCTCACGCATGGCGGGGTCGCACAACGCATGATTCGCTTTGCCGCTTCCATGGTCGGCCACTTGCCCGGCGGCATGGGTCTGGCTGCGGTGCTGGCTTGCGCCCTGTTTGCGTCTATCAGTGGTTCCTCGCCTGCCACGGTGGCGGCCATTGGTTCCATCATGATTCCGGCCATGGTCAAACAAGGCTACCCCGTGCAATTCGGGACTGGCATTGTGGCGACTTCCGGCGGTCTGGGCATCTTGCTGCCACCCTCGATTGTGATGGTGATGTACGCCGTGGCAACCAGCGGCATGATGGTTGAAGGCCCGGATGGGGTCAAGGTCGGTACGGCTTCTATTGGTCAGCTGTTTATTGCCGGTGTGGTTCCGGGTTTGATTCTGGCGTTTTTCCTGGGTGCCACGACCATGTTCCGCGCCTGGAAACTGGGTTACCCCCGTATGCCCCGCGCATCCTACAAGGAACGCTGGCGTGCCTTCATGGACTCCATCTGGGGCCTGATGCTGATCGTTATCGTGATGGGCGGGATTTACTCCGGTGTGTTCACGCCTACCGAAGCAGCAGCTATCAGTGCGGTTTACGCCTTTGTGATTGCGGTCTGGGTCTACAAGGATGTGAAGCTGCGCGAGGTCAAACGCATTGTGCTGGAATCGGCAGCCATGAGTGCCATGCTGCTGTACATCATCACCAACGCGGTCATGTTCGCCTTCATTCTGACGTCCGAGCAGATTCCTCAGGCCATTGCGGAATGGATCGTGTCGCAAGGCATGGGCCTGATCGCCTTCCTGCTGTTCGTGAACGTCCTGTTGCTGGTGATCGGTATGGTGATGGAGCCCTCGGGACTGATTCTGATCATGGCTCCCATCCTGTTCCCTGTCGCCATGAAGCTGGGCATGGACCCGGTTCACTTTGGCATCATGCTGGTGGTGAACATGGAGATCGGGCTGGCGACACCACCAGTGGGCTTGAACCTGTATGTGGCGTCCAGCATATCGAAGTTGGGCCTGACCGAAGTTACCAAGTCCACATTGCCTTGGTTGCTGACCGGTTTGGCCTTCCTGTTGATGATTACCTTCGTACCTGAAATTACGCTTTGGCTGCCCCGCATGATGGGATGGCTGTAGTAGTCCTGATCGCTATCCGCGAGCAGGGCAAGGTGAGCCCATGATGTGGCAGTACGGCTTGATGCAAGCTGCGCAAGACGTGAATCACCTTGAAGGCCGGGCAAAAAGCCCGGCCTTTTTTGTGAGCGATCGCTTGGGATCTCGAAAAGTTTATCGCTGCACTGACTGGGTGCAGTGGGTTAACGGTTCAGCGTTCTGTACCTTGTTTACAAAAAGGCTCAAGACCAGCGATCAAGCTGTTCAAGCCGAAATCGAACGCGGCATCCATGCCTTCCTGTTCAACTTCCTGAAACAGGGACAGCAGGTCTGGGGGAGTGTCCGCTTGCGTTGCTGAAGTGCTGGGAGCATCCGTGTTTTGCTGCTCGGATTGCGCTGCTTGCTGTTCCAGTACCGACCCCACCACATAATGGCTGATCGTCCATAGCGCCCAAACGGCATTTTTCGCCTCAAAGCCTGCCTTGCACAAAAAGCCGATCTGGGCCTGTGCAATGTCCAATTGCAATTCAGTGGGCCGAGTCCCTGCGTGGATGCGGGCACCATCCCGGTAAGACAACAACGCCGCCCGGAAACCCTGAGCATTTTTCCTCAGGAAGATACGCCAGTCCTCGTTATCTTCCGGGAGGGCGTGGCTATGTTTATTGACTAGCATGGCATGGGTCAGGGCATCAAAGAGAGCGCGCTTATCCCGAAAGTGCCAGTAAAGGGCGGGTTGCTGCACCTGAAGCCGTTCAGCCAGCTTGCGTGTGCTCAATCCGTCCATGCCCACTTCATTGAGCAGCTCCAGGGCTGTCTCGATGACGGTTTCTTTGCTGATCTTCTTCATGTGGGCTGGATCTCCGTGCTCGTAATTTATCAATGATAATCGACAGCGCATTAAGGTAAGGCTGCAAACGGCAGGGCTGCGCCTTGTTCCGCAGGGCAGTGGTGGTGTACTTGCTAATTTATCACTGATAAGTTAAAAATAAGGCTAACTTATCGGTGATAAATTAGATGCCTGATTCCAGTGCCCACCACAGTCTGTTGAACAATCGCTCTTGCTTGATTGCTCTGTTGATCCTTTGTCTGGATGCGGTAGGGATAGGTTTGATCATGCCGGTGCTGCCTTCCTTGTTGCGAGAACTGCTTCCAGTAGAGCAGGTGGCACGCCATTACGGCGTCTTGTTGTCTTTGTATGCGCTGATGCAAATTGTGTTTGCGCCTTTACTGGGGTGCTTGTCCGACAGGTATGGGCGGCGGCCTGTGCTGTTGGCCTCATTAGCTGGAGCAGCGCTGGATTACACCATCATGGCTTTGGCACCCGTTTTATGGGTGTTGTATATAGGGCGACTTGTCTCTGGGATCACGGGGGCGACAGCTGCGGTGGTGGCTTCCACCATTGCCGATGCTTCCCCGGAGCAAGAGCGGGCACGCTGGTTTGCTTATATCGGGGCATGCTACGGCCTGGGCATGATTGCCGGGCCTGCCTTGGGCGGGACCTTGGCGGGCTTGTCGACTCATGCGCCCTTTGTGGGAGCGGCGCTGCTTAATGCCAGTGCCTTTGTTCTGGCCTGCCTTTTTCTGCGTGAAACACGTGTAGCTTGTGGATCGGCGGAAAAGAAGCAGGCGCCGCCTCTCAGCTCCTTTGGTTTTTTGGGCTTGAAGCATTTAGGGCAGGGCTTGCTGGGCTTGGGCGTCGTATTCTTTATTGTCCAGCTGGTCGGCCAATTGCCTGCCGCCTTGTGGGTGATTTTCGGAGAGGATCGCTTTGCTTGGGACACCATGACGGTGGGCTTGTCCCTGACCGCTTATGGCATCACTCATGCCTTGTTCCAGGCCTTTGCTGTGGGTCCCTTGTCGCAGCGCCTGGGTGAGCGCAAGACCTTGATGTTGGGCATGATGGCTGACGCCGCAGGTTTTGTGTTGCTGGCTTTTGCTTTGCATAGCTGGATGATCTTCCCTGTGCTGGCTTTGCTGGCGGCAGGTGGTGTGGGCATGCCTGCGCTGCAATCCATGATGTCCAAGCGCGTTGCCAACGATCAACAAGGGACCTTGCAGGGCGTGTTGGGTAGTTTGAATAATCTGGGCGCCTTGATCGGCCCGCTGGGGTTCACGCAGCTCTACAGTTATACCGCTACGCAGTGGAACGGTTGGGTTTGGCTACTGGGGGGATGTCTGTATGTGCTGTGTTTCCCCATCTTGTGGCGCGCTTTGCAGCTTGTGGACTAAGAGGCCGTTGTTTCGCTGTTTGGCAAAGGGTTTGCTCGGAAACGTTTTTTTTGCTGTTGAAGGCGCGTTTTCTCTGGGGCGTGTAGGCAAGTGAAACGTACTGATAAGTATTATTTGCCTATTAGGCAGGCCAGTCTATTAGTATCATAGATTGTTCGGGCCGCCATACTGGCGGTATTTATTCATACGGAGACCTTATGTCCATTTCAGTCGGTGCGCGCGTTCCAGACGCGACCCTTAGCGAGTACATTGAAACCGCCACAGAAAGCTGCCCTATGGGCCCCAACAACTTTCAGGTGGCTGATCTGGTTAAAGGCAAGAAAATTGCCGTGTTCGCCGTTCCTGGCGCTTTCACCCCCACCTGCTCCGAGCAGCACTTGCCTGGCTTTATTGCCAAGGCAGACGAGTTCAAGGCTGCCGGCGTAGACGAGATCTGGTGCGTGGCAGTGAACGATCCTTTCGTAATGGGCGCTTGGGGCAAGTCCCTGAACGTTAATGGCAAAGTACGTTTGCTGGCCGACGGCAGTGCTGTCTGGACCAAAGCATTGGGTCTGGAATTTGACCTGACGTCCAAAGGCCTGGGTGTGCGCTCCAAGCGTTTCTCTGCCTTGCTGGAAGACGGCGTTGTCAAACAATTGAACATTGATAACGACGGCGGCCTGCACACATCGGATGCAGACACCCTGTTGAAACAGGTAAAGTCGTAAATATCTGATCCCCCGCCAGTCCGGCGTGGCGAGGGATAGAAGGATTACAAGGCGCTGGCGGCAAGCTGGCGCTTTTTTTTACCGTGCTCCTGTCGCAAAACCCAGGCCGGAAACTGGATGGTGGCGAGAGTTGGGGGCCGGTGCCGCGGTTTTTTTAGGATGTCTGGATGCTGTCATCGGTGGGTGCGTTTTCGTCCCTGTACTTTGCGACCCTGATGCTCTTGCTCAGCTCGGGCCTGTTCAATACCTTCATGGGGGTGCGCCTGACGGCCATCTCGGTGTCAGAGGTATGGATTGGCGGGCTGATTGCGGTGTATTACCTGGGCCTGGTATTTGGTGCTCGCATGGGTCACCGCCTGATCATGGGCGTGGGTCATATTCGGGCGTACGCCGCCAGTGCTGCCATTGTCACCATCTGTGTGCTGGTTCAGATTCTGGTTGATTCCATGTACGTCTGGCTGCTGCTGCGCTTTTTGGCGGGCGCGGCCATGGTGGTGCAGTTCATGGGGATTGAAAGCTGGCTGAACGAGCAAAGCGACAATAGCCAGCGTGGCACCATTTTTGCCTTTTACATGGTGTTCTCCAGCCTGGGCACCGTGCTGGGGCAGTTGTCTTTGACCCTGTTCCCGCATCTGAATTACGAGCCGTTGGTTTTTGTGGCGATCTGTTCGGCCTTCAGTCTGGTGCCGGTGGCGATTACCCGTCGCAGTCACCCACCCTTGCAAGTGCCCGCGCCCATTAACGCACGCTATTACGTGGACCGCGTTCCCTTGTCCATGATGGTGCTGCTGGTCGCCGGTATGTTGACCGGGGCCTTTTATGGTCTGGCGCCGGTGTATGCGGTGCGCGTTCATCTAAGCAATGAGCAGGCTGCCTTGTTTGTCGCCGTGTCTGTGGCCGCCGGTGTGCTGGCCCAATGGCCGGTGGGTTGGCTGGCGGATCGCATGAATCGCGTCAAACTGATCCGCATTAACGCGATCTGTTTGCTGGCCTTGGCCATTCCTTTGTGGGGCTGGTTTGAGGCCCCATTCTGGTTTCTGCTGATTTTTTCGGCGTTGTTCGGGATTCTGCAATTTACGCTGTATCCCTTGGGCGCGGCTTTTGCCAATGACAACGTGGATCCGGAGCGGCGAGTTGGCTTGAGTGCCATTTTGTATATGGTGTATGGCCTGGGGGCCTGTCTGGGGCCGCTGCTTGCCGGCGGCCTGATGTCTTATATTGGCAGCAATCTGTACTACATCTTCGTGGCAGCCTGTGGCTTGGCTTTGGTTCTGCTGGTTCGCCCGCAAAAGGTACTGGGCGATCACTTGAGCCAGGATGCGCCTACTACCTTTGTGCCTATGCCAGACAGCTTGCAAAGCTCGGCTGCGGCGGTGGCACTGGACCCACGGGTAGATATCAGCTCTGACGTGTCGCATGACCCGGTTTTCGAAGATCTGCCGCCTGTTGAAGAGCGGGTGCCTGCAACGACGGAAAGCACGGCTGCGGAGCGCAAGGCGGAGGATGAGGCTGCAGAGGCGACACTTGCCGAGGACGATAAACGGGCTGATTCTGTTGTTGGAAGCTCTGTGAATTCTGAAGGCTTGGACGCTTTTGGGAGCGCGGCAGATGTGGAAAGCTCGAGCGCTGAGCAAGACGCAGAGAAAGCGCGTAAACCCTCAGATCCAGCCCCTTAGGTCGCCGCCAGAATCGAGCATGTTCTCATGCCGGTTTACGAGCATGATTCACTCATAAAAAAAACCCAGGCCAAGCCTGGGTTTTTTATTTCTGCCCGGATCTTAAATCTGGAACTCAGGCCCGTTGAATTCGGCCTCAACCTCAATCTTGCCAGCCAGAATATCCTGCTGCAGCGCTGCAATACGCTGGCGCACGGCATCCGGTGTGTCCGGGGCCATGATCAGGCGCACCGCATCCGGTTGCTGCAGGCCAACCTTGAAGATCTTGCCGGACTCGAACTTGTTTTCGCTCAGATTCTTGCAAGCTTCAAATACGCCAATGCCTACATCGGCCCAGGCGGAACCGACGAATACGTCGGGCTCGCGGGCGACCCAGTCAATTACATTGCCAATTTCTTTGATGCCCAGTTCACGGCAGGCCTGCGTTGTGCCGCTACGGCCTTTGTTCAGCATGGTGTAGATGATGTCTGCACCAGCTTTGGCCTGTGCCTGGGTGACCCGCGCGGCCAGCTCAATATCATCCTGGTTGCCGGAGAAGTTTGTCAGCAGCTTCACATCCGGATTGGCGTGCTTGACGCCAGCGGCATAGGAAGCGCGGGCGCGCAAACCAGGGGGCACGCGTATGCCGGACTGGTGGGCCACCACGCCGGTCTTGGTCATCAGGGCGGCATAGGCGCCGGCCAGCCAGGCTGACTCTTCCTGACGCACGTCATAGCTGCTCAGATTGCTCGCAGTGACGGCACCTTGCGTGATCACAAAGCGGGTATCCGGAAACTCCTTGGCAACGGCCAGGGCAGCATCGGTGTTCTGACCGCCGTGGGCGATCAGCAAGGTCGGTTTGTATTGTGTCGCCAGTTCGCGCAGGGCGGCAATTTGCGCCTGGGTTTCGTTAGCCACCTGGTCTTTGTAGTGGCCGGTAATGGGCAACTGGTCCATGGCCTTCTTGAAGCCCTGATAACCAGCTTGCATGAAGCCGTTGTCATCAATGTGGCCGCAGAACAGGGCGGCGACGACGGGTTTGTTGGCCGCCAGCACACTGCGGCCAAGCCAAGGGGCAGCCAGTGCGCCGGCTCCAGCGGAAGCGGCGGCCAGCAGTAACTGGCGACGGGTAAATCCGGTCATGATCATGTCTCCTGTGTAGTCTCCGACGTGGGCGTCGGTAAAAATCGTTTTTTTCTAATCTACAGGAGATGAAAAGCCGCGGTCCCCGAAGTTTTAAATGTCAAATATAAGAATTCTCGTATAGTGCGTTTACGCGGGCATGTATGAGACACGTCCGATATTGTTCACCGCGGAATCAGGGCCACGATAGCGCCAATGGCCAGGGCAACCCCCACCATATTGAGCGCGCTGAGCTTTTCCTTGAAGAAGCCCGCGCCGATGATGGCACCCATGGCAATCACGCCAATATTCATGGCCGAGAACACCAGAGTGGGATTCTCCGGGAAGATCTGGTGGGCGCGGATATAAAAGAAAATATTCCCGAAGTTCAGCAGGCCCAGCACCAGGCCGGCTAAAAGGCTGCCTTTGTGCCAGCTGGTGCGCTTGGCCAGCAGCCAGCACAGCATCAGCACACCGGCTAGCGAGAAGGACACCACCAGACTGCTGGAGAAAGCTGCACCGGCTTTGGAGAGCTGCTTGAACATGATGTCGATCACGCCATAGCCTAGCCACACAGCCAGCAGCATCAGGGCAGGATGCCCGGAGCCTGCTTCCTGGCTACTGGCCTGCCGCGGACGTATCAGCAGGCACAGCAAGGCAATCAGGGCCAGGGCGATGCCCAGCAGTTTCTGACCAGCCAGTTGCTCGCCAAACAAGAGAAAGGCCGCCAGCAAGGGAATGAACAGGGACAGGCGCTGGGCAGCATCGCTCAACACAATCCCGGCTTGCCGCACTGCCGCCGCCATGAACAGAAAGACGCTGGGCAAGAGCACACCCAAGGCAATCAGAATCCACCAGGGGGTAGCAGGATTCAGCAGACTGCTGGGATGCGGTTGCAGCAATACCAGACTCAAGGTGACCGCCACGCCATAGTTGACCATGATGGCCTGGGCGACATCGATCTGCCGCTGGCGAGCGACTTTCAGCAGAATGGAAACGGCAACACTGCACAGAATGCTGGCGATCAGAGTGAGCATGTTAGAGGGCCTCGACCATAGCGCGTGGACGGGTTTGTTCCAATGACAAAGGGGGTTCGGACAGTGTGGTTTTGGCCGCTTCCAGTTGCAGGCGGGCAAACAGATCCTGGTCTGCCACAAACTGCGGGTTGCCGGTAGTCAGCAATTGCTCGCCATAGAAAATGGAGTTGGCACCGGCCATAAAGCACAGGGCCTGGGTGCTGTCATCCATGGTTTCGCGACCCGCCGACAGGCGTACGGCGCTGGTGGGCATCAGGATACGCGCAATGGCAATCGTACGTACAAACTCGAAGGGGTCCAGATCATCGACCTGATCCAGCGGCGTGCCCGGTACTTTCACCAATTGGTTGATAGGCACGGACTCGGGGTAAGGGCGCATATTGGCCAGCTGAGCCAGCAGACCAGCACGCTCGCGACGGCTTTCACCCATGCCGATAATCCCGCCGCAGCAACTGTTCAAACCGGCTGCGCGTACGCGTTCCAGCGTGTCCAGGCGGTCCTGGTACGTGCGTGTGCTGATGATCTGGCCATAGAACTCGGGGGAGGTGTCCAGATTGTGGTTGTAGTAGTCCAGCCCGGCATCTTTCAGGCGCTGCGCCTGACCGTCTTTGAGCATGCCCAAGGTGACACAGGTTTCCAGCCCCATCGCTTTGACGGCGCTAACCATCTCAACTACCTGGTCCAACTGTTTTTCGGTAGGAGAGCGCCAGGCGGCACCCATGCAAAAACGCTGAGCACCCTGTGCCTGGGCGGCGCGGGCCGCTTCCAATACCTGTTCCAGGGGCATCAAGGGTTCAGGTTCCAGCTCGGTCTGGTATTTGGAGGATTGCGGGCAGTAGGAGCAATCTTCGGGACAGGCGCCTGTCTTGATGGAGAGCAGACTGGAGAGCTGGATTTGATTGGCCGGGTGGTGCTGTCTATGTACGGTCTGCGCCTGGAACACGAGGTCCATAAAGGGCAGCTCGTAAAGCTCCATGATGCGACGAATCGTCCAGGGTGCGGGGGTATTTACAGACATGGCAGGCTACCTTATTCAGTGACGCAGCTATGCTAGGTTTTCTGCCTGTGAAAGACGACTCCTGGGGCCGGCAGGCTCCGGAGGCTTTTCTCGCTATGGGGCCTATTTCAGTGATGCTTAGACGAAATTGTCGCTAACTTCGCTTAATTTTAATTATTGTGAGAGATACAAACTGTTTCAAAGGTAGTGTTTGCAAAATGTTTCAGCGGCTGGTTCAGTGCCTGATTACCGTGGTTTCCACCTTTTTATCCGAGGTAAACTGGCAGGCGATTTTGCAAAAGGATAAACATGCACGTGTTCGAGCGCCGCATCACCGTGGAATGGGGTGATTGCGATGAGGCCGGGATTGTTTTCTATCCCAATTATTTTTATTGGTTTGATTGCACGTATCAGGCGTGGCTGCGGCAAGCAGGCTTGAGCCAGCGTATCTTGCGCCAGGAATATGATGCGGTAACGCCATTGGTGGATGTCGGTGCCAACTTCCGCGCACCTGTCACCTATGATTGCGAGATTCGCGTTTGCGTGCATGTGGCTCAATGGCTGGACCGGCGTTTCAAGCTTGAATATCAAGTCTTCAATATGGACGGCGTGCTGGTAGCAACCGGCCACGAGTGGCGCGCCTGGGCGCAGGTCTTGCCGGAAGGGCGGCTGAAAGGTGCCGCCATTGCTGAAGACTTTCGTCAGCGCTTAGAAGGGAACGGGGCTGTTTGAAGCGGCCTGATCAGACACCGGCAGGCGCTGCTGCACTTGATGCAGCTGCGGCTTGCCATTGAGCGGTATATAGACAAAAGCCAATTGCTTGAACAGGCGTGCTTGCCAGCGTGCCTGTTGCAGGCTGATGTCCAGCACCAGCAGGCTGGGTTCATCCGGCCATTTGCCCTTGGGGTCCAGATTCACAGCGGGCCACCAGCGCAGATCCAGTTTCTGCAAATCGCGCAGCAAGCTTTCCTGAACTGCATCGTTAAAGGCACGGCTGCAAATTTGCGCGCCTGGATTGCAGGCGGTCAAAATTGCCGCACCACGGCTGTTTTCTTGTTCCAGTAATTGATTCAGAGGGCGGTTGAGCTGGCCGATGCGCACGTCCATATCGCCCTTTGGGCTGTGTACACGGTAGATCGCCTTCTCGAAAGCGTGAGACAGGGCGGCGGGCAGGTCTTTCTGTGTAGACATAAGCTATCTTGCGTCGTTCTGTTCTCTGGACCCACAAGACTGGCAGTGGGATGCATGGTTTGTTTGTGTTCAAACCATGCATCCATTATTTACACAGTTTCAGCCTTCAAGCAAGTTATGAGGCGCGTGGATCCTGGATTCGATTCCAGATCGAATACAAGCTGGGCAAGAACAAGAGCGTCAGGATGGTGCCAATGGCTGTACCGCCGATCAGCGTCAGGGCCATGGAGCCCCAGAACACGGAGAAGGACAGCGGAATGAAGGCCAGTACCGCCGCCAGCGCCGTCAGAATGACGGGGCGGGCACGCTGCACAGTGGCTTCAATCACGGCATCGTAGGGCGAGGCACCTTCAGCCCGGTTGGTCTTGATCTGCTCAATCAGAATCAAGGTATTGCGCATCAGGATCCCCGCCAGACCAATCAGCCCCAGAATCGCCGTAAAGCCAAAGGGTTGCTGGAAGATCAGCAGGGCGGGCACGCTGCCAATCAGGCCCAAGGGGGCGGTCAGGAACACCATGATCATGTTCGAGAGCGAACGTACCTGAATCACGATAACCAGCAGCATCAAGGCAATCATGACCGGGAAGACGGGCAGCAGCGCGTCATTGGACTTCTTGGCCTCGGCGGTGATGCCGCTCATCTCGATCAGATAGCCAGGGGGCAGGGAAGCCTGCAAGGAGGCAAACTCCTTCATCACCCGGTTGGCCACTTCTGCCGGTTGCACGTGCGGAGCAATATCTCCCCGCACGGTCATGGTGGGCAGGCGGTTGCGACGGGCCAGCTTGGGTTCTTCCTGGATGATTTCCAGCTTGCCGACTTGCTCCAAGGGCAGGTTCTGGCCCTGATCATTCATGACGGTCAGGCCGGACAGGCGAGTTGGGTCATGGCGGTTGCTGGCCGAGCTGCGCGCCACAACCAGCACATTACGCAGGTCTTCGCGGTATTCCGCAACGGTTGTGCCATCCAGCTGCAACTGGATTTGCTCGGCCAGACTCTGGCGATTCAACCCCAAGGCTTGCAGACGTTGCGGGTCTACGTCCAGCTTCAGGACGGGTACGCGCGAACCCCAGTCCACGTTCACCTGACGCATGTCCTTGTCGGCCCGCATCACCGCCATGGCCTGCTCGGAAATATCACGCAGCTTGTCCAGATCAGGGCCTCGTACCAGGAACTCCACCGGGTATTTGGTGGATGGCCCGAACACCAGCTGAGTGGCACGGACGCGCGCTTCTGGTGTCAGGCCATCGGCCACCACTTGGCGGAAGCGTTGCAGCAGCGCATCGCGGTCGTGGTGATCAGCCGTCAGCACCACCAGACGAGCAAAGGAGGGATCAGGCAGTTCAGGGTTGTAGGACAGGAAAAAGCGCGGTGCGCCTTGCCCGGCATAACTGGTGACCAGCTTGGTTTCGGGCTGCTCGCGCAACCAGCTCTCCACCTTGCGAGTAACGGCTTGCGTGGACTGAATACTGCTGCCCTCGGGTAACTGCACTTCTACCAGCAGCTCGGGTCGGTCGGAGGTGGGGAAGAATTGCTGTTTGACGAAACCCATGCCTACAACCGCCAGCACGAAGGCCGCCACCACAATCCCGGCCACCAGAAACTTGTGGTGTACTGACCAGGCAATCATGCGGCGCAGGCGCATGTAGTTGGGGGTGTCGTAAATGGCCTGATGGCCGCCAGGACGGGCTGGAATGGCGGGCAGCAATTTCACGCCCATATAGGGAGTGAAGGCCACCGCGACCAGCCAGGACGTCAGCAGGGCAGCGGCCAGAATCCAGAAGATATTGCCGGCGTACTCCCCGGCAGAGGAACGGGCAAAACCCACCGGCAGAAAGCCGATAATCGTCACCAGGGTGCCGGACAGCATGGGGGCTGCCGTATGGTTCCAGGCATAGGCGGCGGCTTTCAGGCGGTCCATGCCTTCTTCCATTTTCACGATCATGATCTCGATCGCAATAATGGCGTCGTCCACCAGCAGGCCCAGCGAGATAATCAGCGCGCCCAGCGTTACCCGGTCAAACACCTTGCCCGTCATCATCATGATGACGAACACCATGGCCAGCGTCAGGGGCACAGCGGCAGCCACTACAATCCCGACCCGCCAGCCCATGCTGACCAGACACACCAGCAGCACCACGCTCAGCGCCGCGAAGAACTTGAACATGAACTCGCCTACGGCGGAGGCAATGTTCACCGACTGGTTGGTGACGGTATCCAGGGAGAAGCCCAGGGGCAGGGCAGCGGCAATATCTTCCCGTGCCTTTTCCAGATCCTTGCCCAGATACAGGCCGTTGTAGCCCTCCTGCATCACCACATCCAGCAACATGGCAAATTGTGCGTTGTGGTGAATCTCGAAGCTGGGCGGGTCTTCGTATCCACGGCTGATGGTGGCAATGTCGCCCAGACGCAGATTGTGGCCTTGCACGTAGATATAGGTATTGCTGATGGCCTCTACATCCTCCAGTCCGGCGCTAAGGCGCATGTGAATGCGCGGGCCATCGGTGCTGACGGCACCACTGGCTGTCATGGCGCTGCGCTTGGACAAGGCTTCCAGAATCTGTTGAGGGTTGAGCTGCAGGTTGTGCAGCTTGGCTTCGTCCAGATCGACAAAAATACGCTCGCTTTGCTCGCCCAGAATATTGACCTTCTTGACGCCGGGGACTTGCAGTAGCTGGCTGCGTACTTTCTCGGCCTCGCGAGTCAGCAGGCGCGGTGGCAAGCCAGGGGCTTGCAGCGCGAACAGGCTGAAGGACACGTCCGAGTACTCGTCGTTCACAAACGGCCCCTGCACGCCTTTGGGCAAGCGCGGAGCCTGATCCTGCAGCTTCTTGCGGAGCTGATAGAACTCGCTCTGAACGTCCGCCGGCGGCATGGTGTCTTTCAGGGTCACCACCATCAAGGCGGTGCCGGGACGGGTAACCGTCTCTACCTTGTCAAACCAGCGCAGTTCCTGCATGCGCTTTTCCATGGGCTCGGCCACCAGATCCTGCATTTCCTGGGCGGTGGCTCCGGGCCACATGGCGGTGACGGTCAGCACTTTCACGGTAAAAGCCGGGTCTTCGGCTCGACCCAGTTTCACGAAGGAGTAAATGCCGGACGCTGCCAGAGCAATGATCAGGAACAGCGTGATGGCCCGTTCACGCACCGCCAGAGCGGAGAGATTGAAGCGGCCTGTCATTGCTTGACCTCGCGTGTTTCAGGACGAACTTCCTGGCCTTCATGCAAAAGGTTAGCGCCCAACGCCACGATGGCCGTACCGGCTTCAGGGCCTTGGGACAGGTAAGCGTGTTCCTGGGCCAGTTTGGCAATGGTCACGGGCTGCCAGTGCACAGTTTTCTGATCATCAATTACCCACACGCCGGGCCCTTTACCCGCATCGTAAATTGCAGTCAGTGGTACTTGATTCAAGGCGTCTGCATCCGGGGGCGTCAAATGCACAATGGCGCTGGAACCCAGTCTTGCGGTGACATTCTCGCCCTCGAAGGAAAAGCGGGCCTGATAGCTGCGGGTTGCAGGGTCAGAGGATTGGGCCAACTCGCGCAGTTGGGCGGGCAGGCTTTCCTGGGAGTCCGTCAGCTCAATAGTGGCGCGAGTACCCAGCGGAATATCCCACTGCTCGGGCAGGCTGACAATGACATCACGTGGACCGTCCTGGGCCAGGCGCAGCACGGCTTGCCCTGGGCTGACAACTTGGCCAACATCCGCAATCTGGGCGGTAATGATGCCGCTGGCTTCTGCTTTCAAGGAACTGTATTGGTCGGCGTTGCGGGCTATTTCAGCTTGTGCTTGGGCGGACTTCAGATTTGCCTGTGCGCTACGCAGTGCCTTCTGGCTTTGTTCATGCGCCTGACGGGAAACACCGCCTTGCTCTACCAGCAGGGACAAGCGTTTGTAATCTGACTGGGCTTGTTCGGCCTGAGCCTGGGCGGCCTGCACGGCAGCCAGACGGGCGCGGTAATCCAGTTGCAGATCTTTGGGATCCAGCGTCATCAAGAGCTGGCCTTTTTCCACGTGCTCGCCGTTCTGGACCTTGCGTGTATCAATCTTGCCGCCTACCCGAAATGCCAGCGGGCTTTCCACCCGTGCGCTGACCAGTCCCAGGAAACGTCGCTGCTGATCGGCCTTGGGCTGAATCACGCTTTGAATTACCAAAGGAGCCTGAGTGCGAGGGTCGGCCTCCTGCGTCTGCTGGCTGCACCCCATCAGTACAAGGGCGGCGGACAAACTCAAGACAGGACTAAGAGAGCGAAAAAGAGCCATGCAGGACTCCGGGTAGGTAAATAGTTGGATGAACTGTAACTTGGGGCGTGATGTTCAAGGCATCAGGCTGCGCAGGATAAGCTGCGTTACCACCAGCAAACCTTGGCGGGTTTTTTCAGGCGGATGTATTTCCAGCAAGACAGGGTGTAGACAGGCGGTCAAGGCAAACAGGATGCCTTGAACCACCTCGTCCAAGGGCGTGCGGCGTTCAAAGTCGCCGCTTTCACGGCCCGCGCGCACCAGGGCGGTGATTTGGGTCAGCAAATCTTCTCTGTGCTGGTCCACTGTTGCCCAATTGTTTTGCAGCGCTTCAATGACCACTTCTTGCATGCGGCCTTCCTGCAAGAACAGCTCCAGGCTTAGCGTGCAGGCGGTTTCAATGAAGTGGCGCAGACGTTCGATAGGGGGCAAGTCGCCCTCCACAATCTGTTGCAGCTGCACGTGCATGCCTTTGAGCACAGAGTGGCAGATCGCCTGGCCGATAGCCTGCTTGGAGTCGAAAAAACGATAGAGATAAGCGCTGGACACGCCTATGGATTTGGCCAGGCTGGCAACAGAGGTCTTGCGATACCCGTAGAGCCGGAAATGCGTATTGGCCTGCTCAATGATCTGTTCGCGGCGATGATGCTCGGTCGGACCACGCTGGCCCAGGGTACTGGCTGGCATAGAAGTTGAATGTTGAAGTAACGATAACGCAATACATTAACTTCCTTGTTAAGCCGCGGCAAGTAAATTGAGGCCACATATCCCGTTTTTTTGCTTGATGGGACTCTTCTTGACAGGCAAACCTTTTAGATCAGCCGATGGCTTGAGCAGGCAGCAGGGCATCCGCAGGATGGGATCATGCTTTGAGTCTGACTTTCCAGGCTTTGGCTTGTTGAGAGCGTGCCAGGGATAGCGCTTTTTGCAAGGTAGCTGATACGTATGGTTGTTCGGATGGGAGATGCATCATTGCCTGCGCCTGAATTCTCAGCAGTTCCGGGGCGTTCCATAGTTGCTCTTCAGCGGTCTCATCAGCAAGGCGGGCCTTGATGAGTGCAACCGCTTCCGGGCTATGCCCTTGTTCGATCATTGCATGTGCAAAGTCAGACAAGAAAACAGAATATGCCGTGTCAAACCCGTGCTCCTGTAACTGTGTCAGAGCTGACTGGAGTGTCTGGAAAGGAACTTCAGCGGGGTTCTCGGCGACTTTTGCCCAAAGCGTAAATGCCGAACCATACCGTGCCCAGAACTCCAAACCATGTTGGCCAGCAAGGTGATTAAGCTCTTGCGACATTCGAGTGACCTCCTGGCTATCCCCTGAAAGCGCTGCCACCGTGCAGCTTCCTTCCGCCAGTGCACAACATAAGGTGCAAGCGTGATCCAGCGGTATGGCCTCCTCGATCGCTAATTGGGCCGCATGGCGAGCTTTGTTCGTGTTCCCCATGACCCATAGAATGCGGGAAAGAAAAGCCCAGCCCGCGACGCGCTGATCCAATCCGAATCGGAAGTGAGAGCCATGGCGTTCGTCGCGCACATAGGCATCAAGCATGGCCTCGATTTCAAATAAGGCTTCAGCGTGCCGTCCTAAAAAATGATAGGACGTGCCAATTAGACGGCGGGCAGTCAGAAAAGCGGCTCGGTCAGAGAACTGTAGAGCCAAATCCGCCATGTTCTGGCCGTGTTCCAGAGCCTGGGTGTACCGGCCGCTACGAAGATGAAAGAGCCATAGGCCGTATTCCGCTTGTAGCTGCATCTCCCTGTCGCCTAGCTGCAATGCGAGCTCGCCAGCTCGGGTCCATGCCTGTCCATTCTCTGGCGTCGGGCCGCGTGACCAGGTCAGGGAGGTGGCCAGGGCGGCTTGAATCATCATCTCCTGCTGTTCTTCTAGGGATGAGCCTGTGCTTTGTTTGAGTGCATCCGTAATTCTCTGACGACCTTCATCGTGAAGCGACAACTGTATCCAGAATGGGGCGGAGTTGGCCAGGATATGGAGCCCCAGACTGCGGTGCTGATTATTTCGGAATGCCCAGTCCAAAGCGGTTCTGATGTCATCGATGTGGTGTTCATATCGTTGCCTCCACTGGGGCGTGGGTAAGGACATCCAGTCGTGTTGAGCCTGGGATGCCAGTTGGGCAGTAAAGTGCGCATGTCTGTCCGCCAAAACAGTCTGTCGATCCCCAAGCTGCTCCAGGGCATATGCGCGCAGCATACTCAGATAGCGATAGCGGATAGTTTGCGTCCCGGCTTGCAGGGTGAGCAGGGACTTTTCAAACAATCCGTAAATAATGTCGGGCAGTCTGGTCGAGTCTTTGGGTCTTGCAGAGACGATTTGTTCTGCAGCGGAGAGGGTGAAATCGCCAGGGAAAATAGCCAGTTCCTGAAAAGCGTTTTGTTCACGCGAGTTCAGTAAGTGGTAGCTCCATTGCATGGCCTCACCCAGTGTCTGGTGGCGCCCAGAGGATGGGTTCTTCCGGGCGGCCAGCAAACCCGAGGAAATAGCCAGGTCTTCAGCGACGGCAGCCAGCCCTAGCGAGGGGACTCGGGCAGCGGCAATTTCCAGCGCCAGGGGAACCCCGTCCAGCGCTCTGCAGAGTGCCGTAATTTGATCCAGATTATCTTCTGTCAGCTTGAAGTGATAGTCTGCGGCGATAACTCGGCGTACGAATAGCTCGATAGCACTGTATGCTCGTGCGTTTTCTAACTTGATGGGGTTTGCGGGGACGCAGAGAGGGGTGATGCGAAAGACTTGCTCGCCCTCCAGTCCCAAAGGGGTTTGGCTGGTAAGGAGGATGCTCAGCTTCGGGTCGGCCTCCAGAAGTTGTTCAATCACGTGTGCGCAAGCCGAAGCGACATGTTCGCAGTTATCAATTAGCAGGAGTGCCCTGTTTGGATGCGATGCGGCCTGTGTGTCTGTGCCGACAAGGCCGGCCAAGGCGCTTGAGATGCTTGGTAATACAGAGGCGGGGCTGCCAAGTTGGGACAAGTCCGCGAAGTAAACACCATCAGGGAAAAGTGGGCTTGCTTCAGAGGCCAGTTCTATGGCCAAACGGGTCTTGCCGACACCGGCAGGGCCGGCGAGCGTGATCAGGCATTGGCTTGCAAGGAGCCGATTTAATTCCAGCAACTCCTCTACACGGCCGATCAAGGGGGACCTGGGACGTGGCAGTTTGCTCCGTGTTTGATGAGCAATAATTGGGCTTGCCGCTTGATGGGATTGCACAGCGCCGGTGAATCGATAGCCTCGGCCAAACTCCGTGGAAATAAGGTCTCTATCGTCACCCAGAGTTTTCCGTAATGATGAGATCTGTGCCTGCAAGCTGTTTTCCTCGACCACATCCTTGGACCATATCTGCGAAAGGAGTGAGTCTTTTGACACCACTTTTCCTGCTGCCTCTACAAGGTAGATGAGCACATCAAGCGCACGCTCGCCTACCTCCAACCGCACACCGTCCCGCAGCAAAAGCCGCAGGCCCGGAAATAGCTGGTACCGGCCAAATGCCAGCATATCGTCGTCGCGGGCCAGGGCGGATCTTGAGTGTTTCTGAGGGGCGGGGTGGGTACCGTTAGACATGCTTGTCTCTGGGTAAAGTTGGGCGGAAAAGCAGATTTCAGACGTCTGAAATTGTAGGCCAAAGACTTTGGCTACGTGTTCCTTCACCATGACAGCCTACTTTTTACTTTGTGAGTCAGTGATGTCCAAAGAATCCGCCTTGGTGCGTCGTCTGGATACGGCGCTTCTGATGGTGATGGCGATTGCCTGTGGCGTATTTGTCTCGAATGTCTATTACAACCAGCCACTTCTGGAACTGTTGCAACAGGCATTTCCGCAGGAAAGAGGGCTGATTAATCTGGCCCCGACGGCGACCCAGTTGGGGTTTGCTTGCGGCCTGTTTTTTCTGGTCCCTCTTGGAGACCGGGTTGACCGTAGAAAATTGATTCTGGGGCAGGCGGCGGTTTTGCTGGTCGGGCTGGTATGTCTGGCGGTAACCCCCAATGCCTGGGGGTTTGTCTGTGCGTCCGTGTTGGTGGGGATCTCTGCATCAGCCGCTCAACAAATTGTGCCTTTTGCGGCAGAACTAGCGACGCCGAGCCGCCGGGGACAAGTAGTAGGCACGGTAATGAGCGGGGTGTTGTGCGGTCTTTTATTGGGTAGGGCTGTGGGTGGCTTTATTGGCGATCATTGGGGCTGGCGGGCCACATATTGCTTAGGTGCAGTGATGACGGCGATTGCCTGGCTCATGCTTTTTCTCAAATTGCCCCATAGCAATCCCCAGGTGCATCAACGTTATTTCAGCCTTATAAGGTCCTTGATCGTTCTGTGGCGGGAAGAGCCTTTGTTGCGTAGAGCAACCCGTATTCAAGCGGTCCTGTTTGGCTCCTTTATGGGTTTGTGGACAGTTCTGGCATTGCACATGCAGGAGTCATACGGCTTGGGAGCGGATGTAGCTGGCTTGATGGGCGTTGTCGGTGCTGCCGGGATTTTGATTGCTCCATTGGCGGGTCGCAGCGCAGATCATCGTGGACCGCAGATTGTTATCACGGCTGCTTGCCTGATCATGTTGCTGTCATACCCCGTGTTGGGGCTTTGGAGCAGTCTTGCCGGTTTGATTGTGGGCATTTTGTTGCTGGATATTGGTGAGCAGTTGGCACTCATTTCCAATCAGCATGTGATTTACTCACTCCGTCCGGAGGCCAGGAGCCGATTGAATACGCTATTTATGAGCGGCATGTTCGTGGGCGGTGCGACAGGATCATGGGGGGCTGGTATTGCCTGGCGTCTGGGTGGGTGGCATGCGGTATGCCTGTTTGGAGGGGCATTAGTGCTTATCGGTTTTTCTTTGCACGGTATCCGTAGACGAGCGATAGGCACCAGAGGCTGAGAGAGGTGTTCTGGTGCGCATGCTTGCAGGCCGGAGTCCACCAATGAAAAAAGCCTGACAGATCGAAATCTATCAGGCTTTTTGAATTTTTTGGCGGAGCGGACGGGGCTCGAACCCGCGACCCCCGGCGTGACAGGCCGGTATTCTAACCAACTGAACTACCGCTCCGCAGCGGTGCCAAGAATCTTGGCGTCCCCTAGGGGATTCGAACCCCTGTACCCACCGTGAAAGGGTGGTGTCCTAGGCCTCTAGACGAAGGGGACAGGACTTACAACTAAATCGTCGTTTTGGTGGAGGTAAGCGGGATCGAACCGCTGACCTCTTGCATGCCATGCAAGCGCTCTCCCAGCTGAGCTATACCCCCAATTTTCTTTACTTCGTTTTTTAACTGCGTCAAAAAACCAAAGTATCGAAATAAGTGTCAGGCTTGACGAGGCTTGCCACTTCAAACTGCTAAAACCAGTCTGGGACTGATTTTTTAAATCTTTTGGCGGAGCGGACGGGACTCGAACCCGCGACCCCCGGCGTGACAGGCCGGTATTCTAACCAACTGAACTACCGCTCCGCAGCGGTTGCCAAGAATCTTGGCGTCCCCTAGGGGATTCGAACCCCTGTACCCACCGTGAAAGGGTGGTGTCCTAGGCCTCTAGACGAAGGGGACAGGACTCTACAGCTAATCTTCGTTTTTTGGTGGAGGTAAGCGGGATCGAACCGCTGACCTCTTGCATGCCATGCAAGCGCTCTCCCAGCTGAGCTATACCCCCATTTCGGTGTTCTTTTTGTCGACCACCAACGAAGAATTGAGATTATGAAGGTGTTTTTATCTTTGTGCAAGTCTTTTGAAGAAAAAAACCAAAATAAAGTGAAAAAACTTCAGAGGGGCTGCCAGAGGGGGGCATGGAGCAGGCAGAGGAGGCGATACCCCCGGCGTGCGGAAGCCGAAAACAGGGCTCAGGGTGAGCCTGAAATGCGCTTGTATCTTTTTGTTTTATACGGAGTTTTGTATCTTCTTTGTGTCATAACATTTCATTTGTGGCTCAATAGAAGGAAATGCTTTCAACTATTAGCGTCGTTTTTTTGTCCCTTTCAGGCTTGTCTAATTCCCTTCTTAGGCGCATAAATGCAGGGTTTGTGAGAAATTTGCGCTGCTCTGTAATCTAATGATGGTATGCTTCGTTGAGTAACATTTCACCTGCAATAATTACGTTTTGTAGGCCCCTCACTTAGCCTGCATTTTTTTATTTAATGGCGCTATGTCAGCAAAGCAGTGCATATCATCACCTCTGCCTGTTCCAGTGGATGCACAAAGACGAATCAGTTTGAGTGCTTTGCTGATTTGGGTGCTGTTGGTCTGGCTGTTGTTGATCTCCGCAACGGTTACTGTCATTTACAAGCAAAACCAGGCAGAAATTCGCCTGCAGGCAAGTAGCGGCCTCCTGCGCCAGCTCTCTGATATCAGCTATTCCGTGGCGCTGGCCGCGCCTTCCAGTTCGACGCCTGCCCGTTTGCGCCACTTGGATCAGCAGTTCCAAGGGGTGGTGCAGTTGTTGCGTGATGGCGGGGTAGTCGATGGTGTGGTCCTGGTCCCGTTGGACAAGCCCTTGCTGGGGCTGGTCTCCCAACTAAGTAATGAATGGCAGCGGCGCTTGATGCGTCTGGATTTTCCGGTCAGCTCCGAGCAAGTGCTCTTGCCAGCGGCCAGCCTGAACGCGGAAGACTCGTTATTTCGTCATAACACCCAGCAATTGCTGGATGCGTTTGATGCCTCGCGTGAAAGCGTCCGCTCGCAGCACCGCTGGACGGTGTTCTTCATGCTGGGTCTGGATTTGATCGCGCTGTGTCTGTCCTACTTCATGTTGCGTGCCTGGGCAGCCGATCCCTTGCGACAGCTGGTGGCTCAAGGCCAGGCTTTTACTGGCGGCAATTACCGTGCAAAAAGCACCAGTTCAGGCACTAGTGAAACCCGTTATTTATCGCAGATTTTGAATTACTGCGGTTTGCAGATTCAACAGCTGGATGCGCAGCTTTCTATTCAGCAGCGCAATTTATCCCAGCTCAACGCCATATGCCGCAGTTTGAGCCACAACCCTTTATTGGGAGTTTATTTATCCCGCGATGGCCGCTTTGATTTCGTCAATAAAAAGCTGGCTGAGACATTGGGATATAGCCGTGCACAATTGCGCCAGGAGTTCACGGTTGATCAAGTCTTTCTGTCGCCGCGATTTCCTTCTTTGACTCAAGTGGTGCCCGATTCGCGTTCTGGTGGCAGCAGTTTGCGCTATGAAACGCGGGCATTGCGTTATGACGGCAAATCCATTGATGTCGAGATTTGTGCCATTCCCATCGAGCTCGAGGGCCGTATGGGCATGGTGGCAGTAGTGCAGGACATCACCACGCGGGTGCGCAACGAAGTGACGGGTCGTTTGGCGGCCGTGGTGTACGAGAACACTTGCGAAGCCATTGTTGTAACGGATCGTTTTGGCCATGTGGTAGATGCCAACCCGGCGTTTAGCCGCATCACCGGCTACGAGCTGGACGAAGTGCGGGGCCGCACCTTGTCTATCCTGAACTCGGGGCGTCAGGACACGGAGTTCTACCGCAAGATGTGGCGCGAGATTTCGGAAACCGGGCGGTGGCAGGGCGATATCTGGAATCGACGCAAGAACGGCGAGGATTTTGCCGAGCGTTTGACCATCAGCACTGCCTGGAACCCGGATGGCACGGTGTATCGCCATATTGGCTTGTTCACCGACATCACCAGCCATAAGAAGCGTGAAGCGCAGATGTGGAAGCAGGCGCATTACGATCATTTGACGGGCTTGCCCAATCGGCAGATGTTCCAGGATCGCTTGCAGCAAGCGCGCGAGCAGTCGCGTCGCACAGGCTTGCCTTTCGCGCTGATCTTTATGGATCTGGATTTTTTCAAGGATGTGAACGATTCCTTGGGGCACGAGAAGGGCGACGTCCTGCTGCAGGAAGTGGCCCAGCGTTTGCAGCGCTGTGTGCGGGTAACGGATACCGTGGCCCGTATTGGTGGTGACGAGTTTACCGTCATCATCTCGGATATCAGCGATACCTCGATTGTGGAGCGCACTTGTCGCTGTTTGCTGGACACGATTGAAGAGCCTTTCCAGTTGGGCAAGAACTCGGTGTCTGTTTCTGCCAGTGTGGGAATCACGCTGTTCCCCGAAGATGGCGATGATGCCGGCCAGCTTTTGAAGAATGCGGATATGGCCATGTACGCCGCCAAGGCTTGCGGCCGTAATCAATACTGCCGCTTCCTGCCTGCCATGAGCGAAGCCGTGGAAGCGCGCCTGCGTTTCTCGCAGGATTTGCAAAAGGCACTAAGCGAGCAGCAGTTCCAGCTTTATTACCAACCCATTGTGGATTTGCGTACAGGGCAGGTCACCCGTGCCGAGGCCTTGATACGCTGGGAACACCCGCAGTTGGGCTTGGTGCCCCCTTCAGAATTCATTCCGTTTTCCGAAGATTCCGGTCTGATTGTGCTGATTGGCGAATGGGTGTTCGAGACGGCTGCCCAGGCCGCGGTGAAACTACGCAACGAGCTGGACCCCGGTTTCCGGGTCAGCCTGAATGTCTCGCCCGCGCAGTTCAAGCTCAATGGCTCCTGCGCGCGCGAGTGGGTGGAGTATCTGCAAACCCAAGGCATTCCGGGTGATGCGCTGGTGGTGGAAATTACCGAGCGCTTGTTGCTGGACGATCAGGGGCAAGCCTTGCAGCAGTTGCGCTCCTTGCGGGAGTACGGCATGAGTGTGGCGCTGGATGATTTTGGCACCGGCTACTCCTCTCTGTCGCACCTGAAGCGGTTTTCCATCAATGTGCTCAAGATTGATCAGTGCTATATCCGCAATCTGGCCCTGAGCAGCGAGGATCTGGTGCTGACTCAGGCCATGATTGTCATGGCGCAAAAGCTGGGCTTGCGGGTAGTGGCAGAAGGTGTGACCAGTCACGAGCAACTGGATTTGTTGAACAACGCCGGTTGCGACTATATGCAGGGCTATTTGTGCTCTACGCCCATCCCGGCGGATGAGTTCGTGGATTGGTGCAAGACCTGGAATCGGGAGCGTGCCGGTGGTTTTGCCGCGCGCTTGTACCCGAATGCACCGCAGGCTTTGCAATAGCAGAATCCTTTCAATCCCTGCTAGCGCAAAGCCTACCGTGAGTTTGTTGGTGCTCAGTCCTGACGACGAGAGCGCCAGGCAAAAATAATCAGAAGCAGGCCTGCCCAGATCAAGAAGGGCAGATTGCCGTATTTCACGTAGGGAGTCAGGCCTGTTGTGCCTTGAACTTCCACATCCAGCACACCCGGCGTCAGGGGCGGCAGAACCGCACGAACACGCCCATAAGGATCAATGGCGGCTGTCATGCCGGTATTGGTGGCACGCAGCATGGGACGGCCTGTTTCCAGAGCCCGCATACGTGAGATCTGCAAGTGCTGGCTCAAGGCCCAGGAATCGCCAAACCAGCCCAGATTGCTGATGTTCAACAGCAAGGTAGCGCCTTCCTGGCCAGGACTGCCTTGCACGGCCTGGATGATCTCTTCACCAAACACGTCTTCATAGCAGATGTTGGGGGCAACACGACCCTCTGCCATCTTGAAGGGCGCTTGCGGCAAGGCGCCACGATGGAAGTCCCCCAGCGGGATATTCATCATGTCCACAAACCATTGAAAGCCGGTGGGGATGAATTCGCCGAAAGGCACCAGATGATGCTTGTCGTAGTAGCTGGCCGTGCTGTTGATGATGTCCTGGGGCTGAGTCTCGGGGGTGATCAGCAAGGCGCTGTTGGTGTAGCTCAGCTTGCCGTTGACCGTGCCACGGTCCATGGGGACACCCAGCACCAGATTGGCTTGATGGCGCTGTGCCAGTTCCGTCCAGCGCAACCAGAAGCTGGTTTCCAGGCGGTTTTGCAACACGGGAATAACGGTTTCAGGCAGAACAATCAGGCGCGGCGCGTCTTCGGGGGTCTTGGCCGGCAGGTTTGCCAGCTCGTAGTAACGCTCTATGCCTTCGCTCATATTGGGGCCGAACTTGGCGCTTTGATCGATATTGCCTTGCACCAGGCGGGCAATAAAGGGCGCGCCATGGGGCTGGACCCAGGCAATATGCGGCAGACTGATCCCGATCAGGCCAAAAATCATGGCGATACCAATGCCGATCGCGCTGGAAGGGCTTTGGTTCTTGTCTTTGGAGGCGGCAAACTGGGCAATCACGGCGGCGCTGAAAGCCGACAGCCAGGCCAGGCCATACACACCCACAACGGGTGCCCAGCCGGTAAACATCCCTTCTGCGTGGGCGTAGCCGATATTCAACCAAGGAAAGCCAGTCAGCAAATTGCCGCGCAGCCATTCGCTGAGTGCCCAGCAGCTTGCCCAACCTGCTGATAACAACAATCGTGGTAGCCAGGAATCACTATCGTGCTTGGGGCGCAGTTTTTGCCAAACCGCTGAAGCCAGAGCAGGAAAGAGGGCCAGGGCGGCAGCCAGCAGCAAAACACCCAGGGCGGCCATCCAGGAGGGCATGCCACCATACTGGTGCATGCTGATGTACAGCCAGTAAATCCCTACGCCAAAATGCCCCAGCCCAAACAGATAACTGCGACCAAAGGCCTGGCGCACGGACGTCGAACCCATGATCTGCGAGCAGGCAATGGCCAGCAAGGTGATCTGGTAGAAGGGCAGAATCCAGGATGGCAGCGGGCCAATGGAAAAGGACAGGGCATGCAAGCCCCCCAGGACCAGCAGTAAAGCGACGCCAAGCGCCTGGGGTAAAGGTTTGGAATCAGGCTTGTTCAAGATTAGGCTCGGCGGGTGTGGCTCGCTGAACGTGCAACCAAAGGGCTCGTTTGGCATCCGCACGGACAACCGTGAGGCTGATGCCATCAAGCTGGGCCACATCGCCTCGGCGAGGGATATGTCCCAATTCGGACGCCAGCCAACCACCTACGGTGTCAAAGTCGTCGTTAGGGAGGTGGGTCTGGAAGGCTTCGTTGAAATCGGGGATTTCAGTCAGTGCCATGACACGCCAGCTGTCGGGGCCGGCCTGGAAAATGGTCTGCTCGGCGTCTTCATCGTATTCGTCTTCGATGTCGCCCACAATTTGTTCCAGCACGTCTTCCATGGTGACCAGGCCTGCTGTACCACCGTGCTCGTCAATAACGACGGCCAGGTGATTGCGGCTGCCACGGAACTCGTGCAGCAAGACGTTCAGGCGCTTGGTCTCGGGAATGAATACCGCAGGGCGAATCAGCGGGCGCAAATCCAGTGTGGGATTGGCGATCGAGAGCAGCAGGTCCTTGGCCAGCAAGATACCGATGATATTGTCGCGCTCCGTCTCGTAGATCGGAAAGCGGCTGTGGCCCGTTTCAATAATGATGGGCAGCATCTCGGTCAAGGGCTTGGCGATGTCCAGCATATCGATCTTGGATCGGGGCACCATGATATCGGCCACTGTTTTGTTGGCCATATCCAGTGTTCCGGCGATCATGGACAGCGATTCGTCGTCGATAACTTTGCGGGCGTGGGCCGCAACCAGGACAGACTTAAGGTCTTCTCGGTCTTCGGGTTCGTGACGCCGATTGAAAAAAGCACTTAAGCGAGAGATGGGATTGTTTGAGCTGGCCTTGGAAGGGCGGGGCTCGGGGTCGGGAGCAGAGTCTGACATTGTCCGAAGGACGAGTTAAGGAAGAAACAAGCATAACCGAAAAATGATGACAAGGTATGTACCTGTCATCATTCGGAATGCGGGAAGGGAAGTGAGGATTGGCGCAGCTTTGTCAGGGATGGGAGACCCTTTGTGACAAGTGGGCGAGCTAGCGCTCCTGGTAGGGATCGGGGATGCGCAAACTGGCCAGAACAGCGGTTTCCAGCGCTTCCATGTCCTGGGCTTCGTCCTCTTCAATGTGGTCGTAACCCAGGGAATGCAGACAGCCGTGCACCACCAGATGAGCGGCATGGTGCAGAAACGGCTTTTGCTGTTCCTGGGCTTCACGCTCCAGCACGGGCAGGCACAAGACGATATCGCCGTGGACCACGCCGTCCTCGTCCTGACCATATTCAAAGGTCAGCACATTGGTGGCGTAGTCGCGTTCCCGGTAGCTCAGGTTCAGGCTCTGGCCTTCTTCGGCGTCCACAATACGCAAGGTGGCGGAAAGGGCGGTGAAGCGATCTTCGGGGTGGATGCGTTCGACTGCCATATCAATCGTGCGCTGCATCCAGCGGCGGATACGGGAGCGGCTCAGCTCGGGGCAATCAACAGCGTACTGGACGCTCAGGGATAGATCAGGCATCACCGGCTCGTTCGTAGGCGTCCACAATTCGCGCAACTAGCGGGTGGCGCACGACATCACGGCTGCTAAAGCGCGAGCAGGAAATACCCTGCACGTTTTCCAGCACCTTGACGGCATGATTCAAGCCGCTGCGCTGGCCTTTGGGCAAGTCCACCTGAGTGGGGTCGCCGGTAATCACCGCCTTGCTGCCAAAACCGATGCGCGTCAGGAACATTTTCATTTGTTCCGGTGTGGTGTTCTGGGCTTCGTCCAGGATCACGAAAGCATGGTTCAGCGTGCGGCCGCGCATATAGGCCAGCGGTGCGATTTCGATGATTTGTTTTTCGAACAGGCGCTGTACCTTCTCCACACCCATCAAGTCATACAAAGCATCGTACAAAGGGCGCAGATAGGGATCTACCTTCTGGGCCAGATCACCGGGCAAAAAGCCCAGGCGCTCACCCGCCTCGACAGCAGGACGTGTCAGCACCAAGCGATGGACGGATTCGCGCTCCAGCGCATCGATGGCGCAGGCCACTGCCAACCAGGTCTTGCCAGTCCCGGCCGGGCCTACGCCGAAGTTGATGTCATTGTTCAGGATATTGCGCAGGTACTCGCGTTGACCGGGTGTGCGAGGACGCAGGTCGCGTTTGGCGGTACGCAGGGAAATTTCTTCCTGGCCGACGGGGGGCAGCTCGGGCAGGGGCTCGGGCTTTTCCTCTTTTTCGTGGCGGCGGCTGGCGCCCAGCTCAACCAGGCCCAACTGAATATCGTCGATATTCAGCGCACGGTGTACGGCACGCGAATGGAACCAGTCAATGGCCTTGGCAGCCTCCTCCGCGCGCTCGCCTTCAATCGAAACATGACTGCCACGCCGACGCAGGGTGACGTCATAGGCAATGGCAATCTGCTTGATGTTCTCGTCCAAAGGGCCACACAGATTGGCCAGATGGGTATTGTCCCCGTCCAGGCGCAAGGAAGTGGGCATGCGGCGGCGTTGGCTAGTCATAGATCAGGCTCCTGCAACCCGGTCATGGGTCACGATTTCTCCGCGCAAGGTATTGGTCAGTACTTGGGTCACGTGCACATCCACAATTTGTCCGATCAGGCGAGGGTCGCCGGGGAAGTTGATGATGCGGTTGTTTTCGGTACGGCCTTTCAGTTCCGAGTCGTCTTTGCGCGAGGTGCCTTCGACCAGAATGCGTTGTACGCTGCCGACCATGGCCTGGCTGATGGCCTGGGCCTGCTCGTTGATTTGCGCTTGCAGGCGGTGCAGGCGGTCCAGCTTTTCTTCTTTGCTGGTGTTGTCTTCCAGGTCGGCGGCGGGTGTGCCGGGGCGACGGGAATACACAAAGGAGAAAGACTGGTCGAAATTCACATCGCGAATCAGCTTCAGTGTCTTCTGGAAATCCTCTTCCGTCTCACCGGGAAAGCCCACGATAAAGTCCGAGGACAAGACGATGTCGGGACGCGCTTCACGCAGGCGGCGCACGATGGATTTGAACTCCAGCGCAGTGTAGCCGCGTTTCATTGCAGCCAGAATACGGTCGCTGCCGGCCTGTACGGGCAAGTGCAGAAAGGGGACCAGCTTGGGCAGATTGCCGTGGGCGGCGATCAGGCGCGAGGTCATTTCCTTGGGGTGCGAGGTGGTGTAGCGAATGCGCTCGATACCAGGGATCTCGTGCACGTACTCCAGCAGCATGGCAAAGTCGGCAATCTCGCCAGCGACGTCGGTCGGGCCACGGTAGGCGTTCACGTTCTGGCCCAGCAGCGTCACTTCACGCACACCCTGGTCGGCCAGGTCAGCCACTTCCATCAGTACGTCGTCAAAGGGACGGGAGACTTCGGGACCACGGGTGTAGGGCACTACACAGAAACTGCAGTACTTGCTGCAGCCTTCCATGATGGACACAAAGGCCGAATAACCCTCCACGCGTGCGGGGGGCAGGGCGTCGAATTTTTCGATTTCAGGAAAGCTGATGTCCACTTGCGAGCGGCCGCTGTTGCGGCGCTTGACGATCAGCTCGGGCAGGCGGTGCAAGGTTTGTGGTCCGAACACGACATCCACGTAGGGAGCACGACGAATAATCGTGTCGCCTTCCTGACTGGCCACACAGCCACCTACGCCAATGACCAGATCGGGATTGAGCGCTTTCAAATGCTGAACCCGGCCCAGATCCGAGAACACCTTTTCTTGCGCTTTTTCGCGCACCGAACAGGTATTGAACAGGATGATGTCTGCTTCTTCGGGGTTGGTGGTCAACTCCACGGGGCGATCCTGATTCAGGATATCGGCCATTTTTTCGGAGTCGTACTCGTTCATCTGGCAGCCAAAGGTGCGAATGAAGAGCTTGCGGGCAGGCTTGGTAGCAGCATCCGCGCTGGCGGGGGTAGAGATTGTGGTGTCGGTCATAGAAGGAGCCGTGACGGGTGTATATCCCGCGGGCCATTGAAAATGATGAATCGGGCATTATAACGCCCAGCCTCCCGTGAGCCACAAGCAAGCTGGGATCATGTGGGAGGACTTGTTGCAGACAGGCCGCCCTTTGGGGTGAGAAGGCTGGAAATAGTCTTGTCGGGGCATGAAGCTGGATCAGGATTTTCAGTCAGCTTCTACTTGCGTCCTGTTTTTGTGAATTATATGATTCGTATATGGATCATATAAGGATTGAAAAATGGGTATCGTGAATATTGATGACGAGCTGCACGACCAGCTACGCAAGGCGAGTACGGTTTCATGTCGCTCCATCAATGCGCAGGCGGCTTTCTGGATACGTATGGGGTTGTTGTGCGAACTGAACCCGACCATGAGTTTTAACGAGATTGTCGCCCGTGAAATGAAGGCGGCTGGTTTGGGTGAGCCTGCCGTGCCTCTGGATCAGGTGGAGTCAGCATGATCAAGACGGCAGATGAAATTGCCTTGATGGCCGAGTCGGGCCGTTTGCTGGCTCAAGTGTTTACACGCCTGGATCAATTGAACCTGATTGGCATGAACACCATGCAGATTAATGATCTGGTCGAAAGTTATATCGTCCAGGACCTGCAAGCCCGGCCCGCCAGCAAAGGGCAGTACGGTTACGCCTATGTTCTGAATTCATCGCCCAATCAAGTCGTGTGCCACGGTATGCCGTCCACGACGGATGTACTGAAGGAGGGGGATATCGTGAATTTCGACATCACCCTGGAGAAGAACGGTTTTATCGCGGATTCCAGCAAAACCTACACGGTGGGGCAGGTAACTCCTGCTGCGCAAAAACTGGTCGATGCCTGCTATATGGCGATGTGGAAAGGTATACAAGCCGTGCGCCCCGGCGCGACTTTGGGTGATGTGGGATTTGCCATTTCCCAGTACGCACGCAAGAACGGCTATTCCGTTGTACGTGATTACTGTGGGCACGGCATCGGGCGGGAAATGCACGAAGCGCCTGAAGTTTTGCATTGGGGCATGCCGCGCACAGGACTGCGATTGAAAGAGGGCATGGTGTTCACCATTGAACCCATGCTGAATCAAGGTGGCCATGCAGTGCAAACCGGGAAAGATGGCTGGACTGTGCGCACTTGCGATGGCTTGCTGTCAGCACAGTTTGAGCACACGGTGGCTGTGACAGACAGTGGTGTGCGCGTGTTGACCTTAAGACCTGATGAAACCATCCCGAATTAATTAAGTAGTTGGTCGTCCCTCCCTTGCATTACTTATGGCTTGTAGTGTGTCATCCAGTCATTGCAGCTTGTGCACTGAAAACGACAGCAGCAAGTTATCTCAGCCCGATGGAAATGAGATTTTCTGTAAACCTCGTTGATGCCGCCACAGCTGCGAGATCCCGTCATATCGTGATGGCAGTATTGCCCGTTGTATAACCGTCGTGCCGAAGTATCCCTTCAGATCAATATAGGGTGGCAGGCGTTTGTTTTATTGAGGGCCGGAGCAGGTCGGCTTGGCGGGTCATTCGCCCGTGCTGCGCACGGGTCCCCTTGTCAGAGTCCAGATGCGGGCGTGTCGTGAACTCGGAGCGCGGTTTGTCCCCCGGACAAACCGCAAGCGTGCTCCTCAAACAGCACGACCCTTGCACCCCGCATCCGGCCTCTGCCCGCGGCGAATAACCTGACTCGCCCGCCGACCTGCTCCGGCCCTCAATAAAACAAAAAGAGGCTTACTGCCGCCACTCTATTACTCGCAATCCAGCAGCCCTAGAAACAAAAAAGCCCGACATTAAAACAATGTCGGGCTTTCGTTAACAGCGAGCCAAGAAGCAACTTAGCCTTCTACAACCTCGCCGCCTTCGTCTTTCTTGATCGGCTTGACCAGATCCTCACGTTTCACGCCCAGCCACATGGAAATGGCAGCGGCCACGAACACGGAGGAGTAAATACCGAACCAAATACCGATGGTCAGCGCCAGCGAGAAGTTGTGCAGCGTTGGGCCACCGAAGAAGAAAATCGACAGCACCATCATCTGGGTAGAACCGTGGGTGATGATGGTACGCGAGATGTTCTGGGTGATGGACAGATCAATAATGTCCGACACCGACATCTTGCGCTGCTTGCGGAAGTTCTCACGGATACGGTCCATCACCACAACGGATTCGTTCACGGAGTAACCCAGCACAGCCAGGACGCCGGCCAGCACCGACAGCGAGAACTCCCACTGGAAGAATGCGAAAAAGCCCAGAATGATGACCACGTCGTGCAAGTTGGCAATCGCACAAGCCAGCGCCAGCTTCCACTCAAAGCGGAAGCCCAGGTACAGCAAGATACCGGCGACCACAAAGGCCAGGGCCATCAAACCGTTATGCAGCAGTTCCTGCCCCACCTGTGGGCCGACGAACTCCACACGGCGCAGCTCCACGTCCGAGTGCTGCTGCTTCAAGGCCTGGAGTACTTGCTCGCTTTGCTGGGTAGAGTCTTGTCCGTCCAGAACGGGCAAGCGGATCATGATGTCCTGCGACGTGCCGAAGTTCTGTACCTGGAAGTCGGTATAACCCAGCGACTGAATCGAGCCTCGCACATCTTCGACCTGCACGGTTTGCTGATAGTGCACTTCCATGACCGTACCACCGGTAAATTCGATGGACAGGTGAAAGCCGCGCACAATAATGAAGACGACCGCTGCAATAAATGTCAGAAAACTGATCAGGTTCAGCACCAACGCATGGCGCATGAACGGGATAGTGCGGTGAATACGAAAAAATTCCATGATGCTTTATGCCTGTAGTTGGGCCTGGCCGGTTTGCACCGGCCCCGGCACTTTACTTCTTGTCCTGTGGTTTCCAGACCTGACCAATGGAAATACCCTGCAGGCGACGACGGTTGCCATACCAGAGGTTGACCAGGGCACGAACCCCAACCACCGAAGAGAACATGGAGGTCAGAATACCGATCACGTGTACGACCGCAAAACCACGGATAGGACCGGAACCGAAGGCCAGCAAAGCGACACCCACAATCAGACTGGTCAGGTTGGAGTCGAAAATAGTGGCCCAGGCACGATCAAAACCCAGGTGAATGGCTTGTTGCGGCGAGGCACCATTGCGTAGCTCCTCGCGGATACGCTCGTTGATCAGCACGTTGGCGTCAATGGCCATACCCAGTGTCAGGGCGATGGCAGCAATACCCGGCAAGGTCAGGGTGGCTTGCAGCATGGACAAGACAGCCAGCAGCAAGAGCACGTTGAAGGTCAGGCCAATGGTGGAGAACAGACCAATCAGGTGGTAGTACAGCATGATGAAGATGGCGATCGCAATAAAGCCGTACAGCGTGGCGTTAAAGCCTTGGCGAATATTGTCGGCACCCAGGCTAGGGCCAATAGTGCGCTCTTCAATGATGCTCATGGGGGCGGCCAGCGAACCGGCACGCAGCAGCAGGGAAATATCGGCGGCTTCCTGAGCATTCATGCTGCCGCTGATCTGTACCTGGCCGTTAGGAATTTCGCTACGGATAACCGGAGCCGTCACCACTTCACCCACGCCATTTTCAAACAGCACAATGGCCATGCGCTTGTTGATGTTGTTGCGGGTAATGTCGCGGAAAATGCGCGAGCCCTTATTGTCCAGCGTCAGGTTGACGGTGGGTTGCTGGGTTTGCGAATCACGACCGGGCTGGGCGTCCTGCAGGTTTTCACCTGTCAGGATGACCTGGCGACGCAGCAGCAGGGGGGCACCACCACGCTCGGTGTAACGCTCCAGACCAAAGGGCACGGTGCCCGAGTTCAAGGCCGCAACGGCAGCAGGCGAGTCTTCCACCATGCGCAGTTCCAGTGTGGCCGTACGACCCAGAATTTCCTTGGCTTTGGCTACATCCTGCACACCGGGCAGTTGAACCACGATGCGATCGGACCCTTGCTGCTGAATTACAGGCTCGGCTACGCCCAGCTCATTGATTCGGTTATGCAAGGTGGTGATGTTTTGCTTGAGGGCGTTCGATTGCACCTGAATGGTGGCGGCTTCGGTCAAACGGGCTGTCAGACCGCTGTCACCGGCAGGGGTGAAAGCCAGATCAGGCATGGCGCGACGCATTTCTGATTGAGCGCGGTCGCGATCGTCTGCCGAGGCAAAGCTCATGCGCAGCGAGTGACCATCACGCTCGATGCCGCCAACAGGCACTTTGGCTTCGCGCAGCACGCTGCGGGCATCAGCCACCATGGAGTCGTAGCGGGCTTGAAGCGCGCCTTGCATATCCACTTGCAGCAGGAAGTGCACGCCACCGCGCAAGTCCAGGCCCAGGTGCATGGGGTGGGCACCCAGTGCGGTCAGCCAGGCAGGCGACGCAGACACCAGGTTCAGCGCGACGGTGTAGTCGGGGGCGGTAGCTGTGGAGTCCTTGTTCAGTTCGCGCTCGATCAGGTCTTTGGCCTTGAGCTGAACATCGGTGGACTCAAAACGGAAACGCGCAGTGGCGCTAGGTCCGTTTTGTTCAAAATACGAGCCCGTCGTAGGAATATTGTTTTTCTTGAGCAGCTCTTCAACGTGACTGATCAGGTTGGTTTCAAGCCGGACCGTGGATTTGGCGCTGGAAACCTGGACAGCAGGAGACTCACCAAACAGATTGGGCAAGGTATAGATCAGGCCGATCGCCAGCGCGACCAAGACGATGACATATTTCCAGAGAGGATAACGATTCATGGGATATCTACGACGGGTGCAGAAATGGCAACCCCGGACCGAGGTCCGGGGTCGGAGGCATTACAGCGACTTGATCGTGCCCTTGGGCAGAACAGTCGTAACGGCCACGCGTTGGACCAGAACTTCAACAGGCTTGTCGGTCAGGTTGGCCACTTCAACGGTCAGGTAGTTGTCGTGAACTTTGCTGACTTTGCCCAGCAGACCGCCGGAGGTGATTACTTCGTCGCCTTTGGCCAGGTTGGATACCAGGTTGCGGTGCTCTTTCTGACGCTTCATTTGAGGACGAATCATCAAGAAGTACAGCACAACGAACATCAAGATGATGGGCAGCATGCCCATCAAGGCATTTTCGCCGCCGGCAGCTGCCTGGGCGGGGATGAGAGTCAGAATGTCAACAGCGGACATGTGGGGCTCCTGAGGATTTTTTTGTGTGGGTTGTCAAAAACTAACGGTGTATTGTAGCGGCACTTTATTGCGGTATCACAAACAGCGTGTCATTCAATACCGCGCGCCCGATCCTGGTGGAACTGCTCCCGCCAGGCCGCGAAACGCTTTTGCTCGATAGCATCGCGCATCTCTTGCATGATCTGCAAATAGAAATGCAGATTGTGCAAGGTATTCAAACGCGAGCCGGTAATTTCATTGGAACGCTGCAAATGATGCAAGTAGCCACGCGAGAAATGCTTGCAGGTATGGCAGGTGCAGCTGGGATCCAGCGGGCGGGTATCGTCGCGGTAGCGAGCATTGCGTATCTTGATGTCGCCGTAACGGGTAAACAGCCAGCCATTGCGCGCATTGCGGGTGGGCATGACGCAGTCAAACATGTCCACGCCCTGGCTGACCCCTTCCACTAGATCTTCCGGTGTACCCACACCCATTAGATAGCGGGGGGCATGCGTGGGCAGTTTCGGGGTGGTGTGCGCCAGAATGCGCATCATGTCTTCTTTGGGCTCGCCTACGGACAGGCCGCCAATGGCATAGCCTTCAAAGCCGATGTCGGTCAGACCAGCCAGGGATTCGTCGCGCAGGTCCTCGTACATGCCGCCTTGCACAATGCCAAACAGGGCATTGGGGTTATTCAGACGCTTGAATTCCTCGCGTGAACGGCGGGCCCAGCGCAAGGACATGCGCATGGATTTAGCCGCTTCGATATGCGTGGCGGGACGGTCGTCAATCAAGTAGGGCGTGCATTCATCGAACACCATGGAAATATCGGAGTTCAGGGAGTACTGGATTTGCATCGACACTTCAGGCGTCAGAAACAGGCGCTCGCCAGTGATGGGGGAGGCAAACTTCACCCCTTCCTCGGTAATCTTGCGCATGCCTTTCAGGCTGAATACCTGAAAACCGCCCGAGTCCGTCAGGATGGGCTTGTCCCATTGCATGAAATTATGCAGGCCCTGGTACTTGTCCATGACATCCGTGCCCGGACGCAGCCACAGGTGAAAGGTGTTGCCCAATATGATCTGCGAGCCAATCTCGTTCAGCTCGTGCGGCATCATGGCCTTGACGCTGCCATAGGTGCCTACCGGCATGAAAATGGGGGTTTGCACCACACCGTGGTTCAGGGTGATCTGGCCACGGCGAGCGGCGCCATCGGTGCTTAAGAGGTCAAACTTCAGTCCACTCATGGGGTAGGAGGCTCAATGAACATAGCATCGCCGTAACTAAAGAAGCGATACCGGGATTGGACGGCGTGCTGGTAGGCACGTTGTATGGGTTCGATCCCCGCCAGGGCCGATACCAGCATCAGCAAGGTGGACTGGGGCAAATGAAAATTGGTGATCAGTGCATCCACCCACTGGTACTGGAAGCCGGGGGTAATGAACAGGCGCGTGTCGCCTTCAATGCTGCCATCGGCGCAGCGCTGGTTCATGCCGGGCTCTTTGCTGGCGGCAGACTCCAGCGAACGCACACTGGTGGTGCCCACGGCAATGACGCGGCCACCGGCAGCGCGGGTGGCTTCGATCTTGGCCAGGGTGGCGGCGGGCACATGGTAACGCTCGGCGTGCATGACGTGTTCGCTGATATTGTCCACACGCACAGGCTGAAAAGTGCCTGCACCCACGTGCAAGGTCACAAAGGCCTGGTCCACGCCTTGCTCGCGCAAGGTGTTCAGCATGTCGTCGGTAAAGTGCAGGCCAGCCGTCGGGGCGGCCACGGCACCGGGGTGACGGGCGTAAACAGTCTGGTAGCGCGAGTCGTCTTCCTCGTCCGCTGCGTGGGTAATGTAGGGTGGCAAAGGCGTGGCGCCGTATTGCTCCAGCATGTCCAGCACAGGCTCGTGAAAGCGCAGCGCAAACAGGGCGTCTTCCCGCCCGGTGCAATCGGCCAGTACCTTGCCGTCGGCCAGTTCCAGCAAAGTGCCAGGTTTGGGGGACTTGCTGGCGCGGATATGGGCCAGAGCCGTATCGGGGCCGGTTACGCGCTCGATCAGCACTTCCACCTTGCCGCCGCTGCTTTTCTGGCCATGCAGGCGGGCCTTGATGACGCGCGTATCGTTAAAGACCAGCAGGTCACCCTTGCGCAGCAGGCTGGGCAGGTCGGTGAACTGGCGGTCATGCAATTGGCTGGCACCGTCCAGATGCAGCAGACGGCTGCCCTGGCGCTGGGCCGGCGGGCTTTGAGCGATCAGATCAGGGGGAAGCTCGTAGTCGAACTGGGCGATAGTTAAAGAGGGGTCGATGCTCATGGTTTGTCGTAAAGGGCCACTGGCCAGAAGGCCGGGCCTGATGGGGTAACCGACTATTTTAACGCTTTGCCGCCAGATTGCTGAAACGGCCATATCCGTGGTGTTTTTCTTTCGGTATGCTTGGGTCTTTCCTGAATTGATCTGTTGGAGACGAGGGCATGGGCGTTTTAAAGGCAAAGCCTGTTTTGAGTCGTTGCAAGCACGTGGCTCTGGCCACCTTGCTCATGGTGCAAGGCGCATCACTAGCCCTGGCCCAGGCCTTGCCGCCCGAGCTGGCTTCGGTATGGAACGCCAGCCGCTTGCCGCAATCGTCTCTGTCCATCGTGGTAGACGAGGCGGACGGTCCGCGTCTGATCGGCGTCAATCCCCAGGAGCCCCGTAACCCCGCCTCGGTAATGAAACTGGTCAGTACCTGGGCCGGTTTGTCCGCTCTGGGGCCAGAATATACCTGGCGTACGACGTTAATGGCCCAGGATGGCCTGCAGGTGGACGAACAAGGCACTTTGAAAGGGCCTTTGTACATCAAGGCGGGGGGCGATCCGTTTTTGACCGTGCCGCAGTTATGGGACATGTTGCGCGAGCTCCGCTTGCGTGGGGTGAAGAATCTGACCGAAGTTATTGTGGATCGTTCCATCTTCGGCAACGTCACCATCAATCCGGGTGACTTCGATAATGCGGGTGACCGTCCCTATAACGCCAGCCCGGATGCCATGATGGTGGGGCTAGGCGCTTCCCGGCTGGTGTTCCAGCCAGATACACAGGCGCGCAAATGGATTGCGATTATTGACCCGCCTTTGCCCGGAGTGCGCGTACAGGGTGAAGTCGAGTGGTCGACGGCGACCTGCCCTGGTTCGCCTGTTGTTGGTACCCAGATTCAGCCTGAAGCCGGTGGCATGGTGGTCCGTGTCAGTGGCAAGGCCGCCGCTTCTTGCGGCGAGTTCAGCGTTTACCGCCTGGTTCATTCCCAAACCGAGTTTTTCGACAAGCTGTTCCGCAGCCTGTGGCGCGATCTGGGCGGCACCCTGGCCCGCGACATCAAAGCAGGCCGTGTGCCGGCTCGTGCGCAGGCGATTACCTGGCATGACTCGCAGTCCCTGTCTGACCTGATCCGTCTTATTAATAAGCAAAGCAACAATGTGATGGCCCGTACCATTTTGCTGACCGTGGGCGCAGAAATGAATGGCCCCGGTGCCACGGTGGCCACCGGCGAGCGCGCCGTCATGAACGTGCTCGGTCGCCAGGGGGTCAATACCGCAGGCTGGACCGTGGACAACGGCTCGGGCCTGTCACGCAATGCCCGCGTCACGGCGGGTGGCATGGCTGACATGCTGAAAGTCGCCTGGCGCTCGAACTGGATGCCCGAGTACATTTCGTCCTTTGCGATCTCCGGTGTGGACGGCACGGTGCGTTCGCGCTTGCGCGATGACGAGGTTCAGGGCCGTGCCCACTTGAAAACCGGCACGCTGCGCGATAGCCGTGCCTTGGCCGGTTACGTGCTGGGAGCCAGCGGAAAGCGGTATATTGTCGTCATGATGGTCAATGACGAACGTTCTGCCTCTGCCCGACCCTTTTTTGATGCGGTGGTGAAGTGGCTGGCAGTACGTTGACGATCACGATAGTGCGGGCTGCTGTGCTGCAGCCCTGTTTTTAGTTAGTCCCTAATTTGATGAAGCAATCATGCCCATACACGAAATACGCCACCCTTTGATCCGCCATAAGCTGGGCTTGATGCGCAAGGCAGATCTGAGCACGAAAAATTTCCGCGAAATGTCCCAGGAAATCGCCTCTTTGCTGACCTACGAGGCGTGCAAGGATCTGCCCCTGGAACCCACCACCATTGAGGGTTGGTGTGGCAATGTGGAAGTGGAAAAGCTGGCTGGCAAGAAAGTGACAGTTGTGCCCATCTTGCGCGCTGGTATTGGCATGCTGGACGGGGTGTTGAGCTTGATTCCTGGCGCCAAAGTCAGCGTGATCGGTATTGCTCGCAACGAAGAAACCTTTGAAGCCCAGACCTATCTGGAGCGTCTGGTCGGCGAGCTGGATCAGCGTTTGGCCCTGATTATCGACCCCATGCTGGCAACAGGTGGTTCCATGGTCGCCACGATTGATCTGCTGAAAAAAGCAGGCTGCAAGAATATTCGCGCTTTGGTGTTGGTGGCTGCTCCGGAAGGCATTGCCACTCTTGAAAAACATCACCCTGATGTCCATATCTATACCGCGTCCATTGATCAGCATCTAGACGAGCATGGTTATATCGTGCCGGGGCTGGGTGATGCGGGCGACCGTATTTTTGGTACTCGCCAGAAGGTTCAGGACGGCGAACTCTAAGTCCAGAACTTGTCGTGCTTTTTTACAATCCCTTGCCAGTACGCCAGAGGGGATAGGCATAATAAAGAGTCGAATCTAAGTTTCACTGAATCAGGATGTACATGAAACTGAATGCTTGGATGGCTGCACCGCTGTTGGTCATGTTGGGCCTGAGCTCGGCTCAGGCTGGTTTGTGTGACGTGCCTTTCATGCGTGACGGTGGGCAGATACAACTGACTGGCTCGGGCTTTCTGGCCTTGGGCGCTGATCTGGCTTTTTCTGACGTGAAAAAGCAGGGCGGTGATCAGTGCCAGGCGCGTGTACAGGGCAAGGCCAGTGTAGCTCTGGCCGGTTTGCCGGCCAGCAAGCCCAATATTGACTACGTGATGACGGTGCGCGATGGCCGCACCCGTTTCCAGCGCGATGATGGCCGTGGTGGTCTGGAAGCCGTTCAAGGTTCGTTTGACCTGCGCCTGCTGGGCCTGTTTTCCTACGAACACGGTGGGCTGCAGGAAGGGCAGACCTTCCCGCGCCAGGATTTCCAGATCAATCTGGACAAGCGCTCCCAGTCCAACGCCAATGTCTTGCGCATTCATACCGGTGCGAAGACGGTTGGAGCTCAACAATCGGTACAGACTGCATTGGGCAATTACCAATGTTGGCCTATTCGTTATCAACGCGAGATCGAGCCTACCCAGGCCAGTTTCAGTGGCATCAGTCTGCCCATACCGGGCATCAACTCCCAAGTTACGGATTGGTATTGCCCGGATGTGCAGATGGTGATGAAGCAAGAAAGTATTCAGAACGGTGTCCCGTCCACGGTGGATGTGACGCAACTGAAGTAAACCTGCGACTGACTGGTCTCAGGTACACCGAGTATCTTTATCCTGAAAACAGCGGGTTAAAGAATTTTGTGCGGCGCTGCTATGGCGCCATTCACTTGGCGATACGTATTTGTCGCGTGTCCCTTTCAACTGCAAGGAGTTATTTATGGCTACCAAGAAAAGTGTGGAAAACAGCGGAGACAAATTCATCGAAGAAGTGAAAGCGAGCTTGGATGAAGCTGAAAAACTGATGCGTGAGGCCGCTGAAGCCACGGGCGACAAGGCCGGTGAGCTGCGTGAGAAAGCGCTGCGCTCTCTGCGTGTGACCCGGGATTCCCTGCATGATGCTCAGGAAGCCGTGGTCGAGCACAGTGTGCGTGCCGCCAAGGCAACCGACAACTATGTCCACGACAAGCCCTGGCAAGCCATCGGCGTGGCCGGTATTGTGGGTCTGATGTTCGGTATGCTGATCAGCCGACGTTAATCTGTCTTTGCTCTGCGCTGCGAGCCCTTTGCTGGGCTGCAGCAGCATAAAAAGCAGCCCTGCCGATCTGGACTTTGCGGTCCAGATCGGCAGCCTCTTAGAAATCAGGCTCTTGTCATTGCATGCAATGGCAGGATGTCGCAGAGCAGGGATAAATCATGGCGCTTAGGCAAACTATCAGTCAGCTTGGTTCTACCTTGATAGGGGCTGTCAGTACCAGGCTGGAGCTGTTCGCTCTGGAAGCCGGTCAGCAAAAGGCAAGCCTGATCACCATCTTCAGCATGGTGTTTGGCGCACTGCTGTTCTCCACTCTGGCGGTGCTGGTTTTCAGCTTGTTGCTGGCGTTGTACTTCTGGCCTACGGATTATCGTTACTGGGCTTTGGGAGTGCTGGTCGTTCTGTATGCCGGTTTGGGAGTGGGTCTTTTCCTGGCCGTACGCCGTCGTCTGAC
Organism: Alcaligenes nematophilus; assembly: GCF_026344155.1. Classification (NCBI taxonomy): domain Bacteria; kingdom Pseudomonadati; phylum Pseudomonadota; class Betaproteobacteria; order Burkholderiales; family Alcaligenaceae; genus Alcaligenes; species Alcaligenes nematophilus. The sequence goes on along the minus strand of NZ_JAPKMZ010000002.1, from coordinate 293,997 downwards.
CACAGGCCCGATTCCTTTTTCGGCCACCTTGTCCGAGTTGCGTCGCGATGTCGCATTTATTGAGCGCTTGAGGGATTCCGAGGGAGACGGCAAATGAGCACGAAGCAAGAGAGCATGTCCGCCCAGGAGCGGGCTGTGCGTATTGAACTGTTGCGAGTCCGCGCCTCGTTGGAGCGGCAGACCATGTCGTCCCAGATCCACTCCCTGGGCGAAGATTTAAGCCCCGGCAATTTGTGGAACAGCGTCAAGCCTTCGGGTTTGAGCATGGGCGGTGTGGTCACCAGCGCGCTGTCCTTGTCGCGCCGTTATCCGTTCCTGTTGTCCGGTGCTTCTGCCGTGCTGAGCAGTTTTGGCGGGCGCTGGATGCGTATCGGGGCTTTGGCTCTGGGAGCTTGGAAGCTGTTTGATTCTTCCAAGTCGGCACGCGAGAAAGCACGCAATGTACTGGTTCCGGTACGACGCAAAACCGATGTGGACGAGTAAGTCTGCTTGTCTGTTTGAAAACCGGCCCAGGCCGGTTTTTTTTTGCCTGCCAGAAGTTCCACGTTCTGCCCGACTGGTTTTTGAAGGCGGCAAGGCTTATGCTCCGATAATAAATAATTCCAGAACAAAGCTACCCACATCAGGAGACATAGCCCGTCATGCAGGTGCCATTACTGAATGCCTTAAGAACCTTTACGGTGTCGGCGCAAAGGTTGAACTTCACCAAGGCGGCAGAAGACCTGCTGGTCTCTCCCTCGGCAGTCAGCCACCAGATCAAGGTGCTGGAGGAGTATCTGGGCTGCAAGCTGTTTTTGCGTAAAAACCGTTCGCTGGAGCTGACGGATCAGGGCCAGTTTCTGTTTGACCGTTTGCAACGGCCTTTTTACGAGATCAATCAGGCCTTGAGTGAATTGCGCATGCCTCACGGCAAGAGCCGCATCAATCTGTCCTTGCGGCCCTTTGTGTCCAGCATGTGGTTTACCGGGCAACTGGGGGATTTCTGGCTGAAGCATCCGGATATTGAAATCAACTTGCTGCACAGGTTGCAGGCACCGGATTTTTTCAGGGACAACATCAATTTTGCAATTGTCTGGGGCAAGCAGGGCGACTGGCCGCAGTTGCAGACCTTGCGCATCATTCCCGGCAATTTGACGCCAGTGTGTGCACCGTCTTATTTGCAGGCGCATGGCCAGATCACCTCCCCGGCGGATCTGAACCAGCATGTGCTGATTCACGAAGAAAATCAGCTGTGCTGGGAGCAGTGGTTACGCAAGGCAGCAGGACAGGAGCTGACGGCCAAGAAGAGCTTTCACATTGATGACACCAATGTGCGCATGAATGCGGTCTTGAATGGCCAAGGGGTGATGCTGGGCTGTCCGGCCTTGTTACAGCCTTTGATCGACAAGAAGGAAATTGTCCAGCTGTTCGATGTTTGCCTGGAAGAGTACGCCTATTTTCTGGCCTACCCCAAGGAGGCGAACCTTAGCCGACAGGAGCAGGAGTTTGTGGATTGGGTCGCGTCGATTGCAATCCGCTAGGCGGTAGTTGCTTGATGGTTGCCATGTGTTGTGCTCGGTGACCGGGCTTTTTTCGCTCTTTGCTTACCGTGTCTCTGTCTCTGCGTCTTTAAAAAAACCTGCAAATATGCAGGTTTTTTTTATGTATCGGCCTTCCTGAACCAGGCTGGATACACATCGTACATCGTACATCGTACATCGCACATCGTTCATTGCTCATTTCTCATCGATCAGGGTGTGGAACCCCGACCTGACGTGCGTGGCTGGAGGTTTTATCAAGCTCCGCCTAGTTCTCACACCGCTCATCCCTGGTTCCAAATGGCTGACACGCAGCCCTCAATCGGGCTTTACGTCGCCGAGAACGGCCTCATTTTGCAGTGATTGCGATCCACCGCTTTCCCTTCGTCCGATTCAACAACAAAAAAAACTCATCGTTCCGTCAAATTTGCTCAATTTTCAAGCGTCGCTCCCTGTCGCATGATTGGCCTGACCTAATAAAAGCCATTCATGGTGCTCATGCAAACCAGAGGAGATATTGAGATGAATACCGCTCTACGTTCGCCCATTGCGATTGAAGAATTTGACCGCAGCTACTTTCAGCAGGAAACCGACGAGGTTTTCGCCTTGCCCCCCGAGTGCTTTACCTCGGAAGAGTTTTTCCAGTTTGAACTGAATGCCGTCTGGAAAAAGCAGTGGTTCTGTGTGGGCCGTGCAACTGACATCCCCAATGCCGGCGACTTCTTCACTTTCGACGTAGGCAATGATGCCTTGTTCGCCATTCGCACCCGCGAAGGCGGCATTAATGTGCTGTCCAATGTCTGTCGTCACCGCAATATGCTGTTGCTGGAAGGGGCAGGCAATGTACGCCGCATCAGCTGCCCCTTGCACGCCTGGGTCTACAACATGGAGGGCGAGCTGGTTTCCGCCCCAGGTCTGACCGATACCGGTGCCAGCTTTGACCCCAAGAGCGTCTGTTTGCCCAAGATCCGCGCCGAGGTTTGGGAAGGCTTTATCTTCATCAACTACGACGCTACGGCACCGGCCTTGCAAACCCGCCTGGGCAATCTGGGCAAGCAACTGGCGAACTATCGCATGTCCGAGCTGAAGTCCTCGGAACCCCTGAAGATGGAAGGTTTCGACTGGAACTGGAAGATCTTCAATGACGAGTGTTACCACTGCAGCTTCCTGCACGCCTCCTCCTGGGGCGGCATGTACGAAACCAATCCGGATCGTGTGGATGAAACCGCTGTCTTCAATGACGTGGCCAATGGCATTGTCTCCTACAACCTGATCTCCACCCACAAAGACGCAGCCCCCACGCATACCGGCTCCATCTTGCAGCCGCCCATGAAGGGCTTGACTGACCAGGAGCGAACTCAGCTTTCCTACGTGACGGTAGCGCCCAACCTCTTGCTGGTGGCCATGCCCGACAAGGTGAAGTACTTCATGTGGCTGCCCAAAAGCGCCAAGCAGTCCACCTATGGCGTGTCCTGGATGTACCCGCAGGAAACGTTGGAGCGCGAGGACCACAAAGAGAAGTTCGATCAGGAACACGATGATCTGTACCCCGTGATGATCGAGGACCTGTTTGCCTGGCGTCGTTCGCATCAAGGTATGCAATCCAACTTTGCCTCCCGTGGTCGTTTGACCAATGAAGAGCTGGTCATCAAGCGTTTGCAAAACTGGCTGATTGATCTGTACCGCGCCGAAGAGCGCCGTGTGGACGAGCAAAGCCGGGTATTGCCGATCCGAGCGATTGCCTAAGGGAGCAGGAGCAGCATCATGCAGCAAACTTTGCAAACACGCGTGTTGAAGAAAACCAGGCTGTCAGAGCGAGTCGTAGGCCTGACCTTGGGTTTGCCAGACGGGGACGCGTTCCCTGTCTGGGAGCCGGGTGCGCATATTGAGCTGGAGCTGGCGGTGTCAAAGACCGAGCCGCTTTACCGTCAATATTCCTTGTGTGGCCAGCAGGCCAATACCCGTGAATGGCAAATTGCCGTTCTGAAAGAAGAAGCCGGGCGGGGCGGCTCTGCGTATATCCATGAGGTGTTGCAGGAAGGTGATGCGCTGGCTGTCAGCGTGCCGAAAAATCACTTTCCCTTTGCTGCAAACAAGAAGTGCTTTTTTGTGGCCGGGGGCATAGGCATCACGCCTATCGTGCCCATGGTCCAGGCCGCTGCGGTAGCCGGCCTGGACTGGCATTTGCTGTATCTGGCAAGAAACGCAGCGGATTTTATTTTTCTGCAAGAGCTGCAACAAGTGGATGCTGCGCGTATCACCACGCATGCCTCCAATCAGGACGGGCTGTTTGATCTGCAAGGCGCATTGAAAACGCTGGATGCACAGACCGTCGTCTATTCCTGCGGTCCGCAGCCTTTGCTGGCCGCTTTGGAAAACTATCAACAGGAACAGGCCGATATTGGCTGGCAACTGGTGCTGGAACGCTTCTCGGTAGAGACCGATCCGGCCCTGCTGCAAGGCAAGGGCTTTACCGTGACTTTGCAAAAATCGGGCAAAAGCATCGCGGTAGCGGGGGATGAAACGATTCTGGCCGCCTTGAAACGGGAAGGCGTACGGGTCAAGTGCTCATGCCAGAACGGCACCTGCGGCACCTGCGAAACCGTGGTCATTTCCGGCTTGCCGGAGCATCGGGATTTTGTGCTGTCGCCAGAAGAACGGCAGCTGAATGAAACCATGATGATCTGCGTTTCGCGCGCCTTGTCGGCCGAACTGGTTTTGGATCTATAACAATAAACAGGAGAAACACCATGAAAAAAGTGGTGGTTACAGGCGGCTCGGGCCGTGTGGGCTCGTACGTGGTACAGCAATTGATGCAGACCATGGATGTGGTCGTGGCGGATCTGAAACCCAGCCAGCATCAGGTTTCTTTTATTCAAACGGATGTGATGGATCTGGAGGCCGTGCGTGCGGCCACCAAAGATGCCGATGCCGTGATTCACCTGGCGGCAATTGATTTTGACTGGAAGGCCGCCGAAGAGCAGTACATCAACGTCAATGTGCGCGGCACCTGGCATGTGCTGCAAGCCTGTCGCGAAAACGGTGTCAAGAAAGTGGTGCTGTGTTCCAGCATTTCGGCTTGCGGTCTGTCCGAGATGCGAGCTGATTGGAAACCCCAGTATCTGCCTGTGGACGAGGCCCATGAAAACAAGCCTTATCAGGCCTACAGCGTCAGCAAGATCGTCATGGAGCAGATGGCAAAAAGCTTTAGTGATGCCAGCGATATGGAAGTGATCTGCTTGCGTCCACTGGCCGTGGTGCTGCCGGAAACCATTGCCGAGTACATCCAGTTTGTCGACAGCCCGCAGCGTAACTGGCTGTTCTATTACATCTGGGCTGCAGATCTGGCGCGTGCTTTTGAGGCCGCCGTGAATCTGCAAGGTTTGCGCTACGGCGTGTTTTTCATTAGCGCAGACGATAGCTCCCACCCCTTGGCAACCACAGACTGGTATCAGCAGATTATTGGCCCTGTGCCTGAAATCAAGAACCCACGCTGGTATCAGAACAATCCTCGTGCCTCCATTTTCAGCAGCCATGCGGCCAAGGAAATTCTGGGCTGGCAACCAAGCACGGACTTCCAGCAACTGCGCCAGGAATACGCGGTGGAAAAAGACCTGGCGTGAAGCGCCCAGGCGCCCTTGACGAACAAATTGAACACGGAGACTTGAGCATGACGGGAATTAAAACCGGCACCTTGGATTGGACGGGTGACAACCCTTTTATTTACTTGAAGACTGACCCTGAACAGGACTGGTCGTCCTTGTCCCTGTACTTTCGCATCGCCAGCTCGGCGTATGGCAGCGGCCAGGCCATCCTGGTGTTGGACAAGCCTTACGAAGACGGGCAGGACAGCGACGCGCGTTTGCTGATCACGGATAACAAGCCCTTGGCCGAGTATCTGGTACGGGACTTCGTGCGCCATTTTGGCCTGTTTCGCAAGGCGGTGGCGCTGGACAAGTTGCAGGTCTTGAGTGACGGCGTTTTCCAGACAGTGAACCGTTTCCCTGAGCTGGTCAGCGAATCTGTCACCTCCGCCAGTGCAGGTCTGACGGTGGAATTGCAATGGCATCACATGACGCAGCCAGCGATTTGTGTGGACCTGCCGCAAAGCCAGACCCAAACCCAGCAGCACGAAATGATGTGCGTGTTCCACCCGGCCCAGCAAGCCAGGGTGCTGATCAATGGCACGGCCTTGCCGGGCAACACCATAGAGCGGGACTTTAACGGCTCGCGTGCGCAGTCCGCCAGCCTGGCGAACAGCGAAACCTGGGTGCGCGTGGCGTAAGGAGACGATATGGCTCAGCATGTAGAGACGCAGGCCGTGATGCCAGCCTGGACAGGGGTCCGGCCTCTGCAATCCATTTTGCCCTCGCAAGGCCGTCTGGTCCTGCATGCCGGGCCACCGTTTCGGGATGCACAGGAGCTGCCTGCCGCAATCCGAAATTCGGTTTTGATCGGCATTTTGTATGAGGGCTGGGCAGCTAGCAAACAAGAGGCGCAAGCCTTGCTGGACGCAGGGGGCGTGCAACTGGCTCCCGCGCAGGATTACGGCGTGGTGGTGCCATTGGCCGGAGTGGTGACGCCGTCCATGTATCTGATTGAGGTCAGCGACAGCAATCGGCCCGACTACAAGAAATACTCGGTGCTGAATGAAGGCATGCAATGGTGTACCCGCCTGGGTATTTTTGCCGATGAAATGGTGCCGCATCTGCGTTGGCTGCATCAGGATTTGGGTGTGCGGCTGGCTGCACAGTTTCAGGGGCCGGTCGCTCTGGGGCCTATTGTTCAGGCTTCCTTGCTCAATGGTGATGATGGTCATGCTCGTACCATGCATGGCTCCCGGCAGTTGGCCGACATTATTGTCTCCTGGGGCATTAATGACGACGCCAGCCAAAGCTTTCTATATGGTGCGATGGCTTGGGCCTTGAATTACTGGATGGCCGCCAGTGCCTTGATTCTGGCAAATCAGGCTCCTGCTGATGGCGCAGATGCCATCGTTAAAGTCGGCGGTAATGGCTTGCGCTTTGGTTTGCAATTGGCCAGCTCCACAACTTGGCTGGTTACGGATGCTCCTGTTATTGCTGGCAATAAAGAGCCCGGTAATGAGCAGGCAAAAGCACTGGGTGCCCTGGGCGATAGTGCTGTCGTGGATTTCGTAGGGCTGGGTGGCCAGTGTCTGGATCTGGCGGGAATGAGTGCCAGGAATCTGCACGCCTTTCTACCCTCGGACTACCTGACGCGTCAAAACAAGTTCCTGAAAACCCGCTTGCCCTTTCTGGCCGGGCGCAATGGTATTAGCGATTTTGCGCAAGTGATTGCCAACAATACCGGCCCGTTGGTGCTGCTGGGCATGATTGACGGTGCCGGAGAACGTGGCCGTGTTGGTGGTGGGGTGGCGACGGTGGATGCCTCTTTATTGCAAGCTCTCAAGGAGTGGCAGCATGAAACGACAGTGGTTTAAGCTGCCTTTGCATCAATTGCTGCATGCTCTGCATACGGGCGAAGCCAGTCTGCCGGAGATCGTGGCCTCCTTTTATGAGCGCATTGCTATACGCGATGACAAGATTGGTGCCTGGCAGTATCTGATTGATCAGGACGACTATCTGGCCGAGTACGAAAGCCGCAGTGATTTTTACAAGGCCTCGCCCTTGATGGGCCTGCCCTTTGCGGTCAAGGACGTGATTGATACGGCGGGTATTCCCACCACAATGGGCTCGGCCATTCACCAGGATCGGATTCCGGATCTGGATGCTTCCTGCGTGACCGCGATGAAAGCGGCAGGCGGCATTTTGATGGGCAAGACGGTCACAACCGAGTTTGCTTACTTTCAGGCTGGCAAGACGAATAACCCGCATGATGTCGAACGCACACCCGGCGGCTCCTCCAGCGGCTCTGCTGCTGCCGTGGCTGATTTCATGGTGCCGGTAGCCTTCGGCACACAGACGGCGGCATCGGTCATACGGCCCGCATCCTACTGCGGCTGCATTGGCTATGTAGGCAGCAAGAACGAGTTTTCCTTGCGCAATATTCAGCCGCTGGCTCAGTCTCTGGACTCCCTGGGCATACTCAGCAACGATGTGCTCGACACGCTCTTGCTGCGCAATATCCTGCTGCACAAACCCTTGAGTTTGAGCACGCCGGGAGCGCAGGCGGCTTGTGTGTTTGGTGTTTTTTCCGGGCAGGCATTGGGCGACGTTCAGGACAAGATGCTGGAGACCGTGCAGGCGTGCCAGCAGGATTTGTCGGAACAGGGGCATACGCTGGTGGATTTTCCCTTGCAGGACGCCGTTGTTGAATTGACGGCCTTGCATGCTCAGATCATGGCTTATGAAGTGGCCCGGAATCTGGTGTACGAGCAACAGCAGCATGAAACCTTGAGCGCCCATATGCAGTCCTTGATGAGCACGGGTCTGGCTTTTCCCTACAAGGAGTACATCGCTGCCTTGCAAAGAGCGGACACGCTCAAACAGGCAATGCTGCAGTGGTTTGCAGATAGTGGGGCGGATTTCATTCTGGCACCTGCGGCAGCCGGTGTTGCGCCTTATAAAACCGAAGGAACAGGGGCACCTTTCATGAGTCGTGCCTGGCAGTTGCTGGGTTTGCCGGTGGTGTCCCTGCCTTTGGGGTATTTCCAGAAGTTGCCTATGGGTTTGCAGTTGATTGGAAAGCCGCACCAGGATGATGTTTTGCTTTTACAGGCGCGTCAGTTGCAGCAGCGCTTTTTAAACAGCAGCTCAGTTCTGGCGGTGTAGTTTTCTTTTTTCTTTTAAGCGTCCTGTTTTTACAGGACGTTTTTTTTGGGCTGCGTTTTTATAGTTTGGGCAGCAGGTACTTTTCAAAGAGCCATTTCAAACCATACAAGGCCCCGAAAATAATCGCGGCAATGGCCAGAAAATCTGCGCTGAAAACGCTTTGCTGTTTATGGGACAGCTCCATATAAACGTGCTCGTCAGCGGGACGGGCGTAAGTCATGGGAATGGAGGTCTTGGGTAAAGTGGCCTGCAAGACGACATAGCTGCCATCGTCAGCCGCTTGCATCAGCAGCTCGTCCACCTGCGTGGGAGCCAGACCGTCGTGATGTCCTGGCTTGCACAACTGCCGGGTTCCCTGAGCCCAGTTGTCATTACTCTCGGGGCAGGAGGCCTGGATGCGGTAGCCATTGCTGAATTGAACCGTCAGCCACCCTTGGGCATGCGAGGCGGCGTCGCTGCTTACGGTTACGTCGGTAAGGCTGATGGTGGTCATGGTGCAAATCCCTTGGGCAGTGCAAGCGCATTCTTCAGTCTGCTTAAGGCAGGAGGTGAGTCTATATTTGACGCGGGCTATAGAAGGCTATTCTATAGAAGCCGGTATGGGAATACTGTTTCTGTATGGGCAGAATCAGCTTTATGTGAATTGCTTTTAATGTAAATCAATGCTCTTTTTCCATAAAAAAACAGCCCTGTTTTACAGGGCTGTTGATTGCGGAAAACCAGCGGGAATAAAGAAGGCTTAACTGGCGCCTGCCTTGCCCATGCTGACAGCCGGTTTGGCATCATGAGCCGGTTCGGTGTGGTAGCGGCGCAAAGGCTTGTTGGCAGTTTCGGGCATCAGCACAGTCACCCAGAAAAAGCACAGAACCGCGACCACCGTGACGTAAAACGCGGGAGCCAGATAGCTGCCTGTTTGCGCCGTCAGCCAGATAGCCAGGTAAGGTGCGGTGCCACCAAAAATTGCGAAGGTGATGTTGTAGCACATGCTCGAAGCGGTATAGCGCATGTCGGTCGGGAACATCTCCGAGAGCAGGGTGACGGCCACCACGCTGGCAGCCACCTGACCAATACCGATAATCAGCATGCCGAAAATGGCAGCCTCCAACGAAGCTCCCTTGCTGACGATCATATAGGCCGGAATGGTGAACAGCGCATGCCAGACAGCGGCAAATTGCATCATGCGACGGCGGCCCACCCGGTCCGAGATCACACCGGCAAGCGGGGTCAGGGCGGTGACAAACAGCAGGGCAACCATGTTCGCAGTCAGGGACTGGACGGAGGACAAGCCAATGACCGTGCGCAGGAAGGTGTTCATGTAGGTGGAGAAAATGTAGAAGGACAGGGCGTACAGCACGATAAAGCCGCCCAGCTTCACAATATTGGAACCCTCTGCCTTGAACACCTGGGATGCGCTGTAGCTGAGCTGGCCTTTTTTCTCCGCACGCATTTGCTGGAACTCGGGCGACTCGGCCAGATGATCCCGAATGAAGAAGGCCACGATGCCCATGGGAACGGCCAGCAGGAAGATGGTGCGCCAGCCCCAATCGCCCATGGCCTCGGTACCGACAATCGCGGCCAGACCGGCGCTGATCCCGGCTGCCAGTGCAAACGCAAAGTAGGTGGCACCGGACATGGCCCAGGCGTAGGAGTTGCGTTTGTTCATGGGGCTGTGTTCAACGGTGTAGATGGTGGCGCCCGTATATTCGCCACCGGCCGACAGCCCCTGAATACAGCGGATGATGATCAGCAGAACCGGAGCCCAGATGCCAATGCTTTCATAGGTTGGAATCAGACCGATGGCGGCGGTGGACCCGGACATCAGCAAGACAGTCAGGGCCAGAATCTTCTTGCGGCCAATGCGGTCGCCCAGCCTGCCAAAGTAGATGCCGCCCAGGGGGCGAACAATAAAGGACACCAGAAATACGGCAAAGGTGGCCAGCAGGCCCGCCATCTTGTCTTCCGAGGGGAAGAAGTTTTGTGCGATGTAGACGGCCATATAGCCGAACAAGGCAAAGTCAAACCATTCAACGATCGTACCGGCCGCTGAACCCATCATTACTTTCTTGATGTGACCCGTATCGGTATGTTCCGATTCGGCCACGGTGCTTTCCCTTTGCATACTTATGTCTCCTCAAGTATTGGGACTATCTGTTTTTTGAAATCAAACCCTGTGGGGGTAGCTGGTTTTTTATTATTTCTACGTGTCTATCTTTTCTTGGTATTGGTTGAAAGCTCGGCTAGAGCATCGGCTGCAACAGGATGAGTTCCTCCTTTCCGTGGGGCTGGGCATCCGGTCCTGGCATGCTTGCAAAGCGCCATCCAGTGCGTGCTAGATAAGCTAATCCTCTGCAAATTGCTTGTCCATTCACTATTCGCGCACTATTATTGATCGCGATGTTATCAATCTAAAATATGAGCGAAACCATGATTCCCGCACGCCTGGATTTGCATCACCTGCGCGCCTTTAAAACGGTGGCCGAACAGTTGCATTTCAAGAAGGCGGCGGAGCTGCTGCACATCACGCAACCGGGCCTGACGCGCATTATCAAAAAGCTGGAAGATGATTTGCAGGTGGACCTGTTTGAGCGCAGCACCCGCCAGGTCAAGCTCACAGCGGCAGGCTTTTTACTGCTGCAGGAAATCGAACAGGTTTTTGTGCATCTGGAGCGCGGTATCGAGCTGGCTCAGAAAGCCAAGTTTGGCGATATCGGACACCTGATCATTGCCTATAACGACTATGCGGTGCAGGACGTGCTGCCCAGAACGCTGGAGCACTTCAAGCAGCAGTATTCGAACATCACAACCGATTTGTTATATATGCCCACGCAGCAGCAAATACAGGGCTTGCAGCAGGGCAGTCTGGATCTGGGCTTTGGCTTTGCTTTCTCTGATGACCCCGAGGAACTGGGCGTGCTGTGGAAGCCGGTATGTCGTGATGATCCCATCGTTCTTTTGCAGAGCGATCATCCTTTGGCAAAAGAAAAATCCATCCCCTTGGTGGAACTGGCCAATGAGCGTTTTGTAGTGGGCAGCAAGACGCATTGGCAGGTCTGGCGGCGCTATTTCTATTCCCTGTGTCGACATGCCGGTTTTCATCCCAATTCCGTGCAGGAAGCCAGCACCATTACCGGCATCATGAGCATGGTGGCGGCCAATATCGGCATTGCCGTTTTGTCGCAGTCCTTGCGCAAGTACGTGCACCGTGATCTGGTGGCGATTGATCTGGACTTGTCGGGCCAGCATCCGCAGTCCTTCATCAACATCATGTGGCAGGAAAGCAATGCCAATCCCTGTGTGCCTTTATTCATCCAGACCATCTCGTCGGAGTTGATGGCAGCCAGTGCGTAAGGCTTGAGTATTTCTCATGGACCCTTGATGAGCGGTCATGATGCAAGGAGGGCGGTTTTGCTACATTGCAATTTTCAACCCTCTGCCCCTTGCTATGAGCACTTCCCAAATACAGTTTGGCCTTGATCATGTCATGTTGCGTGTCCTGGATCTGGAGCGGTCTCTGGCGTTCTACCGCGATATTCTGGGTATGCATGTGGTGCGCCACACAGACTATGAGTCTGGCCGCTTTACCAATGTGTTTCTCAGCTTTGACCAGAGCACACAGTCCAGTCTGGAGCTGACCTGGAACTGGGATCAAAAAGAGCCGTATGAGAAGGGTGGGGCTTTTGGTCATCTGGCCTTGATGGTCCAGGATGTGCATCAGGCGGTGCGTTATCTGGAGGAGCAGGGCGTCAGGATCAAGACGCCACCTAAACAGATGAATCACGGTAAACGTACCATTGCCTTTGTATTTGACCCGGATGAGTATCTGATTGAGCTGGTGGAGCCTTTGGCCTCGCCGACCTGATACTGGCCTTGGGCGTAGCGGTGACTGGCCCGCATTGAAGAGCAGAATAAAACAAAGACCATGCACCGTTGCGGTGATGGTCTTTGTTTGTTTTTGGAACGTGCCATATGAAGGCGCGTTCTGGCTTACAACCCCAGCGAACTCCACATATCGTCCACTTTCTTCTTGGTGGACTCATCCATCTGGATAGGCGTACCCCATTCGCGCTGGGTTTCTCCGGGCCATTTATTGGTGGCATCCATGCCCATCTTGCCGCCCAGTCCCGAAACGGGCGAGGCAAAGTCCAGATAGTCGATAGGCGTGTTTTCCACCAGCACGGTATCGCGCACCGGGTCCATGCGGGTGGTCATGGCCCAGATCACTTCTTTCCAGTCGCGCGTGTTCACATCCTCGTCCACCACCACGATGAACTTGGTGTACATGAACTGGCGCAAGATGCTCCAGACACCAAACATCACGCGCTTGGCATGGCCTGCGTATTGCTTGCGAATCGACACCACGGCCAGGCGGTAGCTGCAGCCCTCGGGAGGCAGGTAGAAGTCCACAATTTCAGGCAATTGCTTGCGCAGAAGGGGTACAAAGACTTCGTTCAGCGCAACGCCCAGAACGGCAGGCTCATCGGGCGGCTTGCCGGTGTAGGTGCTGTGGTAAATCGGGTTGCGGCGCATGGTGATGCGCTCGACAGTAAAGACCGGGAACCAGTCCTGCTCGTTGTAGTAGCCGGTGTGGTCGCCGTAAGGGCCTTCCAGTGCCATTTCGTAGCTGCTGTCTGCGGGCGGCTTCATCCCTTCAGGCACCTCGGGGGCCAAGGCATCCGGGTGATTGCTGGGCAGGATATGGCCTTCCAGCACAATCTCGGCCCAGGCGGGGACAGACAAGTCGCTACCCAGGGCTTTGGCCACTTCGGTGCGCGAGCCGCGCAGCAAACCGGCAAACTGGTATTCGGACAGACTATCGGGCACGGGGGTGACCGCACCCAGAATGGTGGCGGGGTCGGTGCCCAGGGCAACGGCAATCGGGAAAGGTTTGCCGGGGTTGGTCAGTGCATGATCGCGGAAGTCCAAGGCACCGCCACGGTGGGACAACCAGCGCATGATGAGCTTGTTACGGCCAATCAGCTGCTGACGGTAAATACCCAGGTTCTGACGCTTGGCATGAGGGCCTTTGGTAATCACCAAGCCCCAGGTCAGCAAAGGAGCCACGTCGCCGGGCCAGCACAGTTGCAAGGGGATCTGGTTCAGGTCCACATCCTTGCCTTCCAGCACCACTTCCTGACACGCGGGAGAGCGGACATTCTTGGGGCTCATATCCCACAGGGCGGACTTGAGCATGGACACTTTGGACAGTGCATCACGCATCCCGGTGGGGGCTTGCGGCTCTTTCAGATTGGCCAGCAGCTCGCCAGTGTCGCGTAATGCCGACACATCCTGTGCACCCATGCCCCAGGCGACGCGTTGCGGCGTGCCGAACAAATTGGCCAGGACAGGCATGGCGGCTTTGGAGCCTTGATGCTGGGCGTTTTCAAACAAAAGCGCCGGTCCACCGGCACGCAGGACCCGGTCACTGATTTCAGTCATTTCCAGCGAGGTGGAAACTGGCTGCGTAATCCGTTTCAGATCGCCCTTGGCTTCCAGCTGGGCAATAAAGTCTCTCAAGTCACGGTATTTCACAGAAGAACGGGGCTCCGCTTGCAGATATTTTTGGTTAAGACCTTGAACAGGTTCTAAGGTTAACATCGGGCAGTTAGCAATACTAAGGATGATCCCATGGGCTTCCAAGATATGGACTATGTACTTAGTCGCTCGGCCCGCACCCTGACGTATCGCATCGGTGAGTTTGTGCACGTGTGTGCCATGTACCTGGGCATTGCCGTACTGGTGACGATTGCAGCCTGTGTGGTTGTGCCGTCGATGCGCGCTCAGTTTAACCAGCTTTATACCGGTCTCGTGCAAACCCTGCGCCCCGAGGCGGTGAAATACGATGCGTACAGCCAGGCGGTCTGGCCAGCGGACAAGACACAGCCCAACCTGTCCGAAGAGGGCGAGGACTTGAGCCAGACAGAACAGCAGCAAGCTGTCTCTACTTATCAGGGCTTTATGAAGAACCTGCGTGCTTCGGTCACCGGGCAGCCCATTGCGGGCGTCACGGCGGCTCAGCAGCAGGCCTTGCGCAGCTATTTGGCGCGCAAGTACAAGATTGCCTATTCGGTGGCGGGGGCCTTGATCCACACCGCTTTTATTGTGGGCAAGGAAAAGAATCTGGACCCCCAACTGATTCTGGCGGTGATCGCCATTGAGTCACGCTACAACCCCTATGCGGAAAGTCATGTAGGTGCGCAGGGCCTGATGCAGGTGATGACCAAAGTCCATAAAGAGAAGTTCGATATCTATATGGAAGGGACGTTGGCCGTGCTGAGCCCCGAGGCAAATATTCGGGTGGGTGCGCAGATTCTGTCGGACTGTATTCGCCGCCGAGGGTCTATTGAAGGTGGCCTGGCCTGTTATGTGGGCGCAACCGGGCCTAGCGATGGCGGCTATGGCGCGAAGGTGCTGGCTGAACGTCGCCGTATTGCCTTGGCCTCGGGCATTCCGGTCCGGGCACGCTAAACAGTCTGAATGTAAAAAGAAATCGGGCCTTGCGGCCCGAAATACTTTACTGGAGTCGGGCTGCATTGCCCGGCAGACTGAAACGATGCCGGGTTTAGCGGCCCAGAAATTGTCCCAGACGACTGATCGCTTCTTGCAAGCGGTCCATGCCAGTGGCGTAGGACAGGCGCAAGGTGTAAGGCGCGTGGGCCGTACCAAAGTCCCGGCCCGGCACAGCGGCCACACCGGCCTCGTGCAGCAGTTGCTGCGAGAAGGCATCGCTGTCCTGACTGTACTCACGAATATCCGTATAAATATAGAAAGCGCCATCCGGGCGCACGGGTACGCGCAGGCCCAGACGCTCCAGCTCGGGCAGCAGATAATCACGACGCTGTTTGAAGGCCAGGCGACGCTCTTCATAAATCGCCATGGTTTCAGGTTCGAAGCAGGCCAGGGCGGCATGTTGGGCCAGGGAGGGAGCGCAAATTGCCAGACTGGCGGCCATGCGCTCGCAAGCCTCTGTCATCCAGGTGGGCAGGATCAACCAGCCCAGACGCCAGCCTGTCATGTGGAAGTACTTGGAAAAGCTATTGATAACAATAATGTCCTGATCCAGGGTCAGGGCGCTGAGCGGTGCTTCTTCATAAAACAGACCCAGATAGATCTCGTCCATGATGATGAAGCCGTCACGGGCGCGCACTTCCTTGATCAGCTCCTGCAGAGCAGGGCGGGAAATGGTTGCGCCAGTTGGGTTGTTGGGCGATGCAATCAGGACGCCGCGTGTTTTGGGGCCCCAGTGTTCGCGAATGTGCTGGGCGCTCAGTTGAAAGCGCTCGTCTGCCGAAGCGGGAATCAGGCGCGCTGTGCCACCCGCAGCCATGATGAAATTCTGGTTGGCCGGGTAGGAGGGATCGGGCATCAGCACTTCGTCACCCGGATTGATCAGTGCCAGAGTTGCCAGCGACAGGGCACCCGATGCGCCTGCGGTCACCACAATGCGGGATGGGTCAACACGGGCCTGGAACTGCTGCTCGTAATACAGGGCAATGCGTTCACGCAAAGCCGTCAAACCAGCAGGGGCGGTGTACTGGCTCAAGCCTTGATTACTGGCCTGATGCAGCGCATCGACCACGGCTTGCGGGGCGGTGAAGTCCGGTTCGCCTATGCCCAGGCTGATAATGTCGCGGCCCGTGGCCTTCAGGGCATTAGCCTGTTTGAAGAGTTCAACAGCATGAAAAGGAAGAACATGTTCGGTACGACTGGCGAGGCGGGACATACGGCAAATCTCGGGTAAAAAGTGTATTGTAGGACCTTGCTCAAAAGGGCGTCAGGTGGCTGTGGCATGTGCGTGTGCCCTGTAGGGGTACAAACCGTCGGGCCAGTGAGACTCAAGTTTAGGTTTGTTGCAGGAAAAGTCTATGGTTTCTTCGTCGCGGCGTGCATTTTTGATGGGGCGTCGTCCTCCCCAAACAGCGTGGCAGACATTTTGTTCACGTCTGAAAGCTCGGGTTCAAGGTGAGTGGTCAGAACTCAGTGCGGAACCGGATCACGAGCAGGCTCGTCTGGAGCCTGCCTCCAGCGCGGATGTCCATATGGTGTTGACGCTGGCCGCCGAGTACGGTGTGACGGTGTGTCTGGAAGGTGTGCCGCAGGCCAGTGAAACCGATGGTCCCTTGATTGTTCTGGCACCGGGCCGACAGATGGCCCGCTGCGACCGTCTGGAGCCCAACTCCAATCGCTGGTTTGTTCAGCCCGGCTGTCTGCTGGGTGAAATGGAAGCCAAAGGTTTTCAAGGACTGGCCAATGCGCCTGCCGGGATGACCGTGGCCGCCTGGCTGGCGGATCGACGCCAGCATGATTGGCCCACAGGTCGCACTGCCTTGTCGGGCGTGTTGCATTGCTCGGTCATTCTGGCTGACAACACGCAGGCAGCTTTGGGGCCCTTTGGTCAGGAAAACCGCAACCCGCTTGATAGCCTGCGCATGCAGCAGTTGATTCCGGCCCTGTTCCAATTGATGGGCGAATCCGAAACGCAGGCCTTGAGACAGGAACAATGGCCTTGCCGCTATAGGCTGGATGCACTGGAGCCGGTTGAGGGCGAGGGCATTAATCTGGCTCATCTGATGCTGGGCCACGGCGGTGATTTGGCCTGGGTGGAATGGCTGGTGCTGGATGATGCCGTTTTAAGCGGCTCGGACCCGCAAGATTGGTCCTGGCCGAATCAGGAGCAGGCCTGGCAAGCTCAGGATGTGGATAGCCGCATCAAAGCGCTGTTTGATCCAGCGGACCGATTTTCCTATCCGGGCCAGACGCTGTAAGTTTGTCCAGGCCTGTGCTTGACCCATGTTGTAACTCAAGGGCTAGAATGGTCCTTGCTTTGGCCTTGAGGGCCAGGCAAGGCGACTGGGGTTTCGGAGACAAGAACAGCATTCAGCGTATCAAGCCACGCGCTTGTTTTAATTCACGCTGACAGGCAATGGCAGCGCTCTGGCGATCCCGGTCCGTTTTGAATGGATTTTTGGGTAGGTATAAGCATGGACGCCAATTTTCGGAAAGCAGCCCTGGAATATCACGAGCAGGGCAGACCCGGAAAGTTATCGGTCACGCCGACCAAGCAACTCTCCAACCAGCGCGATCTGGCACTGGCCTATTCGCCTGGGGTTGCGGCCGCTTGCGAGGAGATCGTCAACGACCCGCAAAATGCCTTTCGCTACACCGGTCGGGGCAATCTGGTTGGGGTGATTTCCAACGGCACCGCTGTGTTGGGCCTGGGCAATATTGGCGCGCTGGCTTCCAAGCCGGTCATGGAAGGCAAGGCCGTGCTGTTCAAGAGTTTTGCGGGTCTGGATGTCTTTGATATCGAGATCAATGAAACCGACCCAGACAAGCTGGTGGACATTATTGCGGGTCTGGAGCCGACCTTTGGCGGCATCAATCTGGAAGACATCAAAGCACCCGAGTGTTTCGAGGTGGAGCGCAAGCTGCGCCAACGCATGAGCATTCCTGTTTTCCACGACGACCAGCACGGCACCGCCATTTGTGTGACGGCCGCCTTTCTGAATGGCCTGAGCGTGGTGGAAAAAGACATCAAGCAGGTCAAGGTGGTGACTTCGGGGGCCGGTGCGGCCGCGCTGGCTTGCCTGGACCTGATGATTGATATGGGGCTGCCGCTGGAAAATGTCTGGGTTACGGATATTGATGGCGTGCTGTATGAAGGCCGTCCCGGCAATCCCGTGCCCGAGCTGGCCCGCTTTGCCAAGCAGACCGACGCCCGCAGCCTGAGTGATGTGATTGAGGGGGCCGATGTGTTTCTGGGCTTGTCCGCCGGTGGCGTGCTCAAGCCCGAGATGTTGAAGAAAATGGCTCCCCGGCCCCTGATTCTGGCCTTGGCCAATCCCAATCCCGAGATCCTGCCTGAAGATGCCCACGCCGTGCGTGATGATGTCGTCATGGCAACCGGCCGTTCGGATTACCCGAACCAGGTCAATAATGTGCTGTGCTTCCCTTATATCTTCCGTGGTGCGCTGGATGTGGGAGCCACCACGATCACGCGCGGCATGGAGAAAGCCGCTGTGCTGGCTATTTGTCAGCTGGCGCGTGAAGAGCAGGATGAAGGCGTAGCCGCTGCTTATGGTCTGGAAGAGGTTTCTTTTGGCCGATCCTTCTTTATTCCCCGTCCGTTCGATTCACGCCTGATCGTGCGCATTGCGCCTGCCGTTGCCAAAGCGGCGATGGACGAGGGCGTGGCGACGCGTCCGATAGCGGATTTGAAAAGCTATATCTATCAGCTGCGTCAGTTCGTCTACAAGTCCGGCTCCTTCATGAAGCCCATCTATTCGCTGGCCCGTGGCCTGGTGCAGGACGGCGCCAAGTCCCGTGTGGTCTTTACCGAGGGTGAGGACGAGCGTGTATTGCGCGCCGTGCAGATTATTGTGGATGAAGGTTTGGCCAGCCCGATTCTGGTGGGGCGTCCGGCTGTCCTGCAGCAACGTATTGAACGCTATGGCCTGCGCCTGCGTTTGGGCATTGATGTGGAAGTGACCAACCCCGAACAGGATGATCGCTTTCACCGTTACTGGACCAGCTATTGGGAAATCATGTCCCGTCGCGGTATCAGTAAAGAGATGGCGCGTGTGGAAATGCGTCGTCGCCCAACCTTGATCGGCGCCATGATGCTGCATCTGGGTGATGCTGATGGCATGATTTGCGGTACGGTGGGCCGTTACGAGAACCATCTGGAGCTGGTCGATCAGGTGATTGGCAAGGCACCCGGCGTGGAAACGTATGCGGCCATGAATATTCTGCTGCTTAGCGAGCGTACCGTGGCCTTGACGGACACGCACGTGAACCACGATCCCGATTCGGATCAGGTGGCCGAGATCACCTTGGCGGCAGCTCGCAAGATGCGTCAGTTCAATATCGAACCCAAGGTGGCCTTGCTGTCCAGCTCCAACTTCGGCACCAATGATTCGCCTGCCGCCGTCACCATGCGGGGTGCGCTGGAGCGTGTGCGCAAGCTGGACCCCAGTCTGGAGGTGGACGGGGAAATGCACGGCGATTGCGCGCTGGATGAAAAGGCCCGCCATCAAATCCTGCCCACCTCGGCCCTGACTGGCGAGGCGAACTTGCTGGTGTGCCCGAATGTGGAGGCGGGCAATATTGCCTACAACCTGCTCAAGACGGCTGCCGGTGGTAACGTGGCAATCGGCCCCTTCCTGTTGGGGGCACGAGCACCGGTTCACATCATGACGTCCACTTCTTCGGTGCGCCGTATCGTCAATATGACGGCGGTCACGGTAGTGGATGCCAACGTCGCTACTGAAGGCTGATACCTACCATGATCCAGCGCTCTCCCGCTCCTGTGGCATTGGTCCTGAATGGGGGCGGGGCGCGCGGTGCGTATCAGGCCGGGGTGCTGGCCGGTTTGCTGGAGCTGCTGGATCCTGATCGCAATCCTCAGTTTCGCAATCCCTTCGATATTATTTGTGGCTCTTCGGCAGGCTCCATCAACGCGGCCGGATTGGCGTGCCGCGCCGACAGGCCTCATGAGGCTGTAGACCATATACAACAGCTGTGGGGCTCGTTGCGCACCAACGATATCTTTCATGCTGACCCTTTGCAGTTGCTGGCGACCAGTGTGCACTGGGTGGCCACGCTGGCCTTGGGCTGGCTGGCGCCGCGTCTGCGTGACCATGTGCCGCACTCCATGCTGGATAATTCGCCCCTGCGCGACCTGCTGGAAGAGAGCCTGGACTTCGACCGTTTGCAGCGCAATCTGGCCCAGCAGCATGTGGGCGCGCTGGCGATTACAGCAGCGGCCTACACCACTGGTGAGCACCTGACTTTCTATCAGTCTGACGAGCGTATTCGCCCCTGGACGCGCAATCTGCGCCGTGCCATCCCCGGTGTCATCGGGGTGGACCACCTGATGGCTTCCAGCGCCATTCCCTTCATGTTTCCGGCTCAGTCTCTGCAAGTGGGCAAGCAAACTCAGTGGTGCGGGGACGGGACGATGCGTCAGTTGGCACCCATCAGTCCGGCCATTCATCTGGGAGCGCACAAGGTGCTGATTGTGGGTACCGGATACGCCGACAACACCTATCACGAACAGGAATCCAAGGATCCGCCATACCCCTCTTTGGCGCAGATCAGTGGCTATGCTTTATCCAACATATTCCTCGATAGTGTGTCAACGGATATTGAGCGTATGGAACGCATCAATACATTGCTTGCCTATATGCCTGCAAATGTATTACAAAGCCAATCGCTGCGTCCTGTCAGCACGTTT
This sequence comes from Alcaligenes nematophilus, assembly GCF_026344155.1. NCBI lineage: Bacteria > Pseudomonadati > Pseudomonadota > Betaproteobacteria > Burkholderiales > Alcaligenaceae > Alcaligenes > Alcaligenes nematophilus. The sequence continues at coordinate 273,496 of NZ_JAPKMZ010000002.1, read as the reverse complement.
GCCATCACCCCCAGCCGCTCGCTGGATGAAATTGCCACTCGGCATATTCATCAGATGCCAACTGCTGCACGTACCCTATTTCGAGTACTTGGTGTATCTTCAAAGTCCGGTCCGACCACAGGCGGTGCATTAATTTCATATTTGTTATTCGAGTCCGGCTACACCCAAGAGCTGATCGAGTTAGGAAAGACCGATACCATGAGTCGTCGTGAAGAAGTGTTAGCGTTTTTTAAGGAAGCGTCCTGATGAGCCAATCCCTGACTTTGCAAGAAGCTTTGCAACAAGGCGGTGTGCTCGACGCAACGGGCCTGACGGCTGCTGATTTTCTGGAGCAGGCACAGGACCAGGGGCTTACCGCCCTGGAAGTAAGTTGCGATCGTGCGCGCAATCGTTCCGCTGTGCTGCGAGCAGTCGCCAAGGCTGTCGATTACCCTGAATTTTTTGGTGGCAATCTGGATGCGCTCTACGATTGCCTGTGTGACACCGTGCTGGATCAGAAAGCAGGCCTGGCCCTGTGGCTGGACAATCTGCACAGTGGTGATCCTGCATTGGAAAAAGACGCCCAGGCTATTTTGGGCGTATGTGAAGATGTGCATGCCTGGGCCTCGAATAACGAGCGCCGTTTTGTATGTGTCGTTCTGCACGCTGGCAAGCATCCTGACCCTGAACCGGGTGAGACCCCTGCTTCCTACTCCAGCCAGGACGAAGAATAAGCCTTATTCCCAGCCTTGCAAGGCGCTGATCGCTGCTGTCAGCGCCAAGGCGGCGGTTTCGGTTCGCAGCACGCGGTGCCCGAAACGAATCGCCTGAGCCTGGGCTCCCAGTGCCACCTTCTGCTCTTCGGGCGACCACCCGCCTTCGGGGCCGATCATGATAGTCATGGCCTGATCTTGCGGTCCAATGGCCTGCGCCAATTGCTGGGGCGCATCGGGATCACAGAACAGATGCAGGCCAGTTTCCGCCTCGCGGAAATATTCGGCCAATGTCAGCGGCGCTGACAGTTCCATCAAGCGGTTGCGACCACACTGCTCGCTGGCCGACTCAATCACTCTTTGCCAATGGCCCATACGCTTGGCCTGTCGCTCCGCGTTCAGTTGCAGCACGCTACGTTGCGCGCGAATCGGCACAAAGCGGCTGACGCCCATTTCCACGGCTTTTTCAATAATCCAGTCCATCTTGTCGCTGGAGGCAATGCCTTGCAGCACCGTTATGCGACCGGCCAGCTCGCGGACAGGTGTTTGGGCATCGCCCAGGCTGGCAAAGCCCTTTTTGCCATCAATGCGCAAGGTGGCGGGATACTGGGTTCCGCGCCCGTCAAACAGGACAATGTCCTGACCGTCCTTCAAACGCAGCACCCGGATAGCGTGATGCGCCAGAGCCTCGGGCAGGGCGATCTCGGTCTGGGCCGTCAAGTCCAGGGGGTGGTAGAAACGGGGAGCTGCCATATCAAGACACCATCAAGCATAAAAAACCGCACAAGCATACCGTACCCAGGCTTCGGGGAGAAAGCGCAAGGCCCCAGCTCAAGTGGGGGCGATTTAGCGCCAGCAATGCTAAAATAGCGCGTTTTATAAACTAATCAGGGCCGTGAGCCGTCCGCCTGTCGGAATTGTCGCGCCGCCGCCCCAATGAGCTTCTAATGGATATTGCGTCAGCCTCTGATAAAACCCTAGCCAATGCCATCCGTGCCTTGTCTATGGATGCCGTGCAACAAGCTAATTCGGGCCACCCCGGTGCGCCCATGGGCATGGCCGATATCGCCCAGGTTCTCTGGTCCCGGCACCTGAAACACAACCCTGCCGACCCTGCCTGGTTTGATCGCGACCGTTTTGTGTTGTCAAACGGCCACGGTTCCATGCTGATCTACGCTTTGTTGCACCTTAGTGGCTACGACCTGCCCATGGACGAGCTGCGCAACTTCCGTCAGATGCATTCACGCACTCCCGGCCACCCTGAAGTGGGTATTACCGCGGGCGTGGAAACCACCACAGGTCCTTTGGGCCAGGGTTTGGGCAATGCTGTTGGCTTCGCATTGGCTGAAGCCTTGTTGGCGCGCGAGTTCAACCGCGAAGGCCACGATGTGGTCGACCACCTGACCTGGGTTTTCGCTGGCGACGGCTGTTTGATGGAAGGTATCTCGCACGAGGCTTGCTCCTTGGCCGGTACCTGGAAACTGTCCAAGCTGGTCGTGATGTACGACGATAACGGCATCTCCATCGACGGTAAGGTCGAGAACTGGTTTGGTGACGATACGCCCGCCCGTTTTGAAAGCTACGGCTGGAACGTGATACGCGCGGTTGACGGCCACGATGCCGCTTCGATCAATAGCGCGATTGAACAGGCTCGCCGCAACGCGAAAGAGGGCACGGGTCCTACCCTGATTTGCTGCCGTACCGTGATCGGCAAGGGTGCTCCTAACGCCGCCGGTTCCGAGAAGGTTCACGGTGCCCCACTGGGCGCTGATGAAATTGCCGCCACCCGTGCAGCACTGGACTGGAACCACGGACCGTTTGAAATTCCTCAGGAAGTCTACCAAGGTTGGGATTGCCGCGAAAAAGGCGGCGCCCAGCAAGCGGAATGGCAAAAGCGCTTTGACGCTTACAGCCAGGCTTACCCTGAACTGGCCGCAGAACTGGCTCGCCGTCTGAAAGGCGAGCTGCCTGCCGACTACAGCGCCAAAGTACAGGCCTTTATTGAAGAAACCGCTCAGAAAGCCGAAACCATTGCGTCGCGTAAAGCCTCGCAATTGGCCATTAGCGCTTTGGTCAATGTGCTGCCAGAAATGCTGGGTGGCTCGGCTGACCTGACCGGCTCGAACTTCACCGACTGGAAGGGTGCCGAAGCCGTACGTGCCCACGCCGACGGTGTGCATTTCGGTCGCCACATCAACTACGGTGTACGTGAATTCGGTATGGCCGCCATCATGAATGGTCTGGCTCTGCACGGTGGTTACCTGCCTTTTGGCGGCACCTTCCTGACTTTCTCCGACTACTCGCGCAACGCCATCCGTATGGCTGCCTTGATGAAGCAGCGTGTTGTGCACGTATTCACCCACGACTCCATCGGTCTGGGCGAAGACGGTCCGACACACCAGTCCATCGAGCACGCCAACAGCCTGCGTTTGATCCCCAACCTGCATGTCTGGCGTCCTTGCGACACCACGGAAACGGCGGTGGCCTGGGCTTGCTCGGTCGAGCGTCCTACCAGCATCGGTATGGACGTACAGGACGGTGGTCCTAGCGCCTTGCTCTTGTCGCGCCAGAATCTGCCTTTCGTCGAGCGCGATGCGCAAACCATCCAGAACATCCGTCGTGGTGGCTACGTGCTGCGTGATGCGCAAGATGCGCGCGCCATCATCATGGCAACTGGCTCGGAAGTGGGTTTGGCGCTGCAAGCACAGGAGCAGTTGGCTCAGCAAGGTATTGCGACCCGTGTGGTGTCCATGCCTTGTACTAACCTGTTCGACGCGCAGGACAAGCAGTGGCGTGATCAGGTCCTGACACCCGGCATCCCGCGTGTTGCGGTTGAAGCCGGTACCACAGGTCTGTGGTTCAAGTACGTGGGCCTGGAAGGCGCTGTAGTGGGTATCGATACTTACGGCGAATCCGCCCCGGCTGGCGTCCTGTTCAAGCATTTTGGTCTGACAGCAGAGAAGGTCGCTGCGGCCGTTCAAGAAATTTTGTAATTGGAGTCTGACATGACGATTCGCGTCGCAATCAATGGTTATGGTCGTATCGGCCGCATGATCTTGCGTGCCCACTACGAGTACGGCAAAAAACACGATATCGAGATCGTGGCCATCAACGCCTCGGGCGGTGCCGAGATCAACGAACACCTGACTCGCTATGACTCCGTGCATGGCCGTTTCAACGCTGATGTGTCGCTGGATGGCGATCATCTGGTGGTCAACGGCGACCGTATCCGCCTGCTGAGCCAGCGCGATGCGCTGACCCTGCCTTGGGCTGAGCTGGGTGTGGACGTAGTGCTGGAATGTACCGGCGCTTTCACCACCAAGGAAAAGGCTGGTGAGCACATTCAAGCCGGTGCCAAGAAAGTCATCATCTCGGCCCCCGGTGGCAAGGATGTGGACGCCACCATCGTGTACGGCGTGAACCACGACATTCTGAAGAGCACCGATACCGTTATCTCCAACGCATCGTGCACCACCAACTGTTTGGCTCCCCTGGTTGCTCCTTTGCACAAGGAACTGGGTGTGGTCAGCGGTCTGATGACCACCATCCACGCTTACACCAACGACCAGGTTCTGACCGACGTGCGTCACAAGGACATGCGCCGTGCCCGTTCGGCCACCAGCAGCATGATCCCCACCAAGACCGGCGCAGCGGCTGCCGTGGGTCTGGTGCTGCCAGAACTGAATGGCAAGCTGGACGGTTACGCCGTGCGCGTTCCCACCATCAACGTGTCCATGGTTGACCTGACTTTCGTGGCCAGCCGCAACACCAGCGTTGAAGAAGTGAACGGTATTCTGAAAGCCGCTTCGGAAGGCGCCATGAAGGGCATTCTGGACTACTGCACCGAGCCTCTGGTTTCCATCGACTTCAACCACACTACCGCCTCCAGCACGGTTGACTCCCTGCTGACCAAGGTGACCGGCGGCAATATGGTTAAAGTGGCTGCCTGGTACGACAACGAATGGGCCTTCTCCATTCGCATGCTCGACAGCACCATCGCACTGATGTCGGCCAAGTAAGATCTGAATAGCAGGGGCGGGATTTCCCGCCCCTGTCACGTTAATTCCCAGAACAAAAAATCATGTCTACAAGCATCAAGACCTTGTCTGCGTTGGCCGAAACGGACGCGCTGCGAGGCAAGCGGGTATTTATCCGCTCTGATCTGAATGTCCCCCTGCAAGACGGACGTATCACCGAAGATACGCGCGTGCGTGCCTCGGTGCCTGCCATTCGCATGGCGCTGGATGCCGGCGCTGCGGTGATGGTCACGTCTCACCTGGGTCGCCCTAAAGAAGGCGAGTGCCAGCCTGTGGATTCGCTGGAGCCCGTGGTGCAACGTTTGTCCGAGTTGCTGGGCATGCCCGTTGAGCTGCGTCGCAATTGGCTGGATGGCGTGCAAGTGTCGCCCGGTCAAGTGGTCTTGCTGGAGAACTGCCGCTGCAATGTGGGGGAAAAGAAGAACGATCCCGAGTTGGCTCGCAAAATGGCAGCCTTGTGTGACGTTTACGTAAACGACGCCTTTGGTACGGCTCACCGTGCTGAAGCGACTACCGAAGGTATCGCCCGCTTTGCTCCCGTGGCTTGTGCCGGTCCTTTGCTGGAAGCCGAGTTGAAGGCCTTGGGCCGTGCCCTGAACCAGCCTGCCCGTCCTCTGGTCGCGATTGTGGGTGGTGCCAAGGTGTCCACCAAACTGTCCATCCTGCGCGCTTTGGCTGAAAAGGTTGACCAACTGGTGGTCGGTGGCGGCATTGCCAATACCTTCATGATGGCTAGTGGCCTGTCCGTGGGCAAATCCCTGGTGGAAGAAAGCCAGTTGGAAGAAGCCCGTGAAGTGATCCGCATCATGAAAGAGCGCGGTGCCGAGGTGCCTATCCCTGTGGATGTGGTGTGCGCCAAGTCCTTTGCCGCTGATGCAGCGGCTGAAATCAAGGCTGCTGATCAGGTTCAGGACGATGACATGATTCTGGACGTGGGCCCGCAAACGGCTCAGCAGATCGCTGACATCATCGCCAAGGCTGGCACCGTGGTCTGGAACGGCCCTCTGGGCGTGTTCGAGTTCCCGGCCTTCGCACAAGGCACCGAAACCCTGTCGCGCGCGATTGCAGGCTCCAAGGCCTTCTCGATTGCGGGCGGTGGCGACACCCTGGCAGCGATTGCCCAGTTCAATATTGGTGACGATGTGGACTACATCTCCACCGGCGGCGGCGCATTCCTGGAATTCCTGGAAGGCAAGCGTTTGCCAGCCGTGGCTGCGTTGGAAGACAAGGCTTAAGCCAGTCTTTGCTTCGTAAGAAAAAGCCAGTCAACGAACGTTGGCTGGCTTTTTTGTTTTCTGCCTACTTGGATAGGCCAATATCGACCATCATCCAACACCCCTCTTTATAGTCCTCATGTTCAAACCAGTCTTCAGGTGTGGTCGGTGAGGGGGGGGGAGCTATCACCGAAGCAGTGTGCCTTAACCGCTTCTTGGGCAGCCCGAGCAAGATTCTGTAATTCATCAGCTGCTGCAAAACAGCCTGGGAAGTCGGGGAAGCGCGCGCCATAGGCGCTATGTTCATCCTTGTGCACGTGGAGTGGATAGAGCATGGACTGCGCTTCACGCCCCATCTTTAATCAACTGAGCATACCCTTGCATCGCATCCGGCCAATCCAGCTGAAAGCCGCTGTCCAGCAGTCGCTGGTTGCTCAGACGTTTGCCACCTTCATTGGATTGGCGTCGTTCTGGGTGGGCCACTTCCAGTAGATCCGCCAGTCCGTCATACAGTTCGGTAATTCGATAAGGGCGGCTATCCGTACCTATGTAGCAAGGGAAGGGCGCGGGAGTGCGTAGCAGGTGCCAGCAGGCACGCGCAGCGTCTTCAATATGCAGGCGGTTGGCCCAGTGCTCCGGATCGTCCGGCACTGTTGCGCGGCCTTCACGCAGGCGGTCCAGTAATTGAGTACGCCCTGGCCCGTACAGGCCGCTGGGGCGGATGACGACGGCTTGGGCCGGGATGCGGTGGTGCAGCAGCTGCTCGGCCTCCAGCAGTACTCGGCCATTGAATTGCGTAGGCTCTGTGGGCGAGTTCTCGTCCACCCATTCAGTGCTCGGCCCGTAGACGGCGCTGGATGATACAAAGACAAAGCGTTTCAAGGCTTTTAGGTCCAGCTCGTTGAGCAGGTTTTCCAGACCGTGCAGAAATACCCGCTCATAAGCAGCCTGGCTACGCTGGTCGGGAGAGACAGCGTAAAGTACGTGGGTGATTTTACGGTGCTTCAGGCGCAGGGAGGTGGGCTCGCTCAAATCAGCTTCCACCCATTCGATCCCGCTGTGATCGTCCAGGGGAACATGACGGCGCAGGCCGATCACCGGCCATTCGTGATGGCGGGCCAGCATCCCGGTGCGGGTGCCCAGATCGCCAGCGCCCGCTAAGAGCAAAGTACGTTGTCGAGAGTCCAAAGCAGCAGGTCCTTGAGTAGAATGATCTCGAGCAAAGCTCGATTGGCTGAGATAACAATAGCATTGGAGGCGGTCATGGAGTGTCGCAATTGGATTGACGGACAGCAACTTGGCGCGGAGGGCGGTGGTTTGCTACCGGTTATCGACCCCTCCACAGGCGAGACCTTCGCCCGCTTGGCGCAATCGTCCGAGGTGGATATTGATTGGGCCGTACAGGCCGCCCGACGTGCCAGCCAGGGGCCGTGGAGCCGTCTGACGGCCGCCCAACGCAGCCAGTTATTGCTGCGTTGCGCTCGAACTCTGTCTGATGCCCGAGAGGAGCTGGCGCGGCTGGAATCTCGCGATACCGGCAAGCCTTTGCGTCAGGCCCAGTCCGATGCTGCTGCCATTGTCCGCTATTTTGAGTTCTATGCGGGCGCGGTGGACAAGCTGCATGGTCAAACTATCCCGCTGGGCTGGGAGATGACGGCGTTCACCTTGCGTGAACCCTTGGGAGTTACCGCGCACATCATCCCCTGGAATTACCCCTTGCAGATCTTCGGGCGCAGCGTAGCCGCGTCCCTGGCTGCGGGTAATACCTGCGTGGTGAAACCGGCAGAGGATGCCAGCCTGTCCTTGCTGCGCGTGGCCGAGTTGTTGCACGAAGCGGGTTTGCCAGCGGGAGTGCTGAATATCTGCACGGGGCTGGGTAGTGAAGCCGGGCAGGCTCTGTCTGCTCATCCGGATATCAATCACATTTCCTTTACTGGCTCTCCCGGCACAGGCCGTCAGGTGGCCTTGCAAGCAGCACAGAATTTTGTGCCGGTCACCTTGGAGCTGGGCGGCAAGTCTCCACAAATCGTGTTCTCGGATGCGGATCTGGATGCCGCTTTGCCGGTCGTGGTCAATGCGATTGTGCAGAACGCAGGGCAGACCTGCTCGGCAGGGAGTCGAGTGCTGATTCAGCGCGCTATTTATGGCGACTTTACCGAGCGTCTGGCCGAAGCCTTCAAGGCGCTGCTGACCGGGGCGGCCAGCGACAATCTGGATTGCGGTCCCCTGATCAGCGCGCAGCAGCAAGCGCGGGTGCGTTCCTATCTGGAAAATCTGGACCAGGACGGCATTGTGGTGCTGGCGCAAGGCAAGCTGGACTCCAAGGCCCCCGCAGGCGGCTTTTACCAAGTACCTGTTTTATTGGGCCATGTGCCTGTTGAACATCGTCTGGCGCAGGAGGAAATCTTCGGTCCTGTTCTGGTGGCCCAGCCCTTCGGTACAGAGGAAGAAGCCATCGCCATGGCCAATGGCACGCCTTACAGTTTGGTGGCCGGGGTCTGGACCCGCGACGGGGCTCGTCAAGTGCGTATGGCCCGGCAACTGCGAGCCGGGCAGGTCTTTGTGAATAATTACGGTGCGGCAGGCGGGGTGGAACTGCCTTTTGGTGGAACCGGCCAGTCCGGCATAGGCCGCGAGAAGGGCTTTGAAGCCTTGTACGCCCTGACTTCCCTGAAAACGGTTGCGCTACGTCATGCGGCCAGCTGATCGTAGGGGTATTTAGGGGTAAGCGCGGCTGTGGAGGTTCGGGTTTTCTGGCAGCATGGCAACTGAACGCTAAACAGGTTTCACCGATGGCGGCGCAATGCCGCCATTTCTATATAAAAAGCAGAAGGAGACAAACATGCGATTGCAAGACAAAGTGGCTATCGTGACGGGCGGTGCATCGGGTTTTGGCCTGGGCATTGCACAGCGCTTTGCACGCGAAGGAGCGCGTGTACTGATTGCCGACCTGAATGCAGAGCAAGGGCAGGCCGCAGCGGCCCAGATTCAGGCACAGGGTGGTCAGGCCATTTTTGCCGCTTGCGATGTCTCGCAAGGGGACGAAGTTCATGCCCTGTTGGATATTGCCCTGCGCGAATGCGGTGGGCTGCATATTGTGGTGAACAATGCGGGCACCACGCATCGCAATAAACCGTTGCTGGAGGTCAGCGAAAGCGAGTTCGATCTGGTCTATGCCGTCAACGTGAAAAGCATTTACTGGACCGCCAAACACTTTGTGCCGTATCTGCGCGCCCAGGGCTCGGGCTCTTTCATCAATATTGCGTCTACCGCCGCCTTGCGTCCGCGCCCCGGACTGGTCTGGTACAACGGCACCAAGGGCGCGGTGGTAACGATCAGCAAGGGTATGGCGGCCGAGTTGGGGCCGGATAATATCCGGGTGAACTGCATTAATCCGGTGATTGGTGACACGGCGTTGCTGGAACAGTTCATGGGCATGCCCGATACGCCGGAAAACCGCAGCCGTTTCTTGGCGGGAATTCCGCTGGGACGTTTTTGCACACCCAAGGACGTGGCAGCGGCAGCGCTGTATCTGGCCTCGGACGAGGCCGAGTTCATTACAGGCACTTGCATCGAAGTAGACGGCGGCCGTTGTATTTAAGCCCCACTGCGATTCGTTACAATCGTGCTATTGGCAGGCCCGTTCAGGGCCTGTAGTTTATTTCGCTTCCAAGGAAAAGCATGACATTCAATCGACAGTCTCCCCGCGAGCATCCGGATCAATTGCGTATCGGCTTGGTGTCGGTTTCAGATCGCGCCTCCAGCGGACAGTACCAGGATCAAGGCATACCGGCGCTGCGCAGCTGGCTGGACTCCGCCTTGACGGTAGCGCCTGCCTATCTGGAACGGCTGATTCCCGACGAGCGTGCCCAGATTACCGACACCCTGGTCGACTTGGTGGAAGCGGGTTGCGACCTGATTTTGACTACCGGTGGCACTGGTCCGGCGCGTCGCGACGTGACGCCGGAGGCCACTCTGGACGCTGGAACGCGCGAAATGCCCGGTTTCGGTGAACAGATGCGTCAAATCAGTTTAAAATTCGTACCAACAGCGATTTTGTCGCGGCAAGTTGCGGTCATCCGAGAAATTCAGGACCACGCTGCTCTGATTATCAATCTGCCTGGGCAGCCCAAAGCCATTCAGGAAACTCTGGAAGGATTACGGGATTCAGAAACCGGACAAGTATTGGTGCCGGGTATTTTTGCAGCAGTCCCGTATTGCATCGACCTGATTGGTGGACCTTACGCACAAACTCACGAGCATGTGGTCAATGCGTTCCGCCCCAAGTCGGCGCGTCGGACCGCCAGTTAATACGCTTACAAACAATCGGCTGTGCACGGAACCGTGCCCGGCCAAGTTTTTCAATTATTTTAGTCTTCAGGAGGTCTTCTCATGGCCCTAGTTTCCATGCGCCAGCTGCTCGATCACGCGGCCGAGCACGGTTATGGTATTCCAGCGTTCAACGTCAATAACCTGGAGCAGGTCCAGGCCATTATGGAAGCCGCCTCGGAGACGGATAGCCCCGTCATCATGCAGGCATCGGCCGGCGCCCGTAAATACGCAGGCGAAGCGTTTCTGCGTCACCTGATCGAAGCTGCTGTCGAGTCCTACCCCAACATCCCTGTGGTGATGCACCAGGACCACGGCCAGTCCCCCGAGATTTGCAAAGGCGCTATCGAACTGGGTTTCTCCAGTGTGATGATGGACGGCTCCTTGCTGCCCGACGGCAAGACCATTGCCGATTTTGAATACAACGTGGAAGTTACCCGCAAAGTGGTCGAAATGGCTCACAAGCTGGGCGTGACCGTTGAAGGCGAACTGGGCTGCCTGGGTTCCCTGGAAACCATGCAGGGCGACAAGGAAGACGGTCACGGTGCTGACGGCGTTCTGACTCTGGACCAGTTGTTGACCGACCCCGAGCAGGCTGCTGAGTTTGTGACACGCACTCAACTGGATGCACTGGCCATCGCCATCGGTACCAGCCACGGTGCTTACAAGTTCACCCGCAAGCCTACCGGCGACATTTTGTCCATCGAGCGCGTGAAAGAAATTCACCGTCGTTTGCCCAATACTCACCTGGTCATGCACGGCAGCTCCAGTGTGCCTCAGGAACTGCTGGCTGAAATCCGCCAGTTCGGTGGCAACATGAAAGAAACCTACGGCGTGCCTGTGGAAGAAATTCAGGAAGCCATCAAGTACGGTGTGCGCAAGGTCAATATCGACACCGATATCCGTTTGGCCATGACCGCTGCCATCCGTCGTTTCCTGTTCGAAAACCCGGAGAAATTCGACCCACGCGAATACCTGAAACCTGCTCGCGAAGCCGCCAAGAAAGTGTGCGTGGCCCGCTACCAGCAGTTTGGTGCCGCCGGTCAGGCCTCCAAGATCAAGGCCATTCCTTTGCAGGAAATCGCCCGCCAGTACAGCACCGGCGAGTTGTCCCAGATCGTTCAGTAATTTTGTCAGGCGGAGCAGGAGTGGGCAGCACGACTGCCCGCCCCGGTCTCCGCGTCTTTGCCCGGTGCCGCAGGCGCCGGGATTGTCGTCCCGCCTGCATCCATAGTCAGCGGGATGTTTTCGTTTTAAGGATGAAATCGTGCAAGAGCCCTTACATCAATCCAGCCTGAGCTCCCTGCCGCTACTCGCGCGCGGCAAAGTTCGGGACATGTATGCGGTGGGTGAGGACAAGTTGTTGATTGTGGCCAGTGATCGCATTTCGGCATTCGATGTGATTCTGGACGATCCCATTCCCGGCAAGGGCGCTGTCTTGACGCAGATGACCGAGTTCTGGCTGAACAAGCTGGCGCACATCATCCCTAATCACACCACTGGCGTGAACCCGGTTGATGTGGTGGCGCCTGAAGAGCGCGCCCAAGTGGAAGGCCGCTCCATGGTGGTCAAGCGCTTGAAGCCCATCATGGTGGAAGCCGTGGCTCGTGGTTATCTGATTGGTTCGGGCTGGAAAGACTACCAGGCTACCGGCGCGGTATGTGGCATCACCTTGCCGGCTGGCCTGAAGCAAGCGGCCAAGCTGCCTCATGTGCTGTTTACGCCGGCTGCCAAAGCAGAAATGGGCTCGCATGACGAGAACGTGGATTTCGCCCACGTGGTCAAGGAAGTCGGTCAGGAGCTGGCCGAGCAAATCCGTGATGTGACCTTGCGTTTGTACACCGAAGCTGCTGACTACGCGGCCAGCCGTGGCATTCTGATTGCCGATACCAAATTTGAGTTTGGCCTGGACGATCAAGGCCAGTTGCATTTGATGGATGAAGTGCTGACCCCGGATTCCTCGCGTTTCTGGCCAGCCGACAGCTATGCCGAAGGCATCAGCCCACCGTCTTACGACAAGCAATTTGTGCGCGATTGGTTGGAAACCCAGGTTTGGGACAAGACGCCACCCGCTCCTCGCTTGCCTGCTGAGGTGGCCGAGCGTACGGCTGACAAATACCGTGAAGCCCTGGAACGCCTGACAGCGTGAACGATTTACAGCCCGGACAGGCGCTCGCCGTAAACGAGCTGCCTGCTCGTCCTTCGCAGGGTGCCAAGCGGCTGCATGTCCTTGGACGACTTAGCTACAGCGAGCCGGGCTTTGGGGGAGGGCGATGGGCAGAGCAAAGTCTGCCTCGCCGGAAAACCCATCATTGGATGGACCCTGCTGTTTTTCTATTTACCAAGGCGCCTGGCAGCATGGCGCCTTCTTCCTTTTAGGGCGTATCTCTAATGAGCGTACAAACTCCTGCGGCCCCCACAGTGGGCATTGTGATGGGTTCCTCCAGCGACTGGGATGTCATGAGCCAGGCTGTGGCCATTCTGGACGAATTTGGCGTGTCCTATGAGTGCCGTGTGGTCTCTGCCCACCGCATGCCGATTGATATGGTGGACTATGGTGCCCAGGCTCCGGCCCGTGGCCTGAAAGCCATTATTGCCGGTGCAGGCGGCGCGGCTCACTTGCCCGGCATGCTGGCTGCCCTGACGCACTTGCCCGTGTTTGGCGTACCTGTACCTTCGCGCTACCTGCGCGGTGAAGATTCCCTGCTGTCGATTGTGCAAATGCCCAAGGGCGTGCCGGTTGCTACCTTTGCCATTGGCGAGGCTGGTGCCGCCAATGCCGCGCTGCACGTGATTGCCAATCTGGCGGTCAACGATGCTGTGCTGACTGAAAAACTGATTGCGTACCGTGCCCGCCAGACCGAGGCCGCCCGAGCTATGCGTGTTCCTCCTGCTACTGCCTGATTTTATTTTGTGATGATGACCCCCATGACTGATGTTGCCCTTCTGGTCCCTGGCTCCTGGCTGGGCATGATTGGAGGCGGCCAACTGGGCCGCATGTTCTGCCATAGCGCCCAAAGCCTGGGCTACAAGGTGGCCGTGCTGGACCCGGACACCCATAGCCCTGCAGGCGCAGTGGCGGATCTGCATATCTGTGCGGCCTACGATGACGCACAAGCGCTTTCCCGTCTGGGGGACTTGTGCCAAGCCGTCAGTACCGAGTTCGAGAACGTCCCGGCGCAGTCCTTGCTGACCTTGGCCCAGCACACACGAGTCACACCGTCTGGTGATGCCGTAGGCATTGTGCAGGATCGTATTCGTGAAAAAGCCTTTATCGCGCAGGCCGGTGTGCCGGTGGCTCCTTATGCGGCCATCGAAAGCCTGGACGATTTGCAGGCCGCTGACAGCGCCTTGTTCCCCGGCATTTTGAAGACTGCGCGTTTTGGTTACGACGGCAAGGGTCAGGCACGTGTGGCAGACCGTGAACAGGGGCTGGCTGCCTTCAAGGAGTTCGGTTCCCAGGCCTGTGTGCTGGAAGCCCTGCAACCCTTGAAATCCGAAATTTCGGTTGTCTTGGCCCGTGGCCTGGACGATCAGGTCAAAACCTTCCCATGTGCCCGTAATGAGCACCGTGATGGCATTTTGGCCGTGTCCACCATCAGCGCCCAGTTTCAGGATGATGCCTTGTCCGAGCAGGCCCGTCAGGCGGCTGCCGCTATCGCCCGTACGCTGGACTACGTGGGTGTCTTGTGTGTGGAGTTCTTCATTCTGGAAGATGGCCGTTTGTTAGCCAATGAGGTGGCTCCCCGTCCGCACAATAGCGGTCACTACACCATGAACGCCTGCGTCACCAGCCAGTTTGAACAGCAAGCCCGCGTGATGGCGGCCTTGCCTTTGGGTGATACCAGCGCTTTGTGTCCTTCCATGATGCTCAACATCCTGGGCGATATCTGGTTTGATGAACAGGGCCAGATGCGTGAACCTGATTGGGCTGCCTTGCTGGCTGTGCCTGGCGTGTCCTTGCACCTGTACGGCAAGGCCGAGGCCCGTGTTGGCCGCAAGATGGGTCACGTCAATATTGTGGGCGAGTCGGATCAGCAAGTGCGTGAACGCACTGCCCGAGCCGCCGCTGCCTTGCGTATCGCGTTTGATCATGAGTGATTCCACCCGTAGCCCTTCCGAGCAGCAGATAGAGCAAGCCGCCCGTGTGCTGGCACAAGGGGGGCTGGTGGCCTTTCCAACCGAGACAGTCTACGGTCTGGGCGCGGATGCAGAAAACCCGGCGGCGGTGCAACTGATTTACAAAGCCAAGGGCCGCCCTGCGAATCATCCCTTGATTGTGCATGTGGCCCCCGGTGCCGACTTGCGTTATTGGGTGACGGATATTCCGCCCGTGGCGCAGCAATTGATTGATGCCTTCTGGCCGGGTCCTTTGACGCTGATCTTGCCGCGCAATCCGGCTATTCCGGATACGGTCAGTGGCGGGCAAAGCAGCATTGGTATTCGTTGCCCTTCCCATCCGGTGGCACAGGCTTTGCTCAAGCGCATGGCAGAACTCAAGCCCAGCGGTCAGGCCGGTGTGGCGGCGCCTTCGGCCAACAAGTTCGGTCAGGTATCGCCCACGGCGGCCAGCCATGTACGCGATGAATTCGCGGACATGAGTGCAGAGGAACTGCTGATTGTGGAAGCGGGCCCGTCGGAAGTGGGCATCGAGTCCACCATTGTGGACGTGTCGCGTACTCATCAAGGTGTGGGTGCCGTGCTTTTGCGGCCTGGCCACATTAGCGCCGCCATGATTGCCGAGGTTATCGGCTACGAACCCGCCAGCCCGGATCAACAAGCCCCACAGGTTTCGGGCAGCTTGAAAGCGCACTATGCGCCTCGTACCCCTCTGTCTTTATTTGATGAAAATAGAGCGGCTGCGGTGCAGGCTGCTTTGAGCCAGGGGGGCAAGCAGGCCATTGTCGCTTTTGCCTCCTTGCCGCCATTTTCGGCGGAGGTGCACGACTGGTATGTGTGCAGCCCGGATGCGCAGCTTTATGCCCAGGACTTGTACGCCATGTTGCGTCGTCTGGACCAAGGCCAGTACCAACATATTTGGGTGCAGCGTTGCCCGGATACGCCGGACTGGCAGGCGGTCAATGACCGCCTGGGCCGAGCAGCAGCAGCCTTTGAATAAGTCTGCTGTTTAGTAGTGCGTGTGTGCTTTAAGGGCTGAGCTTAGGGACTGAGTGAGTTCGCTACTTAGCGGGCTGTTCGTTTCAGAAAGTCCACAATCGCCTGGTTCACCTGCGCTTCCTTATCCCGGTAGGGCAGGTGACCGCATTGCTCCAGTTCCAGCAGCTCCGTGTGGGGCACCAGCTCCTTGATGCGGCGGATCTGTTCCAGCGTGCCGTACTCATCATCTACGCCCTGAATCGCCAGAATCGGGCAGGTGATACGGCTGACCTCTTGTTCAATATTCCAGTCGCGGAATCGGGGATCGGTCCAGGTGGCGTTCCAGCCCCAGAAAGCGGATTCCACATCATCGTGATAGCGGCCCAGACGTTCGCGTAAAAAGCCTTGCTCGTAGGCTTCGCGGGCAACCAGAATGCCGCGCAGGGAAATGTCTTCCACGAACAGGTGCGGGGCCATCACTACAATGCCTTGCAGCTTGTCGCTAAAGCCACTGGCCGCCAGCAGGGCAATCGAGCCACCATCGCTGTGGCCGACCAGCACAATCGGGCGCTTCTTGCCGTCTTCGCCCAGTTGCTCCAGTAGTTGAGGCAGCACGTCCAGCGACTGCTCATGCAGGTAGTCGGGCTCTTTGGGGCGATTATCCGGGCGAGGGGTGCTGCGGCCATAGCCATAGCGGGAATACATCAGGCCGCTACAGCCGGTTTGTTCGCACAGTTGTGCCGGCCAGTCTTTCCACATGGCAATCGAGCCCAGACCTTCGTGCAGGAACACCAGCAAAGGGGCGGTTTCCCGTTCGGGGGCAATGCGTTGATATTCCAGCTGGATGGCTTGTGAGCCCTGAGTCAGGCTCGCAAATTGCAAAGATGAATCGAGTGTTGTCATAGCCTTGGTTGTGCATAGCCCCGAACAAACCGGGCGCTCAGGTAATTAGTAATCAGGAAACTCTCTTTATGCCATAGATTGGTATAAGACGCACAGGCTGGCTTCTCCTGATACCGGATGTGGACAGTTTGCTGCGGTTTGTGGCGCAGTAGGGGCAGGGGCTGCAAATTCTGGCAGAGATGGTAGAGTGGCGATCTCGATCTTTTTTGCCGCCGGGCCGTTCCAAGGTGAAAGCTCCCCCTTGGAGGGGCAGCAAGCCGAAGGTGTAGCGTGGGGGCTTTTTTTGTCGCCGGGCCGCCCCAAGGCAAAAACTCCCCCTCGGGGGGCAGCAAGCCGAAGGTGCAGCGTGGGGGCTTTTTTCGTTGTACAACAACATGAAATTTGCTGAATTTGAAGTGGGTATGGTCATCAAGCACCCACTTGTCCCTGTGACTCGCGAAGAAATGCTGGAATTTGCCCAGAAATACGATCCGCAGTCCTTTCATATTGACGACAAGCAGGCCGAAGAGGGCCATTGGGGCGGTTTGATCGCCAGCGGCTGGCTCACTTGCGGCAAAACCATGCGCATGGCCGTGGATTCTGCCTTGCACGATTCCGAGTCCTTTGGTTCGCCCGGTCTGGAGCGTCTGCGCTGGGTTTTGCCTGTGCGGGCCGGTGATTCAATCCGTCTGGAGGCCACGGTGGCGTCCAAGCGTGTGTCCAGCAGCCGTTCAGATCTGGGTATCATTCGCTGGAATTGGAATGTGTTCAATCAGCGTGATGAGCTGGTGCTGGAAATGGAATCGACCAGCATGTTTGAGTTGAAGTCCGAACAAGAATAAAAAGACCGCCACCGCATAGTTTTGGTTTACCAACTTTCCAGCGGCCATTTTGATCTTGAGACGGCCCTGCGACTGGAAAGAACCTTCATTCCAGGCTTTTTGCCCGCTGCTTATGAAGGGATACTGTTTACCTCGAGTCTCTCGGCAGTAAAAACCGTAAATGCAGACGGGAGAGAAGTCCCCTTACGGCATGTAATTCACCAGTTTGTTCCGGTTGAAACGGACAAGGGCAAAGCCTTTGGCTTTGCCCTGTTTGGTTTGCTTTAGAAGAAAGCCTGAATCCCGGTTTGTGCGCGTCCCAGAATCAGGGCATGTACGTCGTGGGTGCCTTCGTAGGTGTTCACCACTTCCAGATTGACCAGGTGGCGAGCAATACCGAACTCGTCAGAGATACCATTACCTCCCAGCATGTCGCGTGCCAGTCGGGCAATATCCAGTGCCTTGCCGCAGGAGTTGCGCTTCATGATGGAGGTGATTTCGACCGCCGCTGTGCCTTCGTCTTTCATGCGTCCCAGACGCAGGCAGCCTTGCAGCGCCAGTGTAATTTCGGTCTGCATATCAGCCAGTTTTTTCTGGATCAGTTGATTGGCCGCCAAGGGGCGACCAAACTGCTTGCGGTCCAGGGTGTACTGGCGGGCGGTATGCCAGCAGGATTCGGCGGCGCCCAAGGCACCCCAGGCAATCCCGAAGCGGGCCGAGTTCAGGCAGGTGAAAGGGCCACGCAAACCCGAGACATGGGGCAGCATCTGGCTGTCTGCAATCTCCACATCGGCCATGACGATTTCGCCGGTCAGGGAAGCACGCAAGCCTACTTTGCCGTGAATGGCCGGGGTGGACAGACCTTTCATGCCTTTTTCCAGAATGAAGCCGCGGATCTTGCCGTCGTCGTCACCACCCACGACTTTGGCCCAGACCACCAGCACATCGGCGATGGGGGAGTTGGTAATCCAGGTCTTGTTGCCGCTCAGACGATAGCCACCGTCCACTTTTACAGCGCGGCTTTCCATGGCGCCGGGGTCCGAGCCATGATTGGGTTCAGTCAGGCCAAAGCAGCCAATCCATTGGCCGCTGGCCAGCTTGGGCAGATATTTCTGTTTTTGTTCTTCGCTGCCAAATTCAAAAATCGGCACCATGACCAGAGAGGATTGCACGCTCATCATGGAGCGGTAGCCTGAATCCACACGCTCCACTTCGCGGGCGATCAAACCATAGCTGACATAGTTCAGACCAGCGCCACCGTAGGCTTCGGGAATGGTGGCCCCCAACAGGCCCAGCGAGCCCATCTCGGCAAAGATGGCGGGGTCAGTCTGTTCGTGGCGAAAGGCCTCCAGTACGCGTGGCAGCAGCTTTTCCTGTGCATAGGCGTGGGCGGCATCGCGCACCATGCGCTCTTCATCGCTCAACTGCTGATTCAACAGCAGGGGGTCGTCCCAATGGAAAGAGGGATTGGCAGACATAGAGGTACTCCGGGAAGATCAAAGAGGGTCAGTCAGGTGGAGCCTGGATGGGCGCCATCAGTCTGGAAAATAGAAAAGAGCTGCTTCAGTATCGCTGACAGTCGCCACTATGAGCAGCAAGCGCATCTTCAGGTGGCTGTGGATCAGCGAGATCAATATAAAGTCTCAGCATAGTGTGCATAAAGCGCACAAGGCAATTGATAAAATTGCACAATGTCGTGTTCTGGCGTAACGATCCGGCTCTGCACTGAATGAGGAGGGCTGAGGCGGCATGATTAAGAGGAAGAGCTATGAGACAAGGCGTACCCAGTTTGGGCGCATTACAGGCCTTTGAGGCCACGGCCCGCTTGGGGACTTTTTCCCGTGCGGCCGAGGAACTGTCCTTGACGCATAGCGCGGTGTACCGGCAGGTTAGCGGCCTGGAACAACGTCTGGGCGTGACCTTGCTGACACGGGTGCGGCGGCGTCTGGTGTTGACTCCGGCAGGGCGCGATTATGCTGCTCGCATCCGTCACCATCTGGAGCAAATCGGCAAGGATACTTTCAGCCTGATTGCACGCGCCGGTGTGGGCCGCAGCATCCATCTGGCCGTGTTGCCTACCTTGTCGACCGTGTGGTTGATGCCGCGTCTGGCCCGTTTCTCCCAGCGCTATCCGGATATCACCGTCAGCCTGTCCGTGCGTACCACTCCGTTTCAGTTTGGCGACCACCCCTTTGATGCTGCCATTTATCATGGACGGCAGTTGTGGCCGCAAACTGAAGGGATCAAGCTGTTTGACGAAGGCGAACTGGTGCCGGTCTGCTCGCCCAAGCTGGCCGCCAGTGGCGATTGGCAAAAGCTGGTTCACCTGCATATGTCCACTCGCCCCGATAGCTGGTCGGACTGGTATCGATCTGCCGGTCTGGAGCCTGATTTGCGTGTCAGTTCCGGCCCGCGTTACGAGCTGTTCAGCCTGGTGATGGCGGCATTGCATGCTGACATGGGCGTGGCCTTGATGCCGCGTTTTCTGGTGCAACAGGCGCTGGAGCAGGGCGAGCTGATCATGCCGCTGGACCATGCCATGCCTGTCAGTGAGGCCTATTTTTTTAGTTATCCCACGGCCAATGAGCCCAGCGAAGCGGTGCTTTTGCTGGAACAATGGCTGCTTGAGGACCAAAAGGAGAACACATGAGATTGCACTGGAAACCGGCTCTGTTGTCGGCTGCCTTGACCTTGGCTCTGGCGCTACCTGCGCACGCTCGGGAAGCAGCCAACCAGCATTTGAACCCGGAAACCGCCAGCAGTGTCATGCAGCGTGACAAGCTTGTCACCCAGAAAAGCATGGTGGTGACGGCACATCCTTTGGCGACACAAGCGGGTTTGCGCATCCTGGATCAGGGAGGCAGTGCGGTGGATGCGGCTATTGCGGCTCAGTTGGTTCTGGGGCTGGTGGAACCACAGTCTTCCGGCATTGGCGGTGGTGGCTTCTTGCTGATGTTCCAGCCCAAGACCGGCCTGATGAGCTATGACGGACGGGAAACGGTGCCCGCAGCCAGCAGTCTGGATCGCTTCGAGCTGGACGGTAAAACCATGTCCTTCAAGCAGGCGGTCAATAGTGGTCGCTCGGTAGGCGTACCGGGTTTGTTGCGTGCCCTGGATTTGATGCATAAAGACGGTGGCGTGCTGCCGTGGGCGAATTTGTTTGACCCGGCGATTGAGCTTGCCGAGGTCGGTTTTGAAGTCAGCCCACGCTTGAATACCTTGATTGCCGATAATCCTGAACTGGCTGACAAGGCGGCTACACGTGCCTATTTTCTGGACGAGCAAGGCAAGCCCTGGCCAGTTGGTCATCGTTTGCAGAACAAGGAATATGCGCAGGTGCTGCGCTTGTTGGCCAGGCAGGGTGCACAGGCTTTTTATCAAGGTGAACTTGCCCAGGATATGGTGGCTGCCGTCGCTGCCGATCCCATTGCGGGTGATCTGGCCGTGTCTGACTTGACGCAGTACCGCGCCTTGCGTCGTGAACCCCTCTGTATGGACTGGCAGCAAGTGGCTCTCTGTGGCATGGCACCGCCCAGTTCCGGGGCTATCAGTGTGATGCAGATGCTGGGTATCTTGCAGCACACGCCCATTGCTGCGGCGAAGCCGCAATCTGTGGAAGCGATTCACTATTTCTCTGAAGCGGGGCGTTTGGCCTTCGCGGATCGGGATGCCTGGGTGGCCGATCCGGCATTTGTGTCTGTCCCTCAGCAGGCTTTGCTGGCTCCGGAGTATCTGAAATCCCGCGCTGCCTTGATTCAGCCAGACCGATCCATGGGACACGCTCAACCGGGTAAGCCCTTGGCCGACTCACAGGCTGCCAGCGACAACACGCCCGAGCTGCCTTCCACGACGCATTTGTCCGTGGCGGATGCCAAGGGGCAAGTGGTGTCCATGACCACTTCGGTCGAGTCAGCTTTTGGTAGCAAGATCATGGTGCATGGTTTCTTGATGAACAATCAGCTGACTGACTTTGCCTTGAGCCCCAAAGACGAAATGGGACGCCTGTCCGTGAATCGGGTGGAGCCCGGCAAGCGTCCACGCAGTTCCATGGCACCGATGATGGTGATGCAGGATGGCCGTCCTGTCATTGCCCTGGGCTCACCCGGTGGCAGTGCCATTATTCCTTATGTGGCTCAAGCCCTGACCGGCATGTTGATGTGGAATCTGGATGCTCAACAGGCAGTCAGCCTGCCCCACTACGGCAGCCGCAATTGGGCGACTGAGCTGGAAGCTGGGACTACGGTGACGGAACAGGCGCAGGCCTTGAGGGCAATGGGGCACGAGGTGCGTGAGCAGCCTTTTCCTAGCGGTACGCATGTGATTCGCTGGACTCAGGAGGGACTGGAAGCGGGGGTAGACCCTCGGCGTGAAGGGTTGGCGTTAGGGCAATAAGCAGAGCTTGTAGCCGTGTACCCGAGGTAAACATGGGTCTTGCCGACGAGACATGCTGCAAGCGCATGGCGGACTTGGGTAAGCAGTCAGTATTCGGGAGAGGCTGTTGGCGATTTGAAGCAGATACTCGTCAGAGATTGGCAGAGACAGCAGTCGATCGTTGCCAGAGGCTGGTAGAGCTAATTGCCAAGTAGCTAGCAGGCACAAATCGTCTGGCTTCTGAAAAAATGGGTGACCAGTAAGAAGCCCTCAATGCGTGGATCTATATCCATAGCATTGAGGGCTTTTTTTCAGTCTCTTAAGTCCGGTCTGATCTCGCTGCTTAGCGGAATACCACCGTGCGCTGATCGTTCAGCAAGATGCGGTGCTCTACGTGGGCACGTACTGCACGGGCCAGAACCAGAGACTCCACATCGCTACCGATCTGGGTCAGTTCGGCTGGGCTGACCGAGTGGGTCACGTGTTCCACGTCCTGCTCGATGATCGGGCCTTCGTCCAGGTCAGCCGTTACGTAGTGGGCGGTAGCACCAATAATCTTCACACCGCGAGCATGTGCCTGATGGTAGGGGCGTGCGCCCTTGAAGCTGGGCAGGAAGCTGTGGTGAATATTGATGGCGCGGCCAGACAGGGATTGGCACAGATTGGTGGACAGAATCTGCATGTAGCGGGCCAGCACAACCAGATCAATCTTCAGGTCACGAGCCAGGTCGATGATTTGCTGCTCTTGCTCGGGGCGGGTTTCCGGTGTCACGGGCAGGTGATGGAAAGGGATGCCATAAGAAGAAGCCAGACCGGCGTGGTCGGTATGGTTGGAGGCAACGGCAGCAATTTCCACCGGCAGTTGGCCGCTATGGGCGCGGAACAGCAGATCGTTCAGGCAGTGGCCTTGGCGGCTGACCAGGATCAGCAGGCGGGCTTTACGCTGGGCGTCATAAATATTGGCGTCCATGCTGAATTTTTCAGCAATGGGTGCGAAGCTGGTTTGCAGCGCATTGACGTCCTGCTTTTCGGGCAGGGAAAACTGGATGCGCAGGAAAAAGCGGTTGGTGGCGGCGTCGCCGAACTGCTGTGCCTCAAGAATGTTGCCGTTCTGCTCAAGCAGCCAGCCCGATACGCTGTGGACAATGCCGGTACGATCCGGGCAGGATAGGGTCAAGATGTAATCGTTCATCGACAGTATTGTAAAGATTTCAGAAAAGTTTTTAAGCTGCCTGGGCCAGGGTTTCTTGGCTGTGTTGTGCAATCGCTAAACACGCGGTCAGGCCGGGGGATTCGATGCCGAACAGATTCAGCAGTCCGGGTATGCCGTGCTCGGCGGGACCCGAAAAGACAAAGTCGGCTGCCGCATGGCCTGCGGGCACAATTTTAGGCCGGATACCGCTATAGGCGGGGTTCAGGCTGTTATCAGGCAAAGCGGGCCAGTACTCGCGCACGGCCGCGTAAAAAGATTGGCCCCGCTGCGGGTCCATATCGTAGTTCTCGTCCTGTACCCATTCGGTGTCCGGGCCAAAGCGGGCTTGACCGGCCAGATCCAGCGTCAGATGCACACCCAGCCCGGCTTTATTGGGCATGGGGTAGATCAGGTGCTTGAAGGGCGAGCGACCCGCCAAAGAGAAATAGCTGCCTTTGCACAGATAGGCATGCGGGATATGGCTGGCATCCAGCCCCTCGATCTGGCGTGCGGCGGCGACCGCGCCCAAACCAGCCGCATTGATCAGATGGGTGCTTGTCAGGCTGAACGCTTCTGCGCCACCCACATGCACTTCAAAACCTTGTCCGGGCAGGACACGCGCACTGACAAAGGGCGTATTGAAGACCAGTTGGGCACCGTGGTTCTCCGCATCGCCTTGCAAGGCCAGCATCAAGGCATGGGTATCTACAATGCCGGTGGAAGGAGAGAGCAGGGCGGCGCTGCAGTTCAAGGCCAGCTCCAGAGCCTGGGCCTGGGCGGCATTAAGCCACTGCAAATCGTCTACGCCACAAGCCCGCGCCTGGGCCTGTAATTTCAGCAGGTCTGCTTCCTGTTCAGGTGTAGTCGCCACAATCAGCTTGCCACAACGGGCATGGTCGACATGGTGTTCCTGGCAGTAGTCATACAGCCGGGCTTTGCCTTCTACACACAGGCGGGCCTTCAGGCTGCCCGGTGTGTAGTAAATGCCTGCGTGTATGACCTCTGAATTGCGGGAACTGACGCCATTGCCAATGCTGGCGGTTTGCTCGATCAGCAGAACCTCCATGCCTTGCTGGGCCATTTGTCGGGCGCAGGCCAAACCTACGACTCCCGCTCCCAGCACTATGCAATCGACATCGTTTGCCATGAATCAGGACCTTATTGGCGCGTTGGAGCAAAAGGCGTAGTGTACTCCCGCCATGCTGTCGTCGTCAGGGCTGCGTTGCAACACCCCGTCACGCCAGGGAAGGAGTCAGGTCAAAGTCGCCCGCATGGTAGATCAGGGGCTGATGGGCGCTGCGTTCGCAGTGGGTGACTTCACCGATAAAGATCAGGTGATCGCCTGCCTCATGCACGGCATAAGGCTTGCACTCGAACCAGGCACTGCAGCGCTCGTCGTCCAGCATGAGCAAGCCGTGCGGGGAACGCTTGATGGGGTGATCGCGAAAACGCTCGGCCTGATCGCCCCAGGCAAAGCGCTTGGCCAGCGATAGCTGACTGGCTCCCAAAACGTGAATCACGTAGCCCTGGCCGTCCACAAAGTGTGGCAGGGACTGGGAGCGCTTGGCCAGCGACCACAGCACCAGAGGTGGGTCCAGGGAAACAGAGTTAAAGGAGCTGACGGTCAGGCCAATGGCCTGATCCGGGTGGTCTTTGTTGGCACCGGTCACGACCGTCACGCCAGTGGCGAAACGGCCCAGTGCCGAACGGAAGAAGTCGCTATCGAAGGTAGAAGAAAAAACAGTCATTGCATCAATGCTGAGGGCAGGCGTCCCCAAGGGAACGGCTTAAGGAGCCAGTCGGCTCACCTGCCAGTCAGATGTGTCCTTGCGGTCGAACACCAGCCTGTCGTGCAGGCGCGAGGCACGGCCTTGCCAGAATTCGACATGGTCTGGAGTCAGTCGGAAGCCACCCCAGTGTTCAGGGCGGGCGGGATGTTCACCTAAGCTTTCAGTGTACTGCTTGGCACGGGCATCCAGCTCTGTGCGGCTGATGGGTTGGCTTTGCGGCGAGGCCCAGGCCCCAATGCGAGAGCCCAGAGGACGGCTGTGAAAGTATTCGTCGGATTCGGCCGCGCTGATGCGGCTGATGCGGCCTTCATAGCGCACCTGGCGCTGCATGGAGGCCCAGAAAAAGGACAGGCTGGCCCAAGGGTTATGGTCCAGGTCCGTACCCTTGCGAGATTGGTAATTCGTGAAGAACACCAGGCCTTGTTCGTCGTAACCCTTGAGCAGAACAATGCGCGCCGATGGGCGGCCTTCGGGGTTCACGGTGGCCAGCGTCATCGCCGTGGGTTCGACTTCTTTCAGCTCAATCGCCTGATCCAGCCAGCGTTGGAATTGCTGGCGAGGATCGGCACAGAGTTCGTTTTCGCTCAGGGAAAAGCGTTCGTATTCGTTACGCAAATCGGCAAGGGACATGGGGCGCTCTTAGGCTTGTTGAGGATTAAGCAGTGCAGTCTGGCTCTGTAGTAA
The DNA here is from genome assembly GCF_026344155.1 of Alcaligenes nematophilus. Classification (NCBI taxonomy): domain Bacteria; kingdom Pseudomonadati; phylum Pseudomonadota; class Betaproteobacteria; order Burkholderiales; family Alcaligenaceae; genus Alcaligenes; species Alcaligenes nematophilus. The sequence continues at coordinate 248,387 of NZ_JAPKMZ010000002.1, read as the reverse complement.
TTGAACCACTGATTGCAGGCGTTTATCCAGAATTTTAGAGCGTTGCAGCGCCGAGGCGGTTTCCATGACGTATTCGATGCAAGGGCCGTTGGTTCCCTGGGCCGAGTACACCACTTGTCGCAACTGTTCGTCCGGCATACGGGGGACGTAGGCGTCGGTCTTGCGGTTCATGGTAAAGACCAGGGCACGAATATCGCCCTGGCTGGTGCGGCAGCGCAACCAGCGAGGAATATAGGCACCGCTGGGCATTTCGCGCAGCCATAGGGCATCGAATACCTTGGGGACGCTTTCGGCGGGAATACGAAAGGCCATGCCCCGGCAAGAACCGCCTACATCCAGCCCGAAAACCAGACCGGGCTGCTCGGGCGTACCGCGGTTGATACGTGACCACAAGCACAGCGCCCGATGGTAACCGCGCAGCAAGGCTTGGCGCTGCTCGGCAAATTCAAAATCGGGACGCCAGATCAGAGAGCCGTAACCATAGACCCACAGGTCTTGTTTTTCACACCACTGCACCTCTTCCAGGGATTGACGCAAAGAGGCGTTGCGCTCTTCGTCAGTCAGGACACGAAAGCTGCACGGTGTGGGTACGGCGGAAGGCGAGGCGGAAATAGAATCGATGTTCACGGCAAAAAGGGGAGGTAAGCCAAAATCACAGATGCTTGAAACCTATGACAATTGTAGAGCAAGCACAGTCCACTGTAGCGGGCTTTGATGCTGATAACTAAGGAAAAATACTAATTTGCTTATATGAGTGTTGCTATTTGGCAGGGCACAGTCAAGCCATCAGGGCATAAGGCCCGTTTCGCAGGCTGGTCAGGGGCAATTAGACGTAGAATTAACGGGTTTGGCCGCATGGGCCGGTGATGGACAGATTGCATGACAGAGCAGCACAACATGGATGCCGAACGCCGTTTCGGCGGTTTGGATCGTTTGTATGGAGCCGGAGCGCGAGAGCGTCTGGCGGCCGCCCATGTGATGGTGGCGGGTATCGGGGGCGTGGGAACCTGGGCGGTGGAAGCGCTGGCCCGTTCGGCCGTAGGCCGAATTACCCTGATTGATCTGGATAATATTGCTGAATCGAATATCAACCGCCAACTGCCTGCTCTGGACAGCACCTTGGGCATGGCCAAGATTGAAGCCATGGCCCAGCGCATTGCGCAGATCAATCCTCAGTGCCAGCTGCAGCTGATTGAAGATTTTGTCACCGAGGATAATGCGGCCAGCCTGATGGAGCAGCGTCCCGACGTGTTTCTGGATTGCACTGACCAGGCTAGTGCCAAGATTGCTCTGATCTTGCAGGCCAGGCGCTGCAAGGTGCCCCTGCTGAGCTGCGGCGGGGCAGGAGGCAAAACCGACCCGCTGACGTTGCGCCGGGGAGACTTGTCGGTAGCACGCCATGATGCCTTGCTGGGCAAGCTGCGCCAGATCCTGCGCAAGCAGCATGGCTTTGCGCGTGGCAGCGATGCTCAGGGCCGCGCCTTGAAGCGTGTGCCTCGCATGGGAGTGGATTGCCTGTGGTTCGAGCAGGAAACGCGTCTGCCACAGAACTGGACCCAGGCTGAAGACGGTGCGCTGCAAGGACTGGCCTGCGCGGGTTATGGCTCCGGGGTCACTGTGACGGCCAGCATGGGCATGCAGGCCGCCGACTACGCCTTAAACCGGATACTGAACCAGTAAGGCGTCCTGCCAGCCACGCAAGGCATTCGAGACTCGGATTGCCTTGGCGTTCAGTAAATCCTCCAGGGAAATTTCGGTTTCACGAACCAGCTTGCTATTGAGAAGCGCCTGCCGTTGCACGCCGGGCAAGAGCCAGCCTTGGGCGGGCGGTGTCCACCACTGGCCCTGTTCGTCCTGAATATAAATATTGCTGCGACTGCCTTCACAAACCCGGTTCTGTGTATCCAGATAGATCACATCAAAGATTTGGGGATGCTTTTCCAGCAGGGCGCTGGCCTCTTGATACCAGGGGCGATGCGTCGTCTTGTGCGAGAGCAGCGGGTCCTGAGCGGGCAGGGGTGTGCGGGACAGGCATAGCTGTAAGGGGCCTTCCAGTGCTGGCAGTGCGTTCGCCTGTGCCTGGGCGCTGGCGTCGGCACCCCACAAGATACGTAGTCGCAAGGGAGTGTTGACCGGGGCCTGGCCCAACGCGGTATGCATGGCCTGCAACCAGGTTTGTGCATCCCAGTCGTAGCCCAGTTCCGTGCAGCTGCGTGCCACGCGCTCCAGATGCAGTTCCAGCAGGGGGATCTGGCCGTCCGCGTCTACCCGCAAGGTTTCTATCAATTCAGGTTTGCTTTGGCTCATGATGCTGCCTTTAAGTCAGTGTTACAGGGGCCTGCAAGACACGTGCTTTCCACAAGCACTCCAACCATTCCTGGTCCGGGTCCGAGTCCAGCACAATGCCACCGCCCACGCCAAATGTTCCTTGACCATGATTGTTCAGCTCCAGACTGCGGATGCTGACATTCAGGGACAAGTCGCCCTGGGGGCTGAGATACCCCACCGAGCCGCAGTAAATACCGCGTCGCTGCGTTTCCAGTTGGCGTATGCATTGCATGGCGGCCAGCTTGGGGGCGCCGGTAATCGAACCACAGGGAAACAGGGCGCGTAGCAGGGTCTGCAGGCTGCAGTCCGGGTCTACCTCGGCCTGGATGCTGGAAGTCATGGTCCAGACGGAAGCGTATTGCTCTACATCGAACAGACTGGTGGTTTGCACGGTGCCGGTGCGGGCCACCTGGCCCAGATCGTTGCGTAGCAAATCCACAATCATCAGGTTTTCGGCCCGGTCTTTCAGGCTGCTTTGCAGCTCCTGGGCGTTTTTCTGATCTTGAACAGGGTCGGTATCGCGCGGGCGGGTGCCTTTCATGGGGCGGGTCCGCACAGTGTTGCCACGTTTTTCCAGAAACAGCTCGGGTGACAGCGACAGGATATGACGATCACCCAGATCCAGATAAGCACCGTAGGCTACAGGGTGGCGGCTGGCCAGTGCGGTATAGAGATCACGCGGTGCCATGCCGGATTGAATGCACAGGGGCATGGTGTAGTTGATCTGGTAAAAATCCCCGGCCTGCAAACCTTGCTGAACCTGGGCCAGCGCATCCCGATAGTCTTTCTGACTGATTTGAAGGCTGACCTTCAATTCGGGCTTTGCCTGACTATCCCATAAAGCCACTTCCTGCGCCTGCTCAAACACCAGCGCATTCAGGGGCGCATGGGACGCTGCATCACGCGCAGACAGACGGGGTTCGAACAACTCGGCCAGTTCGTAGTCCAGTGCCAGGGCCACCCAGTGGCCGGCTTGGCGAGCCTGTTCGATTTTTTCAAAAGCAGTACTTAAGTCCTCAGGGCTACGAGCCTGGATATGGCCCAGGTAGCCCTGCATTTCCAGCGCATAGCCTTTTAGTCTGTCTTCAAATCGGCCATACATGCGCCGTGTTCCTTTAAAAATTCCGCCAGGGCCATGCCGGTATGCGAGGCATGGTTGGCTTGTACTTGATCCGGCGTGCCTTGCTCCACTAGCCTGCCGCCGCCTGAGCCGCCTTCGGGGCCCAGATCGACAATCCAGTCTGCTTCGGCAATCAAATCCAGATTATGTTCAATCACCAGCACGGTATGACCGGCATCGACCAGTCGGTGCAGCACCACAATCAGCTTTTCCACATCCGCCATGGACAGGCCTACGCTGGGTTCGTCCAGCACGTACAAGGTGTGCGGAGCCTTGTAGGCGCGGCCTGTGCGAGTCAGACCTTCGTCCAGACGGGCCTTGACCAGTTCGCTGACCAGCTTGACGCGCTGCGCCTCGCCACCGGACAGGGTGGGGGAGGGTTGGCCCAGGGTCAGATAACCCAGGCCCACGCTTTGCATCAGCTGCAGGGGGCGCAATATTTTAGGATGTGCGGCAAAGTATTCAACCGCTTCGTCTACATCCATTTGCAAAAGCTGACCGGCGGAGACGTCGCGCCAGGTCACCGCCAGGGTTTCCGGATTGAAGCGCTGGCCGTGGCAGGCGTCACAAGGCACCTTCACGTCCGGCAGGAAGCTCATTTCCAGGGTGCGCATGCCTTGGCCTTCGCACAAGGGGCAACGGCCATCGCCGGTATTGAAGGAGAAGCGTGAGGCGCTCCAGCCGCGCAGGCGGGCATCGTTGGTGTTGGCAAACAGTTTGCGCACCTCGTCCCAGAAGCCGATATAGGTGGCCGGGCAGGAGCGGGGGGTTTTGCCAATGGGGGTCTGGTCTACTTCCAGCACGCGGTCCAGGCTTTCCCAGCCGCTGATGCTGGAACAACCCTGCCACACCGGTTTTTCTTTGCTGCCGACCACGCGCTGCAAATTATCCAGCAGCACATCGCGGGCAAAGGTGGATTTGCCGGAGCCTGACACGCCCGTCACCAGACTGAGCTTGCCCAGCGGAATACCGGCCTGGACCTTGTTCAGGTTATGCAGGCTGGCATCGTGCACCGTCAGCATGGGTGCATCGGCCTGGACGGGACGGCGTGCCTGCATGGGGTGCTTGAGCGGCTCGCGCAGATAGCGGCCAGTCAGCGAATTGGGGTTGGCCTCGATTTCTGCCAGTGTGCCCTGCGCGATGACTTCACCGCCGCGTTTGCCCGCACCGGGGCCCATATCAATAATGTGCTGGGCACGGCGTATGGTGTCTTCATCGTGCTCGACAACCACCAGCGTATTGCCGTTGCCTTCTAGACGCGCCATGGCGTTCAGCAGAATCTGGTTGTCGCGCGGGTGCAGACCGATCGTGGGTTCATCCAGCACATAGCACACGCCCTGCAGGTTTGAGCCTAACTGGGCCGCCAGACGGATACGCTGGGCTTCCCCACCCGACAAGGTGGGGGCGGCACGATCCAGCGCCAGATATCCCAGGCCCACTTCGTGCATGAAGTCCAGACGGCTGCGGATTTCGTTCAGAATGTCGCGCGCAATATCGGCCTCGCGGCCACTCATGTTCAGGTTGCCAAAAAAGGTCTGCGCTTCATCCACGGGCAAACCGGCCAGCTTGGCAATGGATTGGTCGCGCCATTCAAAAGCCAGAGAGACCGGGTTCAAACGTTGGCCGTGACAGCTTGGGCATTCCACGGCTTCGCCTTCGTAGCCGTTATTCCAGCTGTTCTCTTCGCCCGTTTGTTCCTGGTCGAAGCCGGTCAGCTTCAAGCCCGTACCAAAGCAGTCCTTGCACCAGCCGTGCTTGGAGTTGTAGGAGAACATGCGCGGGTCCGGCTCGGGGAAGCTGGTGCCGCAGCACGGGCAAGCCCGCTTGACGGAGAAGTGTTGCTGGCTGGCCGTGGACAGCGGTTGACCTTGTCGGCGTTGCTCCAGCGACATGGAACCCGATGGCGTCAGGGGGGCCAGCACACTGAAGGAGCCGTGACCCAGCTCCAGCGCCTCGCGTATGGCTTGGCGCAGTTGCAGTTCGTGGCGAGGGTCAATAATCAGGTCGGCTACCGGCAGTTCCAGCGTGTGTTCGCTGTAACGGTCCAGGCGCGGCCAAGGGTTGACGGGGATGAACTCGCCATCCACGCGCAAATGGGTATAGCCCTTGCCCTGCGCCCATTTGGCCAGGTCGGTGTAGTAGCCCTTGCGAGCGGTGACCAGGGGAGCCAGCAAACCAATATGCTCACCCTTATGATCACGCAGCAATTGCGCGGCGATTTGCTCGGCCGTTTGCGGGGCCACAGGCACATGGCAGTCCGGGCAGTATTGGGTGGCCAGCTTCACATACAGCAAGCGCAGGAAATGGTGGATTTCCGTCATGGTGGCCACGGTGGATTTGCGACCCCCACGGCTGGTGCGCTGCTCAATGGCAACGGTAGGTGGAATACCGTAGATTGCGTCCACATCGGGCTGACCGGCGGGTTGCACAATCGCGCGGGCGTAGGCGTTCAGGGATTCCAGGTAGCGGCGTTGACCTTCGTTAAACAGAATGTCGAAGGCCAGGGTGGATTTGCCCGAACCGGAGACACCCGTCACGACGGTGAAGGTGTTGTGCGGAATGCGCACCGAGATGTTCTTCAGGTTGTGTTCGCGTGCATTCAGGATGGCGATCTGGCCATCGTTGCTGCCGCCCGAGCTGGCCTTGTAATCTACCTCGGGTTCCTGGAACAGGGCCGAGCCTTTACCCAGAATGGCTTGTTCGTATTCTTTCAGGGCATGGCCGGTGTGCGATTGCTCCAGCGCCATGATGTCGCCAGGCGTACCCGTGCCCAGCAATTGGCCGCCATGTTCGCCGCCTTCGGGGCCCAGATCAATAATCCAGTCTGCCGCGCGGATCAGGTCCAGATTGTGCTCAATAATCAGCAGGCTGTGACCAGCGGCCAGCAGCTTGCGGAAGGCGCGCATCAGGCGGGCAATATCGTCAAAGTGCAGGCCGGTGGTGGGCTCGTCGAACAGGAACAGATTGCCTTTCTTGGCGACCTTCACCTGGCTTAGACGGGTGCGCGAAGCCTGGGCCAGATAAGCCGCCAGTTTCAAGCGTTGTGCCTCACCGCCCGAGAGCGTAGGCACAGGTTGGCCCAGTTTCAGGTAATCCAGGCCCACATCGGCCAGGGGTGCCAGGCCGGTTTGCACATCGCGCAGGCCTTCAAAGAACTCCATGGCCTGATGTACGGTCATGTCCAGTACCTCGTCAATCGAGGCGCTGCGACCAAAGTGTTCGATACGCACTTCCAGCACTTCGGGGCGGAAGCGCTTGCCATCGCAATCCGGGCAGCGCAGGTACACGTCCGACAGGAACTGCATTTCGATATGCTCAAAGCCCGTACCGCCGCAAGTCGGGCAGCGGCCATCGCCACTATTGAAGCTGAAGGTGCCGGGCGTGTAACTGCGTTCTTTGGATAGCGGGGCCTGGGCAAACAGCTTGCGGATAGGGTCAAAGGCACCGACATAACTGGCCGGGTTGGAGCGGGCCGTTTTGCCGATAGGCGTCTGGTCCACCATCACTACTTCGGCAATTTGCTCGGCGCCCAGCAAGGCACCGTAAGGGCCAGGGGCTTCCGTCGGCTTGCCTTGCTGTTTCAGGATGGCCGGGTAGAGCACGTCCTGGATCAGCGTGGATTTGCCCGAGCCGGAAACACCGGTCACGCAGACCAGACGGCCCAGCGGAATGGACACGGAGATATGACGCAGATTGTGTGCGCTTACGTCTTCCAGCAGCAGGCGCGGGGTGTTGTCGGCCACAGGCATGGGGCGGGGTGATTCGATGCTCAGCTCGCCACTCAGGTAGCGGCCTGTCAGCGTTTCTGCACCGCGCAAGGCTTGGGGCGAACCATCAAACAGAATCTGACCGCCACGCTCGCCAGGGCCGGGGCCCATGTCCAGAATACGGTCGGCGGCCACCATCACTTGCGGGTCGTGCTCGACCACCACCAGGGTGTTGCCATTGCCGCGCAGACGATGCATCACTTCAATAATGCGGTGCATATCGCGTGGGTGCAGGCCAATCGAGGGCTCGTCCAGCACGAACAGGGTGTTCACCAGCGAGGTGCCCAGTGCCGTGGTCAGGTTGATACGCTGCACTTCACCGCCAGACAGGGTGCGGCTTTGGCGGTCCAGCGACAAATAGGACAGGCCCACATCGCACAGATAATCCAGGCGGGACAGGGTTTCTTTCAAGAGCAGATCAATGGCCGCATCGCGTGCATCGCCAAAGTGCAGGCCACGGAAAAATGTGCGTACGTGCTCGATGGGCAAACGCATCAGGTCCGGGACGCTCAGGCCGGGCATGGCATCCAGTTGCTCGCGCAGCCAGTTTGAATGCACGGGCATGAAACGCGGGTAGCGGGAATCGGCGGGGGCCGCTTGATCGCCCACACGCCACAAGCTGGCTTCGGGTTTCAGACGCGAGCCGGCGCAGGCCGGGCAGGTGTTGTAGCTGCGGTATTTGGACAGCAGCACACGCACGTGCATCTTGTAGGCGCGCGACTCCAGCCAGTCGAAAAAGCGCTGTGCACCGTACCACTGGGTTTTCCAGGCCTGATTGCCGCCTTTCCAGTCCGGGGTGCCGTTAATCACCCAGTCGCGCTCTTCCTGGCTCAAGTCCTTCCAGGGCACGCTCAGGCGTACACCGGCTGCCGGAGCGTAGCGCTCCATCTCGACCTGACATTCTTTGTAGCTGGCTGTCTGCCAAGGGCGGATCGCACCTTCCAGCAGGCTTTTGCTGGGATCGGGAACGACCAGGCCGTAATCAATCCCCATTACCCGGCCAAAGCCACGGCAGGATTCACACGCGCCCAGGGGCGAGTTGAAGGAGAAGGTGCTGGCTACGGGCGTGCTGTATTCAATATCGCACTGGGCACAGTGCAGGCCCTGGCTGAAACGCCAGGCGGTTTCCGGGCCATCGGCACTGGCCGAAGCATACACCGTCAACTTGCCTTGTCCGTGGCGCAAGGCCGCTTCAATCGCTTCCATGAAACGTTCCGGCTCTACCGTGCTGGCACGGAAGCGGTCCTGAATCACATAGAGAAGCTTTTGCTCCGTGGGGGCGGCTTTGCTGCTTTTGCCCTTTTTCGTGCTGCTGCTGGCCGTGACGGTCTGTGTTTCTTCGTGGTGCAGGCGGGTGTAGCCCTGCTGATGCAGCAAGGTTTCAATTTCTTGCTGCGTGAAGTTGGCCGGAACCTTGACGGCAAAGGTCAGAACCAGGCGTGGGTCATCGTGGTCCTCTGCCAGCTTGCGAATCTGTTTGGCGATGCTGTCGGCATTGTCGCGGCGCACAGGCTGGGCGCACTGGCGACAATACAACTCGCCCAAGCGGGCGTACAGCAGCTTGATGTAATCGTTCAGCTCCGTCATGGTACCCACGGTACTGCGCGAGTTGCGCACCGGGTTCACCTGGTCAATGGCAATGGCGGGCAGAATGCCTTCAATGCGATCGACCTGAGGTTTGTCCATGCGGTCCAGGAACTGGCGCGCATAGGGGGAGAAGGTTTCTACATAGCGTCGTTGGCCTTCTGCATACAGAGTGTCAAAGGCCAGCGAACTTTTGCCTGAGCCGGAAACGCCGGTAATAACCAGTAACTCGCCCGTTTTGATACGTACATTCAGGTTTTTCAGAGTGTTCTGGCGGGCGCCAAAAATGCGAATTTCTGAGCTCATGGCAAGGTCGGCTTTCTGGAGAGGGCAGAGTAGGGAAGCGGCAGCGAAAAGGCCTGTCAAACAGGCCCCATGCGCCAGTGAGAGCGGTACACGCCAGCAAGGTGTTGCCAGGGATGCACACTCTAGCCTTTGTATCTTAACGCGGATTACGGTAGAATTTCTGGTTAGCTATTGCGCTTTTGTCGGGATCATCCGGCAGGGCTTACATTAAGATCGGAGATCACCATGGCGGAAATCAAACGCACTCGCCGCAACACGCTGGAGCGTCGTTGCCTGGGTAAAGCATTCAAACGTCTGTTTGTGCGCGCACCCAAGGGCGTTTTCAAAATGCTGGAAAAGGTCAAGCGCGTCTAAGTGCCTGGCTTGAGCGGTGTACAAGCAGAAACCTGATTTTTCAGCTTGAAATCACACCCAGCAGCAAAAAAACCACAGGCTTGCCTGTGGTTTTTTTGTGCGCGTTTGATTTTGCTTCGGGTTTGTCTGGAGCCCTGCAGATAGTGCGCTGCACAGCGCCGTGCTTGCTTTATGATGATGTCATTCTGATGCAGATGTAAGTAGCTGCCCGTAACAATAATCAAAACAGTGGTTTATGGGGACACCCGCGTATGGAATGGCGCCATTTGTTCACCGTCCTGACACCTAGCTATAACCGCGCTCACACCTTGGAGCGCGTTTATCGTTCCTTGTGCGAGCAAACCTGTCAGGACTTTGAGTGGGTGGTCATTGACGATGGTTCCACAGACGGGACACGGGAACTGGTGCAAGGCTGGCAACAGCAAGCCTCCTTTCCGATTCATTATGCCTGGCAGGAAAATCGTCACAAGAAGGCGGCGTTCAATCACGGCGTGGCTCTGGCCCAAGGTGAACTGGTCGTTGCTTTGGACAGTGATGACACCCTGCTGGTGAATGCGCTCTACGATATGGCGCAGATCTGGGCCGACATCCCTGTATCAGAGCGAGCAGCTTATGCAGGCATTACGGGTCTGTGTGTGCGACCGGATGGCAAGGTCGTCGGGGATATGTTTCCCCAGGATATTTTTGATGCCAGCTCTTTGGACATGAGTTTTCGCTACCACGTGCGGGGCGAGAAGTTCGGCTGTTTGAGTACCGCCGTACTGCGCAAGTTTCCCTTTCCCGATCAGATCGACGGCTTTGTGCCTGAAAGCCTGGTGTGGCGGGCGATTGCCCGTGCGGGCTACAAGAACCGATTTGTGAACACCGTATTCCGTGTCTACCACGACAGCCCGGACTCCTTGTCGGTGCAAGGCAAAACCAGCCAGCAACATGCACTGGGCTTGTGGCTGCTGGCGCAGGATACGGTGGTGAAGTGTCTGCCCTGGTTCCGCTACGAACCCAAGGCGTTCTTGATGGCTGCCGCGCGTTACACCCGCTTTGGGCTGCACCTGCGTGCCAGTGGGCGCAAGCCACCAGCAGGTTATGGCTTGAAAGGCCTGGCGTCTTATCTGCTGGTGGGTTTGATGTGGCCGGTGGGTGTCGCTTTATATCTGCGGGACAAGCGACGGGCCTGAACGCGATTAGTGCAGGGTGTGGCCGTGCACGCCCGGTTCCGGGCTGTCATCATCGTCGTCCTCGTCGTCTTCATCCGTCTCATCCTCGACGGCGAAGGCATCTTCGCTCAGGGCGAAGGGCAGCAATTCTTCCAGGGTCTCGGTCCAGGCGACTTCCTCGCCTTCTTCGTCCACTTTGATAAAGCGCACAGGCTCGGCATCACTTAACTGGATGGCCCACAGGTAACGGCAGGCGTAGACCGCCGTGTCCTTGGGGTCCAAGCCGCCGCGGTTGCCCACGATGCGGGCCTGTTCGCCGCCTACCTGCACAATCGTGAATTCGCTTTCGTCTTCATTCTTGTCCAGGGGCATGGCAAAGATGACCCATTCAAAGCCGGTTTCTTCCGCTCCCACGATCTCGGCCAGGACGGCACGACCCAGGTAGGCACTCAGCGCATCGGCGGTGCGGCCCAGGGTTTCGATCTCTTCGGTGGTAAATACAAGTTCAGGGGCGTCAGGTGTGGGCATGGCGTTTTTGGATTGTCAGCAAAAGTGAGTATATTACCTGAGACAGGCCTGCACTCAGGCCGGGTGTTTCGTTCTGAACCTGACAGAAGCGCACCTTTCGGGCGCCAAACGCCTACAATCCCAGTTTTCCGAACACGACCTGTTTTTCCTTTTTAGGTTTATATGGCTCAATACGTTTATTCGATGAACCGCGTGGGCAAGATTGTGCCGCCCAAGCGGCAGATTCTGCGCAATATCTCCTTGTCTTTTTTTCCAGGTGCCAAGATTGGTGTGCTGGGCCTGAACGGCTCGGGTAAATCCACCTTGCTCAAGATCATGGCCGGGGTAGATACCGAGATCGAGGGCGAAGCCGTCCCCATGGCGGGGATCAAGATCGGTTACCTGCCACAAGAACCTCAGCTGAACCCCGAACACAGCGTGCGCGAAGCCGTGCAGGCCGGTTTGGGTCAGGTGTTCGAGGCGCGTCAGCGTCTGGAACAGGTCTACGCCGAATACGCCGAGCCCGACGCAGATTTTGACGCTCTGGCCGCCGAACAGGCCGAACTGGAATCCATTATTGCCGCCGCCGCGACCAGTGGTGCGGACGACATCGAAACCCAAATGGAAATCGCGGCCGATGCGCTGCGTCTGCCACCTTGGGATGCCTCCATTGCAAACCTGTCCGGTGGTGAAAAGCGTCGCGTGGCCCTGTGCCAGTTGCTGCTGTCCAAGCCTGATATGTTGCTGCTGGATGAGCCCACCAACCACCTGGACGCGGAAAGTGTGGATTGGCTGGAAGTGTTCCTGCGCCAGTTCCCCGGTACCGTCGTAGCAGTCACTCACGACCGTTACTTCCTGGACAACGCCGCCGAGTGGATTCTGGAACTGGACCGTGGCCACGGTATTCCCTGGAAAGGCAACTACAGCTCCTGGCTGGAGCAGAAAGACGACCGTCTGAAGCAGGAAGAGGCGTCGGAAAGTGCTCGTCAGCGCACCATCAAGAAAGAGCTGGAGTGGGTGCGCCAGAACCCCAAGGGACGTCAGGCCAAAGCCAAGGCTCGTCTGGCCCGTTTCGAGGAACTGTCCTCGCACGAATACCAGAAGCGCAACGAGACCCAGGAAATCTTCATTCCTGTGGCCGAGCGTCTGGGTAATGAAGTTATTGAGTTTGAAAACGTCAGCAAGGGCTATGGCGATCGTCTGCTGATCGACAACTTGAGCTTCAAGGTGCCAGCTGGTGCCATCGTCGGGATTATTGGTCCTAACGGTGCCGGTAAGTCCACCTTGTTCCGCATGCTGGCCGGTAAAGAGCAGCCCGATTCCGGTACGGTCAAACTGGGCCAAACCGTCAAGCTGGCTTATGTGGACCAGTCGCGCGATGCCCTGGCTAATGAAAAGACCGTCTTTGACGCGATTGCCGATGGCGCAGACCTGCTGACCGTGGGCCGCTTTGAAATGCCATCGCGTGCGTACCTGGGCCGCTTCAACTTCAAGGGCGCGGATCAGAACAAGATCGTGGGCAATCTGTCTGGCGGGGAGCGTGGTCGTCTGCACCTGGCCAAGACCCTGATCGCCGGCGGCAACGTCTTGCTGCTGGACGAACCATCCAACGACCTGGACGTGGAAACCCTGCGTGCCCTGGAAGATGCCCTGCTGGAGTTTGCCGGCTCGGTCATGGTGATCAGTCACGATCGCTGGTTCCTGGACCGTATCGCCACCCACATTCTGGCTTTTGAGGGTGATTCGCAGGTCGTATTCTTTGATGGCAACTATCAGGAATACGAAGCAGACAAGAAGAAACGTCTGGGCGAAGATGCTGCCAAACCTCGTCGTATCCGCTACAAGTCCCTGAAATAAGGAAAGTGCCATGCCTGTGCTCAATGCTCACCAGTCTTTCGTCCTGATTGTGGATATGCAAACGGGGCTCCTGCCCGCCATTGCAGACCACCAAGCCTTGGTCGAACGGGCCGGGAAGCTGGCACAGGCGGCGCGTCTTTTAGGGGTGCCGGTGCTGGCAACCGAGCATTGGGCCGAGAAAATCGGCCCAACCGATGCTTCTTTGTTGCCACATATTGATAAAGTGCTGCATAAAACCCACTTCGATGCCACGCGCGAAGCCGATTTTTTGCCTGCCTTGCCGGTAGGGCGCACACGAGTCTTGTTACTGGGTACAGAGTCTCACGTGTGTGTGTTACAAACTGGCCTGGGTTTGATGGAGCGCGGTTATGAGCCTGTGCTGGTCGGGGACTGCGTAGGCTCGCGCCATCCCGAGTCCCGACAAGCCGCCTGGGATCGCTGGGCGATGCATGGATTGGAGCGCGTTAGCGCCGAAATGGCCATGTTTGAATGGCTGGAAACGCCGGCTAACCCTGTATTCAAGCAGGTTCTGGCCTTGATCAAATAAACTGAACAAAAGCTGAATTACATCTGTTGCGTTGCCTAACAATAGGGTCTGGACTAATTGGCTCCGTAGGGTGAAGATAGACTTTAATGCCGTGTTGAGCACGGATACTTCACGGAGGTTTACGGATGAAAATGACGACTATCACTAAAGTGGGTATGGCCACGGTTCTGGCCGTCGTGATGGCGGGCTGCTCTTCCTGGGATGGTATGAGCAAACGTCAAAAGGGTGCCGTAACCGGCGCGGGTCTGGGTGGTGTTGCCGGTGCAGTGATTACTGACGGCGGCATTCTGGGTACGGTCGGTGGCGCAGCAATTGGTGGCGTGATCGGCGATCAGATCGGCAAGAACCGCTAAATTCAAATTCTCTGATTGAGCTGAAACGCTCATCGGATTAAAAGCCTCAAAGCCTGGGAGATTCCTCCCGGCTTTGAGGCTTTTTTCTTGCTTAGGGCAGTAAGCTGGCTTGCGGTGATGTCTTACGGGTGGTGCCGCTCGTCCATCATGGAGCGATACCATTCGTGAAAGTGCTTCATGCCGTCTTCCAGCGGTGACTGGTAGGGGCCTACCTCGCAGACCCCACGCTCCATCAAGGCGCGGCGGCCGGCATCCATACGTTCGGCAATCTCATCATCTTCTATGGCCGTTTCCATATAGGCGGCGCGTTGTGCTTGCACAAAGTCACGCTCGAAGGCCACGATGTCTTCCGGGTAGTAGAACTCCACCACATTCATGGTTTCCTGCGGCCCCTTGGGGTACAGCGTAGAGAGCACCAGCACATGCGGATAGATCTCGATCATGTGGGTGGGGAAGTAGGTTACCCAGACGGCACCGAAATCCGGTGCTTCGCCCTGGCGGTAGGCCAGCAGATTGTCATGCCATTGGCGATAGGTAGCTGAGCCTGGACTGGCCAGGGCCTGATGCACGCCGACTCGTTGCAGGCTATACCAGTCGCTGAACTCCCACTCCAGGTCATCACAGGTCACGAACTGACCCAGACCGGGGTGGAAGGGGGCGACGTGATAGTCCTCCAGATAGACCTCGATAAAGGTCTTCCAGTTGTAGTTGCACTGGTGGATTTCGACGTGATCCAGTACATAGTCCTGAAAGTCGAATTCAGGGCGGCTGAACAAGGCGGCCATATCCTGGGCTGGATCGCGCGGGCCTTCAAACAGCAGGCCATGGCAATCGCGCAAGGGGTAGCGTTCCAGGTTCAGACAGGGCTTGTCCTTGAAACGGGGAGCCGCCAGCAAGTCGCCTTGCGCGTTATAAGTCCAGTTGTGCAGGGGGCAGACAATATTGCCGCCTGTGCTGCTCAGGGAGCCGTGGTTGGCCTGATTGGGCTGGCCGGGCATGCCACCAAGCATCAGGGCCTGACGATGCCTGCAGACGTTCGAGAGCAGTTCTACGCCGTGTTGGCTGCGTATCAGAGTACGGGCAGCGTTTTCCTGGATCAAGGTGCGCCAGTCGCCGGGTTCGGGAACAAGTTTTTCATTGCCAACGTACAAGGCCGACTGCTGAAAAATACGCTCTTGTTCGCGCTCGAACAGAGCGTGGTCGAAATAGGCGCTAACAGGAAGCTGGGGGTGAGCGGGCACAAGACGTGCCATCTGACCGAGCTCGGTCATGATTCCCTCCGCATGGGTCAATAAGCCAGGCCTCAGGGGGCATCGATGGCACTACTTGCCATCTCTGGCGCGAAGAAAAATCGGAACGGGCCGATTACCAAGGGAAAATTGTACCTGATCTATTAGCCGCCTAGCCGCATTGCGCTGCTCGTTGCAGGTGTTTTGCGGCTTGCTTTTGGTATAGGGAGCAGCCATGAAAATGGCCATCCGCAAGGGATGGCCATTTCAAGCAGCAAAGTTTTTTTGTCAGCGACGCTTTACTTGTTTTCCAGCGTGCTGGCATCAATTTGCGGCATTTCGATTTTGACTTCCAGCACTTCCAGCGAGTCCTGGCGATCAAGGTTCACCTTGATGTCATCGGGATTAATCTTCACGTAGCGCGAGATCACTTCGACCAGCTCTTTTTGCAAGCGGGGCAAGTAGTCCGGGGCAACACCCCCTTGGCCACGTTCGTTAATAAGGATCAGTTGCAGACGGTCCTTGGCAACTGTTGCCGACGTTTTCTTGTGACCGAGCAGGAAGGACAGGAAAGACATATTACTTTCCTCCGAACAGGCGCTTGAACAGACCTGGCTTTTCGTAATCCACAAAACGCAATGGTTTTTCGCCACCCAGGTAACGATCTACGATGTCCTGATAGGCCTGGGACACATCACTTTCCTTGATATGGATAACGGGTACTCCTTGGTTGGATGCTTGCAGCACGGTTTCCGACTCGGGGGTGACACCAATCAGCTTGATGCGCAAGATATCTTCAACGTCTTGCAAGGACAGCATCTCGCCGTCCGACACGCGTTTGGGGCTATAACGGGTCAACAACAAATATTCTTTGATGGGCTCTTTGCCCTGTTCACCACGTCGCGATTTGGCGGCCAGAATGCCCAGGATGCGGTCCGAGTCACGAACCGAGGACACTTCGGGGTTGGTCACAACCAGCGCATCATCTGCGAAGTAGGAGGCCATCAAGGCGCCGGTTTCGATACCTGCGGGCGAGTCGCACACAATGTATTCAAAACCCATGCCCTTGAGCTCTTCCAGTACTTTTTCCACACCTTCGCGGGTCAGCGCGTCTTTGTCACGCGTCTGGGAAGCGGGCAGGATGAACAGATTTTCCAGCTGCTTGTCACGGATCAGGGCCTGGTTCAATGTGGCTTCGCCCTGGATCACGTTGACGAAGTCATACACCACGCGTCGCTCGCAACCCATGATCAAGTCCAGGTTGCGCAAGCCAACGTCAAAGTCGATGACCACGGTCTTGTGACCGCGCATCGCAAGACCAGATGCAAAACTGGCACTGGTGGTGGTTTTGCCCACGCCACCCTTGCCGGAGGTCACTACAACTATACGCGCCATGACAATCGGATTCCTTTGTTTTTCAAGTCACATAATCGTAAAGCATAACGGGCCTAATTTTGACATCCGTTCTGCCACTTAGCCTACTGCTTAGAAACAAAACATATCAATTGCTTTGTTCCGTGTCAGCTTACACGGTTGCGCTTGCACTTGCTTGCTCTCATGCGGGCTCTCAGTGCAAGCCTCTATAAAAAGCGCCGGCAAAAGCCGGCGCCTTGTACTGCTAGGAGCTCAGAGGATCAAATCTGAGCGTATCTTCTTCCAGCGTGACGACAACGGGCTTGTTGCGTAGCTGTGCATCCAATCGCGTTTCAATAATGCGATACACACCGGCAATGGCAATCAGTTCCGGGTCCAGCTCGATGGTGAAGATGCGTGCTTTTGCATCGCCACGGGCACCAGCCATGGCCTTGCCGCGCAGTGGACCGTAGACGTGGATATTGCCATCGGCTACCACTTCTGCACCCTGGCTGACCGCCCCGATCACGATCAGATCCGTGTGGCGCGCGTAGATGCGCTGGCCGGAACGCAGCTGACGGTTGATGATGAGCGCAGCCGGAGCAATAGCGGGCGGTGGCGGGGCGACCGCCGCAGGTGCTTCTTGCTGGGCGGCTTGCGACAACACGGGCACTTCCTTGTCCGGTGCGGCCTGGGTTTGGGGGCGGGCTGGCGGATTGGACAACTCCACATGCGGCAAGCCGCTGTCGATGGCGTTATCGGCATGGTCAGGGTGGGCAATGATACCCACCGGGTGCAGCTTGTGCTCACGCAAAGCGGCAACCAGGGTGGCCCAATCCACCGGCGCATCAATAGCGCTGGCATCAATGACGACGGGTTCGTCCTCAAAGAAGGAGCCAGCGTCTTTCATGCGTTGAGACAGAGCGGCTAACTGCTCGGCCGTGTCAGCCGAACGCAGCACCACCCGTACGGCGTACAGCGTGGCGCTTTTGAAATCCAGGGCCTGCGGCCCTTTGGCATGAGTCTGATCGTTCACGTCAATAGCCTTAGACCCAAGTGTCTTTCAGAGTCGTAGTACGGTTAAGAACGGGTTTTTCTGGCGTGGAGTCCACACGGTCCGCCACAAAGTAGCCCAGGCGTTCAAACTGCCAGCGGGCATCGGGCGTAGCCTTGGTGCCGGGTTCCAGCCAACCTTGAATCACGCGCAGCGAGTTCGGGTTGATGTGCTCCAGGAAGTCCTGGTCGGCTGCATCGGGCTGAGGGTGGGCAAAGAGACGGTCGTACAGACGAATCTCGGCGGCAATCGCGTGCTCGGCGCTGATCCAGGTGATATTGCCCTTGACCTTGACCGAGTCCGCGCCGGGCGTGCCGCTCTTGGTGTCGGGCAGGTATTCCGCCAAAACCTGGGTGACATTGCCTTGCTCGTCCTTGACGCAGCCGGTGCAACGCACGACATAGCCGTACTTCAGACGCACGGTATTGCCGGGGAACAGGCGGAAGTACTTTTTGGGTGGCTCTTCCTTGAAGTCCTCGCGTTCAATGTACAGGCGACCGGAGAAGGGGAACTCGCGTTGGCCGGCCTCCGGATTGTGTGGGTTGCGCGGTGCGTGACACAGCTCGCTTTGGCCTTCCGGGTAATTGGTAATGATCAGTTCGATCGGGTCCAGAATGGCAACGCTGCGGTCGGCCACCGGGTCCAGATCATCGCGCAGGGCTTGTTCCAGCAGGCTGTAGTCCACATGTTGGGCTGCCTTGGACACACCCAGGCGGTCGGTGAACAGGCGGATGGCACCGGCGCTGTAACCACGGCGGCGCAAACCGGCCAGGGTAGGCATGCGCGGATCGTCCCAGCCCGATACGTGGTTTTCCTGAACCAGCTGGCGCAACTTGCGCTTGCTGGTGACCACGTAGGACAGGTTCAGACGCGAGAACTCGTACTGCTTGGGCAGCGGGTCGGACAACTGACCCAGTTCGACCAGGCGTTCCAGAATCCAGTTATAGAAGGGACGCTGGTCTTCAAATTCCAGGGTACACAGACTGTGGGTGATGCGCTCGAGCGCGTCTTCCACAGGGTGCGCCCAGCTGTACATGGGGTAGATACACCATTTGTCGCCAGTGCGATGGTGTTCGGCATGGCGGATACGGTACATGACCGGGTCGCGCATATTGATATTGGGCGAGCCCATATCGATCTTGGCGCGCAGGGCCATGCTGCCATCGGGGTGCTTGCCGTCGCGCATTTCGCGCAGCAGCTTGATGGACTCCTGGGCAGGGCGGTCGCGCCAGGGCGAGTTCACGCCTTTTTCAGTCAGGGTGCCACGGTTGGCACGCATTTCTTCGGCGCTTTGCTCGTCAACGTAGGCATGGCCCGCGTTCACCAGGGCTTCGGCGAACTGGTACATATAGTCGAAGTAGTCGCTGGCAAAGTACAGGTTCTCTTCTTTATTGAAGGTCCAGTCAAAGCCCAGCCATTTCACCATGTCGATAATGGCGTCCACGTACTCCTGTTCTTCTTTTTCAGGATTGGTGTCGTCAAAGCGCAGGTGGCAGGCACCTTGGTAGTCGCTGGCCAGTCCGAAGTTCAAACAGATACTTTTAGCGTGCCCAATGTGCAGATAGCCGTTGGGCTCGGGGGGAAAGCGCGTACGGATACGCGCGGCATCAACAGCCGCCCCTTCCTGGGTACTGGCCGGGCCTGGCTGACCGGCCCAGGATTTTTGTGCGTAACGGCCAGCGCTCAGATCCTGGTCGATGATCGTGCGCAGAAAATTAGATACGGGAGCGGGAGTGGTGTCAGAGGTCATACACGTTTGAAATAAAGAAGCCGACAGACTAATCGGCCATTTTGCCACGTTCTTGTTTTAGAGGGGTATTTACCCCATGAACGGGTTCTAAAAAATCAGGGAAGAACTTGGGGTAGTATGGTGGCGTTTGCAGGCCAATTCACCCTACACTAGCGCTCATTATGACGCACTCCGCCCTTTCTCTGTCTCATGCCCAGTTTTTCCTTAGCCTGGGCTTCATGCTGCTGTTTCTGGCCCTGGAGCTGGGACTGGCCTGGGTGTTGCTGTATTTCAAGATCAGAACCTTTGGCAACAAGGCCGCGGCCTGGATGGGGGCGTACCGTTTTTGGGTGCGTCTGTTTGCACTGGCGTTTATTTTAAGCTTTGCGGCGTCCATGCCCGTGCTGCTTCAGTTTGGCAGTGTCTGGCCGGGCCTGATGGAGCAGGTGGGTGATGTCATCGGTCCCATGCTGGCCGCCTCCATGCTGTCCTTGTTCATTTTCAAATCCTGCTTTTTGGGTGTGATGCTGTTTGCCCAGCGCATGCTGTCCAATCTGGTTCATACCGTGGTGGTGCTGATGGTGGCCCTGGGCGTTACCGTCACGGCGTTCTGGCTGGTGGCGATTGTGGCCTGGATGCAGGTGCCAACGGGTGTCGATGTGATTGAAGGCCATTATGTGGTGATGGAATGGCTGGATGTGCTCAGCACGCCCGCCTTGCCCTGGTATGCCGGTCTTTTGTTTGCAGGCAGTTTGCTGACGGTGGCCTTTTTCATGTTGGGTGTAACCTGCGCCCAGACCATGCAAAAGCCAGTTACCGACCAGGAGCGTCTGGCCTTTCGCAGTGCCCTGTTTCTGGGCGGGGTGGCTTGGCTGGCCCTGATCCTCGCTGTGATAGGCAATGGTTTCATGACTGCGGAGCATCAGCCTGCCAAGGCAGCGGCTGCGGCGGCGTACTGGGAAAGCGGCTCGCAGCCTGATTTGATTCTGGTGGCGGCGCCCTCCGCCATGCAGGACAGTGTTCTGGGTGTGCTGCGCTGGTCTCATGCAGGTGGACGCTGGTTGGGTCGTAATGACAGTGGCATTTTGATGGGTCTGGATCAGTTTTCCGACGCCATGCCGCCCGTCACCCTGACCTTCTGGTCCTTCCGTGTAGCCGTGCTGGCAGGAGCCTTGATGCTGTTCCTGCTGTTGTGGGTCTTGTTGCGCACTCGCCGTTATGGCCTGGACCCGCACTCTCTTTCTTATAGAGAACGTCAGCTCATGGTGGTCGCCTCGGTGTTGGGCTGGATCATGTTGCTGGGTGGCGCAGCCTACGTCTTGTTGGGCTTTTTGCCTTATCTGGTCGGTAACGATATTCAGGCCGTGCAAGTGCAAAGCACCGAGAGCGTCTTTACCGTCGGGCTGGGTTTGCTGAGTTACGGCCTGGTCTACATCTTGTGCATGATTGGTTTTTTCCAGAAGTTGCGACATGCCGTTCGTTTTGGTGTGGTACCGATCGCGCGTCATCGGGGGCGGGCATGATTGACTCTTTTGCAAATGCGTTGGGCCTGGGCGCCCATGATCCGGCGTTCTGGATGCCGCTGGCGTTTCTGGCCCTGTTCTTTTTGATTATTGTGGCCGGGACGGTTCTGGACGGCTTCGATATTGGCGTGGGCTGTCTGTCCTTGCTGGCACCGGACTCCTTGCGTCCCCGCATGCTGTCATTGCTGAGCCCCTGGCGCGATGCCAACGAGTTCTGGCTGTTTCTTGGCCTGGGTTTGTTTGTCTGCGCTTTCCCCAAAGCCTGGGGGGCGGTGATGGGCGGTCTGTACGGACCGTTATGTGCGCTGGGCGTGGGCGTTTTTGCCCGTTCCGTCTCCTTCGAGTTCCGACTGCGCGCGCCGGTAGAGCGTCAGTCCCGCTGGCAAATGGGTTTTGCCCTGGGGTCCTGGTTGACGGCGTTCTCCCATGGTGTGTTGCTGGCGCAGGTCGTAGTGGGCTTTCAGAGCGATGCCGGTTATATCTGGTTCTCTGTCTTCATGGGCTTTTGCGCTATTGCCGCTTACTGCTTGCTAGGTGCTAGCTGGCTCATCATGCGTGAAGCAGGCGAGCTGCGTGCCCGAGCGGTCAATTGGGGCCGTCGTTCGGTACGCTGGTTTGCGGCCGGTGCCGTGGGTGTGTCCGTCGTGTTGGCCTTTGTGAATGCCGGCGTGCTGCTTAAATGGAGCGACGGGCCGTATTGGGGCTTGGTATTGTTCCTCTGGGCCTTGATTCTCAGCTGCTTTGTGTCGATTGAAATGAGCCTGCAGCGCATGATCAACAGCAGCTATCGCACCACGACCTTGCCCTTTTTGCTGACCCTGTTCGTGATGGTGTCCGTCATGGCCGGGCTGGCGTTCAGCTTCTTCCCCTATCTGATCCTGGACGAGATGACGATCTGGGACGCCGCTGCCGGGGTGCCAGCCCTGAGCCTGATCCTGTCGGCGATTGTGATTACCTTGCCCATCGTGCTGATTTTCAACGTGTGGGTGTACTGGCGCATGTTTGGATTGTCTCGCCCACCTTTGCCGCCCAGCTTTAAAGGCTGACCTTTTTTATGATTGCCCATTCCGTGCTGTCGATGCGCAAGCGTCTGCAGGGTTTCAAGTGGTTGTCTGATATGCCCGCCATGCTGGCCTGGGCGGTCTTGGCTGGTATTTTGGGTGCCTTGGCGACTTTGGCCTTTCATCAGGGCATGCGCTTTGTGCAGCAAGTTGTCACGGGTCAGCACGGCGGGATCGTCGCAGTCACGGAAAGTCTACCCTGGTACATGCGCCTCCTGTTTCCCACCTTGGGCGGTTTGTGTGCCGGTATCCTGCTATGGCTGGCAGGGCGTCTGCCGTCGGGAAGCAATTCTGACTATATGGAAGCTGTGGCCATTGGCGATGGCCGCTTGTCCATTCGCCAGGGGCTGCTGCGATCCTTGTCGTCCTTGATGACGGTGGCCTCGGGCGGCTCGATCGGTCGGGAGGGGGCGATGGTGCATCTGGCCTCCTTGTCCGCTTCCGCGATTGGCCGTTTCACCTTGTTTGGTGAAGCCCGTCTGCGCCTGCTGGTGGCCTGTGGTGCCGCAGCCGGTGTAGCTGCCGCTTATGGCGCTCCGATCGCCGGTGCCGTGTTTGTGGCCGAGATTGTGCTGGGTACCATGACCATGAGCAGCTTTGGCCCCCTGTTGATGGCGGCTGTCAGTGCTCACCTGACCATGCGTATGCTGGGCGGTTATCACGCCCCTTACGAAATGACGAATGTTCAGGCCGTTGCGGGTTGGGACATCTTGCCCTTTCTGGTCCTGGGTGTGCTGATTGGTCTGGCTGCACCCGCTTTCCTGAAATTGTTGAATCTGTTCCGCACCCTGTTCAAGCGTACTGGCCTGGGTTTGCCTTTGCGCTTGGCTTTGGGTGGTTTGTTGCTGGGACTTTTGCTGATTGTCATGCCGCGCGTGGCCGGTAATGGCTTTAGCGTAGTGTCCTCCATGCTGCACAGCGACTGGGCCTGGTACAGCGTGCTGCTTATCCTGGCGTTCAAGGTTCTGGCCACAGGGCTGACAGTTGGTTCGGGCGCTGTCGGCGGTGTGTTTACCCCCGCCATCTTTGTGGGCGCGGCCTTTGGCACCTTGTTTGGTCAACTGACTTTGCTGATCTTGCCGGGTCTGGATTTACCGTTGTACTTGTTCACCCTGGTGGGCATGGGCGCGTTTCTGGGGGCCGCCACCAACGCTCCCTTCATGGCCATACTGATGCTGTTTGAAA
The DNA here is from genome assembly GCF_026344155.1 of Alcaligenes nematophilus. NCBI lineage: Bacteria > Pseudomonadati > Pseudomonadota > Betaproteobacteria > Burkholderiales > Alcaligenaceae > Alcaligenes > Alcaligenes nematophilus. The sequence continues at coordinate 225,376 of NZ_JAPKMZ010000002.1, read as the reverse complement.
TGACATTGAGCTATCAGTTGGTGCTGCCCTTGATTGTGGCCTGTGTCATGGCTTATTTTGTGTCCCGTGGTGTGGCCGAGGTCGCCATGTATGAAGTCACCCTGGTGCGCGAGCGGGATGCCTTGCTGCGCCACAAGTTGCGTCACACCACCTTGGCCGAGCTGGTACGTCCGGCTGATACCGTCGTCAGCACCACCACCCAGATGCGCGATGCCTTGCAGATGTTTCTGGACTACCCCGTGCGTTATTTGTATGTGGTGAACGAAGAACAGGTTTATCAAGGTGTGATTGCTCAGCCTGACCTGACTCGAATGTTGTTGGACGACAACGCTGCCCAGGAGCGTGTGGTGGGCGATATTCTGCGCATGGATTTCGTCAAGACGCTCTACCCGAACATGAGTCTGGACGAGGCTCAGGAACACTTTGTGAGCTTTGCTGGAGAGCGTCTGCCCGTATTGAATGGTGACGGCTCGGGTCGTCTGATTGGTGTAGTCTATAAGTCTGCTGTGCTGGAAAAATACTCCGCCATCAAACGCTCCCTGGATGCGAGCGGCGAAGTGATGCTGGATGCCCGGCGCTAAACTCTTTTTGTGACATAAATCATGCGTACAAAAGCTTGCCAGCGAGGCTTGGCAGGCGGGCTGTTGGTCGGTCTTGCCATGCTGTTCGCTGTTCCATTGGCCACCGCTCAAAATCGTGTTGGGCTGGAGAGTTTGTCTGCTACCCGCGTGTATGGCGTGGATGAGGCACAGGCCATTCCGGCCCAGGAACTCCCGCCCGTGGAGCCATTTTTTGATGCTACGCAGTGGCATCGCCAAGGAGATCAGGACTTGCTCAGTCCAGCGGCCTCCATGGATTACACATTTTCCGATTTCAGTCTGAGCGGTGCCAGCACCGCCAGTCTGGCGCGCTCCATCCAATATAGTCAGCAGTCCTCTCCAATTTGGAGTGCCCGCTGGTTGAGCAGTGCGCCCGACCAGGTCTGGCAGTTTGGCGAGCGCAACTGGCGTTATGTGAATGAAGACGGGCTGCAGCTGACCTTGGGCAATGACACGGTTACCGCACCGGACTGGGCGCGGCCCGTGGAACTGGGCGGTATCAATATCACTCAGCAGTTCGAGCAGGGCCCGGCCGGGCCATGGCGTTATGCCCTGGCTGTTGGCGCGCTGGATATGACGGGCAAGCAGGATAACGGGGATCTGGTGTATGGCTCTTCGGCCGGCAGCTTGATGCTCAGCACCGATGTCACCAGTCGTACCAGTATTGATACTCAGATGGAAAGCGCTCGTGATTTTGGGCTGACCGGTCTGGGTGCAACCTATCGATCGCCGGACTTTGGCGTGTGGCAGGCCAGCGTGGCTAAAGCTTCCCATGCGGTGGGGCAAGGTTGGCGTTATCAGGCAGCCTATGGCCTGGATGTGCTGGATGATTTGCATCTGCAGTGGCAGGGTGAACGCTACCAGGACAATTTTCTGGATTTGAGTCGTTACCAGGGCATGAAGGTGGATGCGGCTAGCAGTCGGCAGATTGTCGGCCTGTCCGTGCCCCTGCGCCGCTGGGGTGAAGTGAAGACTCAGTACGAGGTGCAGCAGGTAGTTGCCGGGGGGGAGAACCGCTACCTTGGGGTCACGCAGCAGTTCTGGTACAGTCCCCACCTTAGGGTGGGTTTGCAAGCTCGCCGTCATCTGGAAAGTCGTCAGTCGAACATCGCGCTGCGTTTTTCTATTCCGATTTTTTAAGCAGGCGGCATGGCCCAGTCAGCACTTGAGGTTCTTCAGGAAGTTTTTGGTTATGACAGTTTTCGTGGTTCTCAGCACGAGATTATCGAGACCCTGATCCAAGGCGGCGACGCCCTGGTCTTGATGCCCACCGGCGGCGGCAAGTCGCTCTGTTACCAGATTCCTGCTTTGGTGAGACCCGGCACCGGTGTGGTGGTGTCTCCCCTGATTGCCTTGATGCAGGATCAGGTGGACGCCCTCAACGAGTTGGGCGTTAACGCGGCGTATCTGAATTCCACCCAGGATTGGCAAACTGCCCGCGAGGTCGAGCGCGAGTTTCTGACGGGGCAGTTGGATCTGCTCTATGTGGCTCCCGAACGTTTGCTGACAGACCGCTGTCTGGATTTGCTGGCACGCGGCCAGATTTCCCTGTTTGCCATTGACGAAGCCCACTGCGTATCGCAATGGGGTCACGATTTTCGCCCTGAGTATCTGGGTCTGGACTTGCTGGCCCAGCGTTGGCCAGGTGTGCCACGGGTTGCCTTGACGGCTACCGCCACTCAGTTGACGCGGGTAGAAATTGCCCAACGCTTGAAGCTGGAAGAGGCCCGGCATTTTGTTGCCAGTTTTGATCGTCCCAATATTTGCTACCGCATCATCGAAAAGAACGAGGTGCGCAAGCAGCTCTTGAGCTTCATTCAGGAGGAGCACTCCGGGGATGCGGGGATTGTGTATTGTCTGTCGCGTTCACGCGTGGAAGACACGGCCGAGTTCCTGTGCAAGAACGGTATTCATGCCTTGCCCTACCATGCAGGGTTGGATGCGCAGCAACGCGCCATTAACCAGGCTCGTTTTCTTCGAGAAGAAGGAGTGGTCATGGTGGCGACCATTGCCTTTGGCATGGGCGTCAACAAACCGGATGTGCGCTTTGTGGCCCACATTGACTTGCCCAAATCGGTAGAAGGGTATTACCAGGAAACCGGACGGGCAGGGCGCGATGGCGAAGTGGCCACGGCCTGGCTGGCTTATGGCTTGCAGGACGTGGTGCAATTGCATCGCATGATTAACCAGTCGCAAGGCGATGCGGCACACCGACGCCAGCAGGGTCACGCGCTGGATGCCATGTTGGGCCTGTGCGAAACCATTTCCTGCCGCCGTCAGCGCTTGTTGGCATATTTCGATCAGCAGATCGAACCTTGCGGTAACTGCGACACCTGCCTGGAAGCGCCAGAAGCCTGGGATGGCACAGTGGCAGCGCAGAAAATGCTCTCCACCATCTATAGACTGTGGCGTGAGCGTGGTCAGCGCTTCGGGGCCGGGCACCTGATCGACATTTTGCTGGGCAAGCTGACGGATCGTGTCAAAGAGCATGAGCACGACAAGCTGACCGTCTTTGGTGTGGGCAAGGATTTGACCGATCAAGCCTGGCGCGGAGTGCTGCGCCAGTTGCTGGCGCATAGCTTGGTCACGGTGGACCCGGAAGGCTACGGCACCTTGTTGCTGACCGAGGCCAGCCGTGAAGTGCTCAAAGGGGAGCGGACCTTGATGTTGCGGCGCGAAACCGTAACACGTGGACCGGCTGCACACCGAGTAAAAGGTCAGGCGCCTGCCGGACCTGCTCTGGAACCCGACCAACAGAGGCGGTTCGAGGCTTTGCGCGCCTGGCGTGCGGCTACCGCACGCGAACATGGTGTGCCGGCCTATGTCATTTTCCATGATGCCACTTTGCGCGAAGTGGCTATTCGTTGCCCTAGTTCAGAGGCTGATCTGGAGCCAATTACAGGCATAGGCGTACGCAAAAGAGAGGCCTATGGCGAGGCTTTGCTGCGCTGCGTGCAAGAGTTCCAGACGCAATAGGAAATTGTTAGCAGAGCAAAGTTTGGTTGCATTTTTATGTGCCGAATCTGCTCTGCAGTTCAAAAACCGCTATTCGCTCAATCCGCTATATGTAGTAGAATGACGTCAATATCACACTATATATGGTGTGCATCAACTGACGCTGGCGGCTGCAAAAGCCGCGTCTTCCGTCAATCTTCACCGATTTCCGAGACTGAAATGCAATCAACCGAACAGTTAATGGTCACTAAAAGAGATGGCCGTACAGAACCTATTAACCTCGACAAGATTCACCGAGTGGTTGATTGGGCCGCTGAAGGTCTGAGTAATGTGTCCGTCTCTCAAGTAGAGCTGCGCTCTCACATTCAGTTCTATAACGGCATTCGCACTAGCGACATCCACGAAACGATCATCAAGTCGGCTGCGGATCTGATCTCCGAAGATACGCCTGACTACCAATATCTGGCTGCCCGCCTGGCGATTTTCCATCTGCGCAAAATCGCTTTTGGTCAGTTTGAACCTCCAAGCCTGTTCGATCACGTGACCTTGCAAACCAAGGAAGGTCGCTACGATCCGCATCTGCTGCAAGACTACACGCGCGCCGAGTTCGATGAGCTGGATGCTCATCTGGATCACTGGCGTGACATGAACTTCTCTTACGGTGCCGTCAAGCAGCTGGAAGGCAAGTACCTGATTCAAAACCGCGTGACCAAGCGCATCTACGAAAGCCCCCAGTTCCTGTACATGCTGGTGGCCATGTGCCTGTTCGCCCGTTACCCTGCCGACACTCGTCTGGGCTTTATCAAGCGTTTCTACGACGCGGTATCGCAATTCAAGATTTCCTTGCCCACGCCCATCATGGCTGGCGTGCGCACACCCACTCGTCAGTTCAGCTCTTGCGTGCTGATCGAATGTGACGACAGCCTGGACAGCATCAATGCTACGACCAGCGCCATTGTTCGTTACGTATCGCAGCGCGCCGGTATCGGTATCAACGGTGGTCGCATTCGCGCCGTCGGCAGCGAAATTCGCGGTGGTGAGGCTCAGCACACCGGCTGCCTGCCTTTCTTCAAGATGTTCCAGGCCGCTGTGAAGTCCTGCTCGCAAGGCGGCGTGCGTGGTGGTGCGGCAACCTTGTTCTACCCCATGTGGCACCTGGAAGTGGAAACACTGCTGGTTCTGAAGAACAACCGTGGTGTAGAAGAAAACCGTATCCGTCACCTGGACTACGGTGTTCAGATCAACCGCTTGCTGTACCAACGCTTGATCAAGGGCAGCCATATCACGCTGTTCTCGCCTCATGACGTGCCCGGTCTGTACGAAGCCTTCTTTGCCGACCAGGACGAGTTCGAGCGTCTGTACGAGATGTACGAACAAGATCCCGCCATCCGCAAGCGCAGCCTGCCTGCTGTGGAGCTGTTCTCCCTGCTGATGCAAGAGCGTGCCAGCACCGGCCGTATCTACATTCAGAACGTGGACCACTGCAACACGCACAGCCCATTCCAGGCTGACCGCGCTCCCGTGCGCCAGTCCAACCTGTGCATGGAAATTGCCCTGCCCACCAAGCCTTTGAACGATCTGAACGATCCCGAAGGTGAAATCGCGCTGTGCACCCTGTCGGCTTTCAATCTGGGTGCTCTGGAGTCCCTGGACGAGCTGGACGGTCTGGCTGAACTGATTGTTCGCGCTCTAGATGCTTTGCTGGACTATCAGGACTACCCGGTCAAGGCTGCACTGAACGCAACCAACAAGCGTCGCTCCCTGGGCGTTGGCGTCATCAACTACGCTTACTACCTGGCCAAGAACGGCACCCGTTACTCCGACCCGGCAGCGTTGGGCCTGACCCACCGTACCTTTGAAGCCATCCAGTACTACCTGTTGAAGGCTTCGGTACAGTTGTCGCGTGAATACGGTCCTTGCGACGCCTTTGACGAAACAACCTATGCCAAGGGACTGCTGCCTACCGACACCTACAAGAAAGATGTAGACGGTATTTGCAACGAGCCGCTGCACCTGGACTGGGAAGCCCTGCGTGCTGACATCGTCAAGCACGGTCTGCGCAACTCCACCCTGACCGCCTTGATGCCTTCGGAAACCTCCAGCCAGATTGCCAATGCCACCAATGGTATTGAGCCTCCGCGTGGCCTGGTGTCCGTCAAGCAGTCCAAGGACGGCATCTTGCGTCAGGTGGTGCCTGAATTTGAAAAATATAAGGATCAGTACGAGTTGCTGTGGCAAATGCCCGGTAACGACGACTACCTGAAGTTGGTTGGCGTGATGCAGAAGTTCGTTGACCAGTCGATCTCTGCGAACACCAACTATGACCCACAGCGGTTCGAGGGTGGTCGCGTACCGATGAAGCAACTGCTCAAGGACTTGCTGCTGGCCTACAAATACGGTGTGAAGACCTTGTACTACCACAACACCCGCGACGGTGCCGATGATTCGCATGGCGAAGTAGAGGACGACGGTTGCGCAGGCGGCGCGTGCAAGATCTAAGCAAGGGTAAATAGCATCATGACTACCTATAGTACTTTTTCTAAAACGGATAACGACCAGCTCAAAGAACCCATGTTCTTTGGGCAGCCGGTGAACGTGGCTCGCTACGACCAGCAAAAATATCCGATTTTTGAAAAGCTGATTGAAAAGCAGTTGTCCTTCTTCTGGCGTCCGGAAGAAGTGGACATCACCCAGGATCGGATCGACTACCAGAACCTGCCTGACCACGAAAAGCATATTTTCATCAGCAACCTGAAATATCAGACCTTGCTGGATTCCATTCAGGGCCGCAGCCCCAACGTGGCCTTCCTGCCTCTGGTATCGATTCCGGAGCTGGAAACCTGGATTGAAACCTGGGCTTTCTCCGAGACAATTCACTCGCGCTCGTACACGCACATCATTCGCAATATTGCCAATGATCCGTCCGTTATTTTTGACGACATCGTGCGTAACGAAAACATTCAGCTGCGTGCGGCCGATATTTCTTCGTACTACGACGATCTGATCAGCGACACCATGCTGTATGCCCAACTGGGCGCGGGCGAGCATGAGATCAACGGTGAAACCCGCACGCTAAGCGTCTACGAGCTGAAGAAGAAGCTGTACCTGTGCATGATGAGCGTCAATATTCTTGAGGCCATCCGCTTTTACGTCAGCTTTGCCTGCTCCTTCGCTTTTGCCGAGCGCAAGTTGATGGAAGGTAATGCCAAGATCATTCGCTTGATTGCGCGTGATGAAGCGTTGCACCTGACTGGTACGCAACACATCATCAATATCCTGCGTTCCGGTAGCGATGATCCCGAGTTCGCTCAGATTGCCCGCGAACTGGAGCCGGTCTGCTTTGATATGTTCAAAGACGCGGCCGAGCAGGAGAAACAGTGGGCGGATTACCTGTTCCGCGACGGTTCCATGATTGGTCTGAACAAGGACATTCTGGGACAGTACGTGGAATACATCACCAATATCCGTATGGGTGCTGTGGGCCTGAAGCCTGCGTTTGAGTCCGTCAAACACAACCCCATTCCCTGGATCAACACCTGGCTGTCCTCGGACACCGTGCAGGTGGCACCTCAAGAGGTGGAACTGAGCTCTTACCTGGTCGGTCAGATCGACTCGGCCGTGTCGGCTGGCGACTTCGACGGTATCGAGTTATGAGTCAAGTCCGGACAACTGATCATGACTTTCAGTTGCGGGACGGCGAAACTTTGTTGGAAGGTTTGGAACGAACCGGCCATCAGGTTGAGTATCAATGCAGGAGCGGCTATTGCGGCTCCTGCCGTATTCCTCTTGTGTATGGAAAGGTTGCTTATAAAGAGCAGCCTTTAGCGTATGTCGGCCCAGGCGAGGTTCTGCCGTGTTGTTGCACGGTACTCGAACCGATCATGGTCGACTGTCAGCGCATTGCCCGGATTGAGGAGGAACCGGAGGATCAGTTCGGCTTTACCGGGCTGAATCCCTGATTCCTCTGTCTCCCTTTAGCTGGCCAAGCGCTTTTCTTCCAGCTTTTCCCAACGTTCAAATAACTGCTCCAGGTCAGTGTTGAGCTGATCCAGTTGTTGGTTGATCTCGTCGGCTCGAGCAGAGCCATCTTTATACAGATCCGGTGCGCTCAGCTGTTCTGCCAGTTCGGCTTGCTGGCTTTCTATAGCCGCAATCTTCTCGGGCAGCGCGTCCAGTTCCTTTTCTTCCCACGGGGCCAGACGGCCAGGCTTGTTAGCCTTGTTGTTGCGCTCTGCAGCAGGCTTTTCAGTGGCGGCGGGAGTTGGAGTGCTGGCTGCCGGTGTCTCGGCTTTGGCTTGCGGGCGTTGTGCCAGCCACTCGTCGTAGCCACCCACATACTCACCCCAATGGCCGTCGCCTTCGGCCGCAATCACCTGGGTGACCACGTTGTCCAGGAATGTACGGTCGTGGCTGACCAGCAGCACGGTGCCTGTGTAATCCTGAATCAGGTCTTCCAGTAGCTCCAGAGTTTCGATATCCAGATCGTTGGTCGGTTCGTCCAGTACTAATACATTAGTAGGTTGGGCAAACATGCGGGCCAGCGCCAGTCGGGCACGTTCACCGCCAGACAGACTGCGTACCGGGGAGTGAGCGCGGGCTGCCGGGAACAGGAAGTCTTCCAGGTAGCTCATGATGTGCTTGCGCTGATTGCCAATTTCCACCCACTCACTGCCGGGGCTGATGGTGTCCGCCAGAGTGGCGTTTTCGTCCAGGCGACTGCGCATCTGGTCAAAGTAGCCAATGTTCAGTTTGGTACCGTGGCGTACAGTGCCAGAATTAGGCTCTTGCAAACCCAGCATGATGCGTAGCAGTGTGGTTTTGCCGGCGCCGTTGTGGCCGATCAGGCCAATACGGTCTCCGCGCATCAGCACGGTGGAAAAATCCTTGATCAGGATGCGGTCGTCGTAGCCGTGTGTGACATCTTGTAGTTCAGCGACCAGCTTGCCGGAGCGCTGGCCTTCGGAAATGGCGAATTTGACGTCGCCCGAGCGCTCGCGTCGCTCGGCACGATCACGGCGCAATTGTTCCAGGCGGCGAACACGACCTTCATCTCGGGTGCGGCGGGCTTGCACGCCTTTGCGAATCCAGACTTCTTCCTGGGCCAGAAATTTGTCGAATTTGGCATTTTGTTGCTTCTCTGCTTCCAGGTATTCAGCCTTGCGTTCCTGCCATTGGCTGAAGTTACCGGGGAAACTGAACAACTTGCCGCGATCCAGCTCGACAATCCGCGTTGCTACCACATCCAGGAAACGGCGGTCGTGGGTAATGATGACTGCGCTGCCACGGAAATCCAGCAGCAATTGTTCCAGCCAAAGAATGCCGTCAAAGTCCAGGTGGTTGGTGGGTTCGTCCAGCAAGAGCAGGTCGGGTTCGTTCACCAGGGCATTGGCCAGGGCGACGCGCTTACGCTGTCCGCCCGACAAGCTGCCAGCCAGTGCATCCGGATTCAAGCCCAGCTTGTCGATCAGGGCGTTGACGCGGGCAGGGCGTTGCCAGTCTTCGGCTTCGGTGAAATCGCCACACAGCAAATCGTAAATGCTCAGATTCGGATCCAGCTCCGGTTCTTGTTCGACGGTGGCTACTTTCAGCCCGCCCAGTCGTTTGACCTGACCATCGTCGGGAGCTTGACGTTGATCCAGAATTTTCAAAAGCGACGATTTGCCAGCACCATTGCGCCCGATCAGACCGATACGTTCGTTGCTTTGAATGACCAGATCGGCATGGTCCAGCAAAGCATGGTGGCCGAATGCCAATTGGGCATCGGTCAGGGAAATCAGATTGGTGGACATAAGACTCCAGATAAATCAGCGCGTCCTGCGAATTTCTCTATTGTCGCAGGTTACAATGCATCTGTGAGGCAGGCTGGGCAGTCGCGGTACGCAAGTATCGAGGAAGGTCCGGACTCCATAGAGCAGGGTAGCGGCTAACAGCCGTCCGGCAAGTGTGGTATCACGCCAGACGAGCCGAGGACCAGGGCCACAGAGACGAGACCACAGCAAGGGCTTGCGCAAGCAGGCACAGATACGGCGACTTCCGTGTTTTCTTGTACTTCGGTGCAAAGTGCTGTGGGGTGAAACGCGGTAACCTCTACCCGGAGCAATACCAAATAGGCATACGCAGGCTTTTAGCCCGAGAGGCGGCTCGTCTCAGTATGCGGGTAGGTAGCTAGAACCGGCCAGTAATGGTCGGTCCAGAGGAATGATTGCCGGCCAGCGGGTTCCCGCTGGCATACAGAATCCGGCCTATAGGCCTGTCTCACACTTCTCCCGGCGTTCGCCACCAATTGCACCGATTTCGTACATTTGAAAGCAATTGTTAAGGATGTTGAATCCTTGGCAAGAGTCGCTTGCGCGCATTTTTATAACAATTCACTTTTAATGCGCCCTGCAATTTCTTGATTTCACACAGTATTTTTTTTTAGCCACTTCTAGGATAGTGCGCTAAGTGCTTGTTGTGATTGAAAAAATTGCAACCACTGCCTTGACCGCAAAGGCTTTCCCCCGTAGAGTGGGGAAAAGTAGGAAATAGTGTAAAAAAGTGGGGGAAAATAGTGTTCCAAGGCAGCAGCGCACTCACACTGGATGCTAAGGGTCGGATGTCCATTCCGACTCGGCACCGTGACGCGCTTTTGCAGCAGGAACAAGGCCGCTTGACCCTCACTCGCCATCCCGACGGCTGTTTGCTGGTGTATCCGCGCAGTGTGTGGGAAGAAAAGCGCGAACAAATTGCCCGCTTTCCCATGAGTGCCCGTTTCTTGCAACGCCTGCTGCTGGGTAGTGCTCAGGACGTTGATCTGGACTCCGCTGGTCGGATATTGATCGCTCCCGAACTGCGCACCGCAGTGGGGTTGGAGCGCGACGCCATGCTGCTGGGTATGGCCACCCATTTTGAGTTGTGGAATGCGCAGGAACTGGAACGCCGACAGGCCCAGGATCTGGCTGAAAACTCCACAGACGTATTCGACACTTTTTCTTTCTGAGTAAGTCATGACGCTGGTACATCGATCCGTGCTGCTGGAGCCTACGGTGGCGGCCCTCGTGGATCCGTCCTTTGAGGCCCGGCGCTGGGCGCAAAACCCCGAAATCCAGGGTTTGGTCGATGGTGTGTACGTCGATTGCACTTTTGGTCGTGGCGGTCACAGCCGTCTCTTGTTGTCGCACTTGAGTCCCCAGGGGCGCCTGATCGTGATCGACAAGGATCCGCAAGCGATCGCCGTGGCCCAGGAGCTGGCAGCACAAGATAGCCGTGTGACGGTTGTACATAGTGGTTTTGGTGATTTGGCCCAGGCTCTGGACGAGCTGGATGTGGGGCCATTGCAAGGCGTCATGATGGATTTGGGCATTTCCTCGCCACAAATCGACGACGCAGAACGAGGTTTCTCTTTTATGCGCGAAGGTCCGTTGGACATGCGCATGGATACCAGCGGTGGTTTGACCGCTGAACAGTGGCTGGCCGAGGTCAGCGTAGAAGTTTTAAAGGAGGTCATTGCAGAATATGGCGAAGAACGGTTTGCTTTCCAGATTGCAAAGGCGATTGTTGATCGCCGCCAATCCCGCCCGCTACATACAACGCGTGATCTCGCCGAGCTCGTCGCCGGTGTCGTCCGCACGCGCGAAAAGGGTCAACATCCGGCAACCAGGACCTTCCAGGCTATACGGATTTACCTCAATCGTGAGCTCGAAGAGCTCGCGCACGCGCTTCCGTCAATTCTGAGTCGATTGGCGACTCGGGGCAGGCTTGCGGTGATTGCATTTCATTCACTGGAGGACCGCATGGTCAAACAGTTCATGAACGCAGCTGCGCGTCCCGCGCAGGAACAGTCACGTCTACCTATTCTTGAAAAAGACTTGCCCCAGCCTCTGGTGCAGTCTTTGGGCAGAATCTTGCCCACTGACGAGGAGTCCAGCGACAACCCCCGAGCCCGCTCGGCGGTATTACGTGTGGTGCAACGCACCGACACCCCCATCCACCAGGACTGGATGCGCAGCGCCAGCGAGCGTCTGCTGCAACAGGCCGCCTATAGCCGACAGCCCGCCGGCAAGCGAGGCCGCCGATGATGCGCCTGGTCATCACCCTCTCTTTGGTGTTGATGCTTTCGGCCATCTCTTTGGTGACGGCGCGCTATCAGGCGCGCGAGCTGTTTGTGCAAACCGATCGTCTGGTCACCAAAGCCGGTGAACTGGATACGGACTGGCGTCGTCTGCAACTGGAACGGGCCGAGCTGGCCCGTAACGCTCGCGTGGACGATATTGGTCGCAACGAATTGGGCCTGGTGTTGAGCTCTCCCGAGCGCACTCTCTATTTGCAAGGGGGTGAGCTGAGCTCGACCCAGGTGCAGTCCGGAGGGCGGCCATGAAACGATTCGGTTATCACGAAAATCCCGTCCTGAGCGTCCAGATTCCATTCTGGCGCTCGCGTTTGGTGCTGGTCCTCTTGTTTCTGGGTTTTGGCGCCCTGATCGTCAAGGCTTTGTATTTGCAGGGCCTGTCTACCGAATTTTTGCAGCAGCAAGGCGAGCGCCGTTATGAGCGCACCCAGGTGCTGCCGCCCATGCGTGGCAAGGTTTTTGATCGTACGGGTTCTGTGGTGCTGGCCTCCAGTGTGCCTGTTAAAGCCATCTGGGCTATTCCTGATGATGCTCGGAATGCCAAACCCGAGCAGATCGGTCAGTTGGCCAAGCTCCTTGGTATGGGGCAGTCCGATATCGAGCGTCGTCTGTCCGTTGAAGATCGTAACTTCGTCTACATCAAGCGTCAGGTGGATGTGGATGTGGCGGCTCAAATCGCTGAACTGAAAATCCCTGGTATCCACCAACAAGAAGAAATGCGTCGTTTCTATCCCGAAGGGGATGTCATGGCGCACATTGTGGGCTTTACGAATATTGAAGACCAGGGCATCGAGGGCATTGAGCTTGCCTTCAACTCTGCCTTGTCCGGCACGCCCGGTTCGCGCCGCGTAATTCGTGACCGTCTGGGACGTGTGGTGGAGGACGTGCGCGCCATCATCCCGCCTACCCACGGTCAGGATTTGCACTTGTCCATTGATGCCGGCTTGCAGTTCGACGCGTACACCGCCTTGAAAAAAGGTATGGAAGACGTCAAGGCCAATGCCGCTGCGGCCGTGGTCATGGACGTGAAAACCGGGGAGATTCTGGCCCTGGTGAACTTGCCTACCTACAACCCCAACGACCGGGATGATCGCAAGGGTCCGGCCCTGCGTAACCGTGCCTTGACCGACACCTTTGAGCCCGGTTCCATCATGAAGCCGTTTACCGTGGCTCTGGCGCTGGATATCAACCGCATCACCACCGCCACCCAGTTCAACACGGGCAATGGTCAGTACCGCTACCAAGGTAGCGTGATCAGTGACGTTAGTCGCAACAATGGCATGCTGGATGCTGCCGGTATTTTGCGTCGGTCCAGCAATATTGGCATGACCATGATTTCCGAGCGCCTGACTTCGCAGGAAATGTGGAACAAGTTTACCGAGCTGGGTTTTGGCCGTTCTCCGCAGGCCGATTTTCCCGGTATTGCCAGTGGAAGACTGCGCCCCTGGGAGCGCTGGCGTCCCATCGAGCGCGCCACCATGTCGTATGGCTATGGCCTGTCGGTTTCCCTGCTGCAAATTGCCCACGCCTACACGGCGTTTGCGCGTAATGGCGACATGGTTTCCATGACTTTGCTTAAGCGCGAAGGCAAGCCCGCCAGCGTTCAGGTTTACACCCCTAAAGTGGCCGCGGAAGTTCGCGCCATGCTGGAAGCTGCGGCGGGCCCCGCCGGTGCCCGTCTGGCTCAGGTGCAAGGCTATCGCGTCGCTGGCAAGAGCGGCACGGCCCGCAAGATTGTGGATGGTCGCTACAGCAAGTCCTTGTATCGCGGCTCTTTTGTCGGCTTCGCGCCTGTCTCCGACCCTCGCATTGTGGTGGCCGTCACGATCGACGAACCACATAGTTCCAATTATTACGGCGGGCGTATTGCCGCGCCGATTTTTTCAGAAATTGTGGCCCGGAGCTTGCGACGCCTAGGTGTCCAGCCTGATGCGCCCATAGATTCGCTGGTGGCCGTTGGCCCCGGTGCGGAGAATGTACGATGAACGCCGCAGCAATATTGGAGTGGCTGGCGCAGCATGTAGCGCCCACGGCTAATCTGTGTTTGGATTCCCGCCAGATCAAGGCGGGTGATGCGTTTTTCGCCTGCCGCGGCCATCAGGGTGATGGTCGTGAGTACGAAGTTCAGGCTGTGCAGCAAGGTGCAGTGGCCATTGTGCGCGAGCGGGGCGATCAAACAGTTGATCCCGGTGTGCCTGTTTTGCAGGTTCCCAATCTGGGTGCCTTGCTGGGTGAAGTGGCCCACGAATGGTGGGGCCGTCCTTCCGAGGCCATGACTGTCGTGGCGGTGACCGGCACCAATGGCAAGACGTCCACCGTGCAGTGGGTGGCGTCGGCCTTGAATCATTCCCAAGTGCCTTGCGGCACTATCGGTACGCTGGGCGTGACCTTGCCCGATGGCTCCAATCTGGGTGGCGTCCTGACCACGCCGGACGTGCTGACCGTACACCGTAGCCTGGCTGCTATTCGCGCCCAAGGCGGCAATGCCGTGGCCCTGGAAGCCTCGTCCATTGGTCTGGAACAAGGCCGTCTGGATGGTGTCCGTATTGATATTGCCGGGTTCACGAACCTGACGCATGATCATCTGGACTATCACCACAGCATGGAAGAGTACAAACAGGCCAAGCTGCGCCTGTTCAGTTGGCCTGGTCTGCGTAGCGCCGTCGTGAACGCTGACGATGAAACGGGCCGTGAATTGATGCAGGCCGGTCTGGCCGCCCGTGTGATTTCCTACTCCATGAGCCAGCCCGAGGTAGATTTGCTGGCTCAGGACGTGCATACCGGTGCCGACGGCCAGGTATTCAATCTGGTGACCGCTCACGGCACCGCACAAATTTTGACCCACTTGCTGGGCGAGCATAACGTGGCCAACCTTCTGTTGGTGGCGGGTGTACTGCAAGAAGTGGGTTGGCCTGTGTCCAAGATCGCGCGCATCATGGACAAGCTGGAGTCCGTGCCTGGCCGTTTGCAAATTGTGACGCCCAAGAGCACCGCAGGTCGTCAGCCCTTGCCTTTGGTCGTGGTGGATTACGCTCATACTGCCGATGCGCTGGAACGCGCCCTGCAAGCCTTGCGTGAAGTGGCCAGCGTACGTGGCGGCAAGCTGATTTGCGTATTTGGTTGCGGCGGTAACCGCGACACGGCCAAGCGCCCCATTATGGGTGAAGTGGCGGCTCGTCTGGCTGACAGCGTTCTGGTCACGACCGACAACCCTCGTTTTGAAGATCCTGCCGAAATCATTCGTCAGATCGTGGCTGGTATGCCTGAAGCGCCGGCCGTGCAAATGGATCGGGCTCGCGCCATCCTGTCTTCGATCTGGGCTGCCAGCCCTGAAGATATTGTTTTGCTGGCCGGTAAGGGCCACGAAACCTACCAGGAAGTGCAGGGCGAGCGCTCTGTGTTTGACGATTCCGACTGGGCCAAAGCCGCCTTGCTGTGGTTGCGTGGCGTGCGTTTGAGCACCGATTCCCGCAGCCTGAGCAAAGGTGATGTGTTCCTGGCCCTGAGCGGCGAGCAGTTCGATGGTCATCGCTATCTGGAAAAAGCGAAAGAGCAGGGCGCTGTGGCGGCCCTCGTGGCTCAGCGTGATGCCGACGTCGAACTGCCACAAATTGTGCTGGGCGATACGCGTCGTGCGCTGATGACCTTGGCGACCGAGTGGCGCTCGCGCTTTGACATCCCTGTCATTGGCGTGACCGGCAGCAATGGCAAGACCACGACCAAGGAAATGATTGCCGCGATCTTGCGTGCCTGGTTGGGCGAAGCAGAAAGCTTGGCAACTCGCGGTAATTTGAATAACGATCTGGGCGTACCCCTGTCCATCCTGCGTTTGAGCTCCGAGCACAAAGCCGCCGTTCTGGAAATGGGCATGAACCACCCCGGTGAGATTGCCGTGCTGGCGTCCATGGCTCGCCCCACGATTGCCCTGATCAATAACGCACAGCGTGAACACCAGGAGTTCATGCACAGTGTGGAAGCGGTGGCTCGTGAAAACGGTGCCGTGATCGACGCGCTGCCACAAGATGGCGCGCTGGTGATTCCTGATGATGATGCCTTCAGCGCCATGTGGGCTGAGCAGGCTGGTCAGCGTCCCGTATTGCGTTTTGGCCTGAGCGGTCAGGAAACGGTCTTTGCGGCCGATATGTTTGTCGAGCCAGCTCAAACCCGTTTTGTGTTGCATGTGGCAGGCCAGTCTGCTGCCCTGACCTTGAACAGCCCCGGTATCCACAACCTGCGCAATGCCTTGGCCGCTGCCGCTTGCGCTCATGCCGCCGGTGCGCCGTTGAGCGCGATTGTGCAGGGTCTGGAAAGCTTCCGTCCTGTCACGGGCCGTATGCAGCCCAAGCAGCTGTCTTCCGGTTACCAGTTGATTGACGACACCTACAACGCCAACCCGGATTCGGTACGTGCTGCCATTGATGTGCTGGCACAGCTGAAAGGCCGCAAGGTGCTGGTGCTGGGCAATATGGCCGAGATCGGTGATAACAGCTCCGAATTGCACGCTGAAGTGGGTGCCTACGCCAAAGAGCGTGGCATGGATGAATTGCTGACCTTGGGTGGCGATGCCAGCCATGCTGCCCAGGCTTTTGGTGCGCGTGCGCATCAATTCGAGACTTTGGAAGACATGGTGGCTTACCTGCTGGCCCTGGAGCCGTCTCATGTGTTGATCAAGGGTTCGCGCAGCGCTCGTATGGAGCGTGTGGTTGCCGCCCTGGAAAACCACTTCTCCCATAATGAAGGGGCCACTCATGCTTCTTGAACTGGCACGTTGGCTATCGGACGATCATATTCGCGCCTTTGGGGTGTTTGAGTACATCACCCTGCGTGCTATTTTGGCCAGCGCCACTGCGCTGGCAATTGGCTTGTTGGCAGGACCCTGGGTGATTCGCAAGCTGACCGAACTGAAAATTGGTCAGGCTGTCCGCGCTTACGGTCCGGAATCGCATTTGCAAAAGAACGGCACGCCCACCATGGGCGGTGTCCTGATCCTGATTTCTATCGGTATCAGTACCTTGTTGTGGGCAGACTGGACCAACCGTTTTGTGTGGGTTGTTCTGCTGGTGACTTTTGGTTTTGGCTGGATTGGTTGGGCAGACGACTACAAGAAAGTCGTCAATCGTGACCCCGAAGGCATGTCCTCGCGTCAGAAATTTTTCTGGCAAGCCTTGATCGGTATCGTTGCGGCCGTGTACCTGAGCTTTGCCGTTTCGGTGCCTGCCAATACTGAGCTGTGGCCTTTGTTCAAAGAGTGGGTCCTGAGCGGCTTCACCATGCCCCTGCCTACGCAGGCTGACCTGATCGTGCCGTTCTTCAAGTCCGTCAGCTACCCGCTGGGTGTGCTGGGCTTTGTGGTACTGACCTGGGCAGTGATTGTTGGCTCCAGCAACGCCGTCAACCTGACGGACGGCCTGGACGGTCTGGCCATCATGCCTACCGTGCTGGTGGGCGCTGCCCTGGGTATTTTTGCCTACGTGGTTGGCCGGGTCGACTACTCCAAATATCTCTTGTTCCCCTATATCCCCGGCGCGGGTGAGTTGATGGTGATCTGTGCGGCCATTGCCGGTGCGGGTCTGGCCTTTTTGTGGTTCAACGCCTATCCCGCCCAAGTGTTCATGGGTGATGTGGGTGCGCTGGCCCTGGGCGGTGCGCTGGGCACGATTGCGGTGATCGTTCGCCAGGAAATCGTGCTGTTCATTATGGGTGGCGTGTTTGTGGTGGAAACCTTGTCGGTGATGCTGCAGGTGACCTGGTTCAAGTACACCAAGAAACGCTACGGGCAGGGCAGACGAATGTTCCGTATGGCGCCGCTGCACCATCACTTTGAAGTTGGCGGCTGGAAAGAAACACAGGTGGTGGTTCGCTTCTGGATCATCACCATGATGCTGGTCATGGTCGGTTTGTCTACATTGAAATTGCGATGAATGCGTTGAGTTTTCCTTCGATCCGTAAAGACGGTCTCATGCTTATCCTGGGGTTAGGCGAGACAGGCTTTGCTGCGGCTCGCTGGTCTTTGGCCCAGGGGGCCAGCATTCGTTTGGCGGATACACGCGAGAACGTGCAGGGTCTGGACAAGCTTCAGGCCCTGAGCAACGCGCCTCTGGACGTGCGTCTGGGGCAGAACGCCTTGCAGGCCGATAGCCTGAGCGACGTGCATACCCTGGTGATCAGCCCAGGCTTGTCGCCCCTGGATCCTGCTCTGGCCGCCTTTTTAAGCCAGGCACGAGATCGTGGAATCGAAGTCATTGGCGAGATCGAGCTATTTGCCCGTGCCTTGAAAGATCTGGCTGATCAAGGCCATGAAAGCCGTGTGGTGGCCATTACCGGCACCAATGGCAAGACTACCGTCACGGCCATGACGCGCCACTTGCTGGAGCAGGCAGGTGTTTCTGCACTGGCCGTGGGCAATATCAGCCCTGCTGCGCTGACCGCCCTGTGCGACGCTCTGGAAAACAATGCCTTGCCGCAGGTCTGGGTGCTGGAGTTGTCCAGCTTCCAGCTGGATAGCACTTTTAGCTTGCAGGCGGATGCTGGCGTTGTACTGAATATTTCGCAGGATCATCTGGACTGGCACGGCGGTATGGACGCTTACGTCGAGTCCAAGCAGCGCATGTACAGCATGTGTGATGTGGCCTTGGTCAATCGTGATGATCCAGCCGTTATGGCCATGATTCCCGATGCCAGCCAAGAGTCGGTGCGCAGCTTCGGTTTGGACCAGCCCGCTTTGCTGGGCGATATGGGCTTGCTGACGGATGGCGGCATGCAGTGGTTGGTGGCCAATGAGCCTACCGATTTTGAGCTGCCGGCCACAGGCCTGAAAAAACGTAATGCACCGGCTGAGCCTGCCGTGCGCGGTAAAGGTGGCTTGAAACGCTTGATGCCGGTTGAGGCTTTGCAGATCAAGGGGCGTCACAACGCCTTGAATGCCCAAGCAGCCTTGTTGCTGGCTCGTTGTCTGGGTCTGGGTTGGGCTGAGTTGCTCAATGGTCTGCGCACCTATCAAGGGGAGCCGCACCGTGTCGAACTGGTGCGTGTGATGGACGGTGTTCAATATCTGGATGACAGCAAAGGTACTAATGTCGGCGCGACTGTTGCCGCCTTGCGGGGGTTTGATCAGCGTGTCTGGCTGATTGCCGGTGGTTTGGGCAAGGGCCAGGATTTTGAGCCGCTGGCCGTTGCGGCTGCCTCGAATGTGGCTGAAGTGTTTTTGATTGGGCAGGACGCCAAGCTGATTGCCTCTGTTCTGGACGCTCATGATGTCCGTCATCGTTTCTGCGAGGGTCTGGAAGCTGCTGTGCAAGCTGCTGCCGAGCAGGCGCGTTCGGGCGATGTGGTCTTGCTGTCTCCGGCCTGCGCCAGCATGGATATGTTCAAAAGCTATCACCATCGCGGCATGTGTTTTGTCGCCGCCGTGACCGAGATGGCACTGGATAGAGGAGAGCCGGCATGAGTCTGTTTGCTGAGCTGACCTCGGGTGTCAATGCCGTACGTCCCGGACGCACGGCATTGCCTGCGTTTGATCGCCCCTTGCTGGCCGCCACACTGATGCTGACCCTGTTTGGTTTGCTGATGGTGTATTCGGCCTCGATCGCTCTGGCAGACGGACCGCGCTATGAAAGCTACGGTCGTTACTACTTTGTAATTCGCCACGCCTTGTTCATTGTGGTGGGTGTGGTGCTGGCCATGTTTACCGCAACCGTGCCGCTGCGTGTGTGGCAGAAGTTGGCCGTGCCTCTGTTTGCTCTGGCTATTTTCTTGCTGCTGGTGGTGCTGGTTCCCGGCATTGGCCGTGAAGTAAACGGTGCACGTCGCTGGTTGCCTTTGGGCATCATCAACTTCCAGCCTTCGGAGCTGATGAAAGTAGCCATGGTTCTGTATGCCGCTGATTACACCGTGCGCAAGCAGCAGCACCTGCATACCTTTATTCGGGGTTTCCTGCCTATGGCGGTGGCCCTGGGTCTGGTTGGTGTGTTGCTGTTGATGGAGCCTGACTTGGGCGCCTTCATGGTCATTGTGGCCATTGCGGTAGGCATTTTGTTCATCGGCGGAATTAACGGCAAGTTGTTCTCTGCCTTGCTGGGCATTATGGTCAGCAGCTTCCTTTTGCTGATCTGGCTCTCACCGTGGCGTCGTGAACGTTTGTTCGTGTATCTGGACCCCTGGAATCCTGACAATGCTTATGGCAGTGCCTATCAGTTGTCGCACTCGCTGATTGCTTTGGGCCGAGGCGAATGGTTTGGCGTGGGTCTGGGTTCCAGTGTGGAGAAACTGCATTACCTGCCTGAAGCCCATACCGACTTCATCGTCGCGGTAATTGGCGAAGAGCTGGGCTTTGTTGGCGTGGCCGCCCTGATCCTGACCTTTGGCTTTGTCGTATGGCGCAGCTTCAATATTGGTCGTCAGGCCTGCGCCATGGATCGCTTGTTCAGCGGTGTCGTCGCTCAAGGTGTGGCGCTGTGGTTCGGCGTGCAGGCTTTTATCAATATTGGTGTGGTGCTGGGTTTGTTGCCTACCAAGGGTCTGACCTTACCTTTGGTCAGTTACGGTGGTTCGGGCATTGTGATGAATCTGGTGGCTTTTGCCTTGTTGCTGCGGGTGGATTTTGAGAATCGGCAAATGATGCGAGGTAAGCGCACATGAGCACTCCAACCATCCTGATCATGGCAGGCGGTACAGGTGGGCACATCATGCCCGGGCTGGCCGTGGCTGAAGCCATGCAGCAACGCGGCTGGCAAGTGTTGTGGCTGGGTCATCCCGAGCGCATGGAAGGTAGCTTGGTCCCACAGCATGGGATTAAAATGCTGCCTCTGCGATTTTCCGGACTACGAGGCAAAGGCGTGAAGGCATTGCTCTCTTTACCCTTTACTTTGATCCGTGCCTGCAGGCAGGCGCATCGCTGCCTGCAGGAAGCCAAGCCGGATGTGGTACTGGGTATGGGCGGCTACGTGGCTTTCCCCGGTGGCCTGATGTCTTTTGTGTCGCGCCGCCCGCTGGTAGTGCACGAGCAAAATGCGGTGGCCGGTACGGCGAATCGCTACCTGGCCAAAATGGCGACCAGTGTGTTGACCGGCTTCCCCGGTGCCTTGCCTGGTGCAGTAACTGTGGGCAACCCGGTGCGCGATGCCTTCGTAGGCCAAGGTCCGGCTGCCGAGCGTTATGCCAAACGCAGCGGACCGCTACGCATTCTGGTGGTAGGGGGCAGCCTGGGGGCCGCCGCGCTGAACAAAGTGGTGCCTGAGGCCATGGCGCTGATCCCTGCCGAGCAGCGTCCGCATGTAACCCATCAGTCCGGCCAGCAGCATCTGGAAAGCTTGCAGCAAAGCTACGCAGACAATCAGGTGCAGGCCGACTGCAAGGCCTTTATTGGCGATATGGCGCAGGCCATGAAAGAGGCCGATGTGCTGATTTGTCGCGCCGGTGCCATGACGGTAGCTGAAGTGGCTGCAATCGGCGTAGCGGCTCTGTTCGTGCCTCTGCCACACGCGATTGACGATCACCAGACAGCCAACGCCCGCTACCTGAGCGAATGCTCGGGTGCGTGGCTCAAGAAACAATCGGAGTTGACGGCTCAGTGGCTTGCGCAGTGGTTGCAAGGACTGAACCGTGAAGAGTTAAGTCGTGTGGCCAGCCACGCGCAAGAACATGCACAGTTGAATGCCACGCAGCAGATTGCCGAAGCATGTCAGCAGGCGGCAAGGAGGGTGGGATGAAACACCGCATTCAACATATTCATTTTGTAGGGATTGGCGGCTCGGGCATGAGCGGCATTGCCGAAGTCATGCTGAACCTGGGCTTTGCCATCAGTGGCTCGGATATTCAGGAAACGGCGGTAACTCGTCGCCTGGAACAGCTGGGTGCTCGTATCGTGATCGGCCATAAAGCCGAAAACGTCGCTGGCATGGGCGCGATCGTCACCTCCACCGCCATTGCGGGTGACAACCCCGAAGTGCTGGCCGCGCGTGCCGCCCGCATTCCGGTGGTGCCACGTGCCCTGATGCTGGCCGAGCTGATGCGCTTGAAGCGCGGCATTGCCGTGGCTGGTACGCACGGCAAGACCACCACCACCAGCCTGGTAGCGAGCCTGCTGGGCGCGGCTGATCTGGACCCCACCTTTGTGATCGGTGGTCGCCTGAATTCGGCCGGTGCCAATGCCCGCTTGGGGCAGGGCGATTACATCGTGGTGGAAGCGGATGAGTCTGATGCTTCTTTCCTGAACCTGTTGCCGGTGATGGCCATCATCACCAATATCGACGTCGACCATATGGACACCTATGGTCATGACGTTGCCCGACTGAAAAGCGCCTTCATCGACTTCACGCACCGCCTGCCGTTTTACGGTAGCGCCATCGTGTGCAACGACGATGCGAATGTGCGCGAAATCATTCCTTTTGTATCGCGTCCTGTCACGACTTACGGCATTGATACCGATGCCCAGGTCCGCGCGATCAACATCGAAAGCCGTGGCACCACCATGTGTTTTGATGTGCAGCGCAAAGGGGCCACAGGCGATCTTCCCCTGCTGTCCGTGTGCCTGAATCTGCCCGGAAAGCACAATGTACTCAATGCCTTGGCTGCCATTGCGGTTGCCACTGAGCTGGGTGTCAGTGATGAGGTCATTGCCCGTGGCCTGAAAGAGTTCACCGGCGTGGGGCGCCGCTTCTCCATGGTGGGTGACTTTCCGGTTTCTCAGGAGCAAGGTGGTGGCACGTTTACCGTTGTTGACGATTATGGTCACCATCCTGTCGAAATGGCTGCTACCTTGGCGGCCGCACGTGGTGCTTGGCCTGATCGCCGCATCGTGCTGGCATTCCAGCCGCACCGCTACACACGCACCCGTGATTGCTTTGAAGATTTCGTGCAGGTACTTAGCCAGGCCGATGCGGTCCTCCTTGGAGAGGTCTATCCCGCCGGTGAGGCTCCCCTTGTGGCCGCCGATGGCCGTGCCTTGAGTCGCGCAGTGCGTGTGCTCGGCAAGGTCGAACCCATTTTCGTGGCCGAAATCAGCGATATGGCACAAGCCGTTCTGGACTTTGTCCGTGACGGCGATGTGGTGTTGGTAATGGGTGCAGGGTCCATCAGCCGGATTCCTGCTCAATTGGGAGAAATGGCATGACAGCGGATTTTGGTCGGGTCGGCGTGTTGTACGGCGGCAAGTCCGCCGAACGTGAAGTGTCCTTGATGTCTGGCGCAGGCGTGCATGAAGCGCTGTGCAGCATGGGCGTGGATGCGCATTTGTTCGATATGGGCGAGAAAGGACTGACCGAACTGGCTCAGGCCGGTTTTGACCGCGTGTTTATTGCTTTGCATGGTCGTTACGGCGAAGACGGCACCTTGCAGGGTGCTTTGGAGTGGATGGGCATTCCTTACACCGGCAGCGGTGTGATGGCCTCCGGCTTGGCCATGGACAAGATCATGACCAAGCACATCTGGCAGCACCTGGGTTTGCCCACTCCCGGTTTTGCGCAACTGGATCATGTCAGCCAGGTTGCCGCTGCGGTTGAACGTCTGGGTGTGCCCCTGATCATGAAGCCGCCCCATGAAGGTTCCACCGTGGGGGTGGTGCGTGTGGATCGCCCCGAGGAGGCTGTTGCCGCCTTTGAAACCGCCATGCATTACGACACGGTCGTGCTGGCTGAGCAATTCATTCGTGGTCGCGAATTGACTGTACCCATCATCGGCGTTGGTGCCCAGGCACGTGCCTTGCCCGTGATCGATATTGTGGCCCCACAAGGCAATTACGACTTTGAACACAAGTATTACTCGGACGAAACCCAGTACTTCTGTCCTGCAGATCTGTCGCCTGAGTTGACGGCACATATCCAGGATCTGTCTGTCCGTGCGTTCAATGCACTGGGCTGCGAAGGCTGGGGCCGTGCCGATTTCATGCTGGACGAGCAAAACCGCCCCTGGCTGCTGGAGATGAATACCTCTCCGGGCATGACCAGCCACTCTTTGGTGCCCATGGCAGCCAAAGCAGAGGGCACCAGCTACGCCCAGTTGTGCGTGAACATTTTGGCAACGGCGCGCTGCAAGGTGCAGGCCATTGCTCGCAGCCTATAGAACGGGGAGCCTGACTCATGTTTTCCGATGCACGTCTGACCAACCTGATCGCCAATACGCTGGCTTTGCTAGCGGTGTCGGCATTGGTGATCAGTGTTGTGGTTTGGGCTGTGCGTCGTCCGTACTTCAATATCGAACGCATTCAGATCGAGTCCTCGCAAGGCGAGCGTCTGGCTTATGTGACTCCTGAAGGGGTGAAAGCCACGATTGCCGGTCGCCTGCAAGGCAACTTCTTCACAGTAGATCTGGACAAGTCCCGCGCTCTGATTGAAACGGCTCCTTGGGTACGTCGCGCGCAGATCCGCCGCGTTTGGCCCAATAGCTTGTCGGTACGGATTGAAGAACAGCAGCCGCTGGCCTATTGGAACGAAGACGAAATGATCAACACCTGGGGTGAATCATTTTCGGCCAATAAAGCCGTGGTGCCTGATGACGTGGATTTACCCCAGCTAAGCGGTCCTCCGAATTCGGAGCGTCTGGTGGTGCAACGGTATGCCGAGCTGGCACGCTGGTTTGGGCCGCTGGATGTACAGGTCAGTGAAGTGACGCTGAGCCCGCGCTACGCCTGGGATGTGGTGTTGTCCAACGGCATGCAGCTAAGCCTGGGGCGTGACCCGGCTGCTGATATTGCCGACCCGCACGGTCGTAAAGGTGCATTGCCCTTTGCGGTACGTGTTGAACGATTTGTGCAGGCTTGGCCTGCCTTGATGCAACGGCTTGGCGACCGTGCTTTGCAAAGTGCCGACTTACGTTACCCGAATGGCTTTGCGATAACGCTGGCTCCGGTTTCATCTACCCCTGTGAAGTAAAGAACATATGACTCGTGACATCAAAGACCTGATCGTTGCATTGGACATCGGCACCAGCAAAGTGGTTGCGGTGGTGGCCGAAGTGCTGCCGGAAGGCCGGTTTGAAGTGCTTGGTCTGGGACAGCATGAATCCCAGGGCATGCGCAAAGGGGTGGTCGTCAATATTGAGACGACAGTCAATTCCATCCAGCGCGCTTTGGAAGAGGCGGAGTTGATGGCCGATTGCAAGATCCGTGAGGTCTACACCGGAATTGCAGGCAGCCACATCACCAGCTTTAACTCCAGTGGCATGGTGGCGGTGAAAGACAAGGAAGTCACAGCGACCGATGTGGCACGCGTGATTGAAACGGCCAAGGCCGTGAATATCCCCACCGACCAGCAAGTGCTGCACGTGCTCACGCAGGAGTTCATCGTGGATTCGCAAGAAGATATTCGCGAACCCATAGGCATGAGCGGTCTGCGTCTGGAAGTGCGGGTACACATTGTGACTGGTGCCGTCAGCGCAGCGCAGAACATCGTCAAGTGTGTGCGTCGTTGTGGTCTGGAAGTACAGGACCTGATTTTGCAGCCTCTGGCCTCCAGCCTGTCTTGCCTGACGGCGGACGAGAAAGAGCTGGGCGTGGTGCTGGTAGACATTGGCGGCGGTACGACCGATATCGCCATCTACACCGGCGGTGCGATTCGTCATACCGACGTGATCCCGATCGCGGGCGACCAGATCACCAGCGACATTGCTGCCATGTTGCGCACCCCTACGCCGGATGCGGAAGAGATCAAGCTGCGTTTTGGTGTGGCCAAGCAATCGCTGGCCCATCCGGAAGAAATGATTGAAGTGCCCGGTCTGGGTGATCGTCCCAACCGACAGGTCAAGCGCCAGGCCCTGGGTGCTGTGATCGAGCCGCGTGTGGAAGAGCTTTTTACTTTTGTGCAGCAAAGCCTGCGCGAATCGGGCTACGAAGACTTGCTGTCCTCGGGCGTGGTGTTGACTGGTGGTACGGCCATGTTGCCGGGCATCGTGGAGCTGGCCGAGGACGTGTTCTTGAAACCTGTGCGTATTGCTGTGCCCAGCTATGAAGGTAGCTTGGCTGATGTCATGCGCAACCCACGTTTTTCGACCGTGATGGGTTTGTTGACCGAAGCACGCCTGCAAAGCGCTCGTGGCCGCAAGGTGGCTCAGCAAAAAGGCAGCGTCAAAGGTCTGATGGCCCGTATGAAGGAATGGTTCATGAATTAAGGGCGTTGCAAGACGCTCAGGTCGGGCAGCCTGAAAGGGCGGTCCAGGAGGCAGTTCAAACCGGGTGCGAACCCCTTGGTTGGCAGATGTTTTGAGCTGATTCCAAATTTCAGTTGTATCGGGGAAGTACGTAGAAACTTGACTAATTAAGTGTTTGAGTGGGAGTCAATCATGATGAACTTTGAAATGTTAGATACCAGCGGTAGCGGCACGGTCATCAAGGTCGTGGGCGTGGGCGGCGCAGGCGGTAACGCTGTGACGCATATGATCAACTCTGGTGTTCAGGGCGTTGATTTCATTTGCGCCAATACCGATTCGCAGGCGCTGGCCAGCAGCGATGCACCTATCCAGATTCGTCTGGGCCGCAGCGGCTTGGGCGCCGGTGCCAAGCCTGACCAAGGCCGTGCAGCCGCTGAAACCGCTCGCGAAGAAATTCGCGCAGCCTTGAACGGCGCCAACATGGTGTTTATTACAGCCGGTATGGGCGGTGGCACCGGTACGGGTGCCAGCCCCGTTGTGGCTGAAGTGGCCAAGGAATTGGGCATTTTGACCGTGGGTGTCGTCACCAAACCTTTCTCCTTTGAAGGCAATCGCCGTCTGCGCATGGCCGAAGAAGGGATCGAGGAGCTGAGCAAGCACGTTCACTCCCTGATCGTTGTATTGAATGAAAACCTGTACGACTTGATGGATGAGGACGCAACACAGTCCGATTGCTTCAAGGCAGCTGACGATGTCTTGCACAATGCCTGCGCCGGTATTGCCGAGATCATCAATGTTGAAGGTAACGTGAACGTCGACTTCGAAGACGTGAAAACCATCATGGGCGAGCAAGGCCAGGCCATGATGGGTACCGCTGTGGCTTCCGGCTCGAACCGCGCTCGTGAAGCGGCTGAGCGCGCCATCGCTTGCCCATTGCTGGAAGGTGTGGACCTGCACGGTGCCCGCGGCATGCTGGTGAACATCACCTCCTCGTCGTCCCTGAAGATGCGCGAAACGCGCGAAATCATGGACACCATCCGTGGCTACGCTGCAGAAGACGCCACCGTTATCTTTGGTACCGCTTACGATGAGTCCATGGGCGACAGCCTGCGCGTGACCGTTGTGGCTACCGGCCTGGGTCGCAAGCAAGCGCGCCCACAGTTGGTACAAAACAACGAAGAAGTGTTACGTACAGGTACGGACAACATGCCTGTCATCGGTGCGGATTACGCCAACGCCGACGTGCCTGCCGTCATCCGCAATCCACGCAGCCAGGCTTCGGCTCAGGTGCGTGCACTGGAGACTGCCGGTATGGATCACTTCGACATTCCGGCGTTCTTGCGCAAGCAGGCTGATTAAAAATCAGGTTCGGCGATTACCCGAGTCGCCAATTTGATTTCTCCCACGACTCCCCCTGGGCGTTCGCGCTCAGGGGGCGTAAGTGTTTTGTTGTGTCGTGGTGTTTGACGCTTGACAATTGCTTATGTTTTTAGAAAGCGTATAGTGGATAACCCGTATTACGGTTACAATAGTCTTTGCGAACAACACTTTACAAATACAAGAACAGCCATGCTTCGTCAGCGCACCATCAAGAATGTCATCAGTACCAAAGGAGTCGGCTTGCACTCTGGTCGTCGTGTCGAACTGACACTGCGCCCTGCTGCGCCTGACACGGGTATTGTGTTTCACCGTATCGATCTGCCCGAAATCGTGGATTTGCCCGCACAGGCAGACAAGGTCGGTGGTACGCGTATGGCTTCGGTGCTGATCAAGGATAATGTTCGGGTTTCAACCGTCGAGCATTTGATGTCGGCCATCGCTGGCCTGGGCATTGATAATCTGCACGTGGACCTGACGGCTGAAGAAGTGCCCATCATGGATGGCAGCGCCGGCACATTCGTGTATTTGTTGCGTTCGGCGGGCTTGCAGGAGCAGGAAGCCGCCAAGAAGTTTTTGCGTGTCCTCAAACCCATCGAAGTCTCTGAAGGCGAGGGGCAGGACATCAAGTGGGCCCGTCTGGAGCCCTACGAAGGCTTTGCCCTTCAGTTTTCTATCGATTTTCACCACCCGGCCATTGATGCAACGGCCAATTTTGCCGAGGTGGATTTTGCGCATGACTCGTACGTGAAGACTATTTCACGTGCGCGCACCTTCGGGTTCGCCAGCGAAGTGGAAGCTTTGCGTGCGGCCGGTCTGGCCCGTGGCGGCAGTTTGGACAATGCCATTGTCATGGACGAGTACCGTGTCCTGAACAGCGACGGTCTGCGTTACGAGGACGAGTTCGTCAAGCACAAGATTCTGGATGCTATTGGCGACTTGTACCTGATTGGCCACCCCCTGATTGCACGCTATGTGGCGTGCAAATCCGGCCATGGTTTGAATAACCAGCTGGCGCGTGCCTTGCTGGCCGCCCAGGATAGTTGGGAGCTGGTGACTTTCGAGTCGGCTGCCAGTGCACCCCACGCTTTTTCCAGCGAGTGGAAATTCGCTTGATACTTGCTTAGGGGCCCGATCCTGGTGCTTTGCTTAGCCGCGATGATGACGCAACAAGCGTTCGATGGCTTGCGCCAAGGGACCTTGCGGCAATGAGTCATGCAGCTTTTCAAATGATTCCAAGGCCCGTTCGTCCAGGACTTGTACCTGGCGTGCGGGCTTTTCTGTCACAGCTGCAAACAAATGGGCTTGCACGTGCACCAGCGCCTCGCTAATGTTCCAGCCAGCGGCATTCATCTGCCGTGTGACAGTGGGCAACAGCTGACGCAGCTTGGCCGCATGTGCGGCGCTGGGAACTGCCAGCGTCAATTGCTGTCTGTCTATACGGGCTACTTTACAAGCCTTGCCCAAAGCAGGTGGCAAGGCTTTGCTTACATGGGTCTGCGCCGCCATCAGCTGCCGGGCCATTTCCAGTACCTGGGAACCTTGCTGGTCGCTGGCCAGCCAACCCAAAGCGTGGCTTTGCCCGCTACTGCGTTTTGGCGCGGATGAGGAAAAAGGGGGCTTCCAGGTCATGTTCGAGGTTATACGATAGTGGATCAACATAAAGACTATACGTCCTTAGATGCCAAAGCCAAAGGGGTGCGCCGTACGGTGATCGCCCTGGTGGCTCTGGTATCGCTGGGCGTTTCCGCAGCGGCGGGAGCTCTGGTGCAGTCGCACTGGGGTGAACGCGGGGGCGTGTCGCTGGATGCGGACATGGCCCAAAGCCAGGCCGCTGCCATGCAGGACAACGTTACCCGCCTGGCCGAAAAAGTCGGCGGTTTGCAGGCCAAACTGATCGAGATGGATGGTGTCAGCAAGCGCGTGGCCAAGGCGGCCGGCATTGAGTACACCGATCCGGAGCTGGCCGGTGCCATGCCCGTGCAGGATCTGGCCGTCATGGATAGCATGGATGGAGCCGACCTTGTCTGGAACGCCGACCGTCTGGGCGAGCAGCTGGATAATCTGGCCAAACAGATGTCCGAGCAACAGGACTGGTTTCAGATGCTGGACTCCGTGCTGACCGAGCGTACCGGCAACGAAGCCCGTCTGCCCAATTACCGTCCGGTGGATTATGACGAGGTGGCCTCCTCCTTTGGCTGGCGTCGTCACCCGATTTCGGGCCGTCATGCCTTGCACGAAGGTTTGGACTTTCCAGCACCCAAGGGGACGCCTATCTATGCCGCATCCGGTGGGGTGGTATCGGAAGCCCGCTATATGACAGGTTACGGCAAGCTGGTAGAAATCAATCACGGCAATGGCATGAGCACGCGATACGCCCATGCCTCATCAATCGTTGTTAAATTAGGCGACGTAGTAGAAAAAGGGCAGTTGATCGCCCGTGTCGGATCTACCGGGCAGTCCACAGGCTCACACCTGCACTTTGAAGTGCGCATGGCCGGACATGCCCTGGATCCCAAGCTTTTTCTGCCGGCGCGTGAGTACGTAGAGCAGCAAGTCGCGCAATTGGATTCGGACAAGTAGTTCCGTCTTGCAGCATGTGCGTTAAACTGATTGTTTGCTTGCGCATCCCTTTTAACCAGAGATAGGCTCGAGGCACAGATTCAAGCCCTTGCGGCCTCGCCTACATTGACGACACAAGAATGGTTTCATTGCTGAAAAAGCTTATTGGCAGTCGTAACGACCGATTGCTCAAACAGTACCGTAAGCAGGTCGCCCAGATTAATGCTCTAGAGCCTACTATTCAGGGCCTGAGCGACGAGGCCTTGGCAGCCAAGACGCAGGAGCTGCGCCAACGTGTTCAGGATGGCGCCTCGCTTAACTCGCTCCTGCCCGAGGCTTTTGCTGTAGTGCGCGAGGCGGGTGTCCGTGTATTTGGCATGCGCCACTTTGACGTGCAGATGCTCGGTGCCATTGCCTTGCACAACGGCAAGATTTCCGAAATGCGTACGGGTGAGGGTAAAACCCTGACCGCGACCTTGGCCGTGTACCTGAATGCACTGTCCGGCAAAGGCGTGCACGTGGTGACCGTCAACGATTACCTGGCTCGACGCGATGCGAACTGGATGGGGCGTCTGTACAACTTCCTGGGTCTGAGCGTGGGCGTCGTAGTTCCCCAGCAAGACAATGCCGAGAAGATTGCTGCCTATCAGGCTGACATTACCTACGGTACCAACAACGAATTTGGTTTTGACTACCTGCGCGACAATATGGAATACCGCGCCGAGGATCGCCGCCAGCGCGGTTTGTCCTACGCGATTGTCGACGAAGTTGACTCCATCCTGATCGACGAAGCCCGTACACCGCTGATCATCTCCGGCCAGGCCGAAGATAATACCGAGCTGTACGTGCGCATGAACGTGGTTCCGCCCATGCTGACCCGCATGACGCAAGAGCCTCGTCCACACGAGCCCGAGCCCGAAGGCGACTTCTGGGTCGATGAAAAGGGCCAGCAGGTTCATATTTCCGAAGCCGGTCACGAACGTGCCGAGCAGATCCTGACCGAAATCGGTTTGCTTCCCGAAGGTGAGTCGCTGTACGAGCCACGCCACATTTCCCTGATGCACCACCTGATGGTCGCCCTGCGCGCCCACAACCTGTTCTTCCGCGATCAGCAATACGTGGTCCAGGACGGCGAAGTGGTGATTGTGGACGAATTTACCGGCCGTTTGATGGCTGGTCGCCGCTGGTCGGATGGCTTGCACCAGGCTGTGGAAGCCAAGGAAGGCGTTCGCATCCAGAACGAAAACCAGACGCTGGCTTCGATTACTTTCCAGAACTACTTCCGTATGTACGACAAGCTGTCGGGCATGACGGGTACGGCCGATACCGAAGCCTATGAGTTCCAGGAAATCTATAGTCTTGAAACCGTCATCATTCCACCGAATCGTCCGCTGGCCCGTAAGGACCAAAACGACCAGGTCTTCAAAACCGATGACGAGAAGTTCAATGCCATTCTGAAAGACATTCAGGACTGCCACGAGCGTGGTCAGCCTGTACTGGTGGGTACCACCAGCATTGAAAACTCCGAGCTGATCTCCACACGCCTGAATGCCGCTGGCGTCAAGCACGAGGTACTGAACGCCAAGCAACACGCCCGTGAAGCCGACATCGTGGCTGAAGCTGGTATGCCCGGTCACGTGACCATCGCCACCAATATGGCCGGTCGTGGTACGGACATTGTCTTGGGTGGCAGTATCGAACGTGCAATTTCTCAGGTGCGTGAAGACGAGTCCCTGAGTGCTGAGCAAAAAGAAGCCAAGATCCAGGCTATTCGTGCTGCTTGGGAACCGCTGAACCAGCAGGTCAAACAGGCTGGTGGTTTGCGCATTATTGGTACCGAGCGTCACGAATCCCGCCGTATTGACAACCAGCTGCGTGGGCGTGCCGGTCGTCAGGGTGACCCAGGTTCCTCGCGTTTCTACCTGTCGCTGGAAGATTCGCTGATGCGCATCTTCGCCGGTGATCGTGTGCGCGCCATCATGGAGCGTCTGCGTTTGCCGGAAGGCGAGCCTATCGAAGCCCGCATGGTGACTCGTTCCATCGAATCCGCTCAGCGCAAGGTCGAGGCCCGCAACTTCGATATTCGTAAACAGCTGCTGCAGTATGACGACGTGGCCAACGATCAGCGCAAGGTGATCTACGCCCAGCGTAATGAAGTGCTGGAGTCGGCTGATATTTCCGACACCATCAGCAGCCTGCGCGAAGCTGCCGTCAGTCGTCTGTTCCGTGAATACGTGCCGCAAGACACCATGGAAGAGCAATGGGATATTCCCGGCTTGACCACCGCTTTGCAGAGCACCTTCCAGATTGAGCTGCCTTTGGCTGAAATGCTGGAGAAAGAGTCCAATCTGACCGACGATGACTTGCATGATCGCGTTATCGAAGAATCCCAGCGTCTGCTGCAAGCCAAGATTGATCTGGTGGGTCAGCCTAACTGGGGCAACTTCGAGCGCTCCGTGCTCTTGCAGTCCATTGATACGCAATGGCGTGGCCATTTGCAGGCCCTGGATCACCTGCGTCAGGGGATTCATCTGCGCGGTTATGCCCAGAAAGACCCCAAGCAGGAATACAAGCGCGAAGCTTTCGAGCTGTTCTCCGACATGCTGGACCGTGTGCGTGATGAAGTGGTCAAAGTGCTGATGACCGTGCGTATTCAGACTCCGGAGCAGGTCGAGGAAGCCGCGGTTGAGGTTCCTGCCAACTCCAATGTCCGTTTCCATCATTCGGACTACGATGCTGCCTTGAGCGGTGAAGATCCCGGTCTGGACGAAGCGACCAAGGGCGAAGTGCCACGCGTGGGCCGTAACGATCCTTGCCCATGCGGCAGCGGCAAGAAATACAAGCAGTGCCATGGCCGCTTGAATTGATTCTGACTCAAGCTGCCCAGCCTGCAGGCTGCGAGATCAAACCCCATGAGCCCCTGGCGCATGGGGTTTTTTCTTGGATGCCAGCTTTGTTGCTGCGAACTGATCTGTGAATGGTTATATCCCGCTCATGCAGGGCCGTTTTTCCCTGTAAGCTACGGGACGCAGCTTGGTGCTACCGGCTGCGGCTGATCGTTTCTTCTGTGTGTTTTTCTATGACAACATCTCCCTTATTACATCGTGTTGCCCTGATCGGGGCGGGCGAAGTCGCGCGTTTTTATGGTGCTGCCTTGAAGTTGGCTGGTGTGCAGGTGCCGTTTATCCTGGTGCGCCGGGAAAGTGCCGCAGCCAGCGAACTGGCGCAGCAATTGGGAGCGAAACTGTGTTTGCAGGCGGATACGGATTGGCGGAGTCTTGACGGCGTGTTGTCGGCAGTGACGGGAACACAGGCATACATAGTGGCCAAGGCCGTCATGCCGCATTTGTCTGTGGGAGCGCTGTACATGGATTTGTGTACGGCCGAGCCCCAGGACATGGAGAGCATGGACGCTTTGGCGCAAGAGCACGGAATCGAGCTGGCTGACCTGGCGATTATGGGCTCTGTGCCCTCTACAGGCGCTCAGACGGCTTTGTTGGCGGCAGGGCAAGGGGCAGGCAGGGCTGCGGCGTTTTGGCAGGCTCAGGGCGCTTCTGTGCGTATCTTGCCGGGACAGGCGGGGGATGCAATGCGCTTGAAGCTGCTGCGCAGTTTGATGACCAAGGGGCTGGAGGCCTTGGGAATTGAAAACTTGATGCTGGCCGAGCGCATGGGTTTGCGGGCCGAGCTGTATGAAGTCCTGGAGGATTTGAATCAGCGGGGCTTGCAGGACTTTATGGAGTCCTGCCTGCGCAGCCATCTGGTGCACGGCGTGCGCCGCCGTGACGAGGTTCTGCAAGTGCGTCGTCAGCTGGAGCTGGCAGGGATCGCGCCGCGAGTGACCAATGGCGTACTGGATTTTTTTGAGCACACGGCGCAGACCGAGTCTTTGCAAAGAGCTCAGGCCGTGGGGACCCAGGAGAGTCTGGAAGTGTTCTTGGAAGAGGCCCGACAGTCGTCCTCACGATCTTAGTTGTGTGGAAGGATAGTTTGGTGCGCGTGTTTGAGTTTGCAGCAACTTCTGAGATTGGCTACCACGTTTTTCCCCGGGAAAAGGTAGAGAGCTTGTGCTTAACAAGATAAGGCAAACATACTGAAATCCAACGGACCAACGGACCAACGGACCAACGGACCAACGGACCAACGGACCAACGGACCAACGGACCAACGGACCAACGGATCAACGGATCAACGGATCAACGGATCAACGGATCAACGGATCAACGGGCCAACGCCCCGATATTTTGGTGTTCCAGTGTTCGGATTTTCAGGTTCCCTGGGGCCAAAAGATTCAAAGAGGCGATTTACTCCTTTTGATGCAGAAATCAAAAAACCGGCCAGAAGCCGGTTTTTTTTAATCATACCCGCAGGCGATTTACAGCAAGAACACCGTCGCCAGTCCCAGGAACAGCAAGAAACCTAGCGAGTCCGTCGCAAAGGTCAGCAATACCGAGGAGCCCACAGCCGGGTCATTGCCAAAGCGATCACGCAGAATCGGGATCATCACGCCCAGCGCCGCGCCAATCAACATATTGCCGATCATGGCGGCCATCATCACGGCAGCAATGGCGATCGAGCCGGAGATAAACCAGGCAAAGAATGCCGTTACCGCGCTGCCACAGACACCAACCAGAAAGGTCACCAGCAGTTCGCGCTTGATCAATGGCAGGACGTTGGAACCTGTGACTCGGCCAGTGGCAATGGCACGAATGATCATGGTCATGGTCTGGTTGCCGGAGTTGCCACCAATACCGGCCACAATCGACATCAGGAAAGCCAGGATCACGATGTGGCTGACAGTGTCCTCAAAGCGCGAGGCAATGAAGGAAGCCGTTGCTGCCGTACAGAGGTTGATCAGCAGCCAGGGGGCCCGGTTGCGGATAGCCGTACGGATGGGCGAGAAAATGTCGTCCTCTTGCAGACCGGCACGAGACAGGGCCTGTTCTTCCGAGTCCTCTTGCAGCACGTCCACTACTTCGTCAATGGTGACTCGGCCAATCAGGCGGCCAATATCGTCCACCACAGGAGCAGACACCAGGTCATAACGCTCAAAGGCCCCGGCTGCATCCGAGTCCGAATCCAGTGGATTCAGAGTCAGATAATCGGTGGACATGACGGAGGACACCAGGGTTTCAGGCTCGCTGACCAGCATGCGGGTCAGGGACAGTGTGCCTTGCAGTTTATCGGCCCGGTCCACCACGAAAATCTGGTCAGTGTGGTCTGGCAGTTCCTGCAAACGACGCAGGTAACGCAGGACCACTTCCAGGGTGACGTCCTCGCGTACGCGCACCATGTCAAAGTCCATGATGGCGCCCACGGTGTCTTCGGGGTAGCCCATGGCTTCGATCAGCTGTGCACGCTCCTCGTCCGTCAGGCCGCGCTGCACGGCTGCCACCACATCGGGCGGCAGGTCAGGGACCAGATCGGCAATTTCGTCGGCATCCATATTGCCGGCGGCCGCGATCAGGTCCGCGGCGTCCATGGAACGAATCAGCGATTCACGTGCCCAGTCCGCTACTTCCAGCAGTACGTCGGCGTCGTGCTCGGCATCCACCAATTGCCAGATGGCCTGGCGCTCCAGCTCGGGCAAGGACTCCAGAATGAAGGCAATGTCGGCCGGGTGCAGATCGTTCAGGATGGCCTTGATCTCGCTCTCATGCTGGCGATGGATCAAGCCCTCAAGCAGGTTGGAGCGGTCGTCGTCCTCGAACTGGCGCTGGGCCAGCGATTCCACCACTTCCTGGCGCTTGAGGATGTTTTTCAGGCGATAAAGTGCATGCTGCGCATCCTCGGGCTCCAGGCGGCGTGGCTTGGGAGTGTCACTGGGCGA
This sequence comes from Alcaligenes nematophilus, assembly GCF_026344155.1. NCBI lineage: Bacteria > Pseudomonadati > Pseudomonadota > Betaproteobacteria > Burkholderiales > Alcaligenaceae > Alcaligenes > Alcaligenes nematophilus. Next base: position 189,867 of record NZ_JAPKMZ010000002.1, on the reverse strand, counting down.
AGTAGGGGGTACCAGGTTTTCCTGCATAGGCCTGCCTGTCACGAATACTTAGAGAGGGGGCAGCGGGCGGCTGCGGCGCTCGTCATCGGTAGCCACATAGGTAAGCGTGGCTTCCGTTACCTTGACCGTTTCAAGTTGCAGGCGTTTGCGTTCTGCATACACTTCCACCGAAACCGTAATGGAGGTGCGGCCTGTTTTGATGATTTCTGTGTAGAAACTGAGCAAATCACCCACAAACACGGGCTGCTTGAAGGTGAAGGCATTCACGGAAATGGTGGCGACCCGGCCTTGGGCGCGTCGTGTTGCAGGAATCGCTCCGGCAATGTCCACCTGGGACATGATCCAGCCACCAAACACGTCACCGTGAATATTGGCGTCTGTGGGCATGGGCATGACGCGCAGGGTGGGGGCTCCGTCCGGGAGCGAAGAGATGTTGCTTGAAGTAGTCACAAATACTCCCGTATAGGAAGAAAGGGTGGTGGGACAGATGCCCGTCGCGCGGAGCGCACGCCGTCAACAATAGAACCTGCCATTGTAACGGCAAGCTTTGGCCCCGCTATGAAACATTTGTTAAAGCATCAACGGTGTTGCGCCAGCCAGTCCAGAGCCAATTTGGCCCAATAGCTGGCGCCAATAGGAATCAGGGCGTCGTTGAAGTCGTAGCTGCCGTTGTGCAGCATGCACGGACCCATGCCGTGGCCCTGGCTGCGGTGGTCGCCATCGCCATTGCCTAGCCAGACATAGCAGCCGGGGACTTCTTGCAACATGAAGGAGAAATCTTCGGCGCCCATGGAAGGGCGGATGTCCTGACGCAGCTTGTCGGGGCCAACCAGCTCCTTGATGACTTGCGCGCAAAAGGCCGCTTGCTCGGGATCATTGATGGTGGGAGGGTAGCGGCGGTCAAAGTCGAACTCGGCCTTGCAACCCTGGGCGGCACAGCTTTGCTCGCACAGTTCGCGCATGCGGGTCTCGACCAGGTCCAGGGCTTCGGTGGAGAAGGTGCGTACCGTGCCGCGCATGACTGCTTCGTTGGGAATAACGTTATCGGCAGAGCCGGCATGAATCTGGGTAATGCTCAGCACCACGGGTTCGAGGGGGTCCACATTGCGGCTGACAATGGTTTGCAGACTTTGCGCCAGTTGCACGGCCGCCATGATGGGGTCCACGCCCAGATGGGGCATGCCTCCATGGGCGCCTTTGCCTTCAATGCGAATTTCAAAGGTATTGCTGGAGGCCATCATGCCGCCTGGCAAAACCCCGAAGGTGCCGGCAGGCATGCCGGGCCAGTTATGCAGGCCAAAAACAGCTTGCATGGGGAACAGCGTGAACAAGCCATCCTTGATCATTTCGCGTGCGCCGCCAAAACCCTCTTCGGCAGGCTGAAAAATCAGATAGATGGTGCCCGCAAAATCACGGTGCTCGGACAGGTAGCGCGCTGCACCCAGCAGCATGGCGGTATGTCCATCGTGTCCACAGGCATGCATCTTGCCGTCGTGACGGCTTTTGTGTTCGAACTCGTTCAGCTCCTGCATGGGCAGGGCGTCCATATCGGCGCGCAGCCCCACGGATGGACCTTCGCCGCCCGTACCCTTAAGGATACCGACAACGCCTGTCACGCCCAGGCCACGATGTACCGGAATATCCCATTTCTCCAGCCAGGACGCGACTTGATCGGCCGTCCGGGTTTCCTCGAAAGCCAGTTCGGGGTAGGTGTGGAGATCGCGCCGGATGGCCGCAATTTCATGCGACCAGGCGGAAATGGGTTCAAACAGCTTCATGATGCGGGCTTGTCCTTGGGTTTGAACAATAAAGTAGAGTAGAGTTAACCATAAATAAACACGTATTAGGTGACAAGCCCTTGGATACTCAGCAAAAACCTTGGCTCGAGCATTATCCGGCCTCCGTGCCCCATGAGATTCAGTTAGGCGCCGAGCAGACTTTGATCGATTGTCTGGATGCCGCCATGAAAAAGCATAAGGACAGGACTGCGCTGACCTTTATGGGGCATGACATTTCCTATGAACATCTGGACCGTAGCGCGGATGCCTTCGCGGCCTGGTTGCAGGCACAGGGTCTGGAGCGTGGCAGCCGTGTGATGCTGATGCTGCCCAATGGTTTGCCCTTCCTGATTTGCCTGCTGGGCACCATGCGGGCGGGCATGGTGGGCGTCAATACCAACCCGCAATACACCGAACGCGAACTGGAGTTCCAACTGGCCGATAGCCAGGCCCAGGTCATTGTGATTCTGGAAACCTTTGCGCATGTGCTGCAGCAAGTTCCTGACAATGTGAAGCCTGCCCACGTGGTGTTGAGTACCGTGGGTGATCTGATGGGGCTCAAGGGCAGCGTGGTGAATTTCGCCGTGCGTTATTTGAAACGCATGGTGCCGTCTTATTCCTTGCCGGGTTCGCACAGTCTGGAGGCCGTGCTGGAGCAGGGCAGCAAATTGAGCCTGAGCCGTCAGCCCGCCAAACCGGATGATCTGGCGCTGTTGCAATACACGGGCGGCACAACGGGCCGTCCTAAAGGCGCCATGCTTAGCCAGCGCAATTTGATGGCAAACGTCTTGCAGGTGGAGGCCGTGGGCTTTCCCGCTTTGGGTGACTTTAAAGGCCCGGCTTACACCATGATGGTGGCCTTGCCGCTCTATCATATCTTCGCGCTGACGGTTTGCGGTCTGTTTGCCATGTATGCAGGTATGCATATGGTGCTGGTGATGAATCCGCGCGATCTCAATTCGGTTTACAAGGCCTGGAAACGCAATCCGCCTGAAGTCGTTCCAGCGGTGAATACCTTGTTCAATGCGCTGGCGAATCACGAAAAATTCCGTACCTTGCCGTTTGCGCAGCTCAAACTGTGTCTGGCCGGTGGTGCCGCCTTGCAAAAAGCCGTGGCCGAGCGTTGGCTGGCTGTGACGGGCTGCCCTTTGATTGAAGGCTATGGTCTGTCGGAAACCTCCCCGGTGGTGGCGGTGAACTCGACGGATTCACGCGATTACAGTGGCACGATTGGATTTCCCTTGCCTTCAACCGATGTGCTCTTGCTGGACGAACTGGGGCAACCGGTTGCCATGGGCGAACAAGGCGAGCTGGCCGTCAAAGGGCCGCAGGTTATGTCGGCTTACTGGAATCAGCCAGAGGAAACCGCCAATGTCTTTACACCCAATGGTTTCCTGAAAACGGGCGATATTGGTGTCATGGATCAGCAGGGACGTATTCGTCTGGTGGATCGCAAGAAAGACATGATTCTGGTGTCGGGCTTCAACGTCTATCCGAATGAAATTGAAGACGTAGTGGCGGCGCATCCCGATGTGCTGGAAGTGGCGGCGGTGGGGGTGCCCAGCGAACACAGTGGTGAAAGCATCAAGCTGTTCGTGGTCAAACGTAATCCGTCCTTGACTGAAGCCGATATCAAGCAATGGTGCAAAGAGCGTCTGACGGCGTACAAGCGTCCCCGCATTATTGAGTTCCGTGATGAGCTGCCCAAAAGCAATGTGGGCAAGATCTTGCGCCGCGTCCTGCGGGATGAGCAAGCCAAGCCTGAAGCGCAGGCTTGATTTGGAGGTTTGGAGGACGGGGCGATTATTCAGCAAATCGCTGAACCTGGCCTGCAACCTGATCTGCATGAAAAAAGCGAGCCGTTTTAAATGGCTCGCTTTTTTATCGGGCGATGAAGATCGGAGCAGGAAGTCCGGCAACGAGCCCAGGATGTTGCATTAAGGCTTGGGTTTGGTCGGACGCTGTGTCAGCGACGGACGCACCATGCCCAGCAACTCATCGGCAATGTGGGCATTGCCTGCGTAGACGTGACCGCTGACGGGCCAGGGCTCTTCCTGATACAGGTCCTGACACACACCCTTGGCTTCACGCACCAGCAAGGTGCCAGCGGCAACGTCCCAAGGGGCCAGGCCCATTTCCCAGTAACCGTCGTAACGGCCACAAGCCACCCAGGCCAGATCCAGCGCGGCGGCACCCATGCGGCGCACACCACGGCTGCCTGTAATGGAGGCGTTCAGGCTGGGCATGTATTGGTCGGAAAAAGAGAAGTCGCGGAAGGGAAAGCCTGTGGCCAATACCGAGTCCGCCAGTTTTTTCGATGAGGATGTCTGAATACGGCTGCCATTTAACCAGGCGCCCACACCGTACATGGCGGTAAACAGCTCTTCGCGATTGGGGTCGTAGACCACGGCAATGACCGGCGTGTCCTGGGCCAGAACGCCGTTATCCATTTGCGTGCCGGCCGGGGCAATCAGGGCAACTGAGACGGCATAGTGAGGAATGCCGTGCAGGAAGTTGGTCGTGCCATCCAGCGGGTCGATATACCAGGTGGGACGGCCTGTATTCACGCCGCCGCTTTCCTCGGCCACGATATCAATGTCCGGGGTGCGCTCCATCAGCACACTGATGCAGGCCTGCTCGGCTTCATGATCGGCTTGCGACACCAGATCGTTGTGCATTTTGTTGCTGATCACCAGAGAGCTACGGTCCGACGCATAGGCTTGTAAAATAGCGGCGGCGGCATGGGCTGCGGTAACAGCAGCGTCCAGGCAGGCGCTGAGCGGTAAACGTGACAATGGCATGGCAATCCGGTTTTAAAAAAGAAAAGTCTGAAGCTGAGACTTTTCATTGTACGTGTTTGTTGGTGTCAGTTTGATTAAGGCCAGTTTAAGGGGTTAGAGCGTGTGTGAGTGTTGTTATGGGCAGGAAAATTAATGGCTGCCTCTGCGTTTGAGCCCCTGGTCCCGGCCGTTCTGGAATTCAATGAGCATGGCGTGCCTGTCAGCGCGGTGTATCAGGATAGCTATCACCCGGCAGATGGCCCTTTGGGGCAGGCACGACGGGTGTTTCTGCACGGTAATGGTCTGCCCGAGCGTTGGCGGGGGCGATCCCAGTTTACGATTTGTGAAACCGGCTTTGGACTGGGGGCCAGCTTTCTGGCTACCTGGCAGGCCTGGCGTCAGGACCCGGAGCGCAGCCAGCGGCTGCATTTCGTGTCGGTTGAGGCCCATCCTTTCCGCCAGTCAGATTTGGCGATTCTGTACGCCCGCTTGCCCGAGGAGTTGCAGACCCAAGCCCAGGAACTGCTGGCAGCCTGGCCCATACTGGTGCCGGGCATACACAGGCTGGAGCTGGATAGGGGACAAGTCACACTGACCTTGGCCTTTGGGCAAGCCGAAACCATGATGCGCGAGCTGCACTGCCATGCGGACGCGTTTTACCTGGATGGCTTTGCGCCCCGTGGCAATCCTTCCATGTGGTCGCGGTCGGTCCTGGGGCAACTGGTGCGTCTGGCTGCGCCGGGGGCGACAGCGGCTTCCTGGTGCTGTGCCGGGCAGGTGCGACGTGATCTGGCCTCGGTAGGTTTTGAAGTGGAAAAAGTCCCCGGTGCCGGGGGTAAGTGGTGCACCATTCGCGCTCGCTTGCGTGCCCACCTGGGACGACGCAGCAATTTGCCACCACAGCAAGGGCGGGCGGTAGTGATTGGTGCCGGTTTGGCGGGGGCGGCCTGTGCCTGGGAGTTGGCCCGCAAAGGTGTGCCCGTTCTGGTTTGTGATCCGGCACTGAGTCAGGGCCTGGATGCAACGCATCAAGGTCACCGTCTGGCTGCCATCTCCCCCGTGTTCGCCCTGGATGATGCCCCCTTGGCCCGCTTGAGCCGTAATGCTGTTCTGCATGCCTGGCAGGGCTGGAAAGACTTGCCGGAAGCGGCTCGCCCGCGTCGAGTTGGAACCTTGGTGTTTGGGCAGGCGGGCAATAGTGATGCCGAAATTCAGCAGGCGCTGGAGCGTTTGGCCTTTGATCAGGATTGGGTGCAATGGCTGGATCGTGAGCAGGGCTCGGCCTTGGCTGGGGTGCCGCTGCAAGGCGGTGGCCTGTATTTTCCGCAAGGCATGGTGGTGAATCCCGGTGCACTGGTCGCCCATCTGCTGGATCACCCCTTGATTCAATGTCTGCCAGAGCAGGTGTCCTTGCGAGCTGGCCCGGAGCCGGAAGTGTGGGAGGTCTGCAATCGGCAGGGGGAGTGCCTGGAAAGCAGCAATCGTGTACTGATAGCTGCGGCAGCCCAAAGCCTGAGTTTGCTGCCCGACGAGTTCTTGGCCCAGCATCCCCTGCCACGGCTGGCGGCCATGCAGCGTCTGGCCGGGCAGGTGACATACTTGCCTGCCGAACAGGCTTTGACTCGTGGCGAAGTGACTTTAAGCGGTCAGGGCTATATCCTGCCTGTAGGCCCGCAGGGGCAAGTCATTGGTAGCACCTACGAACGTTTGGGTGAGGCTGCCCAGGTCAGCCGCCAGGGTCATCAGCAAAATATAGAAAAAGTTTCTGCCATGCTGGCTCATCCCGCTGTGGCGGTGGCAACACCCGAACAAGGATGGGCCGGTTGGCGCTGTGCTTTAAGTGATCATTTGCCCGTGATGGGTTTTGTGCCGGGCCCGCCCGGTTTGTTTATGGCTGCGGCTTACGGCTCACGTGGTTTGAGTTGGAGCCTGCTGGCAGCCAGTTTGTTTGCCGCTTATTGTCTGGAGGAACCCATTCCTTTGGAGCGGCGTTTGGAGCAAGCCTTAATACCTCGCTAAGGCCCTTTTTTCGAATTATTTCGGCGAAATTTGAAGCAACATTTTCCTTTGTAGCGCAAATACGTCAAAATAGTGGCCTTGTTAAGTAATCTTGAGCGTGACCCTGCGATCAGCATCGTGCCGTTCGCTCCACTCTGACGACGTGACACAATTGTTTAATCATCTGAGTTTGTTGACGACGAAACCGGCCCAGGCCGATTTCGCTTTTGTCGAAACCGATTTTGCGCTGCGCATCGAAGCTCATGCGCCGGGTGTTTTTCGTTTCCGCTGTATGCCGGCTACCCGGCTCGATAATGAAAAGCTCAGTACCCGTGCCAAAGCTTTGGGCGATATGCTGCTGGCCCGCCATGAGGCGGTCAGCGAATTTCAACTGGAAGCAGCCGATTCGGGCTGGCGGATTGAGCAGGGCGAGCTTGCCCTGCACATTCAGGCCAATCCGTGGCGCTTTGAAGTCCGGCGTGGCGAGCAACTGCTCTTGAGCAGTGGCGATCAGCCATTGACACTCGAGCAAGAGCCCAACAGTTGCTGGCAGCTGGCTCTGGCCCTGGCCGAGGAAGATGCCCTGTATGGTTTGGGCGAAACCCTGGGCGAGCTGGACCGCCGCGAGGAAACAGTCGACACCGATCGCCCGGACGACCGCAGCCTGCCTTTGCTCTGGAGCACCCAAGGCTGGGGTTTATACATCAATACCTTCGAGCGGGTTGAACATGATCTGGGTCAGCAAGATCTGGATGCGTACCGCGCTCGTGTACACGCTGCCGACCTGGATTTCTTCCTGTTCCTGGGTGATCCCAGCGAAATTATCAACCAGTACTCCGCCTTGACGGGCCGTGCTGGTCAGCCCGGTGTCACGCCTATGGGCTTGTGGCTGGATGGCGCTCAGGCGCAGGATGTAACGTCCTTGCGTGAGCTGGCCAATCAGTGCCGCGAGCAGGGCATTGCGCTGGATGTGGCCGTCTTGCCGCCACCGGAGCCTTACGATTTTCAGCAGGACAAGCCTACGCTGGAGTGGGATGCCGCCCGCATGGCTGACCCTCGCGACGCTTTCTCTGCCTTGCAGAATGATCAGTTGCAGCTGGCCGCCTGGACTCGTCCTTGCGTACTGGCGGGCACCAGCTTGTTCGAAGAGTGGGAAGATCGCGGTTGGTTGCTTATCAATGATGACGACGGCTGCGCCTATGTCTTCCCTGGCGATGAGCTAAGCGGTGGTCGCGACTACGGTTTGCTGGACCTGACCCACAAAGACGTGTTCCGCATGTGGACCGAGCGCCAGCGTCAGATGGTCGACGATGGTCTGGGTGCCGTGTTGTGCAATGCCCGTTTTGATATTCCGGATGCCATCACCAGCCGTGGTGGCGAGTCTGGCGCCCTGTTGCGTGCAATTTACCCTGTGCTGGCACGTCAGGCCCTGTTTGATGCTGTTGCCGGTCACAAGACACCGCAAGAAGGCGTGGTTGCCAGCCGCGACCTGAGCCCATCTTCCCAGCGCTTTGCCTGGCAGTTGGGCCCGCAGGTGGAAAATACCTGGGCAGGTCTGACGCAATCCTTGAAGTCCGCCTTGGCTACCGGTAATAGCGGCGTGCCTATCCAGATTCATGGCTGGGGCAATGCGGCTGCATCGACTAGCGAAATGACGCCAGAGTTGTATCTGCGTTGGTTGGCCATGTCGGTTTTCTCGGCAAACTTCAGTCTGCAAGGTATTCCTGCCTTGCGTCCTGATGCGTTTGATGAAGAAACCCAGGCTCAGGTTGCTCATTGGCTGGAGTGGCGTTTCCGTCTGGTGCCTTATGTATTGGGCATTATTGAAGACGCCGTGCGTACTGGCTTGCCGGTACAGCGCTCCATGGCTCAAAGCTTCCCGGCAGATGCCCAGGCTCGCTTGTGGGATACCCAGTATTTGTTGGGTCCTGCCTTGCTGGTGGCTCCTGTCTTGCAGCCCGGCCAGGATATCGAGGTCTACCTGCCTGAAGGCGATGCCTGGTGGGATCTGAGCACGGGCTGGCGCTATGAAGGCGGCACCATCCTGAAAATGACCGTGGGTCTGGACCGCTTGCCGGTCTTTGGCCGCGAAGGCCATATGCTGTGTCTGGGACCGGTGGTCAAGCATACATCCGAGTTCAACTCGGCTCGTTTGCTGGATGAGGTCTGGATGTTTGGCATGCCCGAGCACAGCCCGGTTGTGATGCGCAACAAGATTCGCGTCATGCAGATGCAGGGTTCCAGCTACATCAAGGGTCTGGAAGGATTGAAGATCCTGCCGTCCGAAGGGCTGGAGGTCAAACGCCGTGGTGCCGAGGTTCGTATTTCTCGTGCCCGTTAAGCGCTAGACGAGCCTGATCGTCTTTGAATGCCTCCCGGCATTGGGGTCTGACCTCAGTCTCGGGAGGCATTTTCTATTTTCAGCAGTAAATGCTCCTGGATAGATGTTCCGATTTTGTTTCTGAAACAGGGAAAAGGGCTGGGGCGGGGCCTTAGCAAGACGCTGTTTTCAGGTTTTTTAAAGAAAAACGCCTTTTTTCCAATTATTTTGCATTTAGTGCTTGACGGCTCCTTCGAATCAGGCCATAATTTCATCTTTCAGTCGGGGGTCGTTAGCTCAGTCGGTAGAGCAGCGGACTTTTAATCCGTTGGTCGCGCGTTCGAGTCGCGCACGACCCACCACTAAACTGAAACGTAGAAACAAGGCCGCTCTTAGCGGCCTTTTTCTTTGGGCGCTTGCCTTGCACAGCCAAGGTCACATCCGCGCATTGGCCGGTCGGAAATCTTGCTATACAGTGCAGCCCTCAGTATGGTTTCAATATTTCCTTGGGTTATATCTATCTGGTCATAGTCAAATTTGCTTTATGGTAAATTTCGCTTACAGCTCAGGCTTTTATAACTCGACTGACTAACTAGGCTGAGTTCATCTTGATTCGTCTTGAACACATCTCAAAAACCTATTCCTTGGCAGGCAAGACCGTTCATGCTTTGAACGACGTTTCCTTGCAGATTCACCAAGGAGAGGTCTTCGGTATTATTGGTCGCTCGGGTGCTGGGAAAAGTACGCTGATCCGCATGCTCAATCTGCTTGAGCAACCCAGTTCAGGTCAGGTCTGGGTACAGGATCAGGACATCACACGCTTTTCGGGTGCGCAGTTGCGCGCGTTCCGACAGGGCGTGGGTATGGTGTTCCAGCATTTCAATCTGCTCCATTCCCGCACGGTTCTGGATAATGTCTGTTTTCCTCTGCGCCTGGCAGGGGTGGATCGCGCCCAACGTCACGCTCGTGCTCTGGAAGTGCTGGAGCTGGTGGGCTTGAAGGACCATGCCAACAAGTATCCCCGTCAGTTGTCGGGCGGACAGCAGCAGCGCGTCGGTATTGCCCGTGCCCTGGCTAATCGGCCACAGCTTTTGCTGTGCGACGAAGCGACCTCGGCGCTGGATCCGGAAACCACCCAGTCGATCTTGCGTTTGCTGCGCGAGATCAATCAGGAGCTGGGGCTGACGATTGTCCTGATTACGCACGGCATGGATGTCATTCGCTCAGTCTGTGATCGGGTTGCCGTGATTGATGCTGGCAAGATTGTGGAGTGTGGCGAAGTGCTGGATGTGTTCCTGCACCCGCATCACCCCACCACGCAGTCCTTGCTCAGTGAAAGCGGCGTGAACGCTGATGACTGGCACGCGCTGGCCGAAGGGGTGACTGGTAGCGTCATGCGCCTGAGTGTGCGTGGTGTGGCGACGACAGAGCCCCTGATCAGTCGTATTACCAGCCAGTTGGGGCTGAATGTCAGCATCTTGCAGGGAGCCATTGGCCGCATCAAAACCGAGCCCTACGGACAACTGGTCGTGGCCGTGCAAGGGGATGCGCAGGCTAAAGCAGGGCTGGATGCCTTGCTGACTGAATTGAATGTCCAATTTGAGGTATTGCGACCATGAACTTTAGCAACCTGGATTGGGCGCTGATTGGTGAAGCCACGATTGATACCTTGTTGATGACGGGTATTTCGCTGGGCTTTACCGCAATTATTGGTTTGCCATTAGGCGTGCTGCTGTTTCTGACCAGCCGCAAGCAGATGCTGGACAATGCCTGGATCTACCAGAGCTTGTCCCTGATCGTGAATATTTTGCGGTCCGTGCCGTTCCTGATTCTCCTGATCGTCATTATTCCTTTGACACGCATTCTGGCCGGTACGTCGTTGGGGGTGCAGGGCGCTATTCCACCCTTGGTCCTGAGCGCCGCGCCGTTTTTTGCCCGTTTGGTGGAAAACGTCCTGCGTGAACTGGACCCCGGTGTGAATGAGGCCTGCCGTGCCATGGGAGCGAACTCCCGTCAGACCGTTTTGCTGGCTTTGCTGCCTGAGGCGACGACCGGCATTGTGGCGGCCCTGATTGTGACCGCCATTGCCCTGGTGGGGTATTCGGCCATGTCCGGTGTGATCGGCGGTGGTGGCCTGGGTGACCTGGCCTTGCGCTTTGGTTATCAACGATATCAAACGGATGTCATGGTGGTGACCGTGACTATCCTGGTGGTGCTGGTGCAACTCCTGCAGGTGTTTGGAGACGCCATGGTGGCTCGCTTGAGCCGAAAATAAGTCCTGGCAGCTATCGTCATAGTCTTGCCTTTCTGAAACTGGAGTCGCTCATGTCTTTGAAGAAATTTGTTCCCGTTCTGGCCTTGTCCGTGTCGGCTCTGCTGGCCAGCGTGGCCCAAGCTGCCGAGACCCTGTCGGTTGCTGCTACCCCCGTGCCGCATGCCGAGCTGCTGGAGTTTGTGAAGCCTGCTTTGGCCAAGGAAGGTGTGAACCTGGATATCAAGGTGTTCACCGATTACGTGCAGCCCAACCAGCAAGTGGCTGACGGCCATATCGATGCCAACTTCTTCCAGCACAAACCTTACCTGGATACCTTCAATAAAGAACACAAAACCGATCTGGTGTCGGTGGCTGTGGTTCACGTTGAGCCCTTCGGTGCTTACTCCACCAAGATCAAGAGCCTGGATGAGCTGAAAGAAGGCGCGTTGGTGGCGATCCCTAACGATCCTTCCAACGGTGCCCGTGCCTTGCTGCTGCTGCAAAAAGCCGGTGTTCTGACTCTGAAAGATCCCTCCAACATTCTGGCAACCTCGCGTGATGTGGACCAGAACCCCAAGAAGCTGAAGTTCAAGGAGCTGGAAGCCGCTACCTTGCCTCGCGTTCTGGCTGATGTGGATATCGCCCTGATCAACACCAACTACGCGCTGGAAGCCGGTCTGAACCCCACCAAGGATGCTTTGGCTATCGAAGGTGCAGACTCCCCTTACGCCAACTTGATCGCTGTAGCTGCCAAGTCCAAGGATGACCCACGCGTGGCCAAGCTGATCCAGGCTCTGCATAGCGAAGACGTGAAGAAATTCATCGCTGACAAGTACAAAGGTTCTATTGTTCCTGCGTTCTGAATTTGAGTGTTGATACGACTCGCTGTATGAAAAAACCTCGGGATTTCCCGAGGTTTTTCTTTTTTTAAAACTATTAAATACAAACAGTTGTGCTGCTTCGGGTAGGATAGATCAACGCTGGGGCAGGTCATGAGCCTGCGCTGACTTGGGTAAAACATCGAACTGGCTGGTTTTGGGTCAGTCCCTACAGAGGAGTAACGGATGTTCAATAAGAAAATGAAAACCCTGATGGCCGGTTTGGCCTTGGCTTTGGCTTTGCCCGCTGGGCAGGCTCTGGCACAACAAGGCAAAGAGCTGGTGGTCGCAACCGATACGGCGTTTGTGCCTTTTGAGTTCAAGCAAAACGGTAAATACACCGGTTTTGACATCGACCTGTGGGATGCGGTCGCCAAGAAGGCCAATCTGAATTACCGCTTCCAGCCCATGGACTTCAACGGCATTATTCCGGGCCTGCAAACTCGCAATCTGGATGCTGCGCTGGCCGGGATCACCATTCGTGATGACCGCAAGCAAGTGATTGATTTCTCCGATCCTTACTACGAAAGCGGTCTGGCCATTCTGGTCAACACCGATAACTCGGCCATCAAGACTGCCTCCGATCTGGAAGGCAAGACTGTAGCGGTGAAGATCGGTACCGCCACGGTGGACTTCATGCAGCGCTCGGTACCTACTGCCAAGCTCAAGCTGTTCCCCAATATCGACAATGCCTTCCTGGAGCTGGCAACAGGCCGTGTGGACGCGGTGGTGCACGATACGCCTAACGTGCAGTACTACGCCCAGACCGGCGGTAAGGATCGTGTGAAGGTCACTGGCGCCGTGAAAAGTGGCGACTTCTACGGTATTGCCTTTCCCAAGGACAGCGAACTGGTTCCGGTCGTGAACCAGGCTTTGAAAGATATTCGTGCTGATGGCACCTACGACAAAATCTACCAGAAATGGTTTGGTAAACAGCCTGAATAAACAGGCGTAAAGCCAAGCGCATGCCAAGCGGTGATCGCGTGTCGTAACGGGATCACCGCTTTTATTTTTTGACGCTCTGTTGTGGGCGTTTATTCAAAGACAAAGGTAGCACTGTGACTTTTGAATGGGACGCTATCTGGGGGGCTTTACCCAGCCTTCTGGAAGGTACAAAAATGACGCTGCTCATTACCCTTTTGGGGTTGGTGGGTGGCGCTATATTGGGTTTTCTGACCGGGGTGATTACCACCTATATTCGGGTACCGGTCACCTGGCGCCGAGCCGCCTTGTTCGTGTTGGGCGTGTTTGCACTGGGCTTTGCGCTCAAGGGCCTGTCCTGGCTGATGAGCAATTGGCTAAGCTTTGTGCCAGCCTGGATCTGGAGCTCCATACAGGCGCTGATCGCTCTGTCGCTATTGGGTTTTTTCAGACGCTATCTGCTGTATGTACTCTCTTTCCTGTGTCAGCTTTACGTGCTGTTCATCCGCGGCACGCCTATCGTGGTGCAGGTGATGTTCATCTACTTCGCGCTGCCCATGCTGGCCAGTATCCGAATTGACGGGCTGACCGCGGCGATCTTCACCTTGATGATCAACTCCGGGGCCTATATTTCCGAGATTGTGCGTGGTGCCTTGCAATCTGTGCCCAAGGGCCTGAAAGAGGCCGGAGAGGCCATGGGCCTGCCATTTCACAAGATCTTGCGCCACATTATTGGACCGGTGGCGTTTCGCCGCATGATTCCCGCCATGGGTAACCAGTGCATCATCAGCTTGAAGGATTCTTCGCTGTTTATTGTGATTGGGGTTGCCGAGCTGACTCGTCAGGGCCAGGAAATTATTGCGAATAACTTCCGTTCGGTGGAGATTTGGGGAGCGGTGGCGGTGATCTACCTGATCCTGACCAGCCTGATTGCCCTGACTCTGAAGTTTATTGAACACCGCATGAGGATTGTATGAGTATTGTCGAGTTCAAGAAGGTAACCAAGCGCTTTGGCGACAATATCGTGCTCGACGATATCAGTCTGAATATTGATAAAGGCGAAGTGGTTGTGGTGGTTGGCCCGTCCGGGTCGGGGAAATCCACCTTCCTGCGCTGCATCAACAAGCTGGAAGACATTCAGGCTGGCGATATCGTGGTCAATGGTTTGAGCGTCAATGGCACGCCCGCTCAGGTACGCGATTTGCGCCGGGAAGCAGGGATGGTGTTCCAGCAGTTCAATCTGTTTCCACAGATGAGCGCTTTGGAAAACGTCATGTTCGGGCCTATCCATACGCGTGGCACCAGCCGCTCTCAGGCGCGTGAGGAAGCGACGGAGTTGCTGGCCAAGGTCGGTCTGGCCGAGCGTATGAACCATTATCCTAACGAGCTGTCCGGTGGTCAGCAGCAGCGGGTCGCCATTGCTCGTGCCTTGGCGATCAAACCCAAGCTGATGCTGTTTGATGAGCCTACCTCCGCACTGGACCCGGAACTGCGTCAGGAAGTGCTCAAGGTCATGCAGTTGCTGGCTGAGGAGGGCATGACCATGGTGGTGGTGACACACGAGATGGATTTTGCGCGTCGTGTGGGTAGCCGTCTGATCTTTATTGATCAGGGCAGGGTGGCGCACGATGGCCCGCCTGCGGAGTTGCTGAGCAATCCACCTAGCCAACGTTTGAAAGACTTTTTGCAGCACGTGGCTTAAGAGTCTGGCTGGATCGTCGGCTAAAAAAAGCCCTTCAGGATTTTGGCGATGAAGCCAAGGGCCTGAAGGGCTTTCTTGTGACTATCAGCCTGTGCGTGACAGGTCAGCGCTTATCGGGAGGGCGTCACGTAGATGGTGCGCGTGGCAACGACGCGGTTCGCGCCATCCGGCTTGATGCGGATCGTGACCTGACGGGGCGTAAAGCCGGCGGGCAGCTCTGCGGAGCCATTGATGTAGGCGTAACGGCCGACGCTGACAGGCTGGCTGGGCAGGTCCACATTGCCGCTGCGACCATTGCTGTAGCGGCCAGCAGCAACCAACTCCATGGTGCCGGTGAATTCGGCGTCCTTGCCCTTGTCCTGCATTAGCAGCACAAAGTGGTTCAGTTGGCCGTCCGTAACCGAGAACTCGGCAGCGCGAATGCCAGGGGAGGTGCCGCGCGGGTCAGGAGGCATGGCATCGGCAAATAGCGCGATATCCTTTTCCAGCTTGGTGACCATGGCCTGCAGATCGCTGGTCTGTTTGCCCAGCTTGTCTTCCTTCTGGCTGACATCTTCAAGATCGCGACTGGTCTGGTTCAACTGAGCTTGCAGACGTTGCTTGTCAGCATTGGCGCTGTTGAGGTCATAGTGCAGTTGTTCCGACTGCTCCACGGTCAGGCGCGTAGGGCCATAACTTTTTTGCAAGAACAGCAGGCCACCAGCACCTAGGGCAATACCTGTCAAAAGCAGGACAAACCAGCGTGGAATACGGCGTTTTCGACGGCTGGAGCCGTAGGCGGTGGGTTTGAATACGGTGCGTTTGGAGGAACCAAGCATGAGAACAGACGTTCCTGTCAGACAAGGGACTCAAAGCAAATCAAGTCCCGATTACAAAACCCATTAGCATAGACGTCATTGGGGCTACGGAGGCGGGATGGCTGGCTTTGTTGCCCTTTGTTGTGCTTGGAAACGTCTGCCAGCTAGCCTGGAAAATATCAGTTTACTGTGAGGGTGCTAACGATTCCAAGTGTTGGTTTAACTGGGCTAATCGTTCGGGGGTACCGACATCCATCCAGAAACCTTCATGCAGACTGCCCAGCACCTGCCGGCGCTCGATGGCGGCATGCAGCAGGGGGGCGGCTTTGGCAGGCTGATCTTTGGGCAGATGGGCAAAGAGTTCGGGTTTGTAGACCCCTATGCCGCTCAAGGTGGCGCTGCGGGCACCCGCAAGGGTTTTGGCACATAGGTGCAATTGTCCTTCTTGCATGCCAAAGTCGCCTTCGGGGTGGTGGGGCGGGTTGGGTGTCAGGATCAACCAGGCCTGCTCCCGGCCAGCTTGCAAACGTTCGGCCATGGCAAAGGCTTGGGCAGGATCCCAATCGGACCAGATATCGCCATTCATTAACAGGAAAGGCTGGCCCTGGAAAAAATCCAGTGCCTTGGCAATGCCACCGGCAGTTTCCAGGGCAGATGATTCAGGCGAGTAGCTCAGGCGCAGGCCCCATTGGCTGCCATCACCCAGAGTGGATTCAATCTGCTCACCCAACCAGGCGTGGTTGATGATGACTTCTCGAAAGCCGGCTTTGGCCAGCGCGCGCAAGTGCCAGACGATGAGAGGCCGACCACCTGCCGGAATCAGGGGTTTGGGGCAGGTGTCGGTCAAGGGGCGCATGCGCTCACCTCGACCGGCCGCCAGAATCATGGCGCGCATCAGACCGTCATGCCCAAAACAGTTTGGCGACCTTCCAGGCGGTTCAGCAGGCGCAGCAAACCGTTAAAACACTCGTAGCGGCTGGCCACCTGATGTACATAGCCCAGCAGGCGGGGCATATGGTCCAGATAATGATGTTTGCCGTCACGCAGAGAGAGGCGGGCAAACACACCCAGAATGCGCAGATTGCGTTGCAGGCCCATCCATTCGTATTGCTGGTGGAACACGGCAAAGTCGGCAGGCACATCCAGGCCGGCTTCCATGGCGGCTTGCCAGTAGCGAATTGCCCAGTCCAGTTGCTGCTCTTCCGTCCAGGTAACACGCGCGTCCATCACCAGGGAGGCAATGTCATAGGTGATGGGGCCAGCCAGGGCGTCCTGGTAGTCGATAACACCGGGCTCGCTTTGGCCGGGCAGGGGCATCATCAAATTAGGGCTGTGGAAATCCCGGTGCACGAGTACAGTAGCGCTTTGCACATTGGCTTGAACCAGCTCGGCAAAGGTTTTGCGCAACATCTCCTGATCTTTTTCGCTCAGTTCGAACTGGCGATGTTTTTGGATGTACCACTCGGGGAACACCTGCAGCTCTTCCAGCAAACGCTGTTCGTTGTAGGAAGGCAAGCCCGTGGTGTCGGCTTGTTGCAATTTCACCAAGGTCAACAGCGTACTGCGGTACAGTTTGTCCAGCTCGCTTTGCGGCATGGGGTTTTTCAGCGCGGTCTGAAAATTGTCCTGACCCAGATCGCTGAGCAGCAAAAAGCCTTGTTCAGTGTCTGCTGCCAGGATTTCGGGCACGTGGATGCCCGTCGGTGCCAGCAGTTCGGTAACGTGCACAAAGGGCTTGCAGTCTTCCGTGGCCGGAGGCGCATCCATCAACACGACGGTTCGATCCTGGGCTTGCAGGCGAAAGTAACGGCGAAAGCTGGCGTCGCTGGAGGCCGTTTGCAGGCTGTCCAGATCCAGTCCAAACCGGGACTTCAGGGTGTTCAGCCAGGTAATTGCTTGCTGCAAACGAGGGTCGGTAGCGGCAGAAATAGAAGCAGACATAAATAAAGGGAAGCAGAAGATCGTAACGGATTAGTGTTTAGCAGTGCCGCTAAACGGCAGGCTTAACTATAATACCGGGTCGCCAGGGTTTTTCGTCTCTGGTGGAACAAATGCAGGACATAAATGCAGGACACAACTGGAGGCGCAGTCTTAGTGCGAGTTGCGGCGTGGTATATCGTGTTGATGATGACAGGCATGGGGGTCGCCCAGGCTCAGTCGTCCGTGCGTCCGTCTTTAAAGACGTCCCCCGGTTTGCAAGTGCGCAAGCTCCAGGAAGAGGATATGGCCGTCTATCTGATAGGCGACCAGATGAAAACACTGGAAGATGGCACCTTGCGTCTGGAAGGCGGTGCCCAGGTCCGGCGCATTGATTCTGTCGTCAAAGGCGACCGGATCGACTATCAGGAAAAAACCGGCCAGGTGGAAGTACGTGGCAACGGCTTGATCATGCGTGATGGGGCCCTGGTGCGCAGCCCGGAGTTTGATTACAACCTGGACGCGGATACAGGGCGCATGTCGTCCCCGGAGTTCTGGCTGGGGGCCACCGGCGGTAGCGGTACCGCGACGCAGGCTGATATTCTCAGTTCCAACCATATGCGGCTATCCGATGTGAATTACTCGGGTTGTCCATGTCCTGAGCCTGCCTGGTATATCCAGTCGCCCAAGGTTGATCTGTATTCCAAGGAAAACGAAGGGGTGGCGCGTAATGGCGTCTTGTACTTCAAGGGTATGCCCCTGTTGTATTCTCCCTACCTGACCTTTCCGCTCCGTAAAGAGCGAAAGTCCGGTTTCCTTTTGCCTACTTACGGCATGACGACGCGGGGTGGTGTAGACCTGAGCGTGCCGTATTACCTGAATCTGGCCCCTAATTACGACGCCACCCTGACGCCCCGCTTCATGGCTAAACGCGGCGCCATGTTGGGGGGGGAATTCCGTTATCTGGGTGACAGCTTCTCCGGAGAGTTGACCGGTAACTATCTGCCTGATGACAAGGAGCTGGGTTATAAACGCTGGCTGTTCATGGGGCAGTATCGTCAGAGCCTGCCTGCCAGTTTCTATTTGAATGCGGATATCCGCCGTGTCTCGGATGATGATTATTTCCGTGACTTCAGCAGTTTTGGATTGAACGATTCCACCATTCAGGATCTGGCCAGCACGGTGACTCTGGGTTGGGGCGGTTCCAAGTATTTCCGTTCTCATGTCAGTGCGACGCGCTATCAGACTTTGCAGGACTCCTCGTCCTGGTATCGTCAGCCGCAGTACGACAAATTGCCAGAATGGTATTTGGGCGCATCCCGTTATAACTGGGGTGGCTTTGATGTGGTCAGCGATAACTACGCGACGCGTTTCCGCATGCCCTTTTATAGTGGCAACCTGAGCGAATTCGATAATATGCGCAGTACCCGTCTGGCTCCAGATGGTACGCGTTTCTCGTCTTACACAACGGTGGCTTACCCCATCGTTCGCCCAGGTTGGTACATCACGCCCAAAGCTGGCTTGCATATGAGCCAATACCAGACAGACTGGTATGTGGGTGATCCTAATATGGCGCGTTTCGCGGACCGGGCCCGTACGCAAAGTCGTGTCTTGCCTATCCTGTCCCTGGATACCGGCATGACCTTCGAGCGTGACACCACCTTGTTTGGCAACGACTCCATTCAAACCCTGGAGCCGCGTGTTTACTATCTGTACGTGCCTTATCGCGACCAATCCTCGCTGCCCTTATACGACACCAGTCTGGCCAGTTTCAACTTTGCCCAGGCTTTCAGCGAAAATATCTTCTCCGGTGGTTGGGACCGTATCTCCAATGCAAACCAGGTCACCGTGGGTCTGACGTCCCGCTGGCTGGATGCCGACACGGGCTTCGAGCGTCTGGTTCTGCAGGCCGCTCAGCGCTTGTATTTTGATAAGCAAACCGTAACACTGGGCGATGAAAAAGCGCGTACCAGTACTCGTTCCGATTATCTGGTCGGTGCCAGTGCGGCTTTGACCAATACGTTCTCGGTCAACTTCGATGCGCAATTCAACCCGGACGAAAAACGCCGCAACCGTCTGGCCTCCGGTATTCGTTGGCGTCCTAAACGCCTGGCAACACTGGGTTTGAACTATCGTTATGAACGTGACCCCCGTCAGGTTGTTGATCCAAACTTTACGCCCGTTGACGAAGATCATCGTGGCAAGGAATACGTCTCCATGACTGGCCAATGGCCTTTGAGCAACAAGGTGTACGCTGTGGGACGTTACGATTACTCCATCCAGGAAAGCCGTGGCACGCAAACGGTGCTGGGGCTGGAGTATAAAGGCGACTGTTGTTGGGCGGCTCGTGTGGTGATGCAACGCTATGCGGTTTCGGCCAGGGAAACCAATAAGGCCCTATTCTTCCAGCTGGAGCTATCCGGTTTGGGCGGAATTGGCAACGACCCTATCAAAATGCTGCGTGACCGTGTGATTGGCTATGAACCCGTCACCAATCCCGTACAGGAAAAAATGATTCATGAGAGGTATGAATAATATGCGTTTCAGCTTGAAAAACCGTACCCTGTCATTGGCTTTGATGGCCGTCATGGGGCTGGGCACGGCTCAAATGGCTCAGGCGCAGTCCAAGCCCGCTGCAGCCAAGGCGGCACCCGCTGCTTCCTCCCAGTTTGTGGATGGCATTGCTGCCGTGGTTAATGACGAGGTGATTACCCTGCGTCAGGTTGATCTGGAAGCCGCACAGGTGCTGGAACAGTTAAAGCAGCAGAAAATTCCTGCTCCTGATCATGACATCTTGCGCAAACAGGTTTTGCAACGGCTGATCAATGAGCGCCTGGAGCAGCAGGAAGCTCGCGCCATGGGGATTTCAGTCGGTCCACAGCAAGTGGATGAAGGTGTGCGCATGATTGCTTCGCGCAACAATATGACCGAAGCTCAGTTGCGAGCCGAGATTGAAAAAAATGGCATTAGCTGGGAGCAGTACCGTGCCAATCTGAAGCAGGAAATCCTGCTGGATCAGTTGCGCATGCGAGCGGTCGACAGCAGCATCAATATTACGGACGCCGACATTGATATTTACCTGCGCTCTCAAGGTGGCGCAGGTTTGGGCAATTTGGGACAATCGGCGGCACAGGCGCAGAATGCACCTGTCAGTCTGGCGCAGATCCTGGTGCGTGTGCCTGAAGGCGCGAACTCCAGCGAAGAAGCGCGTTTGCGGACCAAAGCAGAAGGCCTGCTGGCCCAGGTTCGTTCCGGCGCAGACTTTGCTGGTTTGGCTGCCTCCAACTCGGATGGTCAAGAGGCCCTGAGCGGTGGTGCGTTGGGAACTCGTTCCTTGTCCGACTGGCCAGACTTATTTGCACAAGCTGTCCATAACCTGGCCCCCGGCCAGGTTTCCGACCTGATCCGCAGTGGTCAAGGCTTCCATATTCTGAAGGTGCTGGAGCGTGGCGGTGCTGCGCCTAGCAATACTTCGCCTGTGCCTAGTGCGGCATCGGCGCAGTCCGGTCCCATGATGGTGACCCAGACTCATGCTCGCCATATTCTAGTCAAGCTGTCCAAGGTTATGACTTCCGAGCAGGCTCGTCAGCGCATTGAGCAACTGCAAGTGCGTTTGCGCAATGGCGAGTCCTTCCAGGATCTGGCCAAGCGTTACTCGGAAGACAGCAGCGCACCACAAGGTGGTGATTTGGGTTGGCTCTCGCCTGGCGAGACTGTGCCTCCGTTCGAGCAAGCCATGGACAAGCTGCAACCCGGCAACGATACCGCCGTGGTGGAGTCCCAGTTTGGCTGGCACCTGATCCAGGTGATCGAGCGCCGTACCCGCAATATGGAAGGTGAGTACAAGCGCATGCAGGCCCGTCAGGCTCTGTTCCAGCAGCGTGCCGAGCCTGCCTTTGAAGATTGGCTGAACAGCCTGCGCGGCCGCGCTTACATTGATAACCGTTTGGACCCCGAGTCCAGCACCCGCCGTCGCTAAGGATAAGTATGGCCCAGCATCAGGCGCGCAAGCGCTTTGGACAGAACTTTCTGGAAGATGAGGCCATCATCGACCAGATCATCCGTGCGATTGGCCCTCGGCCTGTCGATAATATGGTGGAAATTGGTCCGGGCCTCTCGGCCCTGACCCGACCGCTGACGCAGGCGCTGGAGCGTTTGCGTGTGGTCGAGATTGACCGTGATCTGGCAGCCCGTCTGCGTAATCACTATTCGCCCAGCAAGCTGGAAATCATTGAGGCTGATGCCTTGAGTGTGGACTTCGGTGCTTTAGGCCCGAATCTGCGTATTGTGGGTAATCTGCCGTACAACATCTCCAGCCCCTTGCTCTTTCATTTGCTGGACTATGCCGATGCCGTGGTGGATCAGCACTTCATGCTGCAACGCGAAGTGATTGATCGCATGGTCGCCAAACCCGGCTCTTCAGACTACAGCCGCCTCTCGGTGATGTTGCAGTCGCGCTATCGCATGGTGAAGTTGTTTGAAGTGCCGCCCGAGGCATTCAACCCACCACCGCGTGTTGTGTCGGCAGTCGTGCGTATGGTGCCCCTGGCGGCAGATCGTCCCCAGGCGCGTGACGGGCGTGTGTTCAGCCAGGTTGTGGCGCGGGCCTTCTCGCAAAAACGCAAGATGTTGCGCGGTGGTCTGGGTGACTGGACGGCTCATATCGACTGGGAGGCGCTGGAAATTGCACCTACCAGCCGTCCGGCTGATTTGTCCCTGGAACAGTACATTGCCCTGGCCGATCACCTGATGGATAAGGGCGTTATCCAAGCCGCCTGATAGACAAAACTCCATAATGAACGACACCCCAAAACGGGATATAGATTCCGTTTTGGGGTGTTTTTTTATGAGGGACACCGTTGAGGCCATACGGAATGATCGGCCATTCCTGGCTGAGTCTGCAGTGGCAGAGTTTCCTGCCCTCATGCAGAGCCCTGGCTCCTAGCCAAAGAACCAATAGCAGACCGCAATCGAGGCCAGCACGCCTGCCAGATCAGCAATCAAGGCGCAGGAAACCGCGTGGCGGGCACGTTGGATGCCGACCGCACCAAAGTAAACCGCCAGCACATAGAAAGTTGTCTCTGTGCTGCCCTGCACGGTCGCACCCAGCAGGGCCGGGAAGCTGTCCACGCCGTGATGCTGCATGGTTTCAATCAACAGGGCACGAGCGGCACCGGCTGAAAAGGGTTTGACCAGAGCGGTAGGCAAGGCATCAATAAAACGCGTATCCAGTCCGGTCAGGTTCACCAGCCAGCGGATCACGTCCAGCACGATATCCAGAGCGCCAGAGCTGCGTAGCACGCCCACAGCGCACAGCATGGCCACCAGATAGGGCAACAGATCCCTGGCAACACTAAAGCCTTCTTTAGCACCTTCTACAAAGGCCTCATACAGAGGAATCTTGCGTCGCCAGCCCATCAGCAGGAAAAGCCAGATGATGGACAGCAAGGTCAGGTTGCCCATCAGAGAGGACAGCGACTGGATGGCTGCTGCACTGAGCGTAGCCAGCAAGGCCATGAAAGAGCCCAGGATCAGCGCAAAAACGCCAAACCACAGCATCAGAACGGGATCAAATAAACGCAGGCGCTGAACCAGGGCAACGCTGAGCAAGCCCGCCAGGGAAGAGGCGGTGGTGGCCAGCAAAATAGGCAGGAACACCATCGTAGGATCGGGCGCACCTTGCTGAGCCCGGTACATGAAGATGCTGATGGGGATCAGCGTCAGCGACGAGGCATTCAGCACCAGAAACAGGATCTGGGCGTTGGTGGCCGTGTCCGGATGTGGGTTCAGCGTTTGCAGCGATTTCATGGCCCGCAAGCCGATGGGCGTGGCGGCGTTGTCCAGGCCCAGGCCATTGGCCGCGAAGTTCAGCGTGATCAGCCCCAGAGCAGGGTGACCGGCAGGCACACCCGGCATCAAGCGGCTAAATAGTGGGCCCAGCCAGCGAGCCAGGATATCGATCAGCCCGGCCTTCTCGGCAATTTTCAAGAAACCCAACCACAGGGTGAGCGTGCCAAAAAGCAGCAGCATCAGTTGCACGGACAGGGCGGCCATATCGAACAGGCTGCGCACCATCTGCGCAAAAATTTCGCTATTTCCCCCGACCAGCCACTGGTAAAACCCGCTGACGGCGGCAATCAGGAAGAAAAACAGCCAAAGAGTATTGAGCATAGTGTTGGCAGAAAACAGGGCAGGGAAAAGCCAAGCTAGATTGTCGCAGAATACAGGCGGGTTTTAGCGGCTACGGTATGTAAGGGCTGTGGCACAAATAGTCGCAAAACACGATTTGGGCACGTTTGTGCCAAGTTGAACAATTAGGGGGAAGCATAAAAAAAACCGGCCAATTAAGGCCGGTTCTGTTTGCTTTAATCCACGCGCCCTTTGGCCTGGATCAGTTCAATCTTGTAGCCATCCGGATCTTCTACAAAGGCGATCACGGTGGTGCCGTGCTTCATCGGGCCTGCTTCGCGTACGACTTTGCCGCCACGAGCCTTGATGTCCTCACAGGCTTTGTAGGCATCAGGCACTTCCAGTGCAATGTGGCCATAGCCGTCGCCCAGATCGTAGGAGGGGGTGTCCCAGTTGTGGGTCAGCTCCAATACGGCGGCTTCGGACTCGTCCTGATAGCCAACAAAAGCCAGGGTGAAGCGGCCGTCCGGGTAGTCGGACTGGCGCAGCAATTTCATGCCCAGCACTTCGGTGTAAAAGGCCAGAGAACGGTCCAGATTGCCGACACGCAGCATGGTGTGCAGGATACGCATAAGGTAGAGCTCCTAGAGTTCAACCTGCCTTAAAGCAGGGGCAGGGTGCCTGGATCATATTGTCGTAATTGATTGCGCGCATTGACAAAATCAGGGTAGAGCGTTTCGACCAAGGCCCAGAAACGTGGGCCGTGATTCATCTCTTGCAGATGCGCGACCTCGTGAGCGACGACGTAATCAATGATGGATGGGTGAAAGTGTATCAGGCGCCAGTTCAGCATAATCGTGCCGTCACTGTTGCAGGAGCCCCAGCGTTTGGCGGGGGCCGCCAGTCGCAATTTGCTGGCACTCAAGCCCGACAGGTTCAAATAATGTTGCAGCCGCTGCTCAAACCACTGTTTGGCTTGTTTTTGCAGCCAGGCCTGCGTCAGTTCCTGCACACGCTGTGGTTCGGCACCGACGGGCAGGGGGAGTGACAGGCGTTGACCTCCTTGAACCTGACCGGCTCGTCCGTCGAAATGTACCTGCTGAATCTGCGGGTTCAGGCTAAGGCGGATGGGCTCGCCCATAAAGGGCAGGGTGTCGCCATCGACCCATTGCAGGCTTTGCAAGGCCAGTTGTTCACGACGCTGCTGGTATTCGCGCAGCTTGCGCAGTATCCAGGCGCTTTTGCTGTGCAGCACCTGCTCGGCCTGACTGATCTTGACCCAGGAGGGCAGGGCAACGGTCAGGCCACTGTCGTTAATGGTCAAGCCCAGAGTCCGGCGGCGGGAGCGTTTGAGCTGATAGCCAATGGTGTGGCCATCCAGCTCCACCTGCTGCCATTGCACGCCTTCCGGCAAGCTTTCGGGCCGGACAGTCAGGGCACTTTGGGGGGGCAGAGCGGAACCGGCGGGCGGCTTTTCTTGCCGCTGCGCCGGGTGGGGAAAGGCCGTGTCAGGAAACAGAGCCAGTTGTGGGGGGACCGTCATAGCGTTCCGGGTTCAAGACGCGCATTTCGGTTTCAATCCATGTCTGTACGCGTTGGTTTACTTCTTCAGGGGTCAGCCCCGCAGGATCAATGGGAGGACCAAAGGAGATAGTAACCAAGCCCGGCGTCTTGATAAAGGCATTGCGACGCCAGCATTCGCCCGCATTATGCGCCACGGGAATAATGGGCGTGCCAGTACGGCTGGCCAGCAAGGCGCCACCCATCTTGTAGCGGCCGGTAGAGCCTGGGGCGGTACGGGTGCCTTCGGGAAACAACAAGGGCCAGCGGCCTTCGTCAATGCGCTGCTGCCCGATCTTGATCACCTGTTCAAAGGCATCCCGGCCCTTGGCACGGTCAATAGGGATCATGCGCAGCAAAGCCAGCCCCCAACCAAAGAAAGGGACTTTGTGCAGTTCACGCTTGTACACAAAGCACACCTGACGCGGCATGTAAGAAGGAAAGAACAGCGTTTCCCAGGCCGACTGGTGCTTGGACAGGATGATGGCCTTGCCATCGGGCAGGTTTTCCCAGCCCTTGGTCTGCCAGCGTATGCCCAGGATCGTGCGCGCACCCCAGACAGCCAGACGTGGCCAGCCAGTGGTAAAGCGATAGCGTATATCCAGGGGCAGTGGCGCAATAATCAGGCAGGCAAAGGCGTAGGGGATAACGGTAATCAACAAAAAGAGTTGATAGAGTGAAGCGCGGATAATGCCCATATCAGTTTCCGTGGAGCCATTTGTCGACAACAGCGGCCAGATCGGCCTCGACGCGCGTGCCTTCGGGCAAGCCGCCTTTCTCTAGGGTACGCATGCCTTTGCCGGTCTGGACCAGCCAGGGGGCACAACCGGCTTGGCTGGCCGCTTGCAGATCGCGCAAGGAATCGCCCACCGAGGGTACGGCTTGCAGGTTTACTTCATAGCGATGTGCAATGTCGCGAAACATGCCGGGGGCCGGTTTGCGACAGGTGCAGCCATCATCCGGGCCGTGCGGGCAAATAAAGATGGCGTCGATAAAGCCACCCAGCAAGGCCAGTTCACGGCGCATCTTGGCATGGATGGCATTGAGCGTGGTCATGGAAAACAAACCACGCGCCAGACCGGACTGGTTGGTGGCAATGACCACCTTCCAGCCGTTTTCGGTCAGGCGGGCCAAGGCCTCCAGACTGCCTGGGATGGCCTCCCACTCTTGTGGGCTTTTGATAAAGGCATCGCTGTCATGGTTGATGACACCGTCCCGATCAATGATGGCAAGTTTCACTAGTTAGCCAGCCTGGAAAGATCCGCAACCTGGTTCATCAGTGCATGCAGCTTGGCTAGCAAGGCCAGGCGATTGGCACGGATGGCAGGGTCTTCGGCCATGACCATGACGTCCTGGAAGAAGTTGTCCACGGCACCACGGGCCTGGGCCAGCGTGGCCAGGGAAGCATCAAATTCACCGGCTTCAAACTGGGCCTGGGCAACGGGCTGCAATTCCTGAATCTTGGTAGCCAGCTCGCGCTCGGCGGGCTCGACCAGCAGTTGGTCGTCCAGTGTTGCCTGTTCGCCTTCGGCTTTCTTGAGCAGATTGCTGACGCGCTTGTTGGCGGCAGCCAGGCTCTCGGCTTCAGGGCGTTGGGCAAAAGAGGCGCAAGCCTGAATGCGGGCGTGAACCTGTTCCAGTGGTGGGCGCAGGGCCAGCACGGCATCGACCACGCTGCGCTCGTAATCGTTGCTGAGCTGATTGCGGTAACGCTCGTAGATGAAGGTCTGAACCGCATCGACCGTGTCATCGGCCAGAACCCCGTCCTTGAAGAAGGAAGCGGTGGTGTTCAGCAGCGTATCCAGATTCAGGCTATTGGCCTTCAATTGGGAACCGGCTTGCAGTTGTTCGTAGGCGCTGATCAGGCCCAGAGCCGCACGGCGCAGGGCGTAGGGGTCGCGTTCGCCAGTTGGAGCCAGCCCAATGCCCCAGATACCGACCAGAACTTCGGCGCGCTCGGCCAGGAACAGAATGGCTTGGGTCAGGCTGGCATCTGTGACAGCCTGGTCCAGACGGTGACGGTATTGCTCGCGAATAGCCAGCACGATGTCCTCGGGCTCGCCATCGCCTTGGGCGTAGTAAGCGCCCATCACGCCTTGCAGCTCGGGG
The DNA here is from genome assembly GCF_026344155.1 of Alcaligenes nematophilus. Taxonomy (NCBI): domain Bacteria; kingdom Pseudomonadati; phylum Pseudomonadota; class Betaproteobacteria; order Burkholderiales; family Alcaligenaceae; genus Alcaligenes; species Alcaligenes nematophilus. The sequence goes on along the minus strand of NZ_JAPKMZ010000002.1, from coordinate 162,724 downwards.
AACTCGCCCACCATATTGGAGTTCAAGTCCGCCTTGGCCAGCAAAGCGGCACGACGGGCGTGCTCTTCATTCGCGCCCAGTTGCTTGGCAATGTAGCCAGCCACGGACTGCAGGCGCTCGATGCGGTCCAGCTGCGAACCCAGCTTGTTGTGGTACACGCTGCCAGCCAGTGTGGAAACACGCTCGGCCAAAGTTTGCTTGCGATCGGTTTCAAAGAAGAACTGAGCGTCCGCCAGACGGGGGCGCACCACACGCTCGTTACCTTCGATGATGTTGCTGGGATCATCCACCTTCATATTGCTGACGATCAGGAAGCGATTGGTCAGCTTTTGTGTGGCGGGGTCAAACAGCGGGAAATACTTTTGATTCAGACGCATGGTCAGAATCAGACATTCGGATGGCACTTGCAGGAACTGCTCGTCAAACTGGCCCACGTACACGGTGGGGTATTCGACCAGAGCGGTGACTTCGTTCAGCAGGGCTTCCACTTCGGGATCGTTGCCCAAGGTGGAGTTCAGGCGTTTGGCTTCAGCTTCCAGGTCGGTGCGAATCTGCTCGCGACGAACTTCGAAGGAAGGAACCACCCAGCCTTGCTCCTGGACTTGTGCGGCCCAGCTGTCGGCATCACGGATGTCGAAGGGGACATCGCACATGAAGCGGTGACCGTGTGTCTGGCGACCGGCTTGCAGGCCCAGGGCGCTGACGGGAACGATGTCCGACCCCCACAGGGCGACCAGGCCGTGAGCAGGGCGTACAAAGCGCACGCTGCTGACACCATCGGCCAACTGATAGCGCATCACTTTAGGGATGGGCAGGTGGGTAATGGACCATTCCAGGGCCTCTTGCAGACCGTCTTTCAGGGCGGCGCCAGTGGCAATGCCGCTGGCGTACAGGTAATCCTGCTTGCCATCGGATTCGCGCAGCAGGTCGCTGGCCTTCAGATGCTCCAGGCCTTTGGCAGCCAGGCGCTTGGCTAGTGCCGGTGCGATCTCACCATTGGCATCCAGGCCAATATGCGCGGGCATCAGCTTTTCGGTATAAGGCTGGTCTTCGGCTTGCTGGTACGCAGCGCTGAACCAGGCCGCCAGACGGCGAGGCGTAGCATAGGCGCGCACTTCACAGTTCGGGGCCAGCAGGGCTTGCTCGCCCAATACTTTTTGCAGACCTTCGCTAAAGGCTTGCCCCAGCTGTTGCAGCGCTTTGGGGGGCAGTTCTTCGGTGAACAGTTCAATCAGCAAAGGTTGTGTCGAGGAGGCATTCATTACTTGGCCTCCGAGGATTTGTTGCTCAGCATGGGGAAACCTAGGCGTTCGCGGGAGTCGTAGTAAGCCTGTGCGACAGCGCGGGACAGATTGCGGATACGGCCAATATAGGCAGCGCGCTCGGTCACACTGATGGCGCCGCGGGCATCCAGCATATTGAAGGTGTGGGCAGCTTTCAGCGTTTGCTCGTAAGCGGGCAGGGCCAGCGGCACGTCAATGATGCGCTTGGCTTCGGCTTCGTAGTCGTTGAAATGCGCAAACAGTACATCGGTGCTGGCGTGCTCGAAGTTGTAGGTGGATTGCTCCACTTCGTTCTGGTGGAACACGTCGCGGTAATAAATACGCTGGCCGTTGTGACCTTCGGTCCAGACCAGATCGTAGACGCTTTCCACACCTTGCAAGTACATGGCCAGACGCTCCAGACCGTAGGTGATCTCGCCCGTGGTTGGCGTGCAGTCCAGACCGCCTACTTGCTGGAAGTAGGTGAACTGGGTGACTTCCATACCATTGAGCCAGACTTCCCAGCCCAGACCCCAGGCGCCCAGTGTCGGGTTTTCCCAGTCGTCTTCAACAAAACGGATGTCGTGCGCTTTGGGGTTGATGCCCAAGGCTTCCAGCGAGCCGATATACAAGTCCAGAATGTTTTCAGGTGCGGGCTTGAGCACGACCTGAAACTGGTAGTAGTGTTGCAGGCGGTTGGGGTTGTCCCCGTAACGCCCGTCTTTGGGGCGGCGCGAAGGCTGCACATAGGCAGCGCGCCACGGTTCAGGGCCGATGGCCCGCAAAAAGGTTGCCGTATGAGAGGTTCCGGCACCGACTTCCATATCGTAGGGCTGAAGCAGAGCGCATCCGTGCTTGTCCCAGTATTGCTGGAGCGTAAGTATGATTTGCTGAAAGGTGAGCATGAGCAATGGCCAGTAAAGCGAGAATCTGCAAAATTTTTCTATTTTAGCGTGAACTGCGCCCTTGCAGCAGAAAAGCGCCCGCAATGGGCTATTTTGGCCGTCCGGGCCATGGGCAAGGCCGCTGTGTACCGGGCGGTCAAGTTGTTTTTAGACGTATCATATGCGTTTGTCCAAATACTGCTTATTTGCTGACCTGATCTTGAAACAGAATCTCGGGCGGCAGTCTAAAGGAGGCTAGGTCCATGAGTGAACTTGTCACGCTTGAACGTATCGGCAAGGTGTTGTTGATTACTTTGAACCGTCCCGAGGCACGCAATGCCATCAACCTGGAAACCGCGCAGGCGCTGGCCCAGGCTCTGGATGAGTTCGATGCCGACCCCAGCATTGCCGTAGGCGTGCTGACAGGGGCCAACAATACCTTCTGCGCCGGTATGGATTTGAAAGCCTTTGCCAAGACTGGCCAGCGCCCTTATGTAGGCGACCGCGGCTTTGCCGGTATTTGCGAGCGTCCGCCTGCCAAACCTCTGATTGCTGCTGTGGAAGGCTACTGCCTGGCCGGTGGTTTTGAAATTGCCCTGTCCTGCGATTTGATTGTGGCGGCCAATAGCGCCAACTTTGGCCTGCCTGAGGTGAAACGCGGCATTGTCCCCGGATCGGGCGGCATGGTGCGCTTGCCTAGCCGTATTCCTTACCACATGGCCATGGAAATGGTGCTGACCGGTGGTATGTACCCTGCAGCCCGTATGGCTGAGCTGGGTCTGGTCAGCCGTCTGGCCGAACCCGGCAAAGCTACCGAGCAGGCGCTGGCACTGGCCGAGCAGATCGCCGCCAACGGTCCTTTGGCCGTGCAAACCGCCAAGAGCATCATTTCCCAGTCGCGCGACTGGCGTCAGTCGGATCTGTTCGATCTGCAGCGCCCCCGTATCGCCGGCATTTTTACCTCTGCAGACGCCAAGGAAGGCGCGACGGCTTTTGCCGAGAAGCGCGAACCTGTCTGGCAGGGCAAATAGTTTCCCCTTGTTCATCCCGTTTTTTATATAGACGCCACCATGACCACGATCAAAGAAGACGATCTGATTCAGTCCATCGCTGATGCGGTGCAGTTCATCAGTTACTACCATCCCACCGACTATCTGGAACATCTGGCCCGCGCTTATGAGCGCGAACAGAACCCGGCGGCCAAAGATGCCATCGCCCAGATCCTGACCAACTCGCGCATGTGTGCCGAGGGCCATCGCCCCATCTGTCAGGACACCGGGGTGGTGAACGTATTCCTGAAAGTGGGCATGGGTGTGCGCTTTGATACCAAGCGTTCCTTGCAGGAGCTCTGTGACGAGGGGGTGCGTCGCGGTTATCTGAATCCGGATAATCCACTGCGTGCCTCCATCCTGAACGACCCCTTGTTCACCCGTAAAAACACGCGCGATAACACACCCTGTATTGTGAATGTGGAACTGGTCGCTGGGGATCAGGTTCACATTCAAGTGGCCGCCAAGGGCGGTGGTTCGGAAAACAAGAGCAAGTTCGTGATGCTCAACCCCAGCGATTCTCTGGTGGACTGGGTGCTCAAGACGGTTCCTACGATGGGCGCTGGCTGGTGTCCTCCGGGCATGCTGGGTATTGGCGTGGGCGGTACGGCTGAAAAAGCCATGCTGATGGCCAAGGAGGCCCTGATGGAAGATATCGATATGTACGAGCTGCTGCAACGCGGCCCGCAAAGCAAGCTGGAAGAGCTGCGTATCGAACTGTATGAGAAGGTCAATGCTCTGGGTATTGGCGCGCAAGGTCTGGGCGGTTTGACCACCGTGCTGGACGTGAAGATCAATACCTTCCCGACTCATGCCGCTTCCAAGCCTGTGGCCATGATTCCCAACTGTGCGGCAACCCGTCACGTACATTTCTCGCTGGACGGCAACGGCCCCGCCGAGCTGGCACCTCCGCCGCTGTCGGCCTGGCCTGACATTCACTGGGCGCCGGACTACAACAAGTCCCGCCAGGTGAACCTGGACGAGCTGACTCCTGAAGAAGTGGCTTCCTGGACGCCAGGTCAGACCTTGCTGCTGTCGGGCAAGATGTTGACTGGCCGTGACGCCGCCCACAAGCGTATTCAGGACATGCTGGAAAAAGGCGAATCCTTGCCTGTGGACTTCACCAACCGCGTGATTTACTACGTGGGCCCGGTTGATCCTGTGCGCGACGAGGCCGTTGGTCCAGCAGGCCCGACCACCGCCACTCGCATGGACAAGTTTACCGAGATGATGCTGGCCAAAACTGGCCTGATCTCCATGATCGGCAAGGCCGAGCGTGGCCCAACCGCGATTGAAGCGATTCGTGCTCACAAATCGGCTTACCTGATGGCTGTGGGCGGTTCCGCGTACCTGGTTTCCAAGGCCATTCGCAATGCGAAAGTGGTGGCTTTTGAGGACCTGGGTATGGAAGCCATTTACGAGTTCGAAGTTCAGGACATGCCCGTGACCGTGGCTGTGGACTCGCAAGGCGTGTCCGTTCACAACACTGGCCCTGCCGAGTGGCGCAAGCGTATCGCAGAGATCTCTTTGGTCGCTGTGTAAGACGTGAAACGGGAAGCTTGGGCTTCCCGGCGCTATAGATAGAAAACCCGCCTGAGTGTTTCTGGTCTGCTTGTAATAGCAGCGTCAGCACAACATTCAATGCGGGTTTTTTTATGTCTGTCGTTTGTATGAGCTTTGCTTGGCTGCCTGAATGTTCTGGTTTTAGGAGAGGCTCATTACCGCCACAGATGCCAGGACCGTATATTTCTGGCGGCTCAAGAGGTCGCGTAAACAAGAATTCGATCTGTTGATCTGCCTGCCGCTAGAAGCAGATGATCTCAGGCCCGCTCTTTGCCTGGGCACTGGCTTTTTCAGCATTGCCCGTTCAGGACTTGATCAGCAAGCCGCGCAGTAATAAATCCAGTGCAGCCAGCCCTTTTACCAAGCGGGCATCCCCATCCTCTCCCTGCGCAATCCAGAAGGCGGCTTCGGCCAGACTGCCGTAAATCAGGGAAGCCAGGGCGTGGGGATCTGCCTGTTCAATCCGACCTTGATCCATCAGTGCCTGAATCAAGCCTTCCATTGAACCCACGCAATACTGATGCGATTCGGGTGATGCGCCCCCCAGTACGGCCTTGGCATCACACAAGACAATGCGCTGCATTTCCGGTTCCAGCGCCATTTCCAGATAGGCATGGCAGCGGCGTACAAACCCGTCCCATGCGTCCTCGGAATTGTTTGAAATAGCCTGCAGGCGCTCGTCCATTTCCGCATCGATCTGGTCGACCACCGCCGCCAGCAAACCCTTTTTGTCACCGAAATGATGGTAGAGCGCACCACGTGTCAGGCCCGCTTGCGCTGTCAACTCGTCCATGGATGTGTCGGCATAGCCACGTTCCGCAAAGAACGTGCGAGCGGTGGCCAGCAGCGTGGCGCGGGTTTCTTCCATCTCGGCGCGGGTACGGCGTGCCATAGTTTCTCCTTACATACGAGTTGAATGTATATTTACATGCACGGCGTATGTATATATCATTTTAAACATACGCCCTGTATGTATTGTCGACGCATCACCGTGTCGTGGCAAGCGGGCGCTCACGGAGAATGTAATGGCTCAGCCTTATCGAGAACTTTTTGCCGCGCCTGGCACACGGGGATTCGCCCTGGCCGGGCTGCTGGCCCGGATTCCGCTGCCCATGATAGGGATAGGAATCATCACCATGCTGTCGCAACTGCGGGGCAGCTATGCCTTGGCGGGGGCGGTGTCCGCCTCCTTTGTATTGAGCTATGCGCTGCTATCGCCACAAGTGTCCCGTTGGGTGGACCGGCGTGGGCAAAGCCGTGTTCTGCCGCTAGCAACAGCCATTAGTGTTCTGGGCTTGTTGCTCTTGTTGGGGGCGACATGGTGGCAAGCGCCTGACTGGACCTTGTTTGCAGGCGCGGTGCTGGCCGGTTTCATGCCTAGCATGTCGGCCATGGTGCGTGCTCGCTGGACGGCGATTTATCGTGGGCAGGATCGCTTGCAAACAGCGTATTCGCTGGAAACCGTGCTGGATGAAGTCACCTTTATTGCCGGGCCGCCTTTGTCGGTGGGTTTGGCGGTCCTGGTGTTTCCACAAGCCGGTGTGCTGGCTGCTGCGCTATTGCTGATTGCCGGTGTGTCGGCTCTGTTATTGCAAAAGGGGACTGAGCCGCCGATCCAAGCACAGGAGCAGGGCAGCCGCCCTTCGGTCCTGCGTCTGAATAGTGTGCGTTTGCTGGCATTGCTGATGGTCGCCATGGGTGTGATTGTGGGCACCGTGGATATTGTCAGCGTGGCCTTTGCCCAGCAAATGGGGCAGCCGGGGGCGGCCAGCCTGGTGCTGTCGGCTTACGCCCTGGGTTCTTGCGCAGCAGGTCTGGTGTTTGGTGGTTTGAAGCTGAACATCCCTTTGCATCGCCTGCTGCTGTTGGGCGGTTTGGCTACCGCCGCTACGACCTTGCCTTTATTGCTGGTGGCCAGCGTGGCACAGCTGGCAGGGGCGGTTTTGCTGGCTGGTCTGTTTTTCGCCCCCACCATGATTGTGGCCATGTCGCTGGTCGAGCGTGTGGTGCCGGAGCAGCAATTAACCGAGGGCATGACCTGGCTGCTGGCTGGTCTGAATATTGGTGTGGCTATGGGGGCTGCCGCTTCGGGGCGGATGGTGGATCAGGGCGGAGCCAGTTCCGGCTTTATGGTTGCGCTCTATGCCGCTGCCCTGATCGTCTTGCTTGCCTTGTGCAGCTATCAAAGTTTGCGCGCCCCTGTAGTAGCCCGCTCCTGCGCTGTCTAGCCTTCTTTCTTTGAGCATGTAGCGATGAATACCTCTTCTCTATCCATGACCGGGCAGCCCAGCAAGCGGCAGTCCTGGCTGGCCGTTATCGCCGTTGGCCTAGCCACTTTTTCTGTGGTCACGACGGAAATGCTGCCCGTAGGTTTACTGACTCCCATTGCAGACAGTTTGCAGACTTCCACGGGGACGGCTGCTTTGCTGATTTCCTTGCCTGCCTTGTTGGCAGCCCTGTTTGCGCCTCTGGTGGTGCTGGCCTCTGGTGGCGTGGACAGACGCCGCATTCTGTGCGGTTTGCTGGCCTTGCTGGTGATGGCCAATATAGCCTCCGCCCTGGCTCCCAGCATCGCCTGGATGCTGGCCGCCCGTGTTCTGGTTGGTTTTTGTATGGGAGGCATCTGGGCCATTGCAGGTGGCTTGGCATCCCGTCTGGTTCCGGCTCAGTCTGCAGGTTTGGCAACCTCGATCATCTTCGGTGGGGTTGCCGCCGCTTCTGTGTTGGGCGTGCCATTGGGCGCATTGATGGGTGAACTGGCTGGATGGCGCTGGGCGTTTGGCGGCATGGCGCTGCTGAGCGCTTTGGTGTTGATCTTCCATCTGGCCGTGATTCCGCCCCTGTCCGTGTCGCGCTCGACCACATGGCGTCAGTTCGCCGAGCAGTTTGGCAATCGGCAGTTATGGTTTGGTTTGCTCTTGACCCTGATTCTGGTCGCGGGGCATTTCAGCGCATTTACCTTTGTGCGTCCGCTTTTGCTGGCTGTTTCCGGCATAGGTGCTCAATGGATAGGAGCCTTGTTGTTTGCTTATGGAGTGGCCGGGATTGTGGGCAATTTCCTGATCGGGATGTCGGCGGCCAAACGCACTGAAGCCAGCTTGATGGCCATAGCGTTGGGTCTAAGCATCACTGCTTTGCTTTTCTTGACAGTGGGTAGATCACCGCTGAGTGGAGGTGCGATTTTGCTGCTTTGGGGCCTGGCGTATGGCGGGGTGTCGGTAGGGCTGATGAGCTGGATGATGAAGGCCGCTGCCAATGCTGTTGAGGTGGCTACGGCGTTGTACGTGGCTGTGTTCAATATCGGCATAGCGCTTGGCTCCTGGCTGGGCGGGCAGACTGTGGATGCCTACGGTTTAAGCGCGAATCTGGGGTTGGCTGGAGCCGGATCGTTTGTTGTGTTTTTGCTGCTTTTCGGAACAATTTTGCATCAAAAAAAATGAGCAGAAAAAACGGGCCCGGACTGATTTTTCCGGGTTTGCCAGGGCGCAAGCGCGGGTTATTGCTTATTGGAGTTTTGGAGGAGCGCTGCGACGATGTCTGTCAGAACTCCTTGAAATATTCTGTACATCGTTATGTTGTACGGTATAGGGATGCTTTCTGGCTGACCTCCCTTATGGGCACACAACGTCGGTATGGGTGGTCTTAATTAAGGGCCTTGTATGACGCAACTTCAGCGCTCCATCACTATTCCGCAGCTCAACCCCACAATCTGGAACACTCTTGAGCTCGTGCGCTTACGCCAAACCCCCTGGCACAAGAAACAAGCAGTTTTTGAACAATTACAGTCGCTGGGATTAGTCCAAGCCATCCCGCAAACGACGCAGACTCCTTCCCCTTTCCCCGCTCCCCTGATAGCCATGTTGACCGAAGAAGGGCGGCAATTGCTGGAAGCTCGATCCAATCATCAAGAGGCCTTGATCAAGCTTTTGGACGCGTGATCCTTTAGCTTGAGCTGGTTTGGCTGGCTTGTCCTTTGCCGGACAGGCCAGGCCGCTTGCCCTCTTTGAACGTTTTCTGGATAAGTGACGCCTTGAGCGAAAACTGTATAATGCTGTTTTTATATACAGTATTTCGATCATGGAGCTATCGCGCAAACTCGAAATTCTGGCCGACGCGGCAAAGTACGATGCCTCTTGCGCCAGCAGTGCCGCGCCCAAACGGGATTCCCGTGGGCGTACGGGTCTTGGGGCCAGTACGGGGGCCGGCATCTGTCATAGCTTTACGCCTGACGGGCGCTGCGTATCGCTGCTCAAAATACTGCTGACCAATTTTTGTCAGTATGACTGCCTGTATTGCGTGAACCGGCGCTCCAGCAACGTGCCACGCGCGCGTTTTCGGCCTGCCGAAGTGGTTGATCTGACGCTGGATTTTTATCGGCGTAACTATATAGATGGTCTGTTTCTGAGCTCGGGCATCATACGAAGTTCGGACTACACCATGGAGAGCCTGGTCGAGGTGGCGCGCTCCTTGCGCGAAGATCACCATTTTCGCGGCTATATCCACCTTAAAACCATTCCTGATGCAGATCCCCAGCTGATTACGTTGGCTGGTCTTTATGCAGACCGCCTCAGCGTCAACATCGAGCTTCCCACAGACGCTGGCCTGAGCCGTCTTGCGCCCGAGAAAAGTGGGCATACGATCAAGCGCGCCATGGGCGTCATTCGTCTGTCCCAGGAACAGGCTCAGGAGGAGAAGCGGCCTAAAGTGCCTGCCGGGCAAAGTACACAAATGATTGTCGGTGCGGATGCAGCGGATGACCGCAATATCTTGCAAACGGCGCAGACCTTGTACGGAGCCTACAAGCTCAAGCGGGTGTATTACTCGGCATTCAGCCCCATCCCGGACAGTTCGTCGGCGCTGCCAGCCCAGCCGCCGCCGCTCTTGCGGGAGCATCGTCTGTATCAGGCCGATTTCCTGCTGCGTAGCTACGGTTTCCGGGCCGAGGAGCTGTTTCAGGATAAGGGCGATTTACCCTTGGACATTGATCCCAAGCTGTCGTGGGCCTTGTCCAATCGAGCGGTTTTTCCGGTAGATCTGAATCGGGCGCCCGAGCGTCTGATTGCGCGTGTTCCGGGTATAGGCATACGCAATGCCAAGCGCCTGGTCGAGCTTCGTCAGATGCGGGCGATCCGATATCAGGACTTGATTCGCTTGCGGTGTTCCATCAAGACATTGCAGCCGTTTGTAGTGGTCCAGGATTACCGTCCCGGCCTTGCTGAAGCCGCGTCAGACAAGCTGCGACGCATGCTCTCGAGCAATCCGCAGCAACTGAGCTTGCTATGAATCCTCCTTGTGTGACGACCTTGCTTCTTTCTGGCAGCAGGAGCCAACAGTCATGATGACTCTGATGGTGAACGGCGGTTATCTGGCCTGGCGTGAGCAGGCATTACGCGCTTTGGCCGAGGGCTGGTCGCCGGAGGAGCTTTGTTGGGCAGAAGCAAGCCCGGCTTCGGGGCGGCAAGGGCAGCAAATCGGGCTGGAGTATGAAGCACTCCATACGCCGCTTTCCCCGCCTGTTTCCTTGCAAGAGCCCCAGGCGCAGCAGCCCGTTTCCAGTGTGTCTGTGCGTATTTCCAAAGGACTGGCTGCCTTGTTGCAGGATGCGGCCCTGTGTCGTGCGCCGGCGCGTTGGGCTTTACTTTACCGTGTCCTGTGGCGCTGGCATCAGGGTGATCGCAGTGTGGAGTCTGTAGCAGACGAAGATGGTGCCCGTTTGTACGAGATGGCCAAAGCGGTGCGTAAGGAAAAACACGACATGATGGCTTATGTACGGTTCCGCCATTGTGGCAAGGGCATGCAGCCCGAGTACTGGGCCTGGTTTGAACCTGAGCATGATGTGCTGGAGTGGATTGCAGACTATTTCTCCAAACGCATGGGGGGCACGTCGTGGTGTATCGCGACGCCGCAAGGGCTTGCACTGTGGGATGGTCGGAATCTGCAGCTGCAGGATGCCCCCGACAATATAGAGGCGTTACGGGCGGGCCCGGCCGATGATCAGGTGGAGGCCTTGTGGCTGCGCTATTACCAAAGCATTTTCAATCCCGCTCGGCTGAATGAAACCGCTTTGCAGCAGAGCATGCCAGTGCGATTCTGGAAAGGCCTGCCCGAAGCCAGCTTGATTCCCGCCATGATTAGCGAGGCCCGTAATGGCGCCCGGCGAGTGGGGCAGTTTAGTGCGGTAGCCCGGATGCCAGGCAAGTCAGTCGCGGTGGAGGCCCACAGCGCACAGCCATACCGCAGTGAACCGTCTGTACTGGAAGCCTGTCGTCGCTGCGGCCTATGGGAGCACGCTACGCAAGCCGTGCCGGGAGAAGGCCCGACAACAGCGCGTATGATGTTGCTGGGCGAGCAACCCGGTGATTACGAGGATTTGGCAGGGCGTGTCTTTGTCGGTCCTGCAGGGCGGGTTCTGGATCAGGCTTTGCAGCGTGCCGGTATTGAACGCAATGCGCTGTATCTGAGCAATGCCGTCAAGCATTTCAAATGGAAAGGGCGAGGCAAGCAGCGTTTGCATGTCAGCCCCTCTCAAGCCGAAGTGCAGGCATGTGGGCACTGGTTACAAGAAGAGCTGGCGCGTCTTGAACCTGCTGTCATCGTCACCTTGGGAGCGACGGCCTTGACTGCTTTGCTGGGAACCCAAGTGCCGCTTGCTCAGTATTTGGCCAAGCCGTTTCTTTTAGGGCAGACGTGGGTAATTGCAGCTTGGCATCCTTCGTATGCGCTGCGTGTGGACTCTGCGGCCCGCCGCGAGGAAATTGTCAGCAGTATTACCCAGGTCTTGCAAATGGGATGGCGGCTGGCGACAGGCTCCGCTATGGACGAGGGCCTGGCCGCGGGTATCAACTCAGCCGCTTGATTTCCTGATCTTGCACGTTGACCAGTAACTCCCTGATGTGGCCTTGAGCCAGTTCAAGTTCAGGAGCCAGATCAGCCAGCGGTACCAGCACAAAAGCACGTTCATGCATGCGGGGGTGGGGGACGATCAGCCGCTCCGTGTTGATCTGCTCTTGCCCGTAAAGCAGCAAGTCCAGATCCAGGGTGCGGGGTGCGTTGCGGTACAGGCGCGTGCGGCCGTGCTCTTGCTCGATGGCTTGTAGTCTGTCCAGCAAGGCCTCGGGAGCCAGGGTGCAGGTGAAGCGAACGACTGTATTGACGTAATCCGGGCCACTGGAATCGACGGGAGCCGTGCTGTAGAAATGGGCCAGCGTCAGATCCTGGATGCCAGCAGTAGCGGCCAGTTCAGCCGCTGCTGTGTCCAGAGTTTGTCGTGCTTCGCCCAGATTCGCGCCCATGGCGACGAAAACGGTGGTGCTGCCTGGAATCACGATTCGCTTCCACCCGTTGCGTTGCTGCGCTTGGCGTTGGAGCGACGGCGGCGGGTACGGCGCTGACCGCTGCGCGAGCCGGTAGCGGCGGTGCCAGCAGGTTTGCGCACGGCAATCATATTGCTGCGTTCTTCGTCACCGGCATCGGCCAGATCCATCCACCACTGCGCCTGCACGCTATCCACCTCTTTGGCTTCGGCGCGTAGTTGTAAAAAATCCACAGCGGCACGGAAACGAGGTTGTTCCGTCATGCGCCAGATAGCGCGATTGGCGATGCGCTCAAAACGGGGCTGCATGAACCAGATTTCGCGCATATCCGACTGGAAGCGCTTTTGAATCGGCATGATGCGGCTTTGTTTTTCCAGGATCAGGTCGGCGGCTTCCAGCAAGGCTTGCTGGGGATGCATGTCCTGGGCACTGCGTCGTTCCCATTCTTGCTTGACCAGCTTCCAGAGCAGGCAGGCATAGATAAAGCTGGGGCTGACCGATTTGCCAGCACGAACGCGGGTGTCGGTGCGGGCCAGGGCCATGTCCAGAAATTCAGAGCCACCGGGCAGGCGTTGAACCGGCTCGACCATAGGCAAGAGCTTGCTGTGCAGACCCAGCGCCTGCAGGCGCTGGATGCAGTCCATGGCGTGGCCGCAGTTCAGCAGCTTGAGTGTTTCGTCAGCCAGACGGGACTCGGGGACGTTCTCGATCAGACGCGACAAGGAACGAATGGGCGCATCCGTTGCCGGTTCAATGGTGGCATCCAGCTTGGAGGCAAAGCGCACGGCACGCAGCATGCGCACCGGATCTTCGCGATAGCGGGTTTCCGCATCACCAATAATGCGTACCTGACGGTCTTTCAGATCGGCTACCCCGTTGTGGTAGTCGATGACGGTTTCAGTCAGGGGATCGTAGTACAGCGCGTTCAGTGTGAAGTCGCGGCGTGCGGCATCGTCTTCGATGGTGCCGTACTCGTTGTCGCGCAGGATGCGGCCATGTTCGTCCGTTTGCTTGCCGCTATCATCGGCTCGGAAGGTCGAGGTTTCGATGATTTCCTGGCCAAACACCACGTGAACCAGGCGGAAGCGGCGGCCAATGATGCGGGCACGACGGAACAGGGGGCGGATTTGCTCGGGTGTGGCGTTGGTTGCCACGTCAAAGTCCTTGGGCTCCAGGCCCACCAGCAAATCGCGCACCGCGCCGCCCACGACATAGGCTTGATAGCCTTCGTGGTTCAGGACCTCGCACACTTTGATGGCATGACGCGAGACCAGACGCCGGTCTATGCCATGTTCTTCTCGTGTGTAGCGGCGCGGCCCTTTGGGACGCGCGCTTTTGGCTGGTTTGAGCAGCCGGTCGACAAATGTTTTTATTGTTCGCTTGAGCATGCGTCTGATTTTACGATTTGCTGTCCATCATGTCAGCGAACAAATCGATGACGACCCAATTGCGTTCGGTGGCCACGGCACGCAGCTTGTCGCTGGGGTTGGTTGCCACGGGGTCGGTCACCACTTCCATCAGGGGCAGATCGTTGGGCGAATCGCTGTAAAACCAGCTGCGCTCGAAGTCGGCCAAAGTTTTGCCCATGGTTTGCAGCCACTGTTCTACACGGGTGATCTTGCCAGCCTGAAAGCTGGGCACGCCGCTGATCTTGCCGGTGTAGCGGCCGTCTTTCATTTCGGGGGTGGTGGCGATCAGGTGGTCTACGCCCAATGCCACAGCAATGGGGCGTGTCACAAATTCGTTGGTAGCGGTCACGATCGCCACCAGATGGCCCTGGTCCTGATGTTGGGCCAACAGTTCGCGTGCAGCGGGGCTGATCGAGGGCAGGATCACGGCCTGCATGAATTCGTCCTGCCAGGCCAGCAACTCTTCCTGGCTGGCATTGGTGAGCAGGCCCAACATGAATTCGGCCGATTCCTCGGCCGTCAGCAATCCCTGGTTATAGCGTTCCATCAGGTCTTCATTCAGACGAATGGCTTCAGCGGGGTCACCGACGCGGCCGGTACGGGCCAGGAAGTCAGCCCACTGGTAATCGCTATCTAAAGGAAGCAGAGTGTGGTCCAGATCAAACAGGGCAATAAAAGAAGAAGCAGTCATGACTCAACTAGAAGATTGGGTCTGGCTGTTGGCCAGAAGTTCTTTGAGCAGGGGTAAAGTGATGGGGCGTTTCTTTACCAGTGAATAATTGTCCAGCGCATCGATCAGTGCGCTCAAGCGGTTCATATCGCGATCGTAGTGAGTCAGTATCCAGCTGAGCACTTCCGCTTGCAGCTGCAGACCGCGGGCAGCGGCTCGCTGTTGCATGGCTTCGGCCCGATGGGCGTCCGACAGGTATTCCAGCCTGAATACCAGGTCCCAGCCCAGGCGTGTGCGCAAGTCCTCGCGCACGGACATGGTTTTGGGAGCCCGGTCGCCGGAGACCAGCAGCGTGAAGGCGTCTGGCCGGGTGGCCGACTCGCGCCAGCGATTGTACAGTGCAAATACGGCAGCCTGTCCGTGCTCGTCAAAACGTTCGATATCGTCGATGGCCAAGAGGCTGGGAGGGGCTTTGTCATCGGTAGCGATGTCAAAGATGGGCTGGGAGGGTGTATCTGAACTAAAATAGCGGCTGTCGTCTTGACTGGCCATCGCCCGCAGCAGATGTGTTCGACCTGCGCCGGGCGGTCCCCACAGGTAAACCGCGCGTCCTGGACTGCACTGACGCAGAGCCTGCAACGCAGCCTGATTCGCTCCGGCAACAAAGTTGTCCAAAGAGGCAGGCGGTGCTGGAGATATATCCAGAATCAGTTGCTCGGTCATGTGTCGTACAATTTCGTCCAACTCGCAATTTTCACATATCCCACGGCTTTTCCCATGAAAAACACTACTTCTGTTTCCTTGACCTACCGCGATGCAGGCGTGGATATCGACGCGGGCGATGCCCTGGTCGATCGTATTAAACCACTGGCTGCCAAAACCATGCGTGCAGGCGTCATGGCTGGAATCGGAGGCTTTGGCGCTTTGTTTGAAGTGCCTACCCACCTTAAAGAGCCCGTTCTGGTGTCCGGCACCGACGGTGTTGGTACCAAACTACGCCTGGCATTTGACTGGCAGCGCCACGACACTGTGGGTATAGACCTGGTGGCCATGAGTGTCAACGACATTCTAGTCCAGGGCGCAGAACCCTTGTACTTTCTGGATTACTTTGCCTGCGGCAAGCTGTCGGTCGACACGGCTGCTCAAGTAGTTAGCGGCATTGCCAAGGGTTGTGAACTGTCCGCTTGTGCCCTGATCGGTGGTGAAACGGCAGAGATGCCCGGCATGTACCCCGAAGGCGAGTACGACCTGGCCGGTTTTGCAGTGGGAGCGGTAGAAAAATCGCGCATTATCGATGGCAAGTCCATTGTTCCTGGTGACGTGGTTCTGGGTCTGGCTTCCAGCGGTGCCCACTCCAACGGCTACTCCCTGATTCGCAAGATTCTCAAGCACGCCAACGCCAAGCCTACCGACGAGCTCGATGGCCGTCCTTTGGCTGACGTGGTCATGGAACCCACCCGCATCTACGTGAAATCCGTGCTGGCTGCCTTGGCTGCCCACGGTGCGGACATCAAGGGCCTGGCTCACATCACGGGCGGCGGCTTGCTGGAAAACGTGCCACGCATTCTGCAAAAGCACCTGACTGCCCGTCTGAAGCGCGATTCCTGGACCATGCCTGCCTTGTTCCAGTGGTTGCAAAGCAACGGTAACGTGGCCGACGAAGAAATGTACCGTGTGTTCAACTGCGGTATCGGCATGATCATCATTGTTCCTGCAGACAAGGCAGACGCCATCAGCGCCACTTTGTCCGAGCAAGGCGAAACCGTCTACCAATTGGGCGAAATCCTGGAGCGTCAGGAAGGTCAGGCACAGACCGAAGTGGTCTAAAAACCTCTGATCTTTCCCTCAGTAAAAAAGCCAGCTCATCGAGCTGGCTTTTTTTATTCCTGCATCCTGCTTTGAATTGCCCTGTATTACCGCATCGAATCTGATGTATTTGATTTTCAAATAAATATTATATGGATTTGATTATGTCGTTTTTCGAGCTAATCCGAATTTAGGTATTACTCGTACATTCCATAATGTTCCCCGATCAGCAAGGCTCCTACAGTAGCGGCAAGCACATAGAAATTTCAGCTGAAATGTTAGAAGCAATTTCTTAGGGGGAAGAAAATGGAGCACAGCGATTTATCTTTGAAAGACCCGCATCCTGCTTTGCACAACGAAGACTTGGCGCCTTTGCCACGACAAAAACGCTTGTGGGGCTGGTTCGAGATTTTCAACGTCTGGTCTAACGATATTCAAAGTCTGTTTGGCTACACCTTGGCCGCCACCTTGTTCATTTCTTATGGTTTGAATGGTTGGGCCGTGTTTGCCGGCATCTTGCTGGCCGGTTTTATTGTGATGGGGCTGGTGAATCTGAGCGGTAAACCCAGCGTGCTGTATGGCGTTCCCTATCCTGTGATTGCCCGTATCAGCATGGGGGTGAAGGGCGCCAAATTCCCGGCCTTGGTGCGTGGGATTGTGGCTATCTTCTGGTACGGCGTGCAGACCTACTTTGCCTCCACGGCCTTGGCGCTGTTGTTCAATGCCTTGCTGGATCACCCCGGCGGAGCCTTGTTCCTGGGGCTGGATTGGGTGGGCTGGGTGTCTTACGTGGTGGTTTGCATCCTGCAGCTGGGTATTTTCCTGATGGGCATGAAGTGGATTACGCGCTTCCTGAACTGGGCGGGCCCGTTGGTGTATCTGGTGATGTTCGCCTTGCTGGCCGTGATCTGGTACAAGGCTGGCGGTGGTTTGCTCGATAAAGTGGGTGAGATCTTTGCCGGTAAAGGCTCTTACGAAGGCGGACCCTTGATGGCCTTTGGTGCGGTGGTGGGCACTATGGTGGCGTACTTTGCTGCCGTTGTGATCAACTACGGCGACTTCTCGCGCTTTGTGAAAGACGAGCGCAGCATGCGTATCGGTAACTTCATGGGCTTGCCTGTCAGCCTGGCCGTGTTCTCCTTCCTGGCCTTGTTCATTACCGCCGGTACAGCTGTGTTGTTTGGCGAAACCTTGACCAACCCTACCGATATTGTGGATCGCGTCGATAGTCTGGCTTTAACGGTGATCGCGGCTTTGACCTTCTTTGCCGCAACCGTGGGTATCAACCTGGTGGCGAACTTTATTCCACCGGCCTTTGATTTGGCCAACCTCAAGCCCGAGCTGATCTCTGCCAAGATGGGCGGCATTCTGACAGCCGTAATTGCTTTCTTTATCGGTGCCTTGTGGCTTCCCTTGATCAGCGCTATCGGCATTACGGGTTTTGTGGACACCTTGGGCGCCTTGCTAGCTCCCTTGTACGGCATCATGATTGTGGACTTCTACTTGATCCGCAAACAGCGTGTCGTGGTGTCGGATCTGTTCAGCCTGGCAGAAAGCGGTACCTACTACTTCCAGAACGGCTGGAACAAGCGTGCAATGGCCGCTTTCTTCCTGGCGGCGGTGTTCTCGGTAGCGACCGTCTGGGTGCCTGCGCTGGCGAATATGGCGGGTTACGGCTGGCTGATTGGTGCCTTGTTGGGTGGCGCGTTCCAATACGTGGCCATGCGCACCAAAGTTTTGCCCAAGCTGAGCGGCGCTTCGGTGTAAGAGGCGTTTCGGGTAAAAAAACGGTCTCTTTGAACGGCCCCTTGGCAGTCGGATACCATCCGGCCGTCAAGGGGCCGTTCCTACGAGCGAGCCTGGTGTATCAGGCTGGCCAGATCTGGCGTGCCGCTTGCACAATCTGCTCGGCGGCTTGCGGGCTCTGGCAGTTGAATTGCAGACGCTCGGGTTCGGAGCGTAGCCAGGTCAATTGACGTTTGGCTAGCTGGCGAGTCGCGGCAATCGCCTGTTCGATCGCCACGTCCAGACTGACTTCGCCGTCCAGATACGACCACAGTTGCCGATAGCCCACACAGCGAATGGAGGGCAGACCGGGATGCAAATCAGGGCGCTGGTACAGTTTCTCCACTTCCTGCAGCAGCCCTTGCGCGATCATGTCGTGATAGCGAGCCGCAATGCGCTTATGCAGCCAGGATCTATCTTCTGGCTCCAGGCTCATGGTGACGTACTGATGGCTCTCTTCTTGCGGCTGGGCTTTGTCCTTGAGCCAATCGCTCATGGTCTTGCCGCTGACATGGAAAATCTCCAGCGCACGTTGAATGCGCTGGCTGTCGCGGGGAGCCAGTCGGGCAGCCGTCACCGGGTCGATGCGGGTCAGTTCCTCGTGCATGCCGGGCCAGCCAATTTCCTGGGCACGCTCATCCAGTTGCTGGCGAATGGCAGGGTCTGCCTGCGGTAAATCGTTCAAGCCTTCGCGCAAGGCTTTGTAATACAGCATGGTGCCGCCACATAGCACAGGGTAATGCCCGCGCGCCCGGATTTCTTGAATAAGACGGGTTGCGTCGGTGGCGAACTCTGCGGCTGAGTAACTCTCTACCGGGTCGCGTATATCCAGCAAGTGGTGGGGGATAGCGGCTTGTTCTTCGGCGCTGGGTTTGGCGGTGCCAATGTCCATGTCACGGTAAATCGTGGCCGAGTCCATCACAATCACTTCAATCGGCCAGTGTTGCGCCAGGATATGCGTGCTTGCGCTTTTGCCGCTGGCCGTCGGGCCAGCCAGGCACAGAATGGGTAAATCGTTCATTGTCCACGCATAAAAAGTTTGTCCAGCTCGCTGAGCTTCCATTGGAACCAGGTGGGGCGGCCGTGATTACACAGGTCGGCCCGGTCAGTTTGTTCCATCTTGCGAAGCAGAGCGTTCATCTCGGGGATGCTCAGGCGACGATTGGCGCGCACGGCGCCGTGGCAGGCCATGGTGGAGAGCAGTTCATTGCGTTGCTCATCCAGGTGGCGTGACGAGCCTACCTGAGCCAGATCGCGCAGTACGGCACGGGCCAGCGATTCGATATCGCCTTGAGCCAGAAGGGCGGGGACGGCGCGCACGGCCATGGTGGTGGGGCCTGCCGGGTTCATGCTCAAGCCCAGATCGGCCAGGGTTTCCTGATGCTCATCCAGCAAGGCGATATCACTTTCCGAGCAACTGAATACGACCGGCACCAGCAGATCTTGACGAGGCAGTTCGCGGCCATCCAGAGCCTGCTTCAATTGTTCGTAGACCACGCGTTCATGTGCGGCGTGCATGTCCACCAGAATCATGCCCTGGCGGGTTTCGGACAGGATATAGATGCCGTGCAACTGGCCCAGGGCCATGCCCAAGGGAAACTCGTCCGTCGCGCTGTCTGCCTCGCTTTGATAGCTGGTGACTGGTGTGTTGCTGGGTGCAGGCTCAATCGGACGGTACATGCTTTTCCAGTCCACATTGCCGCCGCCAGATGGCTCGCGCAGGCTGAAACTGGATTGCCAGCCTTGGCGAGCTGGATGGCTGTACGGCATGGCGGGTTCGCTGCTGGTATAGGAGCTGCTGGGTGCGCCAGGAGTGGCCGAAGGGTAGGGTGTGCCCGTTATAGGAGGCTGGGTAGCGCCTTCAGGTAAAGGCATGGCGGCAACAGGCGTTTCGCCGGCCATGCTGCCTTGCGCCAGGGTTTGTCCAACAGATTGCAGCACGAAGCGGTACACGGCACCGCTGTCCCGGAAGCGAACCTCGTGCTTGGCGGGGTGTACGTTCACATCCAGCGTGGATGGGGCAATGTCCAGAAACAAGGCATAGGCAGGCTGGCGATCTCCATGCAGTACATCGGCATAAGCACTGCGTATAGCATGTGACACAGTACGATCACGCACAAAACGGCCATTCACGAACAGGAACTGTTTGTCTGCACTGGGGCGAGCATGGGCGGGGTGAATCACCAGACCGCGCAAACTGATCAGGCCTTGTTCCTGGGCGACAGGCAGGCTTTGCTCAATAAACTCTTTGCCCAAAATATCCAGCAGACGCTGTTCCAGCGTGCCGCTGCGCCAGTGGCGTTGGGGCTTGTCATTGTGAAACAGTCGGAAAGCGATCTGCGGCTGTGCCAGGGCAATGCGCTCCAGCGCGGTCACGCAGTGGCCGTACTCCGTGCCTTCCGTACGCAGGAACTTGCGACGGGCAGGGATTTCGTCAAATAGCTGACGTACATCCACATGCGTGCCAATCTGCCCGGAGGCGGGCTGGGGTTCGCTTTGACCCAGTGAGTACTCCCAGGCGTGCGGGTCGTCCTGGGTGCGCGAGTTGATCGTCAGACGGGCTACCGAGGCAATAGAGGGCAGGGCCTCACCCCGAAAGCCCATGGAGGCCACGGACTCCAGTTCTTCCAGCGAGCGAATCTTGCTGGTGGCATGTTGCAGCAGCGCCAGGGGCAATTCTTCCTGGGTGATGCCGTGGCCATCGTCGCTGACAGAGATGCGGCGTATGCCGCCGCCGTCCAGGCGAATCTCGATGGCACTGGCTCCGGCGTCAATCGCGTTTTCCAGCAATTCCTTCAGGACAGATGCCGGGCGCTCGATAACTTCACCGGCTGCAATTTGGCTTACAAGCAGGTCCGGGAGTGGGATAATACGGCGTCTTGATGACATAGGGCGGCTGGCCTTGTGTGTATTCAGGGTTGAACATTACACGTTCAACGGGTTTCAAACGGTAGCGGCTTATTTTAACCGCTTGCTCTATGGTGTCGGTCTGGCCAGTATCGGACTGGCTGGATTGTTATTTTGGTGTGGAACTATGCCCGATTTACTCAGCATGATCCTTCATATTGACCAGTACCTGGGTGTGTGGGTCGAGCAGTATGGAGCCTGGATTTATCTTGTTCTGTTCTTGATTATATTTGGCGAGACCGGGCTTGTGGTTCTGCCATTCCTGCCGGGCGATTCTCTGCTGTTTATTGCTGGAGCCTTTGGCGCTTCGGGCATGCTGGACCCGGTCATGCTGGGTGGCCTGCTGATCGTGGCAGCCGTGCTGGGTAATACCGTGAACTATCACGTGGGTCGGTATATAGGCCCGAAAGTCTTTACTCAGGAATCCCGGTTCCTGGATCGTCGTGCGTTGGTCAAAACCCATGCTTTCTATGAAAAGCATGGTGGCAAGACCATCGTCATTTCCCGCTTCCTGCCTTTGTTCCGTACTTTTGCGCCTTTTGTAGCGGGTGTGGGCCATATGAATGCCATGCGCTTTCAGATGTACAACATTACTGGCGCGGTACTGTGGATTTGCAGCTTGATTACCCTGGGCTACTTCTTTGGTAATGTGCCTTTCATCAAGGCGCATTTGAATACCATTGTGCTGATTGGTATTGCGGCAGCGGCAGTGCCTGTTGTGGCTGGGGCCTTGTGGAAGATCTTCAAGCGCAAGAGCAAGGGTGATGCGACTTTGTAGGATTTGAGATCGGATTGTTTGCTTGTTAAAGGTTAAGGAAAGGACGCCAGTAGGCGTCCTTTTTTATTTCGGGAACCTGTCAGATATCGCTGTTGTGGGCGAGGGGGTAAAAGCTGTCGCAAAATCTGGGTTCAAGTGTTCAAGTGTTCAAGTGTTCAAGTGTTCAAGGTAACTATTGGCACTCTCCGTATTTTTGAAAAAGCCGCCTCTGTTTCAGCCTTTAGCAAAGAATGCCTCAGTTTTCTTGAGGGGGAGCCGCTAGTCTGCAGGCGGGGCCCTGGCCCGTGCTGCGCACGGGTACCCTTGTCTCTTGAGCTATCCAGGCGCCCCGTGAACTCGCGCGATAGCTCGTCCCCCGGACGAGCTATAAGCGTCGCGCTCAAACAGCACGGGGCTTGTATCCTGGATAGCTCAAGAGCCTGCGGCCAGAACCCTGACTCGCCTGCAGACTAGCGGCTCCCCCTCAAGAAAAGGCCATGCCGATTCAGGTTCAAACAGGTCCTTGCCCAAAGATGCTCTCTTTTCTGAACAGCTTCAGACTCTATAGAAACAAAAAAAGCGCAGCATTTTTGCTGCGCTTTTTTCATCGAACCAAGCAGATAGTTAGCTACGGCTGGCCAGTGCCGGAAACTCGGCAAAATATCCCCGGATGCCGGTCAGAATGGCTTGGGCAATCTTGTCCTGATGCGAAGAACTACGTAGCAGACGCTCTTCTTCCGGATTACTGATAAATGCCGTTTCGATCAGAATCGATGGAATATCCGGTGCTTTCAGCACAGCAAAACCAGCGCGTTCAACATTGCGCTTGTGCAGGCGGTTGATCTTGCCGATCTCGCCCAGCAGGCGCGAACCCACTTTCACCGAGTCGTTAATCTGTGCGGCTGTGGACAGGTCCAGCAGAATCTGTGCGACCTGACGGTTGTGGGAACCCAGGTTCAGACCACCGATCAAGTCAGCATCGTTCTCTTTCTTGGCCAGCCAACGGGCCGCCGAGCTGGTTGCACCGTTCTGGGACAGGGCGTAGATGGACGAGCCACGCGCACTGGGCTTGATCCAGGCGTCGGCATGAATACTGATGAACAGGTCCGCTTTCACCCGACGCGCTTTCTGTACACGCACTTGCAGCGGCACGAAGAAGTCCGAATCACGCGTCAAATAAGTACGCATATTGGGTTGCGCATCAATCAGACGCTTCAAGCGTCGGGCGATATTCAGCACCACATCTTTTTCACGGGTACCACCGGGGCCGATGGCACCGGGGTCCTCTCCACCGTGGCCGGGGTCCAGCGCAATCAGCAACGGACGATTGGGAGTACCCGGCGTGGCTGCAGGCGAAGGGGAGCGCGGTGGAGTCGTGACAGGAGGCGGCGTACGAGCGACGGGCGGCAAGGTTTGCCCTTGTACCGTGGGCACAGGAGCATCAGGCGAGTTTTGAGCCAGGCTTTCCAGGACGGAAGCCAGGGGGTCGTTATCGTCCTGAATTTGCAAGGCCAGCAGCGGGTCTTGCGCCACACGCGGGTACAAGTCCAGCACCAGACGGTACTTGTATTCGCCAACGGGCTTGAGCGTAAAAATCTGGGGAGCGACGGCCTGTTTCAGATCCAGCACCAGACGCACGACGTCGGGGCGGTTCTGGCCCACGCGCACGGAGCGAATGTAGGGATCATTGGGGCGGACCTTGGAAACCAGCTCCTCGATGGTGCGGTTCATGGTCAGGCCCTGGATGTCCACCACCATGCGATGGGGGTTTTCCAGTGTGAAGTGCTCGGCCTTGAGCTCGCTATCCATTTCCAGGGTGACGCGGGTGTATTCGTCTGCCGGCCAGGTACGGACGGCCACGATGGTGCTGGCGTTCGCCAGCCGCGGTATGACGGGAAGCAGGAACAGGGTGGTGGCCGTGGCGACGAATCGGCGACGGGCCTTGCCGGCTGGGGCTACTTCTGCAGGCTGGGGGCGAGTGTCGTAATCCATAGCGTTCCTTTGGCGCTGCGTGCATCCAGGGTGGCCAAACGACCGTCACCGCAATAATCCAGGTGTAAATCCAGATCGGGCTCGGGCAATAAATCCCCTGCTTTTTCGGGCCATTCGATCAGCACAACAGCATTGTCTTGCAAAATATCGCGAAAACCTGCGTCGACCCATTCTCGTGGATCGCTAAATCTATAAAAATCAAGATGATAGAAGTATAAGCTAGAAACTTTATAACTTTCAAGCAAAGCGTAGCTAGGACTTTTGATACGACCGGTAACGCCACAAGCCCGTAACAGGGCCCGAACAAAGTGGGTTTTACCGGCGCCCAGGTCACCATGAAGATGAATTCGGCCACCCACAGGCACACCGGGAACCTGACCGCTTAGCAGCGGGGCAAGGCGCTCGGCCAAGGCGGTGGTGGCGTCCTCGTCAGGCAAGGACAGGGTTAAAGTTTGCGGATTCATAGGCTTGGATCAGGTAGCGAGGGATAACCACAATGGAATGGTCAAGCCCGCTAGTATAGTGCCGATCGACATGGTCAGCGCGACCAGACGGCTATCGGCTCCCATGCGGGCAGCCAGTACGTGGGCAGAAGAGGCCGTAGGCAGGGCAGCAAATACCAGTAACATCTGGCGCTCCAATGTGCTCATATCCAACACCCAGGCAATTGCCAGGGCCGCCAAGGGCAAAGCCAGCAGCTTGATGGCCGTAATCCAGCCGATCAAGGCCCCCGCACGCCGCGAGCCTTGCAGGGACAAGGTGGCGCCTACACACAACAAACCAATCCCCAGGGCACAAGCCCCCAAGCGGCTAAAGGCCAATTGAACCGGGCCTGGTACGGACAAACCAGCCAGATTCCAGGCCAGTGCAGCAACAGTAGACAGAATCAGGGGATTTTTAAGCAGCTCGATGGCGATACGGCCTTGTTGTCCGCGCGCCAGCACGGTTACTGCCACCATATTGGCCATGGGAACAGAAAAACCCACCAGTAAAGCCATGACGGCTACGCCCGATGGCCCGGCAATCGCACTGGCCAGAGACATCCCCAAATAGGTATTGAAGCGAAAGGCGCACTGAGTCAGGGCCGCGTGCTGCAAATGTTCGGGTTTCAGAATGGGCAGGGCCAGCCAGGCCAGAACCGTGCCTACGGCAATTAAAACAGCCGCAGCGACCAATAAAGGCCAGGTATCGCCCAGATTGAGCGGAATGCGGGTAATGGAATCAAACAGCAGGGCTGGAAACAGGACGTAATAGACTAGCTTCTCCGCACCCTGGAAAAAATCCCGGCTGAAATGAAAGCGATGCAGCAGTAAAGCCCCCAGTGCAATTAACAGGAAATCGGGCAGAATCAGCGGGAATATTGTGGCCATGATGAGGGTAAATAGAAGCAGATATAGGTATATCCCCTGTAGGTATCTGCTTTCAGAATTAACAATTGATGGGGATTAGCTGCGCTATTATTGGTTAGTTCCCCTTACCCAGGGGATGGATCTACAAAAAGACTAAAGAGGAGATGTTCCCATGATAGAGAAGTTTCCCAAGAAATTTGCGCTGCTATCCCTTTGTGCAAGTTTGTCCATGATCGGCACGGCTAATGTCGCTCATGCTCAAGCGGATTATCCGAATCAAGCGATTCGCGTCATTGTTCCTTTTGCGCCAGGCGGCTCCACCGATATTGTGGCGCGCATTGTGACCAAGGGCATGAGCGAAGTGCTGGGCCAGTCCATGGTGGTAGAAAACAAGGGTGGTGCCGGGGGCGCTATTGGAGCGGCAGAAGCGGCTCGCGCCAAACCTGACGGCTATACCTTGTCAATTGCCACCATCTCGACTCTGGCAGTGAATCCCGCTTGCCGCCCCAATGATTTGCCTTACGACCCCTTGAAAGACTTTGTGCCGGTCAGCAACTTTGCCAACCTGCCCAACGTGATCGAGGTCAACCCCAAATTCCCGGCACAGAACTTCAAGGAGTTCGTGCAGCAACTGAAAGACAATCCAGGTAAGTATTCTTACGGCAGCTCGGGCACTTGCTCGGTGCTGCACTTGTTTGGCGAAGCCTTCAAGCTGGAAACTGGCACCGACATCGTGCACGTTCCTTACCGTGGTGCCGGCCCGGCTGTAACGGATGCGGTCGGTGGCCAGATCAATGCCATGTTTGATAACCTGCCTTCGTCCATGGCCCAGATCCAGGCTGGCAACTTGCGCGCATTGGCTATTGCCTGGCCCGAGCGCCTGCCTGCTCTGAAAGATGTGCCGACCTTGGCCGAAGAAGGCTACCCGCAGCTGAACAGCCCGGCCTGGTATGGTCTGCTGGCGCCCAAGGGTACGCCGCCTGAGATCGTTGCCAAGCTGCATGCAGCTGCCGCTGAAGCCTTGAAGAAGCCCGAAATTATTTCGGCTCTGGAAAAGCAGGGGGCAACACCGTCGGGTAATTCGCCTGAAGAGTTCGCCAAGGAAATCAAGGAGCAGTACGACTGGGCCCACGACGTGGTCAAGAAAGGCAATATCAAGCTGGAATAAGCCTTGGACTTTAAATGTCAGCCATAAAAAAACCGGCCTGTGCAGGCCGGTTTTTTATTTCAGCCCCAAGGCCTAGCCACGATTGGCTTGCAGCACGGTCAAGGCCGTCATATTAATGATGCGGCGTACGGTGGAGCTGTAAGTCAGGATGTGTACAGGAGCATTGGCGCCCATCAGGAAAGGACCGATGGCCACGTTGCTGCCAGCAGCGGTTTTGAGCAGGTTGTAGCTGATATTGCCAGCGTCCACGTTCGGGCAGACCAGCAGGTTGGCCGATCCTTTCAGCGAAGAGTTAGGCAAGGTGCGGCTGCGCAGGGCTTCGTCCAGCGCGCAGTCGGCGTGCATTTCGCCGTCCACTTGCAGCTCGGGAGCCTGTTCCTGAATCAGCTTCAGGGCCTCGCGCATCTTGGGACCGGAAGCGGCCGAGTCCGAACCGAAGTTGGAGCGCGACAGCAGGGCGACCTTGGGTTCCAGGCTCAGCGTGCTCAACATGCGGGCGGCTTCAATCGTGTATTCCGCAATTTCCTGTGCGTTCGGGTCGTCGTTGACGTGCGTGTCAGTCAGGGCAACGGTGCGCTCGCCCAGCAGCAGGATGTTCATGGCGGCGTACACGCTGGAGTCGGGTTTGCGACCGATCATCTCGTCGATGTAGCGCAGGTGGTTGTGGTAGGAACCGATCGTGCCGCAGATCATGCCGTCGGCATCACCCAGGTGCACCATGGTCGAGCCAATCAGGGTCAGGCGGCGACGCATTTCCACGCGAGCCATTTCCTTGCTGATACCGCGACGGCACATTTTTTCCCAGTACGTGGTCCAGTACTGGTGGAAACGGTCGTCAGACTCGGGGTTGGTCACTTCCACATCCACGCCCAAACGCAGGCGCAGACCAAATTTCTTGATGCGGGACAGCAGCACGGCAGGGCGGCCAACCAGAATCGGGTGGGCCAGCTTCTCGTCCACAATCACTTGCACGGCACGCAGCACGCGTTCTTCTTCACCTTCGGTAAAGACGATGCGAGCCTTGCCGCCTTCGCGCACCAATTGCTTGGCTACGGCAAACACGGGCTTCATGAACGCGCCGGAGTGGTAGACAAACTGTTGCAGCTTGGCGATGTAGCCTTCCAGGTCAGCGATAGGGCGGGTTGCCACGCCTTCTTCCATGGCGGCTTGAGCCACGGCGGGGGCGATGCGCACGATCAGACGTGGGTCGAATGGCTTGGGGATCAGGTAGTCGGGGCCAAAGCTCAGGCCGTAACCACCGTAGGCAGCGGCCACGGCTTCGTCTTGCTCTTCTTCAGCCAGAGCCGCAATCGCGCGGGCAGCAGCTTTTTCCATGCCACGGGTAATCGTGGTGGCGCCCACATCCAGCGCACCGCGGAAGATGTAGGGGAAGCACAGCACGTTGTTGACCTGATTCGGGAAGTCCGAACGGCCGGTTGCCATGATGACGTCATCGCGAGCAGCTTTGGCCACTTCAGGCAAAATTTCGGGGGTGGGGTTGGCCAGCGCCATCACGAAGGGACGGTCTGCCATTTTCTGCAGCATTTCAGCTTTCAGTACGCCACCGGCGGACAGGCCCACGAACACGTCAGCATTTTCGATGACATCAGCCAGCTTGCGTGCTTCGGTTTCTTTGGCGAAACGGGCCAGTTCAGGAACCTGGTGACCAGGGCGGCCTTTGTAGACCACGCCGTCAATGTCGGTGACCCAGACATTTTCTTCGGGCAGGCCCATGTCCACCATCAAGTCCAGGCAAGCCAGTGCGGCCGCACCGGCACCGGAGGTCACAACCTTGATCTTCTTGATATCTTTGCCGACCACTTTCAGGCCGTTCAGGAAAGCCGCCGTCACGCAAATGGCGGTACCGTGCTGGTCGTCGTGAAAGACGGGGATGTTCATGCGTTCGCGCAGCTTGCGCTCCACTTCAAAACACTCGGGTGCCTTGATGTCTTCCAGGTTGATGCCACCGAAGGTGGGCTCCAGACCGGCGATGATATCCACCAGCTTGTCGGGATCGGTTTCGTTGATCTCGATGTCAAACACGTCCAGGCCAGCAAATTTCTTGAACAGAACGGCCTTGCCTTCCATCACGGGCTTGGAAGCCAGGGCACCAATATTGCCCAGACCCAGCACAGCGGTACCGTTGGAGATCACGCCCACCAGATTGCCCCGGCCGGTGTAGCGGAAGGCGTTTTTCGGGTCGACCACGATTTCTTCGCAGGCGGCAGCAACACCAGGGGAATAGGCCAGGCCCAGGTCACGTTGGCTGACCAGGGGTTTGGTCGCGGCAATGGTGACTTTGCCGGGAATGGGGAACTCGTGGTAATCCAGGGCGGCTTGTCGATCTACAGGTGAACTCATCGTGTCCTCTTGCTCAGGCGCCAAACAGGTGTTTGGTGAAATCCAGGGAAGGCGTGGCGAATAGTGCGCCAGCGCCGGCTTTCAACAAGTGTAGATAATTAAACAGTCCGCAGTATTAGGGCTTATTATTGCCCTATTAGTAAATGCTTATAGATAGGGGTAAAGGCTTGGAAACAAACGATATCGCCCATCGCCTGGTACAACGACTCAGGTTGCGTCACCTGGCTCTGCTGATCGAAATCGACCGCTTGGGCTCGCTGACCAAAGTGGCGGATTTAATGGCGATGACTCAGCCTGCGGTCACTCAAGCCTTGGCCGAGGTGGAGCAAGTCTTTGGCACACCGCTATTCCTGCGTTCATCGCGTGGTATGGAGGCAACAGCGCAAGGGCAGATCGTGATTTCACGTGCTCGGGCCATGGTGCAGGACATGGAGTTGTTGAGTCTGGACTTGCAGGCGCACAGCATGGGGCGGCAAGCACATTTGCGGCTGGGGGTGATTCCCCTGGTGTCCGGCAAGCTGGTTTCCACGGCCTTGCGGGCAACTCGCCCTCAAGGGCAGGTGGTGTCCGTCAGCATTACTGAGGGGCTAACGGAAACGCTGCTGGAACAACTGCGTGATCACGCTTTGGATGCAGTGGTGGCGCGCAGTTCTCCGGACTTGAATATGAAAGGGCTGCGCCATGAAGCCTTGTACGCGCAGCAACCACGCTTGATTGCCAGCCGGGAACTGGCGGGGCGATTGGGCCGACGCAAGTTGGATTGGGCGCAATTGCAGGATCTGGACTGGATTCTGGGACCGCGCAATACCCCGATGCGGCGGCAGGTGGCGAATCTGTTTTTGCGGGCAGGCTTGTTGGAGCCGGTGCCCAGTGTGGAAACCTCTTCACCCAAGCTGATCGGTGAACTGATCGTGAATCACTCCCGTGCTGTGTCTGTGGTCCCGACCGAAATTGCTGAAGAACTGGTGCGCGTGTCCGGCGTGGCGATTGTGCCGTACTCCTTTGAGTGGGGCTTGTCGCCTATCGCGCTTTTTACTCGGGTGGCCGGTCAGCAGCGTCCGGTGGACACGTTGTTCGCGCAGGAGCTGAAACGGGTGTGCACTGATAAGACTGTGCCTTTGGAGCGGGGGGCTTTTTTCTACTAATGTCGTTCTGTCTGCTGCGGGCTGATTGCTAGTGTTACACCGTGAGCGCCCTATGCTGAGCTTGCCGGGCAAGAGCTGGAAGCAGGATGTCATACCTGCTCAAAAAACCGGAGCAGCTCAGTGGTAAGAACCACCCCCCGCTTGTATGCCCAGGAGTCTGGAAGGGGGGGCGGTGTGCAGCGTCCGGTTTATTAATGCCGGGGCTATGCAAGCAGTGGCTTACTGGTTCACATACCAGATGGCCTTGGTTTGCTGGTACTGATCCAGGGCTTCCATTCCCTTGTCCTTGCCGCCAAAACCGGACAGTTTGAAGCCGCCAAAGGGCGCGGTGATATCACCTTCGGAAAAGCCATTTACCGAAACGGTGCCTGCCTTGATTTTGCGCGAGACACGCTGCGCCCGCCGTACATCAAGCGTGTAGAGGGAGGCGGCCAGGCCATATTGGGTATCGTTTGCCAAGGCGATGGCTTGCTCTTCTGTCTCGAAGGTCGTGATGGCCAGAACGGGGCCGAACACT
The DNA here is from genome assembly GCF_026344155.1 of Alcaligenes nematophilus. Lineage (NCBI taxonomy): Bacteria > Pseudomonadati > Pseudomonadota > Betaproteobacteria > Burkholderiales > Alcaligenaceae > Alcaligenes > Alcaligenes nematophilus. The sequence goes on along the minus strand of NZ_JAPKMZ010000002.1, from coordinate 132,787 downwards.
TCCTCCTGGAACAGGCGGTCTTCCGGGGTGATGTGATCGAAGATGGTGGGCTCGATATACCAACCACTGCCCAGGTCACTGTGAATGCGCCCCCCATGAACCAACTTGGCGTTTTTGCCGGGGTTCTGCAGAAAGCTGGCCACTTTTTCAAAGTGCGCTTGTTCTACCATCGGCCCGATAGACACATCCGGGTCCGTAGGCAGACCTACTTTCCAGGAGCTTAGCCCCTGTTTGAGTTTTTGCAGTAGCGTATCTTTCAGGCTGCTGTGTACGATCAGGCGGGAGCCGCAGCTGCAGTTTTCGCTCATGTTCCAGAATGCGGCCGCCAGGATGGACGGAACTGCTTCGTCCAGCAGGGCATCCTCAAAAACGACCTGGGGGCTTTTCCCGCCGCATTCCAGCACGACCTCCTTCAGATTGCTTTCTGCGGAATACTTCAGAAACAGGCGACCCACTTCGGTGGAGCCGGTAAACGACACAATGTCCACGTCACCGTGCCGGCCCAAAGGCTCTCCGACTTCCTCGCCTGTGCCTGTGATCAAGATCAGGGCTCCTGCGGGAACGCCTGCCTGATGTGCCAGCTGTGTCATGCGGTAGGCGCTCAGGCTGGTTAGCTCGGACGGTTTCACAATGACTGAATTGCCGCACACCAGCGCAGGGGCAACTTTCCAGGCGTACATTTGAGCCGGGAAATTCCAGGGCAGGACGGCCGCCACCACACCAATGGGCTCCTTGGTGATCAAACCCAGTGCGTCGGAGCCGGTTGGGGAAATTCGACCAAAGCATTTATCGGCCGTCTCTGCATACCAGCTGAAGGTATCGATGGTGGCGGGCATGTCGGTGTTCAGGCATTCAGTAATGGGCTTGCCTGCGTCCACACAATCAAGTGCGGCCAGTTCCTCGGCGTGTTGCTCCAGCAAGGCCACCCATTTGAGCATGATTTTCTTGCGTTCTGCCGGAGACAACTCAGACCATTCGCCGGACTCAAAGCTTGTGCGCGCGGCAGCGACCGCTGCTTGTACATCCGAGGCTTGGCCGGCAGCGATTTTGCCAATTACGGCCAAGTCGATAGGGCTGACGTTATCGAGCAGGGCCGAAGCCGTGGTTTGATAGCCAGGAATCAAATGGGAAGCGTGCAGCTTTCCGGCGCGGGCCAACTCAAAGACAGTCTCTTGTTGCGTGGGCATTCAAGCCTCCTGTTCTACTTGATAAGCGTTGATCTGGGCCAGGAAGTCATCTCGTTCCTGCGCGTCGACTGGCAGCAGAGGCAAGCGTACCGAACCGACATCAATGCCGTGACGCACGCAGCCCAGTTTGGCTTTCTGGTTGTAGTTGCCCGACTCCATGGCGGCAATGGCGGGCAACATGGCAGCCATCATGCGACGTACCGTGTCCCAGTCTTCTTGCTCGGCGGCTTTCAGCATTTGGACCTGCTCGGCCGGAAACACATTGGCTCCGCCACTGATCCAGCTGCGCACGCCCCAGAACAGGAAATCGGCCGCCTGGTCATCGCAGCCGCAAACAACCTGGAAGTCGGGCAGATTGGCATTGACCATGGCAACCACCCGGCTGAAGTTGCCGCTGCTCTCCTTGATGCCCACAATGTTTTTGACCTTGGCCAGTTCGTAAACGGATTCAAGCTCGATCTGGATGCCAATGCGTGCCGGGAAGTTGTACATGACGATGGGCAGTTCAGTGGCCGCGGCGACCTCCTTGAAATACGCCACCACTTCATTCTGGCCGGGCAGGCTGTAAGGGGTGGGAGAGAGCATCAGTGCCTCATACCCTAGCTCTTCCGCTTCACGGATTCGGCTGATGGCCTCGGCAGGTGACATGGAGTTTACGCCGGCAATCAGTGTTGTGCGGCCACGGCCAGTTCTGGCAACAATCTCCAGCACGCGGCGACGCTCCTGTGCACTGAGCGCGTAGTATTCGCCCGTGGTTCCACAAGCCACGATGCCGCCTACTCCGGCTTCAATAAAACACTCAACCAGACGTTCCAGCGCAGCTTCGTTTAACTGGTTGTTGGCGTCAAACGGGGTAACGATGGGAACGAGGATTCCGTTCAGATTCATGATGTCTCCAGATTATTAATAGTTGATCTATCGGTTTATTCGATGACTTTGCGGGTGAAGGCGCTGAGGTAGGCCATCAGCGTCTCGGAGCCCTGCAAGGCCTGTTCGGGGTTTCCATCCTGGATGCCTTCGGCCAGGGTCAAATGAGCTTGGGCTCCGGCCTCCAGGTCCCCTTCATATTGATAGGCGTACCAGAACCGTCGGCACTGAACGATCATGGGAGTGACCGCTTGCACAGCAAAGGTGTTGCGACAGGCCTGGTGGATGACTTCGTCCAGATGCTGGTCGGCCAGCATGTAGGCGTCGATATCCTTGGCGTCGGCAGCATCCACCATGGCCTGGGCGTGACCGAGCAAGGCGCTGCGCTGGGCTGGAGTCGCCCAGCGGGCGGCGCCCTGCACAATCAGGCGCTCCAGGACACGGCGCGTTTCAATCAGAGTCAGATGTTCAGCCACACGGATTTCACTGACACGCAGGCCGCGGCGGGGCTGTTGCTCGATCAATCCCAAGGCCACCATGCGCATCAGGGCTTCACGCAAGGGGGTGCGTCCCAAACCTGTCATTTCCACCAGATCACTTTCTACAATGGCCTGACCAGGCTCCAGTTTGAGAGTGGCAATTAACTGCTCAATCGCTTGATAGGCGATTTCAGCGGCACGAGAAGAGGGGGTGGGGGCGCTACTCACGGAGACTCCAATATAAAAATTGCGTTAAAAGCCGGACACTTGCTGGGGTAGCCAGGTGGCAATCGCCGGAAACAGGGCGACGATCAGCAAGGTCAGCAATTGAGCAAGAATAAACGGCACTACACCTCGACAAACTTGTCCGTAGGTCATGTCTTTCGGGGCAATGGACAGCAGGTAGAAAATGGATGAGGCCAGAGGCGGTGTCAGATAGCTGGTCTGAATGACAACGATCACCATCACGCCAAACCATAAGGGGTCCAGCCCGCTTGCCACAATAAAGGGCAGGAAAAGCGGAACGCAAATCAGCACGTTCGCTGTCCAGTCCAGTACAAAGCCCAGCAGAAAGACGATGCCCAGGAACAGAATGATCGTACCTGTACTGCCCAGTCCCAAGTCGCTGGTCAGCATCTGTACCAGCTTGGCACCTCCATTGGCCGCGAAGGCGCCGGTAAACATGGTGCCTCCCGCCACGATCAGCATGATCATTGCCGTAATGCGTACCGTGATTCGCAAGGCTCCACTGAAAACTTCCCAGTTGAACTGACGGTAGAAGATACAAAGAACAGCGGCGGCAGCAGCGCCCAAGGCGGCGGCCTCGGTGGGTGATGCGATGCCTTTCATCAAGGAACCCAGAACAGCGATGATCAGCAGCATCATGGGAACCAGACCACGCATTGTGATACTGATTTTTTCCCCCAAAGGTCGGCGCATATCCTCGTCATCTGCCCGTGGGCCCAGCTCTGGCTTGAGCGTGGTGGCGATCAGGATGTAGGCCACAAAGAGCGTGGTCATCAACAGGCCCGGAAAGAGCATGGCAGCAAACAGCTCGCCAACCGGAACCTGTGCCAGGGAGGCATAGACGACTGCGACCACCGAGGGAGGAATCATGGTGCCCAGGGAGCCCCCGGCGCAGATCGTGCCCGCGATCAGCGAGTTGTTGTAGCGAAAGCGCTTCATGGCCGGGATGGCCATCAGCCCCACCATGATTTCTACCGCGCCAACCACGCCTGCTGCAGCGGCAAAGGTCGCCGCCATGGCGATGGTGGCAATGGCCAGCCCGCCTGGCAGGCCGCCCAGCCATAACTGCATGGTGCGAAACAGGCGTGCGGCAATGCCCGAGCGCTCCAGCAGGGCTCCCATCAGCACAAACATGGGAATCGCTGACAGGATATGGTTGGTGGCCGCTCCATACAAAGCACCATACATCTGGTCAAAGACCATGGGGCCAAAGGCGTACCAACCGGCCAGAAAAGCGGGCAGGATCAGCGCAAAAGCCACGGGCATGCCCTGAAAAATCAGCAGGAACAGAGCAGGGAACATCAGTCCGGCGATCCATAAATTCATGGGCTCACCTCGACGTCAGCAGTGTTCTGTTCTTTGACCGCACAGCGCAAGCCATGGGCCAGCAGTTGCAAGGTAAAGGCGATCAGGCCAATCGCAATGCAGGCGTAGAAGGGCCACATCACCGGGGCCCAGGGGCTGACCATTTCGACTTCGTTCAGCTTCCAGGCCATCCAGGCTTTCTGTATCCCGACTTTGCTCAAGATGGCAAACAGCGGAAACAGCACCAGCAGGTACAGGAGCACGTCAGACATACGGGCCAGGGACTTGGGCAAGTGCTTGCGAACCACATCAATGCTGATGTGTTCGTTCTGACGCATCACCCAGGCCATGCCCAGCAGAAAAATAGCCCCATTCATCATGTACGCCACATCAAAGGCCCAGACGGTGGGGGCATGCAGAACATAACGGGCAAACACTTCCCATACCATGGCGGTGACCAGGATTGCCGCCGCCATTTCCGCCAGCCGAGCGCTTGCAAGAGCGATAAAGTCGATCAGTTTTGAAATAGGCTGCAGCATGGCAGCTCTCCTTCAGAAAGTGGGACTTAGTCTCGGATCAGGTAATTGCTTTCACTGCGCCAACGGTTCAGGAATCCGTCGTAATCAGTCAGCAAATTCTTCATGTAGTCGTTGCCCGATTGCGCTTGCGCTTCGGCTTTCTTGTGTACCCAATCATTGCCGGCATCCGCCAATTGCTTGATGAAGGCCGGGTCCAGAGTGATGACTTCATTGCGACCCTGGCGGTACTTCTCCATGGCTTTGATGTCGGCGTTGTAGAAGTAGTCCAGGGATTGGTGGGTGGTCAGTTCAGCAGCGGCCTCGATCAGTTGCTGCAAATCGGCCGGCACTTTATCCCAGGTTTCCTGCTTCAGGACGACTTCCCACATAAAGGTGGGCTGATGCACACCAGGGACCACAATGTATTTGGCGGCCTGATGAAAACCTTCGGGGGTATTGGAGGAGGGGGTAGCCCATTCCACCGCATCGACCCCTTTGCGCTGCAACAGGGTGTACGTGTCGCCGGGTGGCACCACGGTGGGAACGGCACCGAAATAGTCTTTCATTACGTCCGCCCAGGCACCGGAAGTGCGATATTTCAGGCCTTTCAAGTCCTCTGCAGTTCGGATGGGGGTGTTGGAGTGGGCCAGCACTTCCGTCGAACCCAAACCGACAATCATGGTTTTGAGACCGTTTTTGGAACGCAGCTCCTGCAGTTTTTCCTTGCCGCCGCCTTCATACAGCCAGACGCGATAAGCATCAGGTCCCATGCCACCGGGGTAGCCAGCAAAAATGGCATTGGCCGGGTCCTGGTTGACCAGGTAGCTGGAGGTGGAGTGCCCCGCCTCTACCACGCCGGTCTCTACCGCTTCAAAAACTTTAAGGGCGGGAACAATAACACCTGCTCCAAAGGGCTGAATCTCGACACGATCCCCCGTCATGAGCTTCACGTTCTTTGCAAAACGCTCCAGAAAATTCTGATAAAACGGGGAGCCTTCGGGTACGGAAGTTGGTACGCGCCAACTGATTTCGGCCGCTTGCGCCGAGGCCACGCTGCTCAGCAGAAACAGGCCGGCCAGGGTGGATGCAACAAGTTTGGATTTCATGTTTGTCTCCGGTGGTTTTTTTATAGTCCAGCTCCGTCGCAGGCTGGCGGCCAGCGTCAAAGCATGGAATGGATCTTAATATTTTCTAAATATATTAACAACATATTTAGATTGGGGTTTGTCCTAGAAAGAGCCGGAGGTGGCTTGCTGATTGGGTTTCGGTGTTCGTTTTGGATGGTGGAGGGACAGGGTAAGGGCGTTCCAGACCTGGTTTTGACGCGGATTTTCAGCGGTGAAATCATTCGTGATGCGGATTTTTTCATGCTTGTTTGAAGCACTGCGGGGCAGCCTTGTTGAGCTGTTTCAATCCTTTCGTCCCCGCGGTCTAGCTGGTACACTTTGCGACTGCTTTTTTAGAAGCGCACGGCGGCAGGACAGGGTCTTTGGACCGTTCTTTTGCTGTAGCACTTTCGGTAGCAGCAGGCAGGAAAATGGCTGGTTTTTTACGAACAAGAGAGGGCGTCGAATCTACTCTTGCGTGTTGTAAAGCCTGGATTCCTGCGGTGCATGTAGTGTCTGGCCCGCCTGGGCCCACTGCGCAGACAAGCCACCGGGCCCATAGTTAAATGGATATAACTTTCCCCTCCTAAGGGAAGATTGCAGGTTCGATTCCTGCTGGGCCCGCCATTCTTATGCATGACGCCTGCCCGGCTTCATGGTCCTGAAGGCTCGTTCTGATAGGCCGGGCTTTGATATCCCACTTGATGATTAGCATCCTGTGCTTTTTGCGCAGTGCTGTTCGTGCCCGCTCGTTTTCTTTTTTCGAGCCAGCCCTGTTTTGAGCAACAAGGCTGGCTTGAGCACCTGACTAATCGTTCATGATGACAATTCAAGAGTCATGCGCGCTATGGAATGCGGGAGGCGCTAATGGAACGGTCGATTGTCAAAACCCGGAGATGAGCTTCTGGGGTTCTGTTGCTGTCCCCATGCTTTGCCGGGATTTCTTGTTGAGGACAGATAGTCATCTACATTCCCGGTCCAGAGCTTGAATCCCAGACAACTTTTCCATTTGTCTTGTTGATAAAGCCAGTGAGTTTGGCAAACGGAGCAGCGAAACAGGCTCTGTGCTCCCTGGTCTCCATAGTCCTCTGTTTTGGTGACGCGTTCCATATAAGCATGCTTAGGTGTATGCGCTTTGGAAAGCGGCAGAGTCTGGCACAAAATACACATGGTTTTATGGTCAATCTTGCCCACTTCTTGCTCCTTTTTAAATAAAGGCTATGGGAAATAGCGTGTTTTAAAAAAAGACAGCAATGTACTTTCTACAAAAACTATCAAACTGAAAGCAAGATAGTCAGCCCGCATCTTACAAATCTTGTTGGGGCTTGGGTAGTGTCAGCTGTAAAAGGATATTTCGTTCGCAAATACCCGTAAAAAAAATAGAGGAGTTCTTGTCTATCCTTGCATCAGACAAGGGGATAAGGCTGGGTCAAATCGTTTGGCTGGCTTGTCGTCGGTGTGACTCAAGTCGATGGCAGGAAGATCAGGTGTGTCCTTGATCGAGCTGTGTTTGAATTTTGCCCAGTTTCGTTTTTATTTGAAATATATGAGGCGGGCTCCCGACTAAACTGCTTTTATTTATAAGGAATTTGCCATGAAAAATGACAAGCGTTCCTTGGAAAAAGACCCGTTTTCCTCCTCTGCGTGCAGGCAGGAGGAGCCACCCGTGGTCAAACCTTGCAAGCCAGATTCTGTAGACAGTTTGTTTGACTGCTTTGCCAAGACCGTGACCCGCTTTGCCGGCTCGCCCATCATGTTCTCTGTTGCTGTTTTAGCCGTGCTGGTCTGGGCCTTGTCCGGGCCTTATTTTAATTATTCGGAGACCTGGCAGTTAATTATCAATACCGGAACCACGATTATTACTTTCTTGATGGTGTTTTTAATTCAGCAAAATCAGAATAAAGATAGCAAGGCACTGCATATAAAACTTGATGAGCTGATTATTTCACTGACAGATGCCAATGAGCGCTTGATTGATGTTGAGGAGCTGGATGAAAAACAGCTCAAGAAATTGGAGGCCTATTATTCTTCCATCGCGTTGAAAGCACGCCGACGTCTGGACGGCGATACATAAAGATAAAAGGGCCTTGCGGCCCTTTTTTTACAGCATCTTGTTGCGTTGCTGCTCGGCCCGCGAGGCCCCGATCGGCGTTTCGACTTGCTTTTGCTCTTCTGGCGGAGGCAGCACGGCAGGAAATCCCAAGGATTGAATCCACAGCTCGCGAGACCAACCCTGGGTATGGTACAGGTGATGGCCCTCATCGGGAGCGACGGCGTCATGAGCCTGTTTGAGTAAAGTCGCCAGTTTCTTGTCTTTGCTCTGCTCGCCAACCAGGCCAATCAACTGCCAATTCAGATGGTCTTTGGTTTCGGCCAGAATGACACATTCGGATGCGACCAGCTCTGCCGCTTTCGGATCCCCTGCCTGTTTGGCCAACCCCATGGCCTTGACCAGTGCAGAGGCGATCTGTTTCAGTACTTGTCGGCCGGGTGTTTGTTTGGCGGGGTCCAGTGCCAGCTCCTCAAAGATACTTTTCAGCACCTGTTGGTGTGTCAGTGTTTCTTCCAGGTAGCCTTCCCATTCTTTTTTCAGGTCCGCGTTATTGGCACAGGAAATGGCTGCTTTATAGACTTGCTCCCCACCCAATTCAGTTTCCAGGGCTTGATACAAGAGTTCATGCAGCTGTTCGGTGTTGGCTTTATGTAATGTCATTGTTCGCTCCAGTCCAGAGGTTGAGGGTTGGAACTGACACCATAAATGCTGCGGGGCGTACAGATTATGCGATTTGATGAGGAGTGATACGGGCTGTGAATGGCGTAAGGCTTGGGTAACAATATTGCCCGATCGGGTTTGAAAAGGGTTATTGGAGCTGCCCTGCAAACCGTCTGCTTGCCTGTGGTAGGATTGTGCGCTTTATTGCAGCTTCGATGCGGGCTGAGGGCCTGTGCATCGGATTTGCCACTCCATTTTTGAACGCATCGTCTCGTCCGGCTGAATCTCTTTCAGTGCCAGGCTGATGCACCGCAGCAGGGTAGTCATGACACTCCAGGGTTGGAAACGCCGCGTTTTTTACGTGGGTTTGTTCGAGTTTTTTGCCATTGTTTTTTCTTCTTTCTTGCTGGCGTACTTTGCCGGTGGGGAGGCTTCAGAGTCCGCGCCCATTGCTGTGGCGATCTCGGTGATTGCGATTGTCTGGAACTACGTGTTCAACACGGCGTTCGAGCATTGGGAATCCCGCCAAGCTGTCAAAGGCCGCAGTCTGTTGCGCCGCAGTGTGCATGCCATCAGCTTTGAGGCTGGTCTGGTGATTGCTATCGTGCCTTTGTATATGTGGTGGTATCAGGTCGGCTTGCTGGAAGCCTTGCGTATGGAAGTGGCCATTCTGGTGTTCTTCCTGATTTATTCCTTTATCTTCAGCTGGACCTTTGACCGGGTGTTCGGTTTGCCGGCCAGTGCGGCTTGACCCCGTCGTCCAAGAAAAAGCCGCGTAATGCGGCTTTTTTTGTTTCTGCTGGATTGGCTTTCTCACTGCACCTGAGCTTCCCGCCGCGCCTGACAGATACGGGCGTGGTGTACGTCTGCCCACTTCACCAGTTCTCGCATAGGTACCAGAAAAGACTGCCCCAATTCGGTCAGCGTGTATTCCACGCGGGGCGGTACTTCGGCGTATAAGGTCCGTTGTACAAACCCATCGGTTTCCAGCCTTTTGAGCGTACGCGAGAGCATTTGACGGGAAATATCACCGATTTCCCGACCCAGCTCATTAAAGCGCAGGGTGCCCGGTGCCAGCGATTCCAGGATCAGCAGGCTCCATTGGTCGCCAATCCGATCCAGTACATCCCGGATGGGACAGGGTTGTTCAAATTCTTCCTGAATGGGGCTGGAAGCCAATGTGGCTGCGCTTGATGAGGACATGGCGGCTTGCTTTCCTGTGTTCAATAGTCACTTCCGTGTGACCTGGTATGGCCTGCGTGACTTCTTGTGGGCTGTCAAAAAACTGTCTAGCATCACGCTTAATGGTCTACTTTCTAGACCAAGTCTTTATTTGAGCACACAAGGAGCTGTTATGTCTCGTATTGCATTGATAGGTGCTTCTGGCGAAGTCGGTTCGCGCCTTTTGAAAGAACTCTCGGATCGCGGTCATACGGTGACAGCGATTGCTCGCCATACTGAAAAAATTGCCAGCCTGCCCAATGTCACCGCAGTTCAGGGCGATGTGAATGATCTGGATGGTTTGATTGCGCTATTGAAAGGGCACGATATTGCAATTAGCGCGGTTCGTTTTGCGTCGTCAGATCCTTCCAAGCTGATTACGGCGGTTCGTGCGGCCGGTGTGCCGCGTTATCTGGTGGTAGGCGGTGCCGCCAGCCTTGAGGTGGCCCCCGGTCAGCGATTGATTGATCAGCCTGCTTTCCCGGACGCTTACCGGACCGAGGCCTTGGGTGGCATTGCCTTTCTGGATCAGTTGCGTCAGGAAAAAGAACTGGATTGGACTTTCCTGTCGCCCTCGGCAGAGTTTGGCCCCGGTCAGCGCACAGGCAAATTCCGTATCGGCAAAGACAGCCTTTTGGTCTCCGACCAAGGCAGCAAGATTTCTTATGAGGATTACGCCATCGCTTTGGTGGACGAGATTGAACGTCCTGCCCATTCGCGCCAGCGCTTCACCGTAGGTTATTGAATAGGGAGTGGGACTGATGAAAGGTTTAATTCGATGGGTATCTCCAGTTTTATTAGCGGGCTCTTTCTTGTTGAGCACAAATGCAGCGTTGGCTGCCAATTCGCCGACTCGTGATGTGGCTCAGGAAGAGAGCAATCGCAAGCTGGTGGTCGATTTTTACGACAGCTTCTTTAATAAGCATCAGGTGCAGGAAGCGGCGGCGGTCGTAGCTGAGGACTATATCCAGCACAACCCGGAGGTGCCGGACGGAAAAGCGCCTTTCGTGGGGTATTTTGATGGCTATTTCAAAGAGAACCCGCAGTCTCGCGCACGGATTGTGCGTAGTGCCGCAGACGGCGATCTGGTTTATCTGCATGTGCATTCGACCAATGGCAAGGCCGATCGCGGGCAGGCTGTGATGGATATTTTCCGGGTGCAAGACGGCAAGATTGTGGAGCACTGGGATGTGATTCAGGCCGTGCCCGAGCAGGCGGCCAACAGCAATACCATGTTCTAAGCTCACTATTCGGGCAACCCGTTCTTTACCACCGATAAGGCAGCAGCCTTGCGCGGCGCTGTAAGGGGGCAAGACTTTGCCCCGTTATAACGAGGACTTATGCTTACACCAAATAAAAGACCCGCCAGCCATGGCGGGTCTTTTTGATAAGGGGGGTAAGCGGAGTTCTTCTTTGGGCAACCGTTTGTGTTGTTGCTTGGTGAAGTTTCGATTGCGAGTTGTCTAAGCCGCCTGCATCTTGATCTTGGCTTCGCGAATCGGCAGGTTGACGATGGCCGCCAGTACGGCCAAGACAATATCAGCCCACCACATCCAGCTGTAGTCACCAAAGCGGGTCAAGGCGATCCCCCCCAGCCATGCGCCCAGAAAGCCGCCGATCTGGTGCGAGAACAAGGCCAGACCAAACAGGGTTGCCAGATAGCGCGTGCCAAACAGCTTGGCGACGATATTGGCGGTAGGGGGCACGGTAGCCAGCCAGGTCAGCCCCAGGCCGATGGCAAAGATGTAGAACACCAGATCGGTTTTAGGCATCATCAAGTACCACAGGATCAGCACGGCGCGCGAGGCATACATCAGGGCCAGCACGTATTTGCTGCGCCAGCGGGCAATGCAGGAGCCGGCGGCAATACTGCCAAAGATATTGGCCAGGCCGATCAAGGCCAGCGACCAGCTTGCTACCGAAGGTGGCAGCCCGCACAAATCAATTTCCCCCGGTAAGTGGGTGACTAGAAAAGCAATGTGAAAACCGCAGGTGAAAAAGCCCAGACTCAGCAGCAAGTAGCTGCGATCCTTCATGGCGCTTTTCAGTGTCTCGGCCAGACCGGGACCGCTGACAACAGGAGCTGGGGTGGCTGCGGCTTTTTCGGGCTTGCTGCCCGGACTTAGCTTGCGAATTAGAGGCAGGGTCAGCAGGGCGGTCAGGGCCAGAACCCAAAAGGTCGACATCCAGCCGACCCAGCCGATCAGCTTTTGCACCACGGGGGCAAAGACGAACTGCCCGAAGGAGCCACCGGCATTGATCAGGCCCGAGGCCTGACCGCGGGCGTGATCCGGAATACGTTGGGCGGCAGCGCCAATCAAGGTGGAGAAACTGGCCGCGCCCGAACCAATATTGGCCAGCAGGCCCAGCGTCAGGGTCAGCCCTAGCCCGGTACCAATAAACGGCGTTACCGCACAGCCCAGTGCCAGAGTCAGAAGGCCCGCGATCAGAACCCGGTCCGGGCCCCAGCGGTCGGAGCAGGCACCGGCAATAGGCTGGATGGCCCCCCAGGCAAGTTGGCCCACGGCCATGGCAAAGCTGATGGACATGATGCCCATGCCGGTTGCCTTATCAATGGGGCCAACGAACAGGCCAAAGGATTGGCGTATCCCCATGGTAACCATCAGGATGCCAGCAGCCGCCAAAGTCACCGTCATGACGGCGGGCTGGCGCAAGGATTGAAACATGGGGTCCCCTCTTATTATTCAGGTTTGAATTATCTGGCGAAATGTCACACAGGTGCAATCTCCTGCTTTTATGAAGAGCGATGGAGCGGACAGTGTTGTAATCCGCTGCTATCCAGTTCCAGTTCCAGTTCCAGTTCCAGTTCCAGTTGCGGGAGGAGGAGGAGGAGGAGGAGGAGGTGGTGGCTGCGCGTGGCAGGAAGTGCAGGGAGCAGAACCAGGCTGTTTATTGTGACGTTTGAGGGTTCAAGCAATTGCGTGACAAAAAAAAGACGGGCTGACTGCGCCGTCTTTTTATACCTGCTGCCAAGTAAGATCAGCCTTTTTCCAGGCCAGCCTGTACGGGGCGCGCCCCCAGCTTGTCGATCAGAACCTGGGGATTGATACCCAGCAAATAGCCGCGTCGGCCACCATTGATGTAAATGGTGTCAAACTCCAGCAGTTCTTCTTCCAGCCATACGGGTATGGCCTTGCGGGTGGCAAAGGGCGAGGTTCCGCCAACCATATAGCCCGAATGGCGTTGAGCCACATCCGGTTTACAGGGGGCGATCTTTTTCGCGCCGGTTTGGCGGGCCAGATTCTTGGTGGAGACTTCACGGTCACCGTGCATCACGATGATCAGGGGCTTGGCGTTTTCATCTTCCATGATCAGGGTCTTGGCTACCCGGTGCAGGTCCAGACCCAGCTGGGCTGCCGCTTCCATGGCTCCGCCATGATCGACATAGTTGTAGCTATGCTCGGTAAAGGAAATGCCATTTTTACGTAGCCACTGTGTGGCCGGTGTTTCGCTAACGTGTTTTTCTTTAGCCATATCTTGGTAGTGCGCTCAGGCGCGTGGATGATGGGCTGCGTGCAAGGCTTTCAAGCGCTCACGTGCCACATGAGTATAAATCTGGGTCGTGGAAATGTCGGCGTGTCCCAATAGCATCTGCACCACGCGCAAGTCGGCGCCGTGATTGAGCAAATGGGTCGCGAAAGCATGACGTAAAACGTGCGGGGACAAGGGGGCCAGAATACCGGCCTGAACCGCATATTTCTTGACGATCAACCAAAAAGACTGGCGGCTCATGCAAGTGCCGCGTCCTGTAATAAATACAAAGTCGCTGCGGCGCTGGCCCAGCAAGGCAGGGCGGGACTCCTGCATATAACGTTCGATCCAGTGCAGGGCCTCCTGTCCCAAAGGCACCAGCCTGTCCTTGCCCCCCTTGCCCTGGTCGATGCGCAGCACGCCATCGCTCAGGCTCAGGTTCTGCAAGGGCAGTTCAGTCAGTTCCGTGACGCGCAAACCGCTGGCATACAAGGTTTCCAGCATGCAGCGATCGCGCAGCCCCAAGGGATTATGTATGTCCGGGGTAGCCAGCAGGCGTTCTACCTGTTCTTCGGACAAGGTGTGCGGGACGCGTGGGGCCTGTCGGGCGCTGCTCAATTCCAGGCAGGGATCGTCCTGCCGCATGCCTTCTTGCACTGTCCAGTTGTAAAAGCGACGTAAGGTGGCCAGCCTGCGATTGGCTGTGCTGGCCTTGCTCTGATCTGCCTGGCTGGCCATCCATTCCCGCAAATCCTTGGCTTCCAACTGTTCCAGCGCTTTGCCTTCGCGCTCTTGTTGAGCCCATTCCTCCAGGCGTTCCAGATCCTGCCGATACGCTTGTTGGGTGTTGGCAGACAGGCCGTCCTGCAACCAGAGCATGGTGATGAAATCGGAAATCAGACTGGCTTGCGTCATGAGGATGGAAGAGTCGTAAAGCGTGCTTTTGGCAGCCGGAATGTAGCTGGAAAGCCATCATGCTATCACTCCGAGATGATGAGCTTCATTCAGCAGAAGGGTAGATTTACGCTATATACCTATATATATTTCCTGATTATACTAATTCGTTACACCTGCCCTTGGAGGAGAAAACAATGTTCAAACGTGTCGTATCGGTCGCTGCCTTATCCCTGTTCTTGCAAGGCACCGCGCAAGCCGATGAATTGGTTGTGGCCGCCGCCGCCAGTCTGACCAACGCCTTCAAGGAATTGGCTGGCCAGTTTGAGGCAGAGCATCCTGGCACCAAAGTGCTGACCAGTTTTGCGGCATCGGACGTGCTGTTGCAGCAGATCGTCAATGGCGCTCCTGTGGATGTGTTTGCTTCGGCAGATCAGAAAGCCATGAACAAGGCCGAAGAGGCCAAGGCTGTGGATCCTGCTACCCGCAAGAATTTTGTGCAGAATCAGGTTGTGCTGATTGTGCCTAGCGACAACCCTGCCAAGGTTACGAACGCTGGCGATCTGGGCAAGGCGGAAGTCAAACGCGTTGCTTTGGGTAATCCGGCTGTCGTCCCTGTGGGTCGCTACACCCAGGCTGCTCTGGAAAAGGCCGGTCAGTGGGATGCAGTCAAACAGCGTGAAATTCTGGGCCAGAACGTGCGCCAGGTGCTGGATTATGTCGCTCGTGGTGAAGTGGAAGCCGGTTTCGTGTTCGCGACTGACGCGGCCATCATGAAAGACAAGGTGGAAGTGCTGGAAGTGCTCAAGACCACGGAACCTGTCACTTACCCGATCGCCTTGGTGCAGCGCGAAGGCCGTAATGACAAGGCTCAGGCTTTCCAGGATTTCGTCATGTCTGAATCCGGACAGCAAGTGCTGGCAAAATACGGTTTTGCCAAGCCTTGATAGGATTTTGATCGTCGGATGACTTCACTTTGGATTCCTCTGTGCTTATCGCTCAAGGTCGCCGGTTGGGCGACCTTGTTTGCCTGTGTGCTGGGTATAGGAGTGGCCTATGCCTTGTCGCGCTGGCAGTCGCGCTGGTGTGATCTGCTTGATTCCATCTTGACCTTGCCCATGGTTTTGCCGCCTACCGTCATCGGCTATTACCTGCTGGTCTTGCTGGGTCGGCGCAGTGCCTTTGGGCAATGGCTCTCCAGCATGGGCATTGAGCTGGTCTTTACCTGGCAGGGGGCGGTGATTGCCGCCACTGTCGTGGCCTTTCCCATGATTTTGAAGGCAGCGCGTGCGGCTTTTGAGGACGTGGACCCCCGCCTGGAAAATGCGGCCAGCGTGCTGGGTCTGAAGCCCTTGGCCATCTTCTTTCGTGTCAGCCTGCCTTTGGCAGCGCGTGGCATCATGGCAGGCGTTTTGCTGGCCTTTGCCCGCGCTTTGGGCGAGTTCGGCGCTACGTTGATGATCGCGGGCAGCATACCGGGGCGCACCCAAACCATGTCCATCGCCATTTACGAGGCAGTCCAGGCAGGGGAGGATCAGCAGGCATTGGTGCTGGTCGCTATTATTTCGATTACCTGTGTGCTGGTCCTGTGGAGTACCAGTGCCTTGTCACCCCGTCACGTACGCCGTAAAAGAGGGATGCAATGAGCCTGACTGTACAGATTCAACGCACCGTGGTCAGCGAGGCCCGTCATTTTGACTTGAATATCCAGATTCAAACCGAAGCCCGTCATATTGCCTTGTACGGGCCTTCGGGTTCGGGCAAGTCCTTGACGGTGCAAAGCGTGGCGGGCTTGTTGCGGCCCGACCATGGCCGCATTCAAATTGGCAATCAGGTCTATTTTGATTCTGAAAAAGGCATCAACCTGAAACCACGCGAGCGTCGGGTAGCGTACCTGTTTCAGGACTACGGCCTGTTCCCGCATCTGACGGCGGCACAGAATATTTGCTTTGGTCTGAACACGGGCTTGTTCAACCGCTCCGTGCGAGACATGCCTGTGGCTGCCCAGCGTTGGGTAGAAGCGTTTCAGCTGGAGTCGGTATTAAGCAGCTATCCCGCCCAACTGTCGGGCGGGCAAAAGCAGCGTTGTGCCTTGGCGCGAGCCTTGGCTATTGAACCTCAGCTGCTTTTGCTGGATGAGCCTTTGGCGGCCCTGGATCAGGACTTGCGTGCGCGTTTGCGGGCTGAACTGGCTCAGTTGCAAAGCCAGATCGATATTCCCACTATCCTGATCACACACGATCCTGAGGATGCCAGGGCCCTGGCCCAAGAGGTCTATCGTATTCGCGATGGACGCATTATCGAATGCTGTACCAGCGCGGATCTGGAAGTTCTTACAGCGTAGCGATCATCACGCTGGATGCCTTGAACAGTGCATAGGCGGATTGGCCTGCTTCCAGGTGCAAGCGCTGTGTGCTGTCCAGGGTGATGCTGGCGGTGACTGTCAGGCCCTGTGGCAGTTCCAGACGTACTTCTGCATTGACGGCACCGGTAATGACATCGGTAATCGTGCCGGGCAGTTGATTGCGTGCGGACAGGGAGTTACGGGTGTCGCCCGTGCCAATCATGATCGAGGACGCTTTCAGAAAGGCCAGAACTTTCTGCCCCTCACGCAGGCCCAGGTTTTCCGTGCTTTCTCGTGTGATGGACGCGACCACGATTTGGCCCTGGCCAATATCCACATGAATTTCGTCGTTGACGGCTCCCGTTTTAATCGTGGTAACGATACCGGGCAGTTGGTTGCGAGCCGAAGTTTGCATGATCATGGTTTGGAGTAACTCCATTTGAGTTGCCACGGAAGGCATTAAACGACCAATACGGCTCATGAAGCGTTGATGCAGCCGGTCGTAGGTTTGATACAGCTCCAGCAGTTCGACGGCTTTGGGCGTCAGGGTGGCACCGCCACCACGATGACCGCCCGTACTGCGCAGCACCAGAGGTTCGCCCGCCATATTGTTCATGATGTCGATGGCGTCCCAGGCCGCCTTGTAGCTGATGCCAATATGACGGGCAGCGGCAGAGATCGAACCCTGCTCGGCAATGGCGGCCAGCAAGGCCATACGGCGGGCGCTACCCCAGGTATGGTCGCCAGTGCGCAGCGACAGGCTGCCGGTTAATTCGGTATTGGGGGTGTGTGAACTAGACATGGTGATAAGTGTAAGGGCGGGAGCAAACTAGGGATAGAGCGCCGGTACAATGGCCGGATCAGCGCTGCTGGCCGTTCTGTTTTCTTGCAACCTTAACTGGTTTTTTCTATGTACGACACCCCTGCTGTTTCCATGGCTCAATTGCAGGAGCTCAATAGTGCCGAGACGGTTGTCTTGACCGTGAACAAGCGCTATGCGCGCCGCCTGCTGGGACATTTGTCGGCCCGTCTGGCGGGTGCTGGCGGGACGGTTGCCGTACCGGAAATTGTGCCTTTGGGCGCGTGGCTGGCGCAGGCCAGTGATCAGCTCTGCTTTTCCGAACAATGGCAACCAGCCGCGCACCAGATGGATCGCTTTGCCGCCTTGCAGCGTTGGGAACACAGCATCGAGCAATGCGAGGAAGAGGGCTATTTTCTGGATGTCGGTCAGGCGGCGCGTCTGGCTTGTGAAGCCGATACCTTGCTGGATGAATGGAATATCGAGCTGAAACCCGGTGAGGCCAGCGTGGATTTTGAACGCTTCATGCAGTGGCGCTCTCACTACCGGCAAAGTCTGGAGCAGGCAGATCTGGATGATGCAAACCTGGCTGCGGAGCGTGTGCTCAAAGCGGTGCAGGCAGGCGCCTTGCACATGCGTCATCGCCATATGGTGCTGCATGGTTTTCATGAATATTCGCCACGCCTGCAAAGTTTGTTGAGTGGTTTGCAGGACATGGGGGTAGAGATTCTCCAGCTGCAGCACGAAGAGGCTCCGGCGACAGAGGTGTATCGGGTGCAGGCGCAGGATGCGGATACGGAATGGCGCCTGGCGGTGCAGTGGGCGCGTCGTCAATTGGACGAGGACCCGGATCGCACAGTAGCCATTGTGGCCGCGCAGCTGGAAACGCAATTGCCGCTGGTGCATCGTCTTTTGCGACAGGCCATGCACACGGATCAAGGTGCTTTGCCCTATAACGTGGCGGCAGCCCGATCCTTGGCTGAGTGGCCAGTGGTTGAAGCGGCCATGGCCTGGTTGAAGGCCTTGTTTACCTTGGCGACCAAGGGGCAGGCCGAGCCGGCCATGCTGGGCGAAGCCTTGCGTTTGGGAGCGTGTCAGGCAGAACAGTCTGAAGCAGGTGGCCGTGCCCGCATTGACAAGGCCTGGCGCGACAACCGCATTACACAAGTTAGCCGTAAAGAATTTTCCGACATGCTCAGCTTCCACACACCCGAACTGGCTCTGGCCTGGGGCAAGGCGGTGGAACGCTTCGAGTCCGTATCGGCAGGCGCTCAAGGAGTGGATACCTGGGCGTCGGTCATGCGCCAATGCCTGGAGGCGTTGGGCTTTCCGGGCACCAATCGCCTGGATAGTGCCCAGTTTCAAACTCTGGAGGCTTTGGAAGCCTTGCTGCTG
Organism: Alcaligenes nematophilus; assembly: GCF_026344155.1. Lineage (NCBI taxonomy): Bacteria > Pseudomonadati > Pseudomonadota > Betaproteobacteria > Burkholderiales > Alcaligenaceae > Alcaligenes > Alcaligenes nematophilus. The sequence goes on along the minus strand of NZ_JAPKMZ010000002.1, from coordinate 114,221 downwards.
CAATTGGCGCAGCAAGCGCCGGTCTTGGGTCGCATCAGTGCCTTGAAGGCGCAAAGCGCTTTGGCCCGCATGGCCCGTGAAAATCTGTTCCAGCCACAACGAGACCCACGTTCCCGGCTGGATGTGCTGGGTTTTCTGGAAGCGGAAGGTGGGCGTTGGGATGCGGTATGGGTGCTGGGCCTGACCGATGATATTTTGCCTGCCGCGGTCAAACCCAATCCTTTGATTCCTGCCCAGGTGTTGCGTCGAGTCTCGGCACCTCGCAGTACGCCAGAGCGGGAGCTGGAATGGGCGCGCTGGATGCTGAGTGCCTTGCTACGCTGTGGGAATCAGGTTTTGCTAAGTGCGCCTTTGCATCAGGGCGAACAGGAGCTGAGGCCCAGTCCCTTGATTGCTCATTGGCCTGTGCTTGAAATGCCTTGGGCGGTGCAGGCAGAGCAGGCCGTCGCACAGGAAGCCTTGCTGGACGAGCAAGGCCCCAGCTTGAAACAGGAAGAGCGCATACGTGGCGGGATCAGTGTGCTGGATACCCAGGCTCGCAATCCCTTGTGGGCGTTTGTGAAGTTTCGTCTACATGGTCAGGCCTTGCCCGACTACGCCCGTGTGGGCGATATGAATACACGCGGGATGTTCCTGCACCGCGCCGTCGAATTGTTCTGGCTGCGTGTGAACGATCAGGACAGTTTGCATGAGCTGATTGGTGAGGGCTCATTGCTGGATGTGGTGCAAGCATGTATCGAACAGGCCGCGCAGGAAGAGCTGGCCGATTACGGTCCGGTGCTGCGCAGTCTGGAAATGGAGCGCGGTCTGGCGGTTTTGAATGAGTACGCTCATCAGGAAGCCCAGCGCCCGCCGTTTGCCCTGGGGGCGACGGAGCATGAGTTGAGTTGGAACCGTGGCTTGTTACGTCTGAACCTGCGTCTGGACCGCTTGGATGATCTGGCTGATGGCGAGCAATTGCTGTTGGACTACAAAACCGGCATAGGCGAGCTGCGGCCCGATAAAGACTGGCTGCGGCCCAGACCCGTGAATCTGCAATTGCCGTTTTATGCTGCTGCCTTGCAGGATCAAGGCCGTAGCGTCAGTGGTTTGGCCTTTGTACGCTTGCATGCCCGACAGGTCGGTTTAAGCGGTTTGGCCGCGCCCGGCATGGATATTGAGGGTCTGACCGAATTGGAAAGCGCCCAGCAGTGGACCGCCCAAATCGCGCAGTGGAAACAGGCGGTGGAAGGCTTGGCAGATGAGTTCCTGCAAGGGCAGGCCGCCAATCAGATCTGGAACCGCAACGATCTGCTGTATTGCGATGTTTTGCCCTTTTTACGTTTGTTCCAGGAAGACCTCCAAGACAATGGAGGAGAGGTGTAATGGTGACAGTCCCTAGCGATAGCCCCGCCCGTGCACGGGCACTAGACCCCGAGTCCTCCTTTCTGGTCCAGGCCCCAGCCGGTTCCGGCAAGACAGAGCTGCTGACCGACCGGATTCTGGCCTTGCTGGCTCGCGTGCAGCGGCCAGAAGAAATTGTGGCCATTACCTTCACCCGTAAAGCTGCGGCTGAAATGCATGCGCGTGTACTGGAGAAGTTGGCCGCTGCCAATCAGGAACGGCCTGCCGAGCCCTACCGGGTACGCAGCTGGGAACTGGCGCGTGCCGCCATGCAGCGTAATCAGGAGCAACAGTGGGATTTGCTGGCTTACCCGGCCCGTTTAAGCATCCGGACCATCGACTCCTTGTGTGCCCACCTGGTGCGCGCCATGCCCTGGATTACGGGGCTGGGCGGGGTTCCGGCCATTACCGATAAGGCCCAGGAGCATTACGAAGCGGCGGCTTGGGCCACGCTGGAGATGGCGGAAAGCGTGCCCAGCGTGGCGCGCTTTCTGGAACATATGGATGTGAACCTGCTGCAGGCGCAAGCTCTGTTGGCCGGTATGTTGGCCAGCCGCGATCAGTGGCTGCCAGCCGTGGGGCAGGGCGGTGATGTGGCGCTTTTGCAAGACAGCTTGCGCGAGGTGGTGGAGCAGCAGCTGCAGCAGCTAAGCGATTCACTGCCACCCGGTTGGGCGCGAACCTTGGCCCCCCTGGCCTGCTTTGCAGCCTCGAATCTGGAAAGTGGCGATGTGCTGGCCTTGGCGGATTGGCAAGGCGATAACCTGGCCCCGGTCATGGACGATTTGCCGCGCTGGCGTGGTCTGGCAGCCTTGTTGCTGACGGATAAAGGCGATCTGCGCAAAAGCCTGACGGTGCGTAATGGCTTTCCCCCTAAAACGGCACAAAAAGAAATGCTGACCGAGTGGTTGAGCAATTGTCTGGGGGCTGAGCCCTGGATTGCCCGCCTGGCCAGTGCACGCCTTTTGCCCGAGCAATACTCCCCCCAGCAGCAAGAAGTCCTGTCCAATCTGATTCAGGTCTTGTGGCTGGCTGCGGCGCAATTGAAACTGCGCTTTGCCGAGAAAGCTGAGGTCGATTTCACCGAGATTGCCCAACGTGCCTTGCAAGCCTTGGGTGATGCCGACGAGCCGGGTGAGCTGCTCTTGCGCATGGACAGGTCCATACGCCATTTGCTGGTAGACGAGTTCCAGGACACCAGCCAATCCCAGGTGCAGTTGCTGGAACGCCTGACCAGCGGCTGGGAGCCTGGCGATGGGCGCAGTCTGTTTTTGGTGGGCGACCCCATGCAGTCCATTTACCGTTTCCGCAAGGCGGAAGTGGGTTTGTTTCTGCAAGTCTGGCAAGCTCGACGCTTGGGCGAAGTAGAGCTGGAGCCGCTGAATCTCAGTAATAACTTCCGTTCACATCCGCGCTTGGTGGAATGGGTGAATAAGGTGGGGGCGCAATTGTTTCCGGCTCGACCTGACCGGGATCTGGGCATGGTCACCTACGAACACTCCACCGCCTTCAAGCCCGATATCCCCGATTGGGCGGTGCACTTTCACCCGTCCTGGCATTTCCGAGTGGCTAGGGGAGAGGATGCTGTGCCGTCGCAGCAAGCGGCTCAAGAGCGTGCAGTGCAGGAGGCGGTTCAGTGCGCAGCTCAAGCTCTGGAACGTTATCAGGACAGTGAGCATCCGGTGGCAATTCTGGTGCGAGCACGCTCGCACTTGCATGGTCTGGTGCGCAAGCTGGGCGAGCAGGGCATACCGTGTCGAGCCGTAGAACTGGAGCCCTTGCAACAGCGTCCTGTGGTGGCGGATTTGGTGCAATTGGTCCGTGCCTTGGCGCACCCGGCTGATCGACTGGCTTGGCTGTCTGTCTTGCGCTCGCCATTGATCGGCCTGCGTTTGGAGAGCCTGCACCGCCTGTGTGCCTTGCACCCTACACAGACCTTGGCCGAGCTTACACACAATCAGGATTTTGAAGACTGGGATGCCAACGAGCGTGCTCGTCTGCTCTTTGCTTGCCAGATCTTGCTGGACAAAGGCAATCGTAGTGGCTTGATGCCGTTTGCTGCCTGGGTGCAGGAGTGCTGGACGCGCTTGGGCGGGCCGCAAGTCTATCCAAGCCTGGCTGATCAGGCGGATGCAGAACAAGTCTTGCGTCTGTTGGAGGAGTTATGCCCTTACGGACCCCCCGACCAGCAACAATTGCAGGCCCGTGTGGAGTCGCTGTATGCCACCCCGCAGGGCACGGGCAAGGCCGTGGAGGTGATGACAATTCACAAGTCCAAGGGGCTGGAGTTTGAAACTGTCATTTTGTTTGGTTTGCACAAGCAGTCAGCAGCCGACTCCGAGCCGTTGATTCGTCTGGAGCACAGCGCCGAGCGCTTGATTCTGGGGCCGATCAGTCACAAGGGCAGCGAGCAGCGCGATCCGGTGTCGCAGTTTCTGGCGGCGCGGGAGCGTATCCGGGCCGAGCAGGAAAGCCACCGCTTGTTATATGTGGCCCTGACGCGTGCCCGTCAGGAGCTGCATCTGTTTGCGGAATTGAGCATCACCCAGGATAAGGGCCTGCGCGAGCCGGATGGCCGCTCCTTGCTGAGCCGTGTCTGGCCGGTCCTGGATCAGCCACAGGCTCCTGTTTGGCAAGCCGAGCAGGGCGGACAGCAAGAGGAATCAGGGCAAGGTTCTGCGGCATTTTTGCAGCGTGTGGTGAGCTTGCCGGCCGCGCCGCCCGAGCAGTTGCAGGCCGACAGCCCGCAGTATCAAAGCTGGCAGTGGTCCCTGGACACGACTCATGAAAAAGCCATTGGTACGGTTGCCCACGACTGGCTGGAAAAGCTGGGCCGTGAAGGGCTGGAGCAATGGCCGGTAGAACGCTTGCAGCAAGGCCGCGCCGTGATGCGTCGTCAACTGCTGCGTGCTGGTGTGCCAGCGACCTATCTGGATGAAGCCGCCCAATCCCTGTTTGAAGCGATTACTGCGACCGTACAGACGGAACGGGGCCGCTGGCTGCTGGGTGTCAGCCGAGCTTACCGGGAATGGTCCTTGCTGGACGTCAGTGGCCGGGTGTCGATTATTGACCTGGCCATTTCCCAGGAAGATCACTGGCTGGTGGTGGATTACAAGACCGGACGACCTGCCGAGCATGAAAGTCTGGACGATTTCAAGGCACGGATGCTGGAGCGTTATGCGCCGCAATTGCAGCGGTATTGTGAGCAGGTGCAGGCTCTGGATGGCCGGCCCGCGCAGGCTGCGCTTTATTTCCCGAGAGCCGATCTTTGGTTGCCGTATTGATGCTACACTATTGGTCGGCGGGCCCCTCCGCATGGTTCGGCGGTGAATCTGGTCAGGTCGGGAACGAAGCAGCCACAGCCGTGCAGAATCAGTGCCGGAGTCAGGCTCGCCACTTCATTTGCTTATCGGGTTATGCGCGCCCGGTCTATCTGCTTCCCTTCAGCACCGAATCCGGTACACTTTTCCTTTCGCTTATTTGTATTGATGGTTCACGCCGTCCGGAATTCGCATGACCTATCTCGTTCTGGCCCGCAAGTGGCGCCCCCGTTCCTTTGACACCTTGGTTGGTCAGGACCACGTGGTGCGCGCTCTGACGCACGCCCTGGATACCCAGCGCCTGCACCATGCCTGGCTGTTTACGGGCACACGCGGCGTGGGCAAGACCACCTTGTCGCGTATTCTGGCCAAGTCGCTGAACTGCGAAACCGGCATCACTTCCAAGCCCTGTGGCGTTTGCCGCGCTTGTACCGAGATTGATGCTGGCCGCTTTATTGATTATGTAGAGCTGGACGCCGCTTCCAACCGTGGTGTGGAAGAGATGACCCAGCTGCTGGAGCAGGCGGTCTACGCCCCCAGCTCGGGCCGTTACAAGGTCTACATGATTGACGAAGTTCACATGCTGACCGGGCACGCCTTTAATGCCATGCTCAAGACGCTGGAAGAGCCGCCAGCGCACGTCAAATTCATTCTGGCCACGACCGATCCGCAAAAGATTCCGGTCACGGTCTTGTCGCGCTGTCTGCAATTCAATTTGAAGCAGATGACAGTGCCCGCGATTGTGGGCCACCTGCAAGACATTCTGACCCAGGAAGAAATGCAGTTCGAGCTGCCTGCCTTGCGTTTGCTGGCACAGGCAGCCGATGGCTCCATGCGCGATGCCTTGTCGCTTAGCGACCAGGCTATTGCCTATAGCGCAGGCGATCTTAGCGCCCAGGCTGTACAAGCCATGCTGGGCACCATTGATCAACGCCACCTGGCGCAATTGCTGCAAGCGCTGGTCGCTTATGATGCGCAGGCCATTATGGGTGTGGCCGATGATCTGGCCTTGCGCGGCCTGTCTTATTCGGGCGCTCTGGCTGATCTGGCCACCTTGTTGTCCCGTATCGCCATCGAGCAGCGCATTCCCGGCACGATTTCTGATGATGATCCTTTGGCAGAAGCAGTGCGGCAATTGGCGCCCATGCTCTCGCCCGATCATGTGCAGTTGTTTTACTCGGTAGCGGTGCATAGCCGTCAGGAGCTGTCTTTGGCTCCGGATGAGTACGCCGGTTTTGTGATGGCGTGCTTGCGCATGCTGGCTTTGCTGCCCGAGCCTGTCTCGGCGTATGTGCCGCCAGCAGGGCCTTCGGGGTCTGATACTGCTGGTGCTGGCGCGGCTCAGGCTGCTCCCACCCCTGCGGCAGCCCCCGCTGCCTCAGAGCTTGCGTCGGCACCGGCTACCTCTACTGCCCCTGTTGATGCCGCCGCCTCTGCCGTGCCTCAGCAGGCACAGGCTTCTGCCCCTGCAGCCGCCCCGGTCGCTGATGTTGCCCGTGCACATGCAGCCCAAGCAGCGCCAGTCGCAGAATCCATCCCTGCTGACGACGATTTTGTCCCGGCCTGGGAAGATGCTCCCGAGCCTGCCGGTGCAGGGGCCAGCTATGACTCTTCAGAGTCTGCCCCAGCGGATGCAAGCTTTGAAGCCGGTTCCGCGACCAGTCAGCCTCAAGAAGCTGCGACTGCAGTTGCTGACAGCAGCGCTGTTGAAGCCGCCCAAGCGGCATCGATTCCGTTAGCCCAGCCAGCCGCAGAGCCCACCTCCGCATCCCAGGCTGATTCCTCTGCCGACTCTGTAGCGGAATCCTCCAAAGCCCAGGGCAAGAGCAGTGCTCAGCCCCTGATGTCGTCTCAGGCCCAGGCCGCCGCCCGAGTAGAACCCGTGGCTGAAGAAGCGCCGCCAGCCGTCTCCACCCAGGACGGCCCGGAAGAGCCCGCCTGGCTGTCCGAGGGCATGGACGAAGAGTTCGAGAATTACCAACCTCTGGATATGGACGCGGCTCGTGCCGAAGAAGACGGCGATGTACCGTCTGTGTCCCTGTCTGATCGCTTCATGCCCGACACTGAACTGGGCCTGCCTGTACCGCAAAGCGGCTCGGACAGCCCGCGTACTGTGCGTCTGGGCGGCATGAAACCGGAAACCTGGCCCGAAGTGGCAACCAGCCTGCCCTTAAGTGGCTGGGCCGCTGAATTGGCCCGCCAGAGCGAATGGCTGGGCGTGAAAGGCCAGGAAATCCATCTGCGTGCCAAAATCAAGGCCACTGAAGGCAGCCAGGGCAAAGCGCGCTTGCGCACCGTTTTGTCGGAATACTTCGCCCAGTCCATTCAGTTGGTGATCGAATACGGGGATACGGGCGATGCTACCGCGCATGCCGTGGAGCAGGCCAAGCTGGCCGAGCGCCAGCGACAGGCCGAAGAGCAGGTTGCCCAGGATCCCTTTGTCTTGAGCCTGATCCAGGACTTTGACGGCAGCGTCAAAGCCGGGTCGATCAAGGCCACTCCTTTGGTTCGGGCCGCCTGAATGGCCCCTTGTCAATTTATATCAATCAGGAAAACCAAACCATGATGAAAGGTCAGATTGCCGGCTTGATGCGCCAGGCGCAGCAAATGCAGGAAAACATGAAAAAGGCCCAGGAAGCCTTGGCCGATATCGAGGTCGAGGGCGTTTCCGGTGGTGGTCTGGTCAAGGTCATCATGAACTGCCGCCACGATGTGCGCCGTGTCTCTATCGACCCCAGCCTGCTGGAAGACGAAAAAGAGATGCTGGAAGATTTGATTGCTGCTGCCTTTAACGATGCACAGCGCAAAGCCGAGGCAACGTCGCAGGAAAAAATGGCGGGTGTTACCGCTGGCCTGCCACTGCCACCCGGTATGAAGTTCCCGTTCTAATGAACGAACCGCAGATCGCTGAGCCCGAACCGCTTCGGGCTCTGATCCAGGCTCTGCGTCGGCTACCCGGTGTGGGCGAGCGTAGCGCTCGCCGCATGGCCTACCACTTGTTGCAACACGACCTGGTAGGCGCCGACCAATTGAGCCGCGCTCTTGAACATGCCACGACGGCACTGCAGCACTGTCAGCGCTGCAATGGTTTCACTGTTCAACCTATCTGTGAAACCTGTGCCAATCCCCGCCGTGATCCGGCGTTGTTGTGTGTGGTGGAGACGCCTGCCGATCAAAACATGATCGAGGCTACGCATGGCTATCGAGGCCTTTACTATGTGCTGATGGGGCGTTTGACGCCGCTGGAAGGCATAGGCCCGGATGCCTTGCAATTTGACCGCTTGCTAGAGCGAGCCGGTGATGGCCAAGTGCAGGAAGTGATTCTAGCGACCAATTTCACCGCAGAGGGCGAAACCACCGCCCATCATTTGGCGGAAATGCTCACTAGCCAAGGTTTGAAAGTGACTCGACTGGCACGCGGTGTGCCAGCCGGGAGCGAGCTGGAGTACGTAGACCCCAGCACCATTGCCTGGGCCTTGATGGAGCGTCGCGCCACCTAATCGGGTTTGACCGCTTGGCGGACAAGGGGGGACACCCCCCTTTGTTTTTTAGTATAAGTATCAGACCTAAATAATTAATGACCAACAACAAGAAGGGGATTGCCATGAAACTGACTCGTCGTCATGCACTCAAGCTGGTTGGAGCATCGGGATTGGCACTGTCGCTGCCAACATTGGCCCGTGCACAGGAAATCGAGAAAAAAAGCATCACGATTGCCGTCGGTGGCAAAGCGCTGATCTATTACCTGCCTTTGTCCATTGCCGAGATTAACGGCTATTTTGATGATGAAGGCCTCAAGGTCAAAGTGGCCGACTTTGCCGGTGGCTCCAAGGCCCTGCAAGCGGTTGTCGGTGGCAGTGCCGATGTCGTCTCGGGCGCTTTTGAGCACACCATCAACTTGCAGGCCAAAGGGCAGATGTACCGTGCCTTTGTGCAGCAAGGACGCGCACCGGCCATCGTTTTGGCCGTGTCCAACAAGACGATGGCTGACTATAAGTCGCCTGCGGATTTGAAGGGCAAGAAAATCGGTGTGACCGCACCGGGTTCCTCGACCAATATGATGGTCAACTTCTATCTGGAACAGAACGGTCTGAAACCCTCGGACGTGGCCTTTATCGGCGTAGGCGCCGGCGCGGGTGCGGTCACCGCCATGCGTACGGGTCAGATCGATGCCATGGCTAACCTGGACCCGGTTATCGGCACCTTGCTCAAGGAAAACGAGGTACGTGTCATTGCTGACACCCGTACCGTTGCCGACACCAAGACAATTTTTGGCGGCAATATGCCTTCGGCTTGCTTGTACGCTTCTGAAGACTTCATCACCAAGAATCCGAACACGGCTCAGGCCCTGGCCAACGCCATCGTGCGCGCCGACAAATGGATTCAGGCCAATGACGCTGAAACCATTGCCAAAACCGTGCCTGCCACCTACCTGCTGGGTGATGTAGAGCTGTACAAGCAATGTCTGGACGCCAATAAAGAAGCACTCTCGCCAGATGGTCTGGTCGATGCTGATGGCCCCGCTACCGCCTTGAATGCGCTGGCCGCTTTTGTGCCGAATCTGGACGCATCCAAGATTGATACCAGCAAGATCTTCACCAACGAATTTGCTGAAAAAGCCAACAAGAAGTATCCCAATGTCTGAGGCAGCACTTTCTTTAGATAACATCAGCTGTGTTTTTGCCTCCCGCGATGGCAAAGGTACGTACACAGCGGTTCGTGACGCCAGCCTGAACATTGCTCCAGGCGAGTTTGTGTCGGTTGTAGGCCCAACGGGCTGCGGCAAATCCACGCTCCTGAACGTAGGGGCGGGTTTGCTGAGCCCTTCGTCGGGCGAAGTGCGTGTGTTCGGTAAACCCCTGGAAGGGGTGAACGAGCGCGCTGGCTACATGTTCCAGGGCGAAGCACTCATGCCCTGGCGCAGTGCCGAATCCAACGTGATGGCCGGTCTGGAGTTTGCCGGTGTCCCGCAGGACGAGGCCCGCGCCCGTGCCCAGGAATGGCTCAAGCGAGTCGGCCTGGGTGGCTTTGGGGATCGTTATCCGCATCAGATGTCTGGCGGTATGCGCAAACGCGTCATGCTGGCCCAGACCCTGATTCGTGATCCCGACATCATTCTGATGGACGAGCCGTTTTCGGCACTGGACATTCAGACCCGCCAATTGATGGAAAACGAAGTGCTGGAGATCTGGATGGCGCAGCGTAAAGCCGTGCTGTTCATCACTCACGACCTGGACGAAGCCATTGCCATGAGCGATCGGGTGGTGGTTCTGTCGGCCGGGCCGGGTACTCATCCCATCGGCGAATTTCATGTCGATCTTCCACGCCCTCGTGACGTGGCCGAAGTACGCAACGACCCCCGCTTTGTCGAATTGCATGCGGCAATCTGGGCCGTCTTGCGTGATGAAGTTCTGAAGGGTTATGCCCAGCAAAAGCGTGCCTGATATGTCTAAATCTATTACTCAATCCAAGCTGGCCCTGCGCGGCTGGCAAATCTCGCTGCTCATCGTCATTCTGGCTGCCTGGCACTTTTTTACGCTGGACCCCAAAGTAGCCTTCTTCTTTGGTCAGCCACTGGAAGTGGTCAAGGTGATCTGGGCCTGGTTCGTCACCAATGGTGATATTTACTTGCACCTGGGCGTGACCTTGAGCGAAACCCTGCTGGCCTTTGCCATCGGTACGATTGCCGGTCTGGCTTGCGGTCTGTGGCTGGGCCTGTCGCCGCGTGCGGCGGCCTTGCTGGACCCGTACCTGACGGCAGCCAACTCCATGCCGCGCGTGATTCTTGCGCCTATCTTCGGCATGTGGTTTGGTCTGGGCATCTGGTCCAAAGTGGCTCTTGCCGTGACTCTGGTGTTCTTTATCGTGTTCTTCAACGTATACCAGGGTGTGCGTGAAGTCAGCTCCACCTTGCTGGACAACGCCCGCATGCTGGGTGCCAGCCGTCGCCAGTTGCTGCGCCACGTCTATATTCCTTCGGCAACCAGCTGGGTGTTCTCCAGCCTGCACACCTCGGTCGGTCTGGCCTTTGTGGGGGCTGTGGTTGGGGAATATCTGGGCTCAGCCAGTGGAGTGGGGTACCTGATCCTGCAGGCCGAAGGCACATTGGACGTGAATACGGTGTTTGCCGGTATTGTGGTGCTTACGGTATTTGCGCTGATCCTGGATGGACTGGTCAGTGTGTTTGAAGACCGCTTGTTGGCCTGGCGGCCTCAAGGTGGTGGTACAGAAAAGCTCTGATTACTGTCTGGCCCAAGTGATGAGAAAACCGGCTCCTGTTTCAGGAGTCGGTTTTTTTATGCCTGCTCGTTTTCAAGGGCGAGGAGGGGAGGGACAGTTAGGCACTTAAATACATAGAGGAACACACATGACTGCATTGATATGTGGTTTTCACTCCTATTGCCAAGCCCCCAAAATGCTATAGATCAAGGCCGCACCGCGTGATCAGTGGGTGCCAGCAGTCTCAATACCTTGCAGTGTTTGTTGTCAAACCAACCAGGATGGAGATGCACATGGAAAAACAACATGACTACAACGCAATCGGCACGATTTACGAAGAGTGCAACCGGACCTCGCCCGCTCGGCTGGCAGAAGTCGCTACTGTGGAGCAATTGCTGGGAGACGTGAACGGCAAGTCTGTGCTGGATCTGGCCTGTGGTTATGGCTTTTTCGGGCGCCGGGCCTACGAGCAGGGGGCAGCCAAGGTCGTGGGGGTGGACATTTCGGAGAGCATGGTTAATCAGGCTAAAGACATTTCCAGGCAACAGAAGGAGGATATTGAGTTCCGGGTGGGAGACGTGCTGGAGATGGGGGTAATCGGGCAGTTCGACCGGGCAATTGCGGCCTTTCTGTTCAATTACTCCCGGTCAGTGCAGGAGTTGGAGCAGATGTTCCAGGCCGTGGCAGATAATCTGAAACCGGATGGTCGCTTGGTAGCCTATACCGTGAACCCGGACTTTCAGTTGGGAAAGGAGGATGTGGCCAAGTACGGTTTGAAAGTGCTGACGGAGGAGCCGTACCAAGAGGGCTTTCGGCATACTGCACACTTTAATGTGGGGCCGCCGATTCGTTTTACCTATCACCGCTGGAGCAAAGAGCATTACGAAGCGGCCCTGGCAAAGGCGGGTTTTCGGTCCTTTCGCTGGCAGATGCCGTTATTGACTCAGCAGGCTTTGGATGCCTACCCGCCAGGTTTTTGGGAGGACTACAAAAAGAATTGTCCGCAAATCAGCTTGCTTTGCGAACGTTGAAAGAAAGTGTGCTGGATCAGAAAAGTGCGGTGCATATTGACCTGAGCAAGATCTGGCTGCAGTCCAGATAGGGCTCAAAGTAAATCAGCCCGGCGCAATGCCGGGCTGATTCTTTTTGCTGAGCAAGTTGTTGATCAAACATGGGAGCTTCTTTTCGGGCTTTGCTGGGTGCAAAGCCTTCTAAAGTGTTGTGCCAGTGATCAAGCCTGCTGACGCGCTTGCTGAATCAAGGAGTCCAGCTTGATGCCATCTGCGGTGAACTGACGGATGCCTTCGGCCAGCTTTTCAGTAGCCATCGCGTCCTGGTTCAAATCCGTGCGGAAAGTGATTTCATTGCTGGCACGCCATTCGGGGGCAACCGCCTTGGCGCGCGCCACATCCAGCATGGCAGGGACTTCACCCTGGGCTGCATCCAGCTGGCCCAGCAGATCCGGGCTGATGGTCAGCAGATCGCAACCGGCCAGCGCCTTGATCTGGCCGACATTGCGGAAGCTGGCACCCATGATCTCCGTGGGGATGTCATAGGTTTTGTAGTATTCGTAAATGCTGCGGACCGAGCGCACGCCGGGATCGTTCTCGCCCTGGTTGGCGCTTTCGTCCCAGTCCTGGCCAGCGGTTTTCTTGAACCAGTCGTAGATGCGACCCACAAAGGGCGAGATCAGGGTGACTTTGGCCTGGGCGCAGGCGATGGCTTGCGGCAGGCAGAACAAAAGGGTCAGGTTGCAGTTGATGCCTTCGGCCTGCAGCGTACGGGCGGCCTGGATGCCTTCCCAGGTGCTGGCCAGCTTGATCAGTACCCGTTCGCGCGGCACACCGGCCTTTTCGTAATGCTGAATGATATGGCGGGCGCGCTCGACACTGGCCAGGGTATCAAAAGACAGGCGGGCATCCACTTCGGTGGAGACGCGGCCGGGAACAATGTCCAGAATTTGTTGGCCAAAGGCAACCAGCAACAGGTCGCTGGTTTCAGCCAGGCTGGCGTGAGGGTGGTCGGCGATGACACGGTCCAGCAAGGGGCGATAGGCCGCCTGCTGGACAGCCTTCAAGATCAGGGAAGGATTGGTTGTTGCATCGGTAGGGCGATACGCACGCATCGCTTCAAAATCGCCTGTGTCGGCCACTACGGTTGTGCACTGGCGCAGGGAGTCAAGCTGAGTAGTCATGTCTGTTACTAGTCCATCGCAAAGCCATCAAACCAATCAATTACTGTAGTCGATTTTCCAGGTTTTCGTGCCTGGTTTCGGTGTTATTACCGATAAACTACCGGAAAAACCCCGTTTGAGCATATAATTAGAAGGTTTAATATTAATTTCAGAATCCGGGGTTTTTAACGTGCTGCCGTCTTTATTTCCTGAGGAGTCCCGCACTATCACTAGTGCCGTCCTAGCCCTGGCGGATGGAACCCTATTCAAAGGGGTATCAATCGGTGCCGAGGGGCACTGTGTTGCTGAGATCGTTTTCAATACAGCCATGACGGGCTATCAGGAAATCCTGACAGACCCAAGCTACAGCGGTCAAATTGTTACGCTTACCTATCCGCACATCGGTAATACCGGTGTCAATCCAGAGGACTCCGAATCCACCAAAGCCCACGCTGCCGGGCTTGTCATTCGCGATTGTCCCGCCCGCCTGTCCAACTTCCGCTCCACCCAGTCTTTGCCCGACTACCTGAAAGCTCAGGGCGTTGTGGCCATCTCCGGTATCGACACCCGCAAGCTGACTCGCATTTTGCGCGAGAAAGGCTCCATGGGTGCCTGCATCCTGGTGGGTGATGATGCCGAACGTGCACTGGAACTGGCCCGCTCTTTCCCTGGCCTGAAAGGTCAGGACCTGGCCAAGGTGGTTACCACCGACAAGTCCTACAACTGGACCGAAGGTTCGTGGGAACTGGGCCAAGGTTTCTCCAAGCCCGAAGGCGACCGCTTCCACGTGGTGGCTTACGACTTTGGCGTCAAGGCCAACATCCTGCGCCTGATGGCGGACCGTGGCTGTAAGGTCACCGTCGTGCCTGCGCAAACTCCATTGGCCGATGTGCTGGCTTACGAACCTGATGGCGTGTTCCTGTCCAACGGCCCTGGCGATCCGGAGCCTTGCGATTACGCAATCGAAGCTTGCAAGGGCTTGCTGGAGCGCAAGTTGCCTGTGTTTGGTATTTGCCTGGGTCATCAGATCCTGGGTCTGGCCGTAGGTGCTCAGACCTTGAAGATGAAAAATGGCCACCACGGTGCCAACCACCCTGTGCAGGAACTGGCCAGCGGCCGCGTGTTCATCACCAGCCAGAATCACGGCTTTGCGGTGGATGCCACAACCTTGCCAGCCAATGCCAAGGTCACGCACATTTCTTTGTTCGACCAGAGCCTGCAAGGCTTCGAGTTGACAGATCGCCCCGCGTTTTGCTTCCAGGGTCACCCCGAAGCCACTCCCGGCCCGCGCGATATTGCCTCGCTGTTCGACAAATTCATCAGCCTGATGGCTGCCCACCAGGCCAATAAATAAATCGCACTATGCCAAAGCGTTCAGACTTAAAAAGCATTCTTATCATTGGCGCAGGCCCGATCATCATTGGTCAGGCTTGTGAATTCGACTACTCGGGAGCCCAGGCATGTAAGGCCCTGAAGGCCGAGGGTTACCGGACTGTGCTGGTCAACAGCAACCCGGCCACCATCATGACGGACCCGGATACGGCCGACGTCACCTACATCGAGCCCATCACCTGGCAAGCTGTCGAGAAAATCATTGAAAAAGAGCGTCCCGATGCGCTCTTGCCCACCATGGGCGGCCAAACCGCGCTGAACTGCGCCCTGGATCTGGCCAAGCATGGCGTGCTGGAAAAATTCGGTGTCGAGCTGATCGGTGCCAACGCCGCTGCTATCGAAAAAGCCGAAGACCGCCTGAAATTCAAGGACGCCATGACCTCCATCGGTCTGGAGTCCGCCAAGTCCGGCGTGGCTCACAGCATGGACGAAGCCTGGGCGGTTCAAAAGCGTATCGCTGAAGAAATCGGTACCGCCGGTTTCCCCGTCGTGATTCGCCCCAGCTTCACGCTGGGCGGTACGGGCGGCGGTATTGCCTACAACCCTGAAGAATTCGAAACCATCTGCCGTCGTGGTCTGGAAGCATCGCCAACCAACGAACTGCTGATTGAAGAGTCCCTGCTGGGCTGGAAAGAGTTTGAAATGGAAGTCGTGCGTGATCGCGCCGACAATTGCATTATTGTGTGCTCCATTGAAAACCTGGACCCCATGGGTGTGCACACCGGTGACTCCATCACCGTGGCTCCTGCCCAAACCCTGACCGACCGTGAATACCAGATCATGCGTAATGCATCGATCGCCGTATTGCGCGAAATCGGTGTGGATACCGGTGGTTCGAACGTTCAGTTCGCGGTGAACCCCGATAACGGCCGCATGATCGTTATCGAAATGAACCCGCGCGTGTCTCGTTCCTCGGCTCTGGCTTCCAAAGCCACGGGTTTCCCTATCGCCAAGATCGCTGCGCGTCTGGCCGTGGGTTACACCCTGGACGAGCTGCTGAACGAAATCACCGGCGGTGCGACCCCTGCTTCGTTCGAGCCCACCATCGACTACGTGGTTACCAAGGTGCCACGTTTCGCTTTCGAAAAATTCCCTCAGGCCGATTCGCGCCTGACCACCCAGATGAAGTCCGTGGGCGAAGTGATGGCCATTGGCCGCACTTTCCAGGAATCCTTCCAGAAAGCCCTGCGTGGCCTTGAAGTGGGTGTGGATGGTCTGAACCAGAAAACCACCGACCGCGAAAAACTGCAGGTCGAGCTGGGCGAGCCTGGTCCAGAGCGTATCTGGTACGTGGGCGATGCTTTCGCTCAAGGCCTGACCCTGGACGAAGTTCATAACCTGACCAAGATCGACCCCTGGTTCCTGGCCCAGATCAAAGAGATCGTGGACATCGAACTGGCTCTGGAGCAAAAGACGCTGGCCGATCTGGACCGCGACACCTTGTTCGGTCTGAAGCGTCGTGGTTTCTCCGACCGCCGTCTGGCTTTCCTGCTGGACACCGTGGAATCGGAAGTGCGCAAACTGCGTCACCAGTTGAACGTGCGTCCTGTCTACAAGCGTGTGGACACCTGCGCGGCTGAATTCTCCACCGATACGGCCTATATGTACTCGACCTACGAGGAAGAGTGCGAATCCAATCCTACGGACAAGAAGAAGATCATTGTTCTGGGTGGTGGTCCTAACCGTATTGGTCAGGGTATCGAGTTTGACTACTGCTGCGTGCACGCTGCTTTGGCATTGCGCGAAGATGGTTACGAAACCATCATGGTCAACTGCAACCCCGAAACCGTTTCTACCGACTACGACACCTCCGATCGTCTGTACTTCGAGCCTCTGACTCTGGAAGACGTGCTGGAAATCGTTCACATCGAAAAACCCGTGGGCACCATCGTTCAGTACGGTGGCCAGACTCCGCTGAAATTGGCCCGTGCTCTGGAAGCCAACGGTGTACCTATCATCGGTACCAGCCCTGAATCCATTGACGTGGCTGAAGACCGTGAGCGCTTCCAGAAGCTGCTGACCAAGCTGGGTCTGCGTCAGCCGCCAAACCGTACGGCTCGTACCGAAGGCGAAGCCATTGCTCTGGCTGCTGAAATTGGCTACCCCCTGGTGGTGCGCCCAAGCTATGTGCTGGGTGGCCGCGCCATGGAAATTGTGCACGAGCAGCAAGACCTGGAGCGCTACATGCGCGAAGCGGTCAAGGTCAGCAATGACTCGCCCGTGCTGCTGGATCACTTCCTGAACAACGCTACCGAAGTGGACGTGGACTGCCTGGCCGATGGCGAGCGCGTGTTTGTGGGCGGTGTGATGCAACACATTGAACAAGCTGGTGTTCACTCCGGTGACTCCGCTTGCAGCTTGCCTCCTTACTCGCTCAGCGACGAAACCGTAGCTGAAATCAAGCGCCAGACCGCACTCATGGCCAAGGCCTTGAACGTGAAGGGCCTGATGAACGTGCAGTTCGCCATTCAGGATGGTGATGTGTACGTGCTGGAAGTGAATCCACGTGCTTCGCGTACCGTGCCGTTCGTGTCCAAGGCTACCGGTTTGCAGCTGGCCAAGATCGCCGCTCGCGCCATGGCTGGTCAGACTCTGTCTGAGCAAGGCATTACTGAAGAAGTCACGCCGTCTTACTACAGCGTGAAAGAAGCCGTGTTCCCCTTCGTGAAGTTCCCTGGTGTGGATACCATTCTGGGACCTGAAATGAAGTCCACCGGTGAAGTCATGGGCGTGGGCACCTCGTTTGCCGAAGCCTTCGTGAAGTCGCAGATGGCTGCCAGCGTGAACCTGCCCAAGGGCGGCCTGGCCTTCATCAGCGTGCGTGCTCAGGACAAACCACAAGCCGTTGAAGTGGCTCGTGGCCTGATCTCGCTGGGCTTCAAGGTTGTGGCTACCCGCGGTACCGCCAGCGCCATCGAACAGGCCGGTCTGGCTGTTCAAGTGGTGAACAAGGTTACCGAAGGTCGTCCGCACATTGTGGACATGATCAAGAACGGTGAAGTTTCCTTGGTCATCAATACGGTTGAAGAGCGTCGCAACGCCATCGTTGATTCGCGTACAATCCGTACACATGCGCTGGCTGCCAACCTGGCCTACTACACCACCATTGCCGGTGCTGTGGCGGCGGTTCAAGGCTTGCAGTATCTGAGCCAAGGTGAGGGCTTGAAAGTTTACGCGGTTCAAGAGCTGCACGCTCTGCTCGCGAAACACTAAGTCTTACCCGGCTGGAAAGGCGCACCTTAGTGGTGCGCCTTTTTTTGTTCTTGCATCAGACAAGACCAAGCCGTCGTATTGGGGCAGCACGCAGGCCACCGCCTGCACAGTGCAGAAGTTTTCTTCTTTGGAGATCATGTCGTGAAATGGTTCATTCTTGCCTTGTTCATCGTGTGCACGATTGTTGTGCACTTCAGGGGTCGAGTCAGGCACCGGTTTTCTCGCCAGTTGCTGGATCATTCCACCTTCACGGCTCCTCTGAACGTCTTCATGTACGGCTTTTCGGCAGTACCGAACGAGCCGTATCTGGATTTGAAACATTTTCCCGAGCTGAACAAGCTGCTGGAGCACTGCGATGAAATCCGTGCCGAGGCCGAGCAGCTATTTGGCGAAGGCCATATCAAGGCCTCGGACAAGTACAACGATGCGGGTTTCAACTCCTTCTTCAAAACCGGCTGGACGCGTTTTTACCTGAAGTGGTATGACGCGGATCATCCTTCGGCACGCGAACTGTGCCCGGTGACGACCAATCTGCTCAAGGACATTCCTTCGATCAAGGCGGCCATGTTCACCTCCTTGCCACCCGGTGCCCGTTTACCGCGTCACCGCGACCCTTATGCGGGTTCGCTGCGCTTTCACATGGGGCTGATGACGCCTAATAGCCCGGATTGTTATATCGAAGTGGACGGCCAGCGCTACCACTGGCGTGATGGCGAGGCCGTGGTGTTTGATGAAACCTTTATTCACTACGCCGAGAACAAAACGGATCAGAACCGCATTATCTTGTTTGCGGACGTAGAGCGCCCCATGCGTTACCGCTGGGCACAGGCGATCAATCACGCAGTAGGTGGTTTCTTGCTGCGCGCCGCTGCCGCTCCTAACCAGGAAGGCGACCGCACGGGTGGTATCAACCGTATTTTCGGTACGGTTTATGCAGTGCGTCGTTTCGGCAAGGCGATCAAGAAAAAGAACGAAACCCTGTACTACATCCTCAAGTGGTTGCTGGTGCTGGGCATTGCTGCCCTGATCTTCCTGTAAAAAGCAGGCAAAGATGCAAACCGTCTTTATCACGGGTGCCAGCAGCGGTCTGGGCAAAGCGCTAGCCCAGGAATACGCCGCTCAAGGTGCTTGCCTGGGTTTGCTGGGCCGGCGTCAGGAAGAACTCCAGGCGCTGGCTGAGAGCTTGCCCGGTGTGCACCGTATCTATGTGGCGGATGTACGTGACAGAGACGCCTTGCATCAAGCGGCCCAGGACTTTTTGCAGTTCACAGGGCAAAAAATTGATGTGGTCATTGCCAGTGCGGGGATCAGCGCTGGCACCTTGACGGAAGAAACCGAGGATTTTGCCGTCTTCAAAGCCATTGTGGATACAAACCTTCTGGCCATGGTGGCGACCTTCGAGCCTTTTATCGGCACCATGAAAGCGGCGGGGAAGGGAACCTTGGTGGGTATTGCCAGCGTGGCGGGTATTCGTGGTCTGCCTGGTGCAGGAGCTTATAGCAGCTCCAAGGCGGCTGTCATTGCCTACTGCGAAAGCTTGCGGCTGGAGCTGTCGCTGTACGGTGTCTCTGTTGTCACCATTACGCCTGGTTATATTCGCACGGCCATGACGGCGCAGAATCCTTACTCCATGCCGTTTCTGATGCCTGCTGAGGACTTTGCCCGCAAAGCTCGCAAGACTATCGAGCAGGGCGTGTCCTATCGAGTCATTCCGTGGCAGATGGGAGTTGTCTCGCGCCTGATGCGTCTTTTCCCTAATTGGCTGTATGACCGCCTGGCTCGTCAGGCGCCGCGCAAGCCACGACTGAACAAAAAAAACTGATCATTGCCCCTGTAGCTGATTTTTGAAGCCCTTGTTGGCCTCAGCGTGGCTATGCTTATGGCCGCAACCGCAACCGCAACCGCAACCGCAACCGCAACCGCAACCGCAACCGCAACCGCAACCGCAATAGTGTCTGTGGCTCTTCTGGGTACAGGACCGTCGCTATCGTAAGGATAAAGCTTGCGAGCGTGGCGCTCGAGACACTGTCAGGAACTGATGAGGTGAGTCAGGCGGACAGGATTCCGCACAAGTCTCAGGCTGGTTTAACGAACGTTGCAGCTAATCCGATCTGCGGATACCAGCCTGATCATGGCTATGTATGGCTTAGACTTGCTCGTCTAGCGCTGTATTCAGATGTGGCAATTGCCCCCACTGCGTACAGGTCCAGTTCAAGTTTTCATCAATACTGAAGAAATTCAAGCTGGTATTCAAAATGGCATGAGTGCGCTTGGCATTCAGCGCCTGCTGGTTCAGCTTGCGCCAAACCATATCGATGACACCACCATGGGCAAAGACCAGCAAGTTCTTGCCCGTATTGTCCTGTGCCAGCGCCTCAAAGCAACTCAGAACCCGTGTTTGAAACTGACGCAGTGATTCGCCGCCCTCTACGGCGTAATCGATATCGACGGTATCGTCGGGCTGATCCGGCCCATGGCGGCCAGCCGCATCCCAGGCCTGGCCTTCCAGCTTGCCAAAGCCGCGTTCGCGCAGTCCCTGGACTTGCTGGATTTCAATATCCCAATGCTGACAGGCAATTGCCGCTGTTTCCGAGGCGCGTTGCAGATCGCTGCTGATGATGGCATCCACAGACATGTGAAACGCCGGGGAGCTCAGGTAGCTTTGCAGGGCACGGGCCTGTTCGCGGCCGGTCTCGTTCAGCTCTATATCCTGCCAGCCCTGTAAACGGCGTACGGCGTTCCAGGCGGTTTCACCATGGCGGATCAGACAAATAGACGTACTCATGCTGGCGTAATCACTCTGCTAGGGAATCGGACTGCCAAAGGCAGGCTGATTGTCTATTGTAATGGGCCAGTCAAGCACAGGCAGATAGAGGGGGTATATACCGCATATAGCGCGAGCATCGACGCCAAAAGGCAGTTTGAAACCTGTATTGGCTGGATCCATGTTGGGGTTTACCGCGTACTGCCTTATTTTCAGGTGCCTTGTTGAGTCTTTCACGTTTAAAATCATGCCTCAACGAATCAGCCAGTGCCTCAGGGAGCACTGCGCGACCGTCTGACGAATTGCGCTGTATTTCTTTATTCCTTTTCTGGAACCCTTTATGTCTCAGTCTTACTTCCCGCGTTGGCGCCGAGTGTCCGGCAGCGAACCCGGTGCGGTTGTGCAGCCCGACGAATGTCTGGCCACGCCGCAAAACATTGCCATGGGTGCGCAGCACGTGGTGGCCATGTTCGGCTCCACCATTCTGGCTCCCTTGTTGATGGGCTTTGATCCCAATCTGGCCATCTTGATGTCCGGTATTGGTACGCTGATTTTCTTTGTGTTTGTCGGTGGCCGGGTTCCCAGCTACCTGGGTTCCAGCTTTGCGTTTATTGGTGGTGTGATTGCGGTTACCGGCTATGCCGGTAGCGGCCCGAATCCCAATATTGGCGTGGCCTTGGGGGCCATTATTATCTGTGGTCTGGTCTATACGCTGATCGGTGTTCTGGTCTGGGTGTTCAATGCCCGTACCCAGGGTGGGGCAGCGCGTTTGATCAACCATTGGATGCCTCCGGTTGTTACCGGCTCGATTGTGGCGGTGATTGGCCTGAACCTGGCTCCTATTGCGGCCAAGGGCGCGATGGGTAGCGGCACCTTCGATTCCATGATGGCCTTGATGACCGTGTTGTGCGTGGGTGGTATTGCGGTCTACACCCGAGGGGTGGCTCAGCGCTTGCTGATTCTGGTGGGTTTGGCTCTGGCTTGCGTGTTGTACTGGGTTTTCACCAATGTGATGGGCTACGGCACCCCAATCAACTTTGCACCGGTTGCTGAAGCCGCCTGGCTGGGTCTGCCCAGCTTTTCTGCGCCTGTGTTCCAGGCTCATGCCATGACCGTGATTGTGCCGGTGGCCATTATTCTGGTGGCCGAGAACCTGGGTCACATCAAGGCGGTTAGCGCCATGACCGGTCAGGATCTGGACGGTTATCTGGGTCGTGCTTTCGTGGGTGATGGCGTGGCGACCATGCTGTCCGGCTCCGTAGGCGGCACTGGTGTGACGACTTACGCTGAGAATATCGGCGTGATGGCCGCTACCCGTATCTACTCGACGCTGGTGTTTGCCTTTGCTGCCGTGATCGCGATTTTCCTGGGCTTTTCGCCCAAGTTCGGTGCCGTGATCCAGTCCATTCCTGGCCCTGTGCTCGGTGGCATGTCCATCGTGGTGTTTGGTTTGATCGCTATTGCCGGCGCCCGTATCTGGGTGGTGAACCAGGTGGATTTCAGCGATAACCGCAATTTGCTGGTGGCAGCCGTCACCCTGATTCTGGGGGCTGGTAACTTCTCCTTGCAGTTTGGCGTGATTCGTCTGGACGGCATTGGCTGCGCCACCTTTGGTGCTATTTTGCTGCACGCTTTGTTGCGAGGCCGTCGCCAGAATATGGTGTAGTCGGCCCAAGGCGGATCAAGACTGGCCTGGCTCTGACGAGTTTGGCCATCAGCCTGTCGCCAGTCTCGAAATAGCCTGCTCTAAACCCGTGGCCCTTGAGCTTCTGTTTTTTTACACAGGGGTTTCAGGGGCTTGCTATTTTCAGGCAGTTTGCCGACAATAGATCTCACACCCCGGTTCTTCGCGGGGTTTTTTTCTGCCGCAGAATTTCTCTGTGTCGGAAAAGCCATATTGGGGCAGCCGGCAGGTTTGGCTTGAGCAGTGTGTTTGAATGTACGCTGTAGGGTCAGCAGGACTTTCAAGTCGGCCGATTCAACCTGTTTGATTGTTTGCCCCATCATCGTTATCCCCCTATCTTCCAGGCGCTCCTGCTACGGAGCGTCTTTTACTTGTTGAGCAGGAATACTATGTCTGCGATCCCATTGACTGCGCAGGGCGCACAACGTTTGCAAGTCGAATTACACCGCCTCAAGACGGTGGAACGCCCGGATGTAATTAACGCCATCGCCGAAGCGCGAGCACAAGGCGATTTGTCCGAGAACGCCGAGTATGATGCCGCGCGCGAGCGCCAAGGCTTTATCGAGGGTCGGATTGCCGAATTGGAAGGCACTTTGTCCAATGCCCAGATTATCGAACCGGCCGCGCTGCAGGCGGATGGCCGCATCGTGTTCGGTGCCACGGTTGAAATCGAGGACCTGGAGTCCGGCAACACCGTGACTTACCAGATCGTGGGTGACGTCGAGGCCGACATCCGTGCCAACAAGATTTCCATCTCCAGCCCTGTGGCTCGTGCCCTGATTGGCAAGAGCGAAGGCGATGTGGTCGAGGTCAAGGCGCCCGCCGGTATTCGTGAATACGAAATCCTGTCGATCAGTTACGTTTGACCTTGCTTCTGACAGCAGGCT
Source organism: Alcaligenes nematophilus (assembly GCF_026344155.1). Lineage (NCBI taxonomy): Bacteria > Pseudomonadati > Pseudomonadota > Betaproteobacteria > Burkholderiales > Alcaligenaceae > Alcaligenes > Alcaligenes nematophilus. Next base: position 91,186 of record NZ_JAPKMZ010000002.1, on the reverse strand, counting down.
TGCCCTGCTGTTGATTCGAGCACGCAAAAGAAAGGCCCCTGCACATTGTGCGGGGGCCTTATAATTTACGGCAGTTTAGCGTTTGCCCGAACCGCCCAGTCCGCGACGAGCGCCTGCCCGCAAGGACATGGCACTGCCAGGACGGTTGGTATTGCTACGGGGCGCGGCAGCAGGTTTGACTGCCGAGAACTTTTGAACGCTGCGTGGTGCGGCCGAGGCTTTTTTCGCTTGGGTGCTGCTGCGTTCAGCTTGCATTTCAGCACGGCGAGCACGTTCCGTCTTGCGCGTACGCTGAACACCGGAAGCGGCCAGCTTTTTGGGCGTGTAAGGCTCCGAAGGCTTGCGCACCGCACGGGTAGGTTTTTCAACAGGCGCTCCCAAAACAGGGGGGCGTTCGATATTGGGTCTGTAGATAGTCAGGATTTTGCCCAGATGATGAATAGGGGCAGCATCGAGCGCATCGCAGATTTGTTCTAACATGGTCAGACGAGCCTGACGGTCATCACCGGCCACACGGATCTTGATGAGCTGGTGAGCCTGCAGGTGGACGGTGATTTCTTTGATCACGGCGTCGGTCAGGCCATTGTCTCCAATCAGGACAACTGGGCGCAGAGCGTGAGCAGCAGCACGAAGTTCGCTGCGCTCATGAGGTGTAAGGTTGAGTTTTGGCATAAAGAGATTGTACGGGAATGGCCAAGAAAAAATTCTCTAAAGAGTGGGTTCAGCAGCATATAAATGACCCCTACGTCAAATTGGCGCAACAAAAAGGGTATCGCGCGCGTGCGGCCTTCAAGCTCAGTGAAATATTGGATCTGGAGAAGATTCAGGTTCAGGGCAAGGTGGTGGTGGACCTGGGGTCTACGCCGGGCAGCTGGTCGCAATTGATACGGGAACGCATGGTCGGCCCTGGCGGTGTGCTCAATGGTCGCATTATCGCACTGGATATATTGGAAATGGAACCAATTGCCGGGGTAGAGTTCATGCAAGGCGACTTTCGCGAGGACTCTGTACTGGAGCAATTGCAAGATTCCTTAAAAGGTGCGGCGGTAGACCTTGTGATTTCGGATATGGCCCCCAACTTGTCAGGTGTGGCATCGGCCGATTCCGCCCGCATCCAGCATTTATGCGAGCTGGCACAGGAATTTGCCCTGCAGCATCTGACCGATGAAGGGGTACTGATCGTCAAAGCCTTCCACGGCAGCGGGTTTTCCCAGATCGTGGAGTCTTTCAAGCAGAATTTTGTCAGAGTCGTCGAGCGTAAACCCAAGGCTTCGCGTGATAAATCCTCCGAAACCTTTCTCGTTGCCCGTGGCTTGAAGCGCAGGTAATTTATGACTTGCCGGGCTTTGAATCGGGTAGAATGAACTATGTATGGCGCTTGTTCAGGTATGTGTAAGCATATGGAGCAAGTTATCGCAATCGCAGGAGATTGGCTTTGAACAATTCGTTTTCCAAAGTCGCGATCTGGATGGTTATTGCGCTGGTGCTGTTTACTGTTTTCAAGCAGTTTGACGGCCGGCCACCAGCCACTGATGGCGTCACTTACACACAATTCATGAATGATGCCCGCTCCGGCCGCATCAGCAAGGTGGATATTCAGGGCGATACCCTGCATGTCACGCCGGATTCTGGCCGCAGCTACTCGCTGACGTCCCCCGGTGACCTGTGGATGGTGCCTGAACTGGTGAAATCCGGTGTGCAGGTATCGGGTAAAGCCCGTGAAGAGCCTTCCTTCCTGACCAGCCTGTTCATCTCCTGGTTCCCCATGCTGCTCCTGATTGGCGTGTGGGTGTTCTTCATGCGTCAGATGCAAGGTGGCGGCAAGGGCGGGGCATTCAGCTTCGGTAAATCCCGTGCACGTTTGCTGGACGAGAACTCCAACCCTGTTACCTTTGCGGACGTGGCCGGTTGCGACGAAGCCAAGGAAGACGTACAGGAACTGGTGGACTTTCTGCGCGACCCAAGCCGCTTCCAGCGTCTGGGTGGCCGCATTCCACGCGGTATCCTGATGGTGGGCTCGCCGGGTACAGGTAAGACCCTGTTGGCTCGTGCCATTGCAGGCGAAGCCAAAGTGCCTTTCTTCAGCATTTCCGGTTCCGACTTCGTCGAAATGTTTGTGGGTGTGGGTGCTTCCCGCGTTCGCGATATGTTCGAGACCGCCAAGAAGCAATCGCCTTGCATCATCTTTATCGACGAAATCGACGCCGTGGGCCGCCAGCGTGGCGCAGGCCTGGGCGGTGGTAACGACGAACGTGAACAGACACTGAACCAGTTGCTGGTCGAGATGGACGGTTTTGAAACCGGCCAAGGCGTACTGGTCATTGCTGCAACCAACCGTCCTGACGTACTGGACCCCGCTTTGCTGCGTCCTGGCCGTTTTGACCGTCAAGTGGTTGTTGGCCTGCCTGACATCCGTGGTCGTGAGCAGATTCTGAAAGTGCACATGCGCAAAGTGCCTTTGGCTCCCAACGTGGACGCCGTGGTGCTGGCTCGTGGTACTCCCGGTTTCTCCGGTGCTGATCTGGCTAACCTGGTCAACGAAGCCGCTTTGTTTGCTGCGCGCCGTAATGGTCGCACCGTGGATATGCAGGACTTCGAACGCGCCAAGGACAAGATCATCATGGGTGCAGAACGTCGCACCATGATCATGCCCGAGGAAGAGCGTCGCAACACCGCTTACCACGAAGCCGGTCACGCTTTGGTAGCTTGCATGTTGCCCAAGACGGACCCGGTTCACAAAGTCACCATCATTCCTCGTGGTCGTGCGTTGGGTGTCACCATGCAGTTGCCGGAAGGCGATCGCTACAGCATGGACAAAGAGCGCCTGTTGAACATGATCGCCGTGCTGTTCGGTGGTCGTATCGCTGAAGAAGTGTTCATGAATCAAATGACCACGGGCGCATCGAACGACTTTGAACGTGCCACGCAAATTGCGCGTGACATCGTAACTCGCTACGGCATGACAGACTCTCTGGGGCCTGTTGTGTACGCCGAGAACGAAGGCGAAGTGTTCCTGGGTCGCAGCGTCACCAAAACCACGCATGTGTCCGAAGCCACCATGCAGAAAGTGGACTTCGAAATCCGCAAGATTATCGACGAGCAGTACGCGGTTGCCCGCAAGCTGATCGAAGACAATATGGACAAGATGCATGCCATGGCCAAGGCCTTGCTGGAGTGGGAAACCATTGATGCCGACCAGATCGACGACATCATGAAAGGTTTGCCACCACGGGCTCCACACGTGCCCAACAGCAATGACAACACACCCTCCGATGGCTCCACGCCACCAGCCGCTGGTCCTCGCCCAGCCGATGACAAGGGTGCCGCGGCGACAACGCCGGTTGCTTAACTTACAACATAGGCCATGCCTATTTCATGAATTACCCTGAGTGGTCTTGTGGGCGCTTCCAGTTTGGGCTGGAGCGCCCTTTGGTTATGGGGATTGTGAATGTCACCCCAGACTCCTTTTATGACGGCAACGCACACAATGATTTGCCTCGGGCGCTGGACCACGCCCGTCAATTAATCGCCGAAGGCGCAGACATTCTGGATATTGGTGGCGAGTCGACTCGTCCCGGTGCCGAACCCGTTTCCCTGGAACAAGAGCTTGAGCGTGTCATCCCGCTGATCGAGGGCTTGCGCGACAGCGGTGTGGCCTTGTCGGTGGATACGTTCAAGCCTGAGGTCATGCGCGCCAGCCTGGCGGCCGGTGCAGACATGATCAATGACATCTATGCCTTGCGCATGCCCGGTGCCATCGAGGCCGTCAAGGACTCCAATTGCGGTCTGTGCATCATGCACATGCAAGGTGAGCCCCGGACCATGCAAGAGCAGGTTCACTACGATGATGTGGTCGTTGATGTACGTCATTTTTTGCAACAACGATGTGACGCCATAGTGAGCGCAGGCATTCAATCCGAGCGTATCATGCTGGATCCCGGCTTTGGCTTCGGTAAAACAGCGGCACATAATTATCAGTTGCTACGGGATTTGCAGCAGGCGGCAGTGCCTGGTTACCCCTGGTTGATCGGCTTGTCGCGCAAATCCATGATTGGCCATGTCACGGGGAAACCCGCCAGTGAGCGTTTGATTGGCAGTCTATCGGCAGCCCTTGCCTGCGTGGCACGGGGCGCAAAAATTGTCCGTGTCCATGATGTAGCCGCCACGCGCGAAGCGCTGGATGTGTGGAACGCGGTTGAATGTGGAGTCTTTGAATGAGCGATCGTAAGTATTTCGGCACCGATGGTGTCCGCGGTGAAGTAGGTGGCCCAACGATTAACCCGGAGTTCGCTTTGCGCCTGGGTTACGCTGCCGGGCAGGTTCTGGCTGCCCAGTATGAAGGTACAGGCCGCCCCACCGTGGTGATTGGCAAGGACACCCGTATTTCTGGCTACATGCTGGAATCGGCGCTGGAAGCCGGTTTGTCGGCCGCCGGGATTGATGTATTGCTGGCTGGCCCTGTGCCTACGCCCGCTGTGGCCTATTTGACGCGTACGCTGCGCCTGACGGCCGGTATCGTGATCTCTGCCTCGCACAACCCGTATTACGACAACGGTATCAAGTTCTTTTCCGCACAGGGCACCAAGCTGCCTGACGAGATCGAGCTGAAAATCGAGCAAGCCATTGACCAGCCCATGCACTGGGTGAAGTCCGAGTCCCTGGGCCGCGCCCGTCGTCTGGCTGACTCGGCTGGCCGTTATATTGAATTTTGCAAGAGTGCCTTCCCGAACGACTTGAACCTGAACGGGCTCAAGATTGTTGTGGATGCCGCTCATGGCGCGGCTTACAACATCGCTCCGCACGTGTTCCGCGAATTGGGTGCCGAAGTGGTTGCCGTGGGTGTTCAGCCTGATGGGTTCAACATCAATCAGGAAGTGGGCGCGACTTATCCCGAGAAGCTGGCCGAAGAAGTACGCAAGCACGGCGCAGATTTGGGTATTGCGTTGGATGGTGACGCAGACCGTCTGCAAATGGTCGATTCCCAGGGGCGCATCTACAATGGCGACGAACTATTGTATCTAATTGTTGCTGATCATCTGCAGACCCAGCCTGTAAAAGGCGTGGTTGGCACGTTGATGACCAACCTGGGTTTCGAGAAAAAAATGCAGGAATTGGGCGTGGAGTTTGCCCGCGCCAAAGTGGGCGACCGTTACGTGCTGGAATTGATGCAGCAAAACGGCTGGGTGTTCGGTGGCGAAAGCTCCGGTCACCTGCTGTGCCTGGACTGGCACACCACAGGCGATGGTATTATTGCCGCCTTGCAAGTGCTGACCGCCCTGTGCCATAGCGGCAAGAGCCTGCCAGAACTGATGGAAGGCCTGAAGATGTACCCGCAAATTATGGTTAACGTGCCATTGCAAGCGGGCCAGGACTGGAAAAACCATGCGGGTTTGCAACAGGCAACCCGTGAAGTGGAGCAAATGTTGGGTGACCGTGGGCGAGTGCTTATTCGTGCATCAGGTACAGAACCCAAGCTGCGCTTGATGGTGGAAGCAGAACAAGCCGATCTGGCTCAAGCAGGCATCGATACCTTGCTTGCAGTGGATTTAATGAAATAGTAATGTGGCTATCAAATACCTGAAACATTGTTTGTGCATGATGCACGAAAGTGTTTGGAGTCATCACGATGCTAAATCTTGAGCGCGAACGTACTGAAGTGGATTGGGCGAATACTTGGGCAGGTCATACCGTTGGAGGCCTGGCCTTGCGCCTGGCTCGTACCCAGGCTGAGCTTGAATGCCTTCAGCGCTTGCGTTTTCAGGTTTTCACCCAGGAAATGAACGCCGTCTTTCCAGACCAGCACAATGGTCTGGATATAGACCGCTTCGACCCCTGGTGCGAGCATTTCATGGTTACCGAACCCGAAGAAAACCGGGTTGTAGGAACCTACCGCTTGCTGACCCCTGAAAATGCCAATAAAGCGGGCGGCTATTACTCAGAGTCCGAATTCGATATCAGCGCCCTGGATGCGCTGCGCCCCAGCCTGGTTGAGGTTGGGCGCTCCTGCATCCATCCCGACTACCGTAATGGCTCGGCCATCATGATGCTGTGGGGTGGCATTGCTGCCCTGACGCGTGTAGGCGGTTACCGTTACCTTCTGGGTTGTGCCAGTGTCAGTTTGCGTGACGATGGTGTCACCGCCGCCGAAGTCTGGCGTGTGGCCCAAAAGTCCATGCAGGACAACAAGCACATTCCGCATGTGCAGCCCTTGAATCGCTATCCGGTTGAACGACTGAACAGCGATTTGCCAGCGCGCATTCCACCGCTGATCAAAGGTTACCTGAAGCTGGGTGCCACGATTTGTGGTGAACCTGCCTGGGATCCGGACTTCAATACGGCAGACTTTCCTGTCCTGCTGGATCTGGAAGCCATGGACGAGCGCTATAAACGTCACTTTGGCCTGGTCTGATTGCGTACTGCTCAGGCCTGAACAAGTCGGGCCTGAATAGGGCCTGCGAATAAAAAGAACCCCCGAAAGTTGGATGGCAATCCAACTTTCGGGGGTTTTTTAGGTTCTGATGATCTGCTTGGCTTGGCCCACCTGGCCGCTACACGTCCAGCAGGCCTTGTCAGACCAGCTCCAGGCTCAAATCATTGATATCGCTTTGCCAAGCCTGTACTTCAGCCAGCAAGGAGGCCTGGGACAGGGGATGGCTGGCCATCCATTCGTGATCCAGATGAATCATGACGGTTTTGCCACGCGCTTGCAGGCTCAGCGGCAAGGTTTCCCTGTCCTCGCGACGGCGCATCAGCATGACGGCCAGACGCAGGCTCAGCAATGTCAGCCACCAGGCGTTATTGGATTCAAAGCGCTTGAGCTTGCCCAGCTTGCCCTGGTGACCCAGGCTCAGGAAGCTCAACAAGGCTTGGTCGTCGTTGGAAAAACCGGGCATATCGGCATGTTCCAGCACGTAGGCCGTGTGCTTGTGGTAATCCGCATGTGCAATGCTCAGGCCCACTTCATGAAGATCGGCGGCCCAGCCCAATTGACGCTGCAGTTCCTGCACTTCAGGGGTGTCGGGCAGCTTCAGTTGTGCGAAGAACTTCATCGCCGCATCGTGCACACGATGGGCCTGGCGTGTGTCGACCTGATAGCGCTTCATCATTTGCTGAACGGTCTGGTCACGCTGATCGTGTTCCGATTCGCGCCCCAGCATGTCGTAGAGCACACCCACACGCAGTGCGCCTTCACCAGGCAGCATCTGGCGAATCTTCAGCTCCTGGAAGGCGGCCATCATAATGGCCAGACCTGCCGCCAGCACGGGCGCGCGGTGAGGCTTGATACCGCTCAGATTGCGTGTGTCCACCTTGCCATCGTGTACCAGGCGTTTGCGCAGCAATTCCATGCCTTCCAGGGTGATCCCCTTTTTGGACATGCCGTTCTCTTGCAGGATGGCGATCAGACCCTTGGCGGTTCCGGAGGAGCCATACGCTTCCTGCCAGCCCGTTTTGCGGTATTGGCGCGTAATTCCTTCCAGTTCGCGACGAGCCGTCAGAATCGCATTGCTCATGCGCTCTTCGGTGATCACGCCATCGGAGAAAAATTTGTCGGTATAGCTGACACAGCCCATGTAGAGCGAGGACAGCAGCAGAGGTTTGAGGCCCTTGCCAATAATGACTTCGGTCGAACCACCGCCGATGTCGATCATCAGACGGCGATTGGGGGAGGGGGGCAGCTCGTTGCTGATCCCCGAGAAAATCAGGCGGGCTTCCTCGTGGCCGGAGATGACCTCGATAGGAAAGCCAAAGGCTGCCTCGGCAGCCGGCAGAACCTCGCTTAAATTGCGTGCCACCCGGAAGGTATTGGTGGCCACAGCGCGAACGCGATTGGGGTGAAAACCGGCCAGACGTTCGTTGAAGCGTTTCAGAATGACTACGGCGCGTTCAATGGCATCGGGACTGATGTATTTGTCGGGACCCATGCCAGCGGCGAGTCGGACGGATTCATTCAGGCGGTCAATGGTGTAGATCTGGGCATGACCGTTGTGCTGAACCACTCGTCCAATGGATAAACGAAAGCTGTTGGAGCCCAGGTCCACAGCGGCAAGAAGTTGTTCCATGAGGCATCGCTCGGGATGATTACTGTGCGATTATAAGGACATTAATCATGGGTTTTGTTACATAAACCGGAAAATTAAGAAAAGTTAGACGAAAGCATCTTGGGAAAGGCGATGTGATATTTGCGCTCCTGCCAGGCAGAGCTGTTTTAGACTTGAATTGCTACGGGTCATAGAGCTGTAACATTCATGTAGTAAAAGTCTCACGATCCCATTTTCTTTGGCTTTTTAACGACCTCACCATGCTGCCTTCTCCAGATTCAACCTTGCTAAACCGTGAGTTGTCCTTGCTCAAGTTCAATGAGCGAGTACTGGCCATGGCCGAAAATTCGACCACGCCTTTGCTGGAGCGCTTGCGCTACATCTGTATCGTGAGCTCTAACCTGGATGAATTCTTTGAAATTCGTATTTCCAGTCTGAAAGAACAGATCTTGCAAAATCCTCATCAAGTGGGGGATGACGGGTTTTTGCCTCAACAAGCGTTTGACAAGGTGCAGGCTGCGGCTCACCAATTGGTCGAGAAACAAAACGACTTGCTGATGGACGAGGTCTTGCCGACCTTGATGGATGAAGGCATAGGTTTGCTGTTGACCGCGCTATGGACACCTGCTCAGCGTGAGTGGGCGTATCAAACCTTTTTGCGTGACGTTATGCCTTTGCTCACGCCTATTGGTCTGGACCCGGCGCATCCCTTTCCGCGCGTCTACAATAAAAGCCTGAACTACATTGTGGAGTTGAGCGGTGAAGATGCCTTCGCCCGCACCGGCACGATTGCCATTGTGCAGGCACCCCGTGCCTTGCCACGTGTGATTCGTGTGCCAGACGATATCGCCGGCATTCCCCAGGGCTATATGCTGCTGACTTCCCTGATCAGCGTTTTTGTGGGCGAGCTTTTTCCCGGCATGGACGTAAAGGGCTGCTATCAGTGGCGCGTTACTCGTAACAGCGATCTGTTTGTGGACGAGGAAGAAGTCACCAACTTGCGCGCCGCCTTGCAGGGCGAGCTGTCGCAACGTAACTTTGGTGCGGCCGTACGTCTGGAAATTGACCGTTCCATGCCCGAGCGCCTGGAGCGCTTTTTGCAAAGCGAGTTTTCGCTGGATGTGCCAGATACTTATCGCGTCAGCGGCCCGGTCAATCTGACGCGCCTGATGCAGCTGTGTAATGTGCCAGACCGTCCGGATCTTCTGTTCCCGGATTACCGTGCGCCTATTCCGGCGCCGTTTGATTCTTCATTTGAATCCCCTGCACAGTTTTTTGAGGCGATTTCCCGCAAAGACCAACTGCTGCACCATCCGTATCAGTCCTTCCAGCCCGTTTTGAGCTTTTTGCGTGCCGCAGCGGCGGACCCGGCCGTCGTCGGTATCAAGCAGACGATTTACCGTACTGGTGAAGATTCGGAGTTGATGAATATCCTCCTGTCGGCGGCGCGTGCTGGCAAAGAGGTAACGGTGGTGGTGGAGCTGATGGCTCGTTTTGACGAACAGACCAATATCAATTGGGCCGCCAAGCTGGAAGAGGTGGGAGCACACGTCAGTTACGGGGTGGTGGGGCACAAGACCCACGCCAAGATGGCCCTGGTGTTGCGTCGTGAAGGGGGGGCGATCCGGCGTTATGGCCATTTGGGTACGGGTAACTATCACCCGCGCACTGCTCGCCTGTACACGGACTTTGGCCTGATTACCGCTAATCAGGAAATTTGCGAGGACATGGACAAGGTGTTTTCCATGCTGACCGGACTGGGTGCCTGGCGGCCCCTGAAGCGCTTGCTGCAGTCGCCGTTCACCTTGCATGACAGCATGATGGATCGCATCCAGGCGGAAACCGAGCGCGCCCTGGCAGGCAAGAAAGCCCGCATCATGGCCAAGATGAACTCCCTGCTGGAGCCCAAGATCATTCAGGCGCTTTATGATGCCAGCCAGGCCGGAGTCAGGGTAGACCTGATCGTGCGTGGTGCTTGCGCCTTGCGTCCGGGGGTCAAGGGTTTGTCGGAGAACATCCAGGTGCGTTCAATCATCGGACGCTTTCTGGAGCACTCGCGTGTTTTCTATTTCTACAATGGCGGTCAGGAAGAGGTCTTTATTTCCTCGGCCGACTGGATGGACCGGAACTTCTTCCGTCGTGTGGAGCTGGGTGTGCCAGTGCTGGACCGCAGCCTGAAAAAGCGGGTCATTGCCGAAGCCTTCACTTATGCCTTGCGTGACAACCAGTTGTCCTGGAAGGCCAATCCGGATGGCACTTATAACCGCATCCGCAGTCGCGGTGCCCCGTTCAATCTGCATCTGAGCATGATGCAGCGCTTGGGCGGTGTGTGAAATACAGACTGTCATGAACGTGTCATATAGTCTGTTTACTATGACGACACATACAGGGTGGGCCTGTGATCTGACTATCATCAAGAGGATTTCTCGATGTTAAAACGTGTATTCAACAAGGTAAGTATTGCTCTGGCGTTCAGCGCTTTTGCGGCTACTGCCACAGCTGCAGACGTAACCGGTGCTGGTGCGTCGTTCCCTTACCCAATCTATGCCAAATGGGCGGCTGAATACGCCAAACAAACGAATAACCGCGTCAACTACCAGTCGATTGGTTCGGGTGGTGGTCAGCAGCAGATTATTGCCAAGACCGTGGATTTCGGTGCTTCGGACGACCCAATGAAGGTCGAAACACTGGAAAAAGAAAACCTGTTGCAGTTCCCCGCCGTGATCGGTGGTGTGGTGCCTGTGATCAACGTCGAAGGCATTGAGCCTGGCAAGCTGAAACTGTCCGGTAAAGTACTGGGCGATATCTACCTGGCCAAGATCACCAAGTGGGACGATGCAGCCATTAAGGAACTGAACCCCGATTTGACCTTGCCTAACAAGGACATCGTGGTGGTTCACCGCTCCGACGGTTCGGGCACCACTTTCGGTTGGACCAACTATCTGTCCAAAGTGTCCCCGGACTGGAAGTCCCAGGTTGGTGAAGGCAAGGCTGTGAAGTGGCCTACCGGTCAAGGTGGCAAGGGTAACGAAGGCGTGGCTGCTTACGTACGCCAGCTGCAGAACTCGATCGGCTACGTTGAATACGCTTACGCCAAGCAAAACAAACTGTCCTGGACCCAGTTGCAGAACAAGGACGGCCAATTCGTCCAGCCTGGTCAGGAAAGCTTTGCTGCCGCCGCTGCCAACGCAGACTGGGCCGGTACGCCTGGCATGGGTGTGATTCTGACCGAAGAGCCTGGCGCACAGTCCTGGCCTATCACTTCGGCTACCTTCATCCTGATGCACAAGGTGCAGGACAAGCCCGAGAACGGTAAAGAAGTGCTGAACTTCTTTAACTGGGCCTTCGAGAACGGTGCCAAATCTGCTGAAGAGCTGGATTACGTTGCGTTGCCTAAGGACGTAACCGACCAGATCAAGGCGGCCTGGGCATCGGAGATCAAGTCCAAAGACGGCGCTGCGGTCTGGAAGTAAGATTCGTGTTCAAATACAGGTCAGTTGTAAATTGATCCTGCGAGACGGCCCACCTCTAGGTGGTGCCGTCTTTATTATGTAAAAATTACGGTTTTGTCTTGAACGCACAGCGCGTAGCGTTATCCGGTTTGTTGGGCTGGAGCAGCCTTGGCTGTTACAGAATCTGTGAATCGGTTGCAGTGCGTTCGTCCTATTCCGGCCTGACCCTTCATCTGTCTACATGAAATCAAATCAGAACGCCTTTATGGACGGCATTTTCAAGAACATGACACGCTCGTTTGCGTTTCTCGTGTTCATATTGCTGGCTGCCATCTCTATTTCCCTGATCTATGGAAGCCGGGAATCCATTGCCGAATACGGTTTCTCTTTTCTCTGGACGAATAACTGGGATCCGGTCAATAACGAATATGGTGCATTGGTGCCCATTGCCGGTACCTTGCTGACTTCTTTCATCGCACTCTGTATTGCCGTGCCGGTCTCGTTTGGCATTGCGATGTTCCTGACAGAGCTCTCGCCAGCCTGGTTGCGTCGCCCTCTGGGTACGGCCATTGAAATGCTGGCTGCGATTCCCTCCATTATTTACGGTATGTGGGGCCTGTTTGTTTTTGTGCCCCTGTTCCAGCGCTATGTACAGCCTGGCCTGATCTCCTTTTTTGACGGGGTGCCAGTGCTGGGTCAGATCTTTGCGGGCCCTCCCTTCGGGATTGGTGTGTTCACCGCCGGTCTGATTCTGTCCATTATGGTGATCCCCTTCATTACCGCCGTGATGCGCGACGTGTTCGAGCTGGTGCCTCCCATGCTCAAAGAGTCCGCTTACGGTCTGGGTAGCACGACCTGGGAAGTGATGTGGCGTGTGGTGCTGCCTTTTACCAAGAACGGGGTGATTGGCGGGATCATGTTGGGTCTGGGACGTGCGCTGGGTGAAACCATGGCTGTCACCTTTGTGATTGGTAACTCCTTTAACTTGCCAAGCTCGCTGTTTTCGCCTTCGAACTCGATTGCGTCTGCACTGGCCAATGAGTTTAACGAAGCCGGTGGCATGCAGAAATCCGCCTTGCTGGAGCTGGGTCTGATCCTGTTCCTGATCACCACGGTTGTATTGGCGATCTCCAAGTTGCTCTTGTTGCGTCTGGCCAAGAACGAAGGCACGTCGCGCTAAGGATCACCTACCATGTTTGATAAAAAATCCGCAATTAGTCTGAGCAACCCGATTTACAAACGCAGGCAGGTGTTTAACCGCCTGATGCTGGGTGTGTCTTTTACTGCCTTGATCTTCGGCCTGTTCTGGCTGTTCTGGATCATCTGGACCCTGATCGAAAAGGGCAGCAGTGCCATGGCCTGGTCCCTGTTGTTTGAAAGCACCCCGCCTCCTGGTGGTGAGGGTGGTTTGCTGAACGCCATTGTTGGCAGTGTCATGATGGCTGGCGTCGGTACCCTGATCGGTACGCCTATCGGCATTCTGGCCGGCACCTATCTGGCTGAATACGGTCAGCGTGGCTGGTTGGCCCCGGCAACCCGCTTTTTGAACGACGTGTTGTTGTCGGCACCGTCCATCATTATTGGTCTGTTCATCTATGCCGTGTATGTGGCACAGGTGGGTCACTATTCGGGTTGGGCCGGTTCCTTGGCTTTGGCTATTTTGGTGATCCCCGTGGTGGTACGTTCCACAGACAATATGTTGATGCTGGTTCCCAACGGCCTGCGCGAAGCCGCGGCGGCCCTGGGCTGCCCCAAGTGGAAGATTGTGATGTCCATCTCCTACCGTGCAGCCTTGCCCGGTATCGTGACGGGCGTTCTGCTGGCTGTGGCTCGTATTGCGGGTGAAACGGCTCCCTTGTTGTTCACCGCCTTGAACAACCAGTTCATGTCCCTGAACATGAATGCGCCGCTGGCCAACTTGCCGGTGGTGATTTTCCAATATGCTGCCAGCCCCTTTGAGGACTGGAACCGTCTGGCCTGGGCAGGTGCGGTGCTGATTACCTTGCTGGTCTTGGGTATCAATATCCTGGCTCGCAGCCTTTTCCGCCAAAAATAACGTTTTCACGGAGCGCCCTAGTCGGCCAACGCTATGAGTCAAATTATTACCTCCGACGAATCGACCAAGATTGAAATCCGCAACCTGAATTTCTTCTATGGCAAATTCCATGCCCTGCGCAATGTGAACATGTCTATCAAGGAAAAGAAGGTCACGGCCTTTATCGGACCATCCGGTTGCGGTAAATCCACCTTGCTGCGCACGCTGAACCGCATGTACGAGCTGTACCCCGGCCAGCGCGCTGAAGGTGAAATCCTGCTGGACAATGAAAACCTGCTGACTTCCAAGCAGGACATTTCCCTGATCCGCGCCAAAGTGGGCATGGTGTTCCAGAAACCGACACCGTTCCCCATGAGCATTTATGACAACGTAGCCTTTGGCGTGCGTTTGTTCGAGCGCCTGAGCAAAGGCGAAATGGACGAGCGTGTGGAATGGGCCTTGTCCAAAGCTGCGCTGTGGAACGAAGTGAAAGACAAGCTGCACCAAAGCGGTAACGGCCTGTCCGGTGGTCAGCAACAGCGTCTGTGTATTGCCCGTGGTGTGGCGATCAAACCCGAAGTTCTGCTGCTGGACGAGCCTTGCTCGGCACTGGACCCGATTTCCACGGCCAAGATTGAAGAGCTGATTGCTGAACTGAAAGCGGATTACACCGTGGTTATCGTGACCCACAACATGCAGCAAGCGGCTCGTTGCTCGGATTACACCGCCTATATGTATCTGGGCGAGCTGATGGAATTTGGTGAAACTGACCAGATCTTCGTGAAGCCCGCTCGCAAGGAAACCGAAGACTACATCACGGGTCGTTTCGGTTAATCAGACGGATGCGGGCAGAGCGGCCTTGCAGCGCTTTGCCTGGAGTTTGAATAAAGCCATACCCCCACATCGGGACAGTCGTTCCTGTGTGGCACACACCCCAATCGCTGGATTTACGTCCAAGGATTGGGGTGTTTTTTTATCCATTGGGGCGGCGATACAGTGTTGGCTCCAGTAAAGGGAGTAGCGACGGCCTTGTGTTGTGCGGGTGCCGCCTGCAGCTAGTGCCTTTACTGGCTCAATTTGCGTAAAGCATGACGTATGACTTTGCCGGTGGTTGTCATGGGCAGGGCATCGACAAACTCAATCAGCCGTGGGTACTCATGTGCAGCCACCCGGCGTTTGATGTGCTCCTGAATCTCCTTGACCAGTTCCTGGGACGGTTCGATATCCTCCTTCAGCACCACAAAAGCTTTCACGACTTCGGTGCGTTCGGGGTCGGGGACACCGATCACTGCCGCCATGGCGACAGCGGGATGCCCCATCAGGCCATCCTCAATCGGGCCGGGCCCAATGCGGTAGCCGGAGCTGGTGATGACATCATCATCGCGGCCTACGAACTGGATATAGCCATCCTCGTCCTGCATGCCTTTGTCGCCGGTCAGCAGCCAGTCGCCTACAAATTTCTCGCGAGTGGCCTCGGGTCGTTGCCAGTAGCCCAGGAACATAACCGGATCGGGTGCTCGCACGGCAATATGGCCTTCGATGCCGGGTTTCTGAATTTGCCCCTGATCATCCACAATCGCGACCTTGTGACCAGGCACGGCCTTGCCGATCTTGCCCGCCTGGCCCGGAAACCAGGCCGAGCAAGAGGACACGATCATGTTGCACTCGGTTTGTCCGTAGAACTCGTTGATGGTGATGCCCAGTTCTTGTTTTGCCCAATCCAGCAGCTGTGCGCCTAGTGACTCCCCACCGCTGGCAATGGATTGCAGCTTCAAAGGCCATTGCTCGCGTGACCATTGGCTGCGACGCAGCATTTTCAGGGCAGTAGGGGGCAGGAAAGTATGCGTGACACCGTGCTCGGACATCAGTTTCCAGGTAGCCTCGGCATCGAATTTGGGGAAGCGGTAGGCCAGTACGGGTATGCCGTGATGCCAGGCCGGTAGCAGCACATCCAGCAAGCCACCAATCCAGGCCCAATCGGCAGGTGTCCACATCAGGCCTTCGCCTGTGGGCAGGAAGTTGTGCGACATCTCTACGCCCGGCAGATGCCCCAGCAGCACGCGGTGGGCATGTAGAGCACCTTTGGCCGAACCTGTGGTGCCGGAGGTATAGATCAGCACGGCAGGGTCGTCTGCGCGGGTGTTCAATGTACGCGGTGCCGGTTCGGGGTGGGCGGCAATGGCTTGCCATAAGGAAAGTGCATCGCCCTGATCCTGTTGGCTGTCACTTTGGTAAAGATGTTTGAGCTGTGGCAGGTGCTCGCGCAAGGGCAACACCGTCTCCAGGCCTTGTTGATCGGTAATCAAGGTGCTGGCGCCGGAATCATTCAGACGATAGCGCAGCGCATCCGTACCAAACAGGGTGAACAAGGGCATGGCAATGGCGCCAATCTTGTAGGTCGCCAAATGCGCCAGCGCCGTTTCGAGTCCTTGAGCCAGAAAGATGGCGATACGGTCGCCTGCCTGAATACCCTGGGCTTGCCAGGCAGCCGCTAAAGAATCGGACCAGGCTTTGAGCTGATCGAAGGTGTAGCGCTTGATCTGACCATCGGGCAATTGCTGGATCAGGGCCAGACGCCCGGACCCGTCAGCCCATTTGTCGCAGGTGTCGTGAGCGATGTTGTAGTGCTCGGGGATGGACCAGTGAAATTCCGAGTAGCTTTGTGAGTAAACCGAATCAGCAGACAGCATGAGAGACACTTTTCCCAAAGGTGAAACAGACTCCCATCCTAACGCCTTGAGCGGGATGACCCTATCCGGGCTAATCAGTAGAAAAGAAAAACGGCGCTGGGGGGCGCCGTTTTTCGTCCTGCTACCGACTTCTACTGCTAAAACAACTGCGTGTTGTCACTGCTACTGCTTGCGAACATCAACTGCTTAGGGGAAAGTGATGTGATGATCAGGACTTGGTGGCCTCTTTCGTGGCGCTGTCACGTTGTTGATCGTGACCGGAGCGGTGGCCGCGACGATGCTGACCGTCGTTCTTGCGCTCTACAACCGTAAACTCGCCATTGGCACCCTCGGAACGGACACGTACAACCTTGCCGTCCTTATCGACCACCATGGCCATGATGTTGTCGCCTCGCTGATGCAGGCTGCCCACTTTGGTGTAGCCGGCATCTTTCAGGCGCTGGTAGGCGGGACCGATATCGGTGACTTGATCAGCGGTCAGCGGTTTGTGGTCGCGGGCCTGACGGGCTTGTTTCTGCGTGCTCTGTGTTTGGGCTGCGCTTGTGGCTTCCTGTGCAATGGCAGCGGTGCCACCCAACAGACTTGCGCTCAATACCAGGGCAGAAAAGAGGGAAGTGCGTTTCATGTATAGCTCCTTCATGTAATCAAAAAGTGGTGCTGTCAGATTCCTGGGTAGCTTCCTTTTGAGGTGGGAAGGTTTGTTTGTCCTGTCAGCCTGGTGCCCATTATGGACAGGTGGCTCTGAATCTAAACTGAAGCCGCTGTTCATGTTATGTTCATCCGCAGCTTGCTATATAAGGGGGAGTGATCGTTTGATCCCTCTTTTTTTTCTGCACGTACCGATTCTTATGACGTCCATTAAACAATCCGCCTTGCTGATGAGTTTGGCCGCCGTTTTGACGGCGGTGATGCCATTGGCACTGGCCCATTCTCACGACTACCCTGACTGCGGCAGCAAAAAGCAGAAGGGGGATTCGTCGTGGGACAGGGATCAGCATTCGGATTGGTCTGGACATGATTACCTCGGGGACGATGACTGTTTTCGTCGTTTGCCCCCTCCGCCGCCTCCGCCCCTGCCTCCCCCTCCTAATGAGCGTTTCGGCCCCAGCCCGTACTGGCCTCCGGGCCCGGCCTATCGGGGCCACGATCAGGCCCGCGAAGCCGTGCGCCGTGGGGAAGCCTTGCCGCTGCGGGAAGTCTTGAAGCGGGTGCGCGAGACCTATCCCGGACGAGTGCTGCGTGTGCAGTTTGAATATGACGAGCGCTTTGAGCTTTGGGTGTATGACTTGCGCATGCTGGTTGACGACAATCGCCTGTTGCGTTTGAAAGTGGACGCCTTGACCGCCAAAGTGTTGCTTGTGCGCGGCGTGAAACGCTCGCATTCCCGAGGACATTAAGATGCGGATACTGGTTGTTGAAGACGAACCTACCTTGGCAGCGCAATTGCAGCAGGCGCTGGAACGGGCTGGCTATGCCGTTCAGGTTGCTCATGATGGTGAGCAAGGCCATTATCAGGGCGAGGTAGAAGCCTTTGATGCGGTAGTTCTGGATCTGGGTTTGCCGGGCATGGACGGGGTATCGGTCTTGCGTCGCTGGCGTGCTTCGGACATCAATATGCCGGTGCTGATTCTGACGGCCCGCAATGATTGGCACGACAAGGTCGAAGGCATGGATGCCGGTGCCGACGATTACGTGGCCAAGCCCTTTCACATGGAAGAATTGCTGGCTCGTATGCGCGCCTTGCTGCGCCGTGCGGCCGGTCAGGCGAACCCACGTTTGCAACTGGGCAAATTGGAGCTGGACGCGCGCTCGTCCTCGATCAGTTGTGCGGGCATGGTCTTGTCGCTGACCAGCCATGAATACCGTTTGCTGGCGTTCATGATGCATCACCCTGGCCAAGTGCTGTCGCGTACTCAACTGACCGAGCATATTTACTCTCAGGACTTCGAGCGCGACTCCAATACCATCGAGGTTTTTATCGGCCGTCTGCGCAAGAAATTGCCCGCCGGTTATATCGAAACGGTGCGAGGTATGGGCTACCGTCTGGTGGACCCTGAAGCATGATCGCCTTGCGGGGTCATACCATTCTGGGCTCTCTGCGTGGCCGCCTGCTGCTGGGGACTTTGGCCTGGATTCTGATCAGTATTGTTCTGGCCGGTTTGGGCCTGAACCGCTTGTTTCAAGACCACGTTTACCGTCAGTTCGAGCAGCGCTTGCAAACCCATCTGGACCAGATCATGGCGGACGTGAATCTGGACAATGCGGATGGGGTGACTTTGCAATCGCGCCTGAGCGATCCTTTATTTGAGCAGCCTTATTCGGGCATGTACTGGCAGATTGCCCGCCAGGAAGCGGGCAGTGAGCAGTGGACGGTGGTTTTGCGCTCGACCTCCTTGTGGGACGAGGCGCTGGATGTGAATGCTCCCGATTCGCCCAATGGCGTCTTGTCGCTGACGGGGCCGGAAAAGCAACGCCTGGTTGTGTTGCGTCAGGAGCTGGACGAGGTGAATGACAAGGGACAAAGCTTGCAGATCATGGTGGCCGGCAACCGGGAGCTGCTGGCCGAACCATTAGCCCGTTTTGAGCGGATTCTGTTCCTGTCGCTAGGTGGTTTGGCCGTGGGTTTGATCCTGGCGGCAATCTTGCAAGTGGTGCTGGCCTTGTACCCTCTGCATCTTTTGCGACGTCGTTTGCTGGATGTGCAGGAGGGGCGGGAGCCACAAGTCAGTGGCAATTTCCCCAGTGAAATTCAACCCTTGGTGGATGATTTCAATGCTGTACTCAGTGCTAATGCGGGTATGGTGGATCGCGCACGGGCGCAGGCGGGAAATCTTGCCCATGCGGTCAAAACCCCGCTAACAATTATGGGCAACGCCGCGCAAGCCGAAGATCCGCATTTGGCAGCTTTGGTTAGCGAGCAGGTGGCCTTGGCCCAGCGTCAGGTTGACCACCACTTGTCTCGTGCACGAGCCATGGCGGTACGCGCCATAGGTGTGCGTACGGATGTGTCTAGTTGTCTGCAGTCCTTGTGTCGGGTGATGGGGCGTTTGCATAGCGACAAGCAGATTCATCTGGATTTACCCGATCAGGAGTTGATCTTTAAAGGCGAAGAGCAGGACTTGCAGGAGATGGCTGGAAACCTGTTGGATAACGCCTGCAAATGGGCGACGCAGAATGTGTGGTGTCAGGTGTGGCAGCAGGACAATGTGCTGCATCTGGTGGTGGAAGATGACGGTCCTGGCCTGGAGCCGGAGCAGTTGGAGCGTGTGTTTGGTCGTGGCCAGCGTGCGGATGAGCGACATCCAGGCTTTGGACTGGGACTGGATATTGTGCGTGAGCTGGCGCGCAGCTATCAGGGGAAAGTGCAAGCCAGTGCGTCGGAGAAAGGGGGGTTACGACTGGATTTGACCTTGGCGAGTTAAGGCATGAAGCCAGGTGCCAACGCCAACTAACTTTAACTCCCGTGCAAGTGCAGTAGCGTCGAGGTACCTGAGACCAGCGGACTGAGTGGCTAGGGTGAACAAGGGGAGGCAGGTGGGGGTTATGCTTGATCATCCATGAAAAACGCCCGGCGAAGCGGGCGTTTTTCAGCACATGAATCGGGCCAGCCTTAGTTCCAGGGGCCGCCATCGCCACCCAGGCTGTAGCGTCCGGCGCCAATCAAGCCGACTGTGAGCGCGCCAATCAAGAACATGCCTTGCAACTCCAGGGCCCAAATACCTTGGGCATTGAAACTGCCGATCTGGTTGCTATGGGCCAGCAACAAGGCAATGACCATGTTCATGGCTACAATCAAACCGCCGGCACGGGCGTAAAAACCCAGAATCATCAGGACGGGAGCAATCACTTCGCCTATGTACACGCCCCAGGCCAGAAAGCCGGGCATATTGTTGGCGATCAGCATTCTTTCGATTCCTCCGATGCCATAACGTATCTTGGCGATGCCGTGCAGCAGGATCAACACACCGACCGTGACACGCAGCAAGAGTTTTCCAAGATCATCACGAGACATACAGGCGCTCCATTATGTAGTGGGACAGGAAGGTGCGTTATTGTAGAAGACCGGGTTCTTAAAAGTATGACGGAGCATTTACATGACACAAAAGCAGGCTGTCGCAGCAGAACTGGCCCCCAGCGGGGTTTTGCGTGTTGCCATGAATTATGGCAATCCCGTCCTGGCCCAACGCGGTGCCAATGAGCAGTCGCCCAAAGGGGTCTCGGCGGACCTGGCGCGCAGTGTGGCGCAAGAGCTGGGCCTGAGCGTGCAATTTCATGGCTACGATGCGGCCCAGGCTGTCGTAGAGGCGGTCTACAGGGACGAGTGGGATCTGGCATTTTTGGCGATTGATCCCAAACGTGCGGAAAAGATTCGCTTCAGTGAAGCCTATGTGCATATCGAAGGCACCTATCTGGTGCGTGACGAGTCCGCCTTTCAGAACGTGGATCAGCTGGATCAGCAAGGCGTGTGCATTGCCGTTGGCAAAGGGGCGGCCTACGATTTGTTCTTGAGCCGTCATTTAAAACATGCCGATCTGGTACGGGCAACGACCTCTGCCGATGCGATTGATCTGTTTGTGGAAGAAGAGCTGGATGCCGCTGCGGGCGTACGACAGCCTTTGGAGCGCTATGCCCGCTCCCGCAGCGGCTTGCGTGTGCTGCCCGACAGTTTCACTGTGATTCGTCAGGCCATGGCGGTGCCGTCAGAGCGTACGCTGGCCCATGCCTGGGTTGAGGCCTTTATTGCCCGGCAGAAAAAGGAAGGGATGGTGGCGCAGTTCCTGGCTGATAGCGGCCAGGCGAATGTCACCGTACCGGAATAGGCGCAAGGCGCGTATTCAATTCGTCTTGCAGGGCCTGCCTGAACAGGGCCTGCGCCTTGCCCACATCCTGTCCCTTGGATTGCAGAAGATAAATGGGCAAGTCCAGACCATTGCTGCCGGTAGAGAACTGGATACGGTGTAAACGGCCAGACTCCAGTGAGGGCCGCAGGCAAGACAAGGGCAGATTTGCCCAACCCAATCCCCGTTCCACCAGTTCCAGTGTCATGGGCAGACTGTCCGTTTTCCATTGACGCAGGCTGAGCATGGAACGGTCCTTGCGTATATCCTTGTCGGGGCTGGTAATCACAATCTGCCGGTAGGCTTTCAAATCTTCCAGGGGCCTGGGGCTGTCCTGTAGCAAGGGATGGCCAGGTGCGGCGACAGCGCTAATGGTTTCGGTCCACAGCGATTGCACAATCCCCACGCTTTCCAGTTCCCGCCCGCCATAGGCAATGCACAGATCCAGCTCGCGCTTTTGCAATGCTTCGACCAGCGCGTCTTGGGGCGCGGTTCGCAGTTCTATGTCCAGACCGGGATAGCGTTGCTCCAGAGCCTGCAAGGCAATCAACGCCGGTTCGGGATCGACATCGCACACGATACCCAGCCGTAAATGGCTTTCCAATCCCCCCGATAATTCCTGCAAATGCAGTCGCAAACTCTGCAAGCGGCTGGCGATCAGCTTGGCGTCGGGCAGCATGGCCAGTAGTTCGGCCGTGGGTACAGGTTCACGTCGGCTGCGGTCAAAAAGCGACAGATCCAGCTCGGCCTCCAGATTGGCCACGGCCATGCTGACGGCCGATTGTGTGCGGCGCAACGCCCGCGCGGCGGCGGAGAAGGAGCCGTGTTCAACCACGGCAAGCAAGAGCTCAAGATGATCACTGGTAAGCATGGCTAAACCATAAGTAAAACTGATGGAATCTGACTTTTTCTAGAAGCTGTACTGCGGATAATCATGCTTTCTGAGCTTTTGATCAAGGATATTTATCGTGCAGGGATGGAAAAGAAGAGTTGTCTACATAGGGATGTTCGAGTTGCTGGGCATGATGGTAGCGGCAACCGTATTGGGGCACTTGAGTGGGGCAGGGGCCATGGAAAGCGGGATGCTGTCTTTCATGATCAGCACCTGCGCAGTATCGGTGAACCTGTTCTACAATATGCTGTTTGAAGCCTGGGAGCGCCGTCGTCAGATTCAGGCGCGTACGTTCTGGCACCGGGTGCTGCACGTGGCCGGTTTTCAGATTGTGCTGGTGTCTTTGCTGATCCCGCTGATTGCGTGGTGGCTGAATGTCAGCTTGTGGAAAGCTTTTTTGATGGAAGCGGTGTTGCTGGCTTTCTTTCCCATCTTCGCCTTTATCTACAACTGGGCATTTGATTCTATTTTTGGTTTGCCCGACTCGGTGGGTGTGAGCGCCAGCCAAAGTTAAATGACGCAGTGAGCCGAACTGGCAAAACTAAAAGGCCTTGCAGATTGCTCTGCAAGGCCTTTGAATTTTTTGGTCGGGGCGGCGGGATTCGAACTCGCGACCCTCTGGTCCCAAACCAGATGCGCTACCAGGCTGCGCTACGCCCCGACTAAGAAAAAAATTATATCCCGTCGTGGTGAACTTGGCAAGCATAGGCCCACATCAAAAAGGGGCTTGCACGCATTTATCAGGAGTCAGCTAATTTTCAGCCCTGTAAAGATGTGTTTCTTATGTTGGGCTTAAACATTTTAGGTGCTTATAGTTAAGTGACAAGCTGATCATAAGGCATTGTGTTCTTTGTTTTTTTCCACACGAGTAGCATTCATGCACCGGGGGCAGGCAAAGAAGTTGGGGGCGAATGCTGCTCATCATTTTTCCAAAAGGAGAAAGGACGATGAGCCAAGTTTCACAGGGTGGAATACTGACACGGCGACATTTCCTGACGATGGTCGGGTATGCCGCAGGTGGCGCGGCCATGTATCAGGCCATGATGCGTCTGGGCCATGCGGCGGAGGGCAGTTACGATGGCCCGATTCGCCTGGAAGGCAAGCCCAAGCCAGGGACCTCTGTGGTGATCCTGGGGGCGGGTCTGGCTGGCATGGTGGCCGCTTTGGAGCTGCGCAACGCAGGGTACAAAGTCAAAATCCTGGAGTTTCGGGAAAAAGTGGGGGGGCGCAACTGGTCCTTGCATGGCGGGGACAGCTATACCGAGCTGGGGGGCGCCAAGCAGGATGTCAAGTTCGACAAGGATCAATACATCAACCCCGGCCCGTGGCGGATTCCTTTCCATCACCGGGCCTTGCTGGATTATTGCAAGCGGCTGAAAGTCAGGCTGGAACCGTTTATCCAGTACAACTACAACGCCTATCTGCATAGCAAAGAGCATTTTGGTGGCAAGCCTCAGCGGTTTCGCCATATCCACGCGGATTTTCAGGGGCAGGTCTCCGAGCTCTTGTCCAAAGCCATTAATACTCAGTCGCTGGATGCACCCTTGTCCAAGGAGGATCAGGAAAAGCTGCTGGAAGCCTTGCGCAGCTGGGGGGCCTTGGACAAGAACATGGCTTATGTGAAAGGCCATGCCAGTTCCGAGGTACGCGGTTTTGAGCGTGATCCGGGAGGTGGTCTGAATGCACAACCCGAGTTTTCCGAGCCTTTGAAACTGGCCGATATTGTGCGCTCCAGTGTTTGGCACAATATGGGCATTCATGATCTGTACGAGTTTCAGCAGACCATGTTTCAGCCGGTGGGTGGGATGGACCAGATCGGTGCTGCTTTTGGCAAGGAGCTGGAGGGACTGTTTACCTTTAATGCCAAGGTCACTGCGATCAAGCAGAGTGATGGCAAGGTGACGGTTAGCTACAAGGATCAAAGCAAGGGTAGCGAGCACACTGAAACAGCAGACTGGTGCGTATGTACCATTCCCTTGTCGATTCTGAGCCAGATAGATCTGGATGCCAGCAAGGAAATGCACGCTGCCATTGACGCTGTGCCGTACGCTCCCTCGGTCAAGATCGGGCTGCAGTTCAAACGGCGCTTCTGGGAAGATGATGACGCGATCTATGGCGGCATCAGTTATACCGACCTGCCCATCACACAAATCTCTTACCCCAGTGGCGGCATGATGGCCGGTGGCAAAGGCGTATTGCTGGGGGGGTATATGTTCGGTCCCAGCGCCGTGGAATGGTCGTCGCTCAGTCCTGAGGACCGGGTCAAGAAGGCCCTGGAATATGGTGCGCAAATCCACCCTCAATATAAGGATGAGTTCGAGAGTGGGGTGGCGGTCGCCTGGCACCGCGTTCCCTGGACATTGGGCTGCTATGGCATGTGGACGGACCAGACACGGGCCGCGCACTACGAGAACCTGTGCCAGATTGATGGTCGACTGGTTTTGGCGGGTGAGCACGCTTCTTACGTCAACGCCTGGCAGGAAGGTGCGATCCTGTCGTCCCTGAACGCGATTTCCCGCTTGCATAGCCATATTGTGGGTAATCAACAAGCCGATTCCAAAGGAGCCTAGTCATGATGATGCGATCTCTAGCGGTTTTTCTGGCCTCGGGACTGTTGACCATCAGCCATGCGGATACGGCGGTGGTAGGGGGTGATACGGTGGTCTTTACCCAGAAAACCGGCCAGGAAATTTATGAGCAGGTCTGTGCGTCTTGCCACATGATCGATGGCAAGGGCGCTCAAGGGGCGGGCATGTATCCGTCCCTGTCCAAGAATCCGAAACTGGGGGCGCCTGCTTATGTGGTGTTCATGGTGAACCAGGGCAATAAGGGCATGCCTGGTTTTGGTGGCGTACTCAATGACGAGCAAATAGCCGAAGTCGTCAACTATGTGCGTTCCCACTTGGGCAATGAGTTCAGTGACAAGATTACGGCCAAGGACGTGGCAGGCCAGCGTCCCAAGGACCACCAGTACTTTGATCTGAACTGATCAAAGGCTGCTTGTCGTCATGCTGACACCTGATTGGAGCACGGTCTTCGCACTGGAAATACCTGTGTTGGAGTCCGTGCTGCGAGGCACAGTGGTGTACTTTGTTCTGTTCGTCCTGCTGCGGCTGGCAGGACGACGTGAACTGGGATCGCTGGGCGTTGCGGACCTGTTGATTCTTTTGCTGATTGCCGATGCCAGTGGTAATGCGATGTCAGGCGGCAGCAATTCCTTGACGGATGGTCTGCTCGTGGCCGCAACCATTGTGGCCTGGGGGTACATAGTCGATTGGCTGATGTACCGATTCCCGGCGCTCAATGCACTGGCCACTCCGCGCAAAGTGTGTGTGGTCAGGGACGGGCAATTGCAGTGGCGCAATATGCGTCGGGAGTTTGTGACCCGCGATGAAATTCTGAGTGAAATGCGTTTGGCCGGAATCCAGTCGCTGGAAGAGGTAGCGGCGGCTTATATCGAGCCTAATGGCAAACTCAGCTTTTTGAAGGACACATCCGTGTAGTGTGAACGGGTCAGGAACAGGCAGGGCTGAAGGTTCAGGCCCGATAGCCCTGCGAAATCCATTGCATGCAGAAAATAAAGGTGAACACCGCTACGGGGAAGGGCAGCAAGGCAAAAAGCCGAATAGCCAGACTGCGAGTTTGTCCGCGCAGGCCACGCTTGTAAACATAGAGGCCGATCAGGCAGGCGATCAGGGGGAACAGAAAGACTGGCAGGAGCAGAAACAGGGTAGGGACGGTCAGGAGGCACAGCAGTAAGGCCAGGCTGCTCAGACCTAGAATTTTTGAATTGCTCATTTCCGATTCCTGATCAGGGTAGGTCGTCAAAGCATAACGCAAATAAGGCGATGCCCTGGGAGCAGGCAAAGAAAAAGGCTTAGTTCACTGTGCAATGAACTAAGCCTTTAATTCTTTAATGGTCGGGGCGGCGGGATTCGAACTCGCGACCCTCTGGTCCCAAACCAGATGCGCTACCAGGCTGCGCTACGCCCCGACTAAAGAAAAGCATAATAGAACGAATTCAGGACTTCGTCAAGCCCTGAGCCTTCGGTTTTAGCGTTTTTGCAGGTGGGGCAGGGTGTAAGCCTGTTCGTGATACGCCCAGCTAGGCCAGAGCACGTGGGCAAGGGCTTCCTTGGCCAGCCCTTCGTCTATCTGTTCCAGCAGCTCGTACTTGTCCGGCGCGGTATAGCGATACTGACAAGGCGGCAGGTGTGGCATCAGCACGGTCAGGATGTCGCCTTTCAAATAGCCATAGTTCTCGAAGTACTGCATCATGGCCCGGTCGCTGTCCTGCTGGGTCAGGTCGCGCCCGATCATGGGGTGCTCGCTTTCAATGCCCATCAGGGATAGCAGGGTGGGGGCCAGGTCAATCTGGCTCATGATGCGTTCGTCCTGACGGCTGGGAACGCCTGCGCCCAGAATCAGGGCAGGAATATGGAAGTGACGCACAGGCACCAGATTGGCACCGCCCACGCGCGAGTCATGGTCGGCCACGATCAAGAATACTGTGTTGTCCCAATAGTCGGATTCACGCGCTTTCTTGAAGAAGTCCGCAATGGCCCAGTCGGCGTAACGTACCGTGTTCTCTACCGTGGCGGGATCGCCTTCCACCTGAATACGGCCAGCCGGGTATTCCCAAGGCGAGTGGTTGCTGACAGAGAAGGCCAGCGTCAGGGTGGGTTGCTCCTTGTCCTGGCTTAGCAACTGGTGCAACTTGTTGAACATATCCTCGTCGCTGGCGCCCCAGGTGCCGACGAACTCGGGGGACTCAAAGCTGGATTGCTCATGCAGCTCATCAAAGCCATTGCCCAGGAAAAAGCTCTTCATATTGTCAAAGTGGGCTTCGCCGCCATAGATAAAGCGTGAGCGGTAGCCTTGTTCCTTGAGCAATTGGGCCAGGGTGAAAAAGCGGGTTTGCGAGCCGGGCAGGCGCAGTACAGCGTCTGCCACGGTTGGGGGGAAACCGGCAGAAACCGCTTCCAGACCCCGTACCGAACGCGTGCCGGTAGCGTAGGCGCGGCGAAAGTTCCAGCCCGTTTGGGCCAGTTTGTCCAGTTCGGGGGTTAGATTGGCCCCGCCCAGATTGCTGACATATTGCGCCCCCAGGCTCTCTTCCACGATCAGGACCAGATTGGGTTTACGCTCACGTTTTTGCACTGGCGTCTGACGATGTAGGGTGGGTAGTGTGTCAGGGCCAGCCGGCAAGGCAGCCGCATCGCGCACGATCTGGTTCATTTCTGCGACGTCCAGGCCACCGTAAATATCCTCGGCCGAGCGCTCGTTTTTCATGCTGTAAATGGCGTAGGCCACGTTATACAGCGAGTTCAAGGGCAGCGTATTGAGCATGCTGTCGCTGCTCCAGGCGACCGAAGAAGGATTGATGGGGCGGTGGGCCAAGGTGCCCCGAATTGCCAGGATGCACAGGGCCGCAGCAATCAGCATCCAGATAGGACGCAGCCACCAGCTCATCACGGGGTCGGCAGACACATGACCAAAAATAGACCAGCCCGAATACACCATCAGCCCCAGACCAATCAGGGCGATGCCTATCATCAGCTTGTAGCCTTTCCAGAGCATGCCCACTACTTCTTGAGGGTGCTTCAGATAGTCCACATACAGCCGATTGGGGCGAGTGTCGTATTCAATAATGAATTGGGGCGTGGAAACTTCCAGCAAGGTCAGCAGGAACCAGGCGAAGGTAAACCAGATGGCGGCTATCGTCGTCATGACGGGATAGTGTCCTAGCCAGGGGGCCAGCAAGACCACGGGGGCGCTGAGCGCGGCGATCATTAGGGCGTCGATACGCAAGCCGCCAATCAGGATGGGCAGCAGACCTCCGGCCTGACGCACACGCGGCCATTGCCACAAGGCAAAAGCCAGCCTGAAAGCGGTCAGCAAAATCAGGGCTGAAGGAACAAAAACGTAAACAAGATGGCGCATAAAATGTGGTCCTGGTCGACCTAATTGCCACGGACGGTGGCACTGGCATCGAATTGCACGATTGTATGTCAGTTTACTGAGCAAACTATCTTGCTAAACGCTTGGGCTTCTCGGGGAAGTGTGGCCGCATGCCGGTTCGGGGTTTAAAGACGAAAAAAAAGCAGGCCGCTTTGAAAGACAGCCTGCCGCTAAGGAGGAGTTAAGGGGAGCCAGCCCTGTGTTCCCAGGGCTGGCGATAGGTTTAGGCAACGCGTTGGCTGGGTTCGGTACGAGAACGGAACTGGCTGCGTTGTTGTTCACGCTGGGCGTAGGCTTTGACGTGGCCCGCATCTTTGACATGGCCGTAGCCACGGATCAGATCCGGGTAGTTCAACCAGCGCTGGGCCACTTCCATATTGTCCGCATCCAGGTGGGCGCTGACTTCATTCAGGTCGGCCAGATAGTCCTCAATGTTCTGACGTTCCTGACGGCGTTCCTGGGTGTAGCCAAAGATATCCAGCGCACCACCGCGCAAACCACGCAGACGGGCCAGAATCTTGAACAAGCTGCGGGTCGAAGGGCCAAACTTGCTCTTGACTGGCTGACCCTGGCTGTTCTTGCGACCGAGCAAGGGCGGGGCCAGATGGTATTCAATCTGGTAGTCCTTGCCAGGCTCACCCGCAAACTGGGCACGCAGCTTGTCCAGGAAGGCCGGGTCGGTGTAAAGGCGGGCCACTTCGTACTCGTCCTTGTAGCTCATCAGCTTGGCCAGCTGCGTGGCGGCGATACGAGTCAGGGGTAGAGCCTTGTCCTGATTCAGGCGCGATTCGCGTTCCATGACCTTGTTGATGGCGTCGCGGTAGCGCTTGGCCCAGGCCGGATTCTGATACGCAGTCAGGTGTTCTTCCATGCGCTTGATCAGGGACTGCACACTTTCAGGGAAAGTGACTTCACGGGCTTTGGGTGTCGCACCTTCCATCAAGGCTTCGATACCCTTTTCAGCCGCCAGACGCCCCCACTGGAAGGCTTCACGGTTGGCTTTGACAGCGACGCCGTTCAGTTCGATAGCGCGCAGCAAGCTGTCCATATGCAGCGGAATCCAGCCGCGCTGGAAGGCATAACCCAGCAAGATGGGGTTGGCATAGAGCGCATCGCCCATAACGTGTACGGCCAGGGCATTGGCGTCCAGATAGCGGATTTCCTTACCCACGGCATTTTCAATATCCGTGCAGGCAGTTTGCAGCGGGAATTTCCAGTGCGCATTGCCGATCAGATCCGAAGTCGGGCTAGCTGCGGTGTTGATAATGGTGTGGGTGCGATCGCGGCTGACACGGCTCAGTACATCCGTGGAGGCGCTAACCAGAGCATCACTGCCAATCAGCAAGGAGGCCTCGCCCGTTGGAACGCGGGTGGCATGGAGCAGATCGGGCTGGCGTGCAATTTGCACGTGGCTTAGCACCGCACCACCTTTCTGGGCCAAACCGGCCATATCTAGGACGCTGACCCCTTTTTGCTCGATATGAGCAGCCATACCCAGCAGGCCGCCTACCGTCACAACACCTGTGCCGCCAATACCGGCGATCAAAATACCGTAGGTCTTGTCCAGATCCGGCAGTTTGGGCAAAGGCAGATCGGCCAGATTGAAGGACTCCAGCGAACGGCCCTGAGCTTCCGGCTTGCGTACCTGCGCCCCTTTCAGCGTGACAAAGCTGGGGCAGAAACCGTTAACGCAGGAGAAGTCCTTATTACAGGAGGACTGGTTGATGCGGCGCTTGGAGCCCATAGGGGTGTCCAGAGGCTCAACGGACAAGCAGTTGGATTTGACCGAGCAGTCACCGCAGCCTTCACAGACCGTGTCGTTGATGAAGGCGCGCAGGGCAGGGTCCGGGTAAGTCCCTTTCTTGCGGCGACGGCGTTTTTCCGTGGCGCAGGTCTGGTCGTAGACCAGGATGGTGGTGCCGGGCACTTCGCGCAGCTCGCGCTGTACGCGGTCCAGCTCATCACGGTGATACACAGGCGGGTCGCCAGCCAGGGTCACGCCCTTGAATTTCTCGGGCTCGTCGGTGACCACCACAATCTTGCGAGCGCCCTCGGCATGGACCTGGGCAATGACGTCGGTGACTTTCAAGATCCCGTCTACGGGTTGGCCGCCTGTCATGGCGACGGCATCGTTATACAGAATCTTGTAGGTGATATTGGAGTTGGCTGCGATCGAGGCTCGGATCGCCAAAATTCCCGAATGGAAATACGTGCCATCGCCCAGGTTGGCGAAGACGTGTTTTTCATCGGTAAAGGGTTGTTGGCCAATCCAGGCGACGCCTTCGCCGCCCATATGACTGAAGGTGGAGGTGCTGCGATCCATCCAGACCGTCATGTAGTGACAGCCAATCCCGGCCATGGCGCGCGAGCCTTCGGGCACGCGAGTGGAGGTATTGTGCGGACAGCCCGAACAGAACCAGGGCTTGCGCTCTACGCTGACGCGCGGCATACGGGCTTCGCGGTCCTTGGCATCCAGAATGGCCAGACGGGCCTGGATGCGGGCTTGCAGCTCCTCGGAAATGTCCATGGTGCACAAGCGGCGGGCAATGGCGCGCGCAATAATCGCAGGAGACAGTTCACCTTGAGGAGGGAGTAGCCAGGGCGAGCGCAAGCTGGACCATTCGCCGCCACCGTGTTCGGTCTCGTCAAACTTGCCGTAGACCTTGGGACGTACGTCATCGCGCCAGTTGTACAGCTCTTCTTTCAGTGCATATTCCAGAATCTGGCGTTTTTCTTCCACCACCAGAATTTCGGACAGGCCGGTTGCGAACTGGCGGGCGTCTTGCCCGTCCAGGGGCCAAATACAGCCCACTTTAAATAGTCGGATACCTAGCTCGGCGCATAGCTCGTCGGACAGGCCCAGATCGGCCAGTGCCTGACGGGTATCCAGATAGGCTTTACCCGCCGTCATGATGCCAAAGCGGGCTTCGGGCGAATCAATCTCGACGCGGTTCAATTTGTTGGCGCGCACATAAGCCAGAGCGGCGTACCACTTGTGGTTCATCATGCGGGCTTCTTGCGCCAGTGGCGGGTCTGGCCAGCGGATGTTCAGGCCATCGGCGGGCATGTCCTCGATCTCGGGCAGGACAATGTTCAGGCTGTCCGGGTCCAGATCAACTGAGGCGTTTGACTCCACTACTTCGGTGACGCATTTCAAGGCTACCCACAGGCCGGAGAAACGGCTCATGGCCCAGCCGTGCTGGCCAAAGTCCAGGTATTCCTGCACGTTGGCCGGGTAGAGCACGGGAATACCGGCGGCGGCGAAAACGTGATCGGACTGGTGGGCAACAGTGGAGGATTTGGCACCGTGGTCATCGCCTGCCAGTACCAGCACACCGCCGTGTCGGGCGCTACCAGCCGAGTTGGCATGCTTGAACACGTCCATGGAACGGTCCACGCCAGGGCCCTTGCCGTACCACATGGCAAAGGTGCCGTCGAAACGTGCACTGGGGTACAGATTGGTTTGCTGGCTACCCCAGACGGCGGTAGCGGCCAGATCTTCGTTCAGACCGGGTTTGAACACGATGTCGTGTTCTTTCAGGTGTTTGCTGGCTTGCCACAGAGCCTGGTCTACGCTCCCTAATGGGGAGCCCCGGTAGCCAGAGATGAAGCCTGCTGTATTCAGACCGGCGCGCCGGTCCCGTTCTTTCTGCAGCATGGGCAAGCGCACCAGGGCTTGGGTGCCGCTCATATAGGCGCGGCCCTTGGTGACAGTGTATTTGTCATCCAGGGACACGGATTCCAACATGGCCTTGTAAGGTTTGTTGAGTGGGGCGTTCATGAGTTTGTCTCCTGCAAGAAGGATGGTTTTCGTGCAAGTTGTTGTAGTTTGTTCTTTAGTCTAGGGCAGCTTTTTGTTATCGTAAAATCAAATTTACGTGTACCTGATATCTGAAAAACGGATGGCTATGAAGCACGAAGTGACTCTGAGGCAGTTTCGATATTTCATTGCTGCGGCGGTCAGCGGGCAGTTCTCGGCGGCGGCCCAGGCGGAGAATGTCTCGCAGTCGGCCATCAGTAATGCGGTGCAAAGTCTGGAGCGCCAGCTGAATGTGGCCTTGTTTGAGCGTTTGCCCCACGGTGTGGAGTTAACGCCACAGGGACAGGCGTTCTTTCACCACGCCCATCACGTGATTGATGCCGTCAGCGATGCGCTGAACCATGCAGATTTGCGGCGACAAAATATCGAAGGGCAGATTCGGGTAGCCGCGGGCTATACGGTTCTAGGCTACTTCTTGCCTGATCTGATCAGTCGTTTCAAGCACAGCTATCCGAATATCGACATCGAGCTGGTGGATATGGAGCGCCCCGAAATGGAGGCCGCACTGGAGGGCGAGCGTATCGATCTGGGTGTTGCTATTTTGTCGAATATCACCGATTTGGCCATGTTCGGGCACCATCGCCTGAGCAGTTCCCGCCGGCGCTTATGGGTGTCGGATCAACATGCCCTGGCCAATGAGTCCAGTGTGTCCCTGGAGCAGGTCAACAACTATCCCTACATCTTTCTGACGGTGGACGATGCCGATACGGCGGCCATGCGACATTGGGGTAGCCCCGGCTTTCCGGAGCGTGTCGCTATGCGGACCCGCTCCCTGGAGGCGGTGCGCGGTTTGGTGGCTTATGGCTTTGGGGTGGCAATCTTGTCAGATATGGTTTACCGGCCCTGGTCTCTGGAAGGCAAGCGTATCCATGCCATCGGGATTCATGACCCGGTGGAGTCGGTAGAGGTGGGCTTGTTGTGGCCCAAAGGACGTGAGCCGGAAGGATTGGTGGCCTTGTTTCAGCGCTTTCTGATTCAGGCCTGTGATCATGATATGGCCCGCGCCGGCATGGGAAGCCGACGCGGTGGGGGACTGTTGTAGAAGCGCTTACGGCACCAGCGCCAGACCGATACGGAACTGCGAAGAGCGATCGCGGTAGCCCAGCATGGTTTCCGCATAGCCCGAGAAGTACTGGCCGTAGAGATAGCCATTCATGTTCAAAGGTGTGCGGTTCAGTGGCCAGGCAATCGTGAACTCATGCGTATTGCGGCTGCCCGCGCCCTTGTTGTACATGCCAGACAGTACCAGTCCGTTGTCCTGGGCGTAGCGGACTTTCCAGTCGTAACGGCCACGGTAGTGTGCCCAGTCTGCGTTCTCGCCCATGAACACATAGTGCTTGATGCGTGGGGCAAACGTCAGTGTGGCACCGTGATCAAAGCGGTAATTGAATTCGGGCTGGATGAAGACCTCGTTCATGGAGCGCGAGTCATCACCGGCCTTGCCGTTAGAAGCGTGTTCGTAGCCGGTGGCCAGACCCATGAACAGACGTTTCTGCTCGGATTCCCAGATGGAGTCCTTACGCCAGAAGAAGCTGGGGCGGTAGGTGGTGTCTACAAAAGGCTTGGAGTCGGCATGCAGATCCCACAGGGCTGTTTGCGTATAGCCAATGTAGAAGTGATCGTAGAACTTCGGATTGCTAGGATCATCCGGCGAATGCAGACGGTACTTGAAGCTCAGCTGGAAGCGGGCATTGGTGCCGCCTTTATTGCCGACAATAAAGTAGGTCGGGTCGTGAGCCGAAATCGCGTTGCTGAAGTTCTCGAAACTGGAGTTTGCGGGTTTCAGGCCTTGTCCGTTATTGATGGCTGGCCCTTCGCGTTGTGCTCCGGCCGCGACGGCCTGGGCATAGGGCAGGGCAGGGTCAATGACACGTGGGTCATGGCCAGCACCTGCGTTCACCACAGCGGCGTTTGCCGGTTGCGAGGTAATCGGGCTTTGGCCTTCCGGATTGGTGTCCAGCGCCAACATCACACGCTCGCCTTCAATATTGACGGCTTGCAAGCCGGTCAAACCATTGGGGACCACAGCTCGCCAACTGTAGGCGGTGAAGTTGTTGATGGGGATGGATGCTCGGGGCCGCGGGCTGACCAGCTCGGCCAGGCTGCGGATGACGTTGCCGTTATTGTCGCGCCACTGCAAAACCAGGTTTTGCGGGGCGGTCCAGCTCATCAAGCTGCCTGTGTCGTTGTAGACGATGGCGTCAATATCGACGGTTTCACCAGAACTGGCCTGTACTTGGCGCAACTGATAGCTGATACCTGCCTGTGCGGTATTCAGGACTGCGCTCAAGATAAGAAAGGGGGCCGATAGTATTAAAGAGTGCTTGCTTAGTTTCTTTTTGGTCGGCATGGAGAAAAGTCCAGGAAAACGGGTTAATCCGTACACGACTGTACCATTTGCGACTAAAAATACTACCTATAATTATTTTTCTTACAGTATTGACACTCTGACTAGAGTGCTGCTTATCTAAAACAGATTTTCAGGCTAGAATATTCGATTGTCCTTTTCAGGTCTGTTTTTTTACAAAAAATGGGCCTTGAATTCGGTCCTTATTCCTTACGGTCCGTTATCTCGGACCTTGCATCGCCTGACAGTTTTGACGATGCCACCATCACCTGGCGGGTGTAGCTCAGTTGGATAGAGCACAGGCCTTCTAAGCCTGGGGCCGGGGGTTCGAACCCCTCCACCCGCGCCAACCTTACTCCCTTTTTCTTGCGTGCTTTTCTGCTCCTAGGCATTACCCTGAGCCGATGCATTTAGTAAGTATGGTGTAAGTGTCGGGCTCTAATGTTCACCGCATAGACGTCGGCAGGCGTCTTCATAGCGCCGTTTTCAGCCTTTTCAGGCTGGGCCGGTTCAATAAGATACGCCAGCAAAATAAGGCGTTCAGAACAATGCGGAGACAAACTATGCAAGACCCCCTTGTAGGTCGGATTACGGCCAATCCTCGCTATCAGAATCTGGTCAAGACCCGGTTGCGGCTGGGTTGGATACTCACCATCGTCATGCTGGTGGCTTACTACAGTTACATCGGCATTATTGCTTTCGACAAGGAATTGTTTGCAGAGCGCTTGGGTGATGGCGTCATGACCCTGGGTATTCCTATTGGTTTTGGAGTCATTGTGTTGGCTGTTGTCATTACGGGCATTTATGTCTGGCGCGCCAATACCAAATTTGACCAGATGGCCAAGGACGTCCTTGAGGAGGTGCGTAAATGAAGCATTCCTACCTTCGTTCCGGCCTGGCTCTGGGCCTGATGCTGGCCAGTCCTGCCTTGCTGGCAGCTGGCGGCGATCTGGGCGAGCTGCAAAAGCAGCCGACCAACTGGACCGCCATCGGCATGTTTGCGGTCTTTGTGCTGGCGACCTTGTGGATTACCAAATGGGCGGCTGCCCGCACCAAGTCGGTCTCTGACTTTTACACGGCAGGTGGCGGTATTACAGGCTTTCAAAACGGCCTGGCCATTGCCGGTGACTATATGTCTGCGGCTTCCTTTTTGGGTATTTCGGCGGCGGTGATGATCAACGGCTACGATGGCCTGATCTACTCCATCGGCTTTCTGGTCGGCTGGCCCATCATTACATTCCTGCTGGCAGAAAAGCTGCGTAACCTGGGCAAATTCACCTTTGCTGACGTAGCCGCTTACCGCTTCCGTCAAGGTCCTATCCGCGCCTTTGCCGCCTCGGGCACGCTGGTTGTGGTTCTGTTCTATCTGATCGCACAGATGGTAGGCGCCGGTCAGCTGATCAAGCTGCTGTTTGGTCTGGAGTACTGGGTGGCCGTGGTGCTGGTGGGCGTGTTGATGATGGTCTACGTGCTGTTTGGCGGCATGACAGCCACCACCTGGGTGCAGATCATCAAGGCTGGCCTGCTGCTGTTCGGTGCTTCCTTCATGGCCATCATGGTGCTGGCACAGTATGGTTTTTCGCCAGAAAAACTGTTCGCCGCCGCTGTGCAGGTCAAGACAGATGCCGCTATTGCAGCCGGTAAAGATGCTGTCCAGGCCTCCACAATTGGTCAAGCCATCATGGGCCCCGGCAACTTCATCAAGGACCCTATCAGCGCGATTTCCTTCGGTATGGCTCTGATGTTTGGTACTGCTGGTCTGCCACACATTCTGATGCGTTTCTTTACCGTGCCTGATGCAAAAGAAGCACGTAAATCCGTGTTCTGGGCAACCACCTGGATTGGTTACTTCTACATCCTGACCTTCATTATTGGTTTCGGCGCTATCGTGCTGGTGTCCACCAATCCCCGCTTCCTGGAAGTTGGCGGCGATCTGATTGGCGGTTCTAATATGGCCGCTGTGCACTTGGCTGATGCTGTTGGTGGCGACGTGTTCCTGGGCTTTATGTCGGCAGTGGCGTTTGCCACGATTCTGGCTGTGGTGGCTGGTTTGACGCTCTCCGGTACATCCGCCGTGTCGCACGACCTGTACTCCACGCTGATCAAGAAGGGCGAAGCCACGAACGAGGAAGTCATGCGTGTATCGCGCACTACCACCTTGATCCTGGGTGTGGTTGCCGTGTTGCTGGGTATTATTTTCGAGAAGCAGAACATCGCCTTCATGGTGTCTCTGGCCTTCGCGATTGCTGCCTCGGCTAACTTCCCGGTCCTGTTCCTGTCCATTCTGTGGAAAGGCTGCACGACACGTGGTGCCACGATTGGTGGTTTCCTGGGCTTGATCGTTGCCTTGCTGCTGACTTTGCTCTCGCCTTCGGTGTGGGAAGCTACGCTGGGCAATCCAGCCGGTTCTTCGCCATTCCCTTATGCATCGGCAGCGCTGTTCTCCATGCCTTTGGCTTTCGTGGCGATCTGGTTCTTCTCGATCACTGACCGTAGCCCACGTGCCGAGATCGACCGTGCTGGTTTCGAGGCTCAGTCGGTACGCTCCGAGACAGGTGTGGGTGCAGAGGCAGCGTCTGCGCACTAATCTGCTCTGACAGGCCGGGCTTGTTTGCCCGTGCCTGAGCCTGATTGTTAAGGGCGCAAAAAAACCCGGTGTGATTCAGATCATACCGGGTTTTTTATTTGCCCATACAGCTATTGCGGTCAGTACTGCTGGTCGTGTGCTGCGGATATCAAGCACACAGCAGTCAGTCTCTCTATTCAGGGATTCAGCTTCAGGCCTGAGTCTCGGACGGGACGGGCAGGCCGTCAAAACGCTCGTAGAAGTAGGCGGCGGCCTCCGGTGCCTGTTCATCCTCGGCCCGCAAGGTGGACAGAATATAGCGCTCGGCCTTGCCGCAGACCTGACGGTATACATCCCGGCACAGCTCATAAGCCTGTTTCCCTGCCCAGCCTGCTGGCAGCAGCTCAATAGGCAGTTGAGGGTCGTGCAGCTGAATACGGCGGAACTCGTGAATCAGCAGGGTGCGAATCACAAAGGCCAGCTCGTCGTTATAGTCGTGGCCTGCATCCAGCATGGCCAGAGCGGGCGCAAAGCGCTGGATGAACTGACCGTAGCCGCTGGCCACCTGGGCCAGATCCCAGCTGTCCTGAATCAGTTGGGACAGAGGGCGGGTTTGCGGCAGTTGGGAAGGTTCCAGCTTGCCCACATACACCTGCGACTGCGCCTGTGTCGCCTGCAGGATGTAGTCCAGAATCGTGTGATCCGGGTTGGGGTGCAGGAAAGCCGTGGGTGACAAGGCGCAAAAACCTTCCCACAGCAGTTCCTTGCGCAGGTCTGCCCGTTGCTTGGAGTTCATCATCAAGCTGGGCATGCTGAAGATCAGCGTCCATTGCCCGTCCCAGGCCAGATAGGTCGGGGTGTAGATGCGTTGATACGCGTGTTCGAAGCGCTGGCTGGCTTCGGGACGCAAGGTGTACTGGCTGCGTCGCCCTTCGCGCTGCGCGCTCAGCCAGCCCTCCTCGGCCAGCCTGTACACGCTGGTGCGCACCAGTCGGTCGCTGATCCCGAAGGGGGCCAGCAACTGAATCAAACTGCCTAGCCAAAGTTTGCCGCCATGTGGGCGAATCACGTCGCCAAACAAGGTCATGACCAGGGACTTGGCTCGGGGGGGGCGGTTTTCCAGATGGTGGGCGGCCCATTGGGCCAGGTCGGAATAAGAAAGCTCGGACATTGTTTTTTTAATGGCGCTCAAGTCTGTTTTGGAACGGCACGCCTGTCTGTGTAGACCGTTTAAGCGCTTGATTATAAAGGGTGGGTGCGCAAGCGGATTGAAAGATTGTGCAAGCCAGGGGCTTTCTTGAAGCTTGCAGCAGTTTCAGGTGCGCACACATTACAGATAGGGGCTGGCCAGCCAGATCAGGCGGTTGCGCAAGCGCTTGCCAAAGCCGATTGAACTTAAGGACTCCAGGCTGACGGCTTCGGCGTCCTCAATTTCCAGATCAATCAGGTTCTGGATTTGGCGGGCCGTGTCGCGGCTGTAGATTTCTACGTCCAGCTCGAAGTTCAATCGCAAGCTGCGCGGGTCCAGATTGGACGAACCAATATAAGACCAGACTCCGTCAATCGTCATGAGCTTGGAGTGGTTGAAGGGGCCGCTGGCGCGCCAGACCCGGCAGCCTGCGCGCAGCACCTGATCCAGTTGGGCTGTCATGGCGTAATTGACCAGGCGCAGATTATTTTGCCCGGGGATGACGATATCCACTTGAATGCCGCGTCGGGCGGCGGTGTTCAAGGCACCCAACAGGATCTGATCGGGCAGAAAGTAGGGAGACTGAATACGGATATGGCGCTGGGCAATGGCAAACGCCCCTTGCAGCATATGGTGGGTACTGGCCATGAAACGGTCCGGGCCCGAAGCAATGCAGCGAGCCGGAACGTGAGGTCTGGGGGCGGGCGAGGAACTGGCATGCCAGTAAGCGGGCGATAGATCTTCGCGAGTCGTGAACTGCCAGTCGTGGCGGAAAGAAGCCAGCAATTGCATGACTGCCGGGCCTTCCAGGCGGAAATGGGTGTCTTGAGAGGGCTTGCCGTCGCTGTACTGCGCCATAAAGGACTCACGCAGATTCATGCCGCCGGTAAAACCTACCGTGCCATCCACAATCAGCAATTTGCGGTGACTGCGCAGATTGGCGTAGGGCATGCGCAGAAAGCCCAGGGGGTTGGTCATGAACAAAGCGCAGCGTATGCCTTCGCGGCGCAGCAATCGCACAATGGGCGTACGCGAATATTTAGCGCCAATAGCGTCGACCAGTACGCGAATCTGCACGCCACGTTGATGGGCGCGCGACAGGGCGCTGACAAATTCGCGCCCCAGGCGATCGCTATCGAAGATATAGCTTTGCAAGGCAATGGTGCTGTGGGCCTGATCAATGGCTTCCAGCATGGCAGGATAAGCCTGATCGCCGCCGACCAGAACGCGCACATTATTGCCATTGCGTAATTGGCTGCGGCTGACGCGGTCACCCAGAATTTGCAAAGAGCGAAACGGTGCGCCGACCAGGGCACCAATGTCCGAGACGGGAGGGTGCAGATAGGTGACCTGTTCATAGAACACGTCTGCACTTTGTTCCAGAAGGCTTTGTCTGCGTACGCGGTTGATCCCCGCGATCAGATACAGAAACGGTCCCAATAGGGGCGACATGATGATGACGCCCACCCAGCTGATGGCGGCGCGGACATCATTTTTGGTCATGGCGGCATGAATGGCCGCTGAAGCGCCCAGTATCACGCTGAGCGCCAAGGCTAGATGCGGCCAGTAATCGTGCAGCAGGGAGCGCAGGTGTATCAGATGCTCTTGCATGGGTTCAGGTGCTACGGTTCTTGTCAGGCAGGTCCGGGCGTTGGTAGAGGCTGTGCATCCAGGACGGGTTCGGTTCGCCGCGGGCGGCAAACTGTTGCAGGCGGGAGGGAGAGCGCCATACGCCACCGCCTATGCCAGGCGAGGGCTGGACGCCATACCAGAACCATTGGCCATCTTCATCCTGTGCAAGCCAGTCCCAATTGACGGGTGCTTGATCCCAGCAGGGGAAACCGAGTGTCATCAGCAAACTTCCAGAAAATGGGACAGATTAGAGTATAAGAAAGCGTGGTTTTGTGCCAGTTTCTATTACAGAGGAGGCGGGCTGAAATGCCGGGTGTTTGATGGGGGAGGGGCTTTTGCTGTGCGGGCCTGCCAACTCGAAGGGCTGGGTCGCAGGCGAAAGCCAGGACTGGCCTGGGGTTCACAATCAAACACAGTTTAATGTCCAGCCTGAACTTGCGTGGGGTGTGCGAAGGCGGCAAACTTGTTACGATGAACAAACGCAAAAAAGCCCGCTGCGTGGCGGGCTTTCAAGTATGTTTTTTCCAGTTCCTGGTCTTGTCACCATTTAAGGAGAGTTGCAAAACCTTGGAAGCGGTAAATTTCTGGGGTGACCGATGGGGCTCGAACCCACGACAACCGGAATCACAATCCGGGACTCTACCAACTGAGCTACGGTCACCACTGTTGACTGCTTTTTTGCTTCTGGCCTACATCAAGGTGGGCTGTGAAGTAAAAAATGTATTCTAGCATGCTTTTTTTAAAGAATGCAACACTCGTGCAAGAATACTTCGACCCTGAGTCTTGCTCCGGTCTTGCCGGTTAGAGCGTGACTCAGGTTTAATGATTTCCCCTCGTAATAGCAAGGAAGCGCGAAATGTCTCAATTATTCGTCGTTCATCCCGAAAATCCTCAACCCCGCGCATTGGCTCAAGCAGCCGAACTATTGGCGAAAGGAGGGCTGCTCGCCATTCCTACCGATTCCAGTTATGCCGTTGTCGCTCGCTTGGATGACAAGTCCGCCGCTGACAACCTGCGTCGTTTGCGTGGCTTGGATGATCGTCATCATCTGACCTTGCTGTGTCGTGATCTGGCCGAGATCAGCCACTTTGCCAAAGTGGATAACCCGCAGTATCGCTTGTTGAAGATGGCCACCCCTGGCCCGTGGACGTTCATTTTGGAAGCTACCAAGGAAGTGCCGCGCCGCGTGTCGCACCCTTCGCGCAAAACCATTGGTATTCGGGTGCCCGACCAGAAAGTGGCCCTGGCCCTGATGGAAGAAGTCGGCAGCCCTTTGATTTCCACCACGCTGATTCCTGAGGGCGAAGACGAACCCTTGAACGACGCCCAGGAAATTCTGGACCGTTATGCCCATCAGTTGGCGGCGGTTGTCGATGGTGGACCTTGCCCCTTGCAGGCCACTACTGTGATCGATCTGACCGGCCCTACGCCGGAGGTGTTGCGTCGTGGCTCGGGTGATCCTGCCACTTTGGGCCTGTCCTGATCTGCGGGCTTGCACAAAACTCGCGTCCAGGTGCCTATCCGTGTTTCAATTCTGAACCTTGGGGCAGCACTCGCTGTCCCAATCAGACAGGCTGATGACAGGCGACTTATCGTCTTGAAAAAGTAGGGGATAAGTCCCCGGCCTGGACCAAGGATCACCATGGACTCTTTTATACAGACCTTGACGGTCTATGCTTTACCAGTCATTTTCGGTATTACGCTGCATGAAGCTGCCCACGGCTACGTCGCCCGCATGTTTGGCGACCCGACGGCCATGCTGGCCGGTCGTATCAGCCTGAACCCACTGCGTCATATCGACCCTATCGGCACGATTGTGGTGCCGGCGGTGCTGTTGCTGTCCAGCGCCATGATGGGCATGGGCGGCATTCTGTTTGGCTGGGCTAAACCCGTCCCTGTGGATTGGGGCCGCCTGCGCAATCCCAAGCGCGACATGCTCTGGGTTGCTCTGGCCGGACCGGCCTCCAATATGCTGATGGCTATCTTGTGGGTTCTGTATGCCCATTTGATGGTCAAGATCGGGCAGGGTGACAGCCGCTTCTGGATGGGCATGGCGGTGGCCGGTGTGCAGGTCAACCTGGTTCTGATGGCACTGAATCTGCTGCCTTTGCCGCCTTTGGATGGCGGGCGCATTGTATTTAGTCTATTGCCTAATCGTTTGGCCTATCATTATTCTCGTATCGAGCCTTATGGCATGGTCATTTTGATCCTGCTGATGTTTACCGGCGTACTGTGGACCCTGATGAGTCCCTTGATTGCGCTGGGCGAAGGCATATTGAAATGGTTCTTATGATTTAACGGCTTATCCGTTAAACTTGTGAGTCATATTTTTTTTCGGCTATAGGGCCTTAAACCCGGAGATTCATCTCATCATGGCAAGTTCGGACTCTGCTATTTCCAATTTTCAGGGCAGCATGGTTGCCCTTGTTACACCCATGGATCCCAATGGGGGTCTGGATTTTGCCGCTTACCGAAAGCTGATCGACTGGCACATTCAGGAAGGAACGCGTGTGCTGGTGGTCGTTGGAACCTCGGGCGAATCGCCCACGGTGTCGGTTGATGAGCACGCTGAACTGATCAAGGTAGCCGTTGAACACGCGGCTGGCCGTGTGCCCGTGATTGCCGGTGTGGGTGGCAACTCCACTCGCGAGGCCATCGAACTGTCGCGTCACGCCCAGGAAGTGGGTGCAGACGCCGGTTTGTCGGTGGTGCCTTACTACAACCGTCCTACTCAGGAAGGCATGTACCAGCACTTCCGCGCCATTGCAGAAGCGGTGGATCTGCCGCAGTTCCTATACAACGTGCCGGGTCGTACCGTGGCTGATCTGCAGAACGACACCGTGCTGCGTCTGGCTCAAATCCCCAACATCATCGGTATCAAGGACGCAACGGGCGATCTGGCTCGTGGCGGCTTGCTGCTGCGTGATGCCCCCGAAGAT
Source organism: Alcaligenes nematophilus (assembly GCF_026344155.1). NCBI lineage: Bacteria > Pseudomonadati > Pseudomonadota > Betaproteobacteria > Burkholderiales > Alcaligenaceae > Alcaligenes > Alcaligenes nematophilus. Next base: position 48,786 of record NZ_JAPKMZ010000002.1, on the reverse strand, counting down.
TTCATAGTGGTCAGCGGCGATGATCCTACCGCTGCTTCGTATATCTTGCTGGGCGCCAAAGGCAATATCTCCGTGACGGCCAACGTGGCCCCACGCCTGATGAGCCAGTTGTGCCAGGCCGCTTTGGATATGGACGTACCGACGGTACGCCGTTTGAATGCCTATCTGGCAGGTCTGAACAAGAACCTGTTTGTTGAGGCTAACCCCATCCCCGTGAAATGGGCAGTTGCAGAAATGGGCCTTACTCAGCTGGGATATCGTTTACCATTGACGCCGTTAAATGCACAGCATCACGAGTTGCTGCGTCAATCTTTGAAACTTGCGGATCTTCTTCCATGATTGCAAAGCCAGTTAATAAAAGCCTGATCGGGCTGTCTTTGAGCCTGTTGGTGCTGTCGGGCTGCTCGACGATGGACCAGATTATGGGCCAGGGCGAGTCGGTTAATTACAAGAGTACGGTAGCAGGCGATCCCTTGAGCATTCCGCCGGATCTGACCCAGGCCAACCGCGACGCACATTACCGTGCGCCAGAAGGTGCCACGTCTTACTCGGTCTACTCGCAAGGTCAAACCGCGCAGCAGGCCAAGGGCGGTGCCGATACGATCCTGCCTCAGTCTGATGCCATCAAGGTGATGCGCGATGGCGATCTGCGCTGGCTGGTCGTAGACCGCCCCGTGGAAGACCTGTTCCCCCGCATCGTCGATTTCTGGGGTGAGCATGGTTTTACCATTCAGTCCCAGGATCCCCGTGCCGGCTTGATTCAGACCGACTGGGCTGAAAACCGTGCCAAGATTCCAGAAAGCTGGATACGCAGTGCCTTGGGTTCCATCATTGACCAGGTCTTTGATAGCGGCGAACGTGACCGCTTCCGTACCCGCTTTGAGCGTGTCGGCAACAAAACCGAAATCTATGTGTCCCACCAGCACATGGAAGAAACACCCACGGCAGACGGTTCCGCCTTTAAATGGGTGTTCGCCAAAGAAGATCCAGGTCTGAATGCGGCCATGCTGGCTCGCATGATGGTCTTCCTGGGCTCGGATATTGAAACAGCACGTGAACAAGTAGCCAACGCTTCCAAGGATCCTTCCAGCGTTCAGGTCCAGGCGTCGGACAAGGGCGATCAGGCTGAGTTGATGCTGAACGAGTCCTTTGATCGTGCATGGCGTCGTGTTGGCGTAGCCATCGACTCCGCCGGTTTCTCGGTTGAGGATCGTGACCGTTCCGCTGGCGAGTTCTTCATCCGCTATCTGGATTCGGATACCGGCGAGAAGATCGAGCAGCAAAACATCATTGGCCGCATCTTCGGCAGCCGCAACACCGCCGAAGCCACGCCCTTCCGCATCAAGCTGAGCGCCCAAGGTGCTGGCACTCGCGTAACGGTGCTGGATCAGCAAGGTCAGGAGCAGACCACGCCGACAGCCAAGCGCATCATCAATGTGCTGTCTACCAATCTGCGCCCCGGCAACTGATTATTTTGAGTCGGCCTGCGGGCCGTCTGGAAAAAGCCCTGGTTTCATGCCAGGGCTTTTTTTATGCACTAGCTCCGTTCTGAGTTACTTTGGCTCTCTTTCTCTTGTCGAAGAGGAGCCAACAGGGGCCAGGAGTCTGGCGAGGTCAGCGCGATTAGCGTTGGCTTTCCCTTTACAGAAGAAGAGGTCGTTGAGAGCATTTCCTGAAAGGACACAGTCTCTTTTTCAGGCTACGCTGCGCTCTGTTTGTAGCGCCTGGATTGCGGTGCTCCCTGAAATGGTGCAAAGCCTTTCTTTGGCAGAGACTTGAGAGGGGCCATCTTTTATTTTGTGAGCAGAGTTAATCTTTCTTGAGCAGGGCTGGACTTTCTCTAAAACTGTAAAGATAATAGGAACCATTATCATTTAATGTGTTTTAGGGAGTGGCCCATGCTGAAATCGTTTTGCCGTAACGGTTTAAGTTTTTGCCTGCGTATGCTGCGTGGCACACAAGCCTCTGCTCACGCTCCTTCAGAACCGGGTGCTCGTATGCTGGCCATGATCGAGGCCTTGCCTCGTCGTCGTCGTGAAGCCTTTGTGCTGCATCGCTTCGAGGGCCTGAACTACAAAGAAATTGCGACACGCATGGGCACCAGCCCTCAAGTGGTTGAGCACTATATCCGCATGGCCATGTTGGCGTGCCGCCATAATCCGGCACCGCTCAATCGGGCGGACGGGGCAGTGCCGCGTCCGGCTGGTTCGTATGTCTAAGGACGAACACATGCAGCACATTGATGAGCAGGCCTTGAGCTGGCTGCTCAAACAGCACGACCACAAACATCAGAACGATGCCCGCAGCCAGTCTGCTTTCCGGGCCTGGTTGTCCATTGATCCCGAGCATCAGGCCGCCTTCTTGCGCTGGAAGCTGGAGTGGGAAGCCATGGATGGAATCAGCGAGGAGCATCTGAGTCGTTTGCGTGCAAACTCCCGGCAAGCCGCAGGCGCGGCAGGGTTGGGGACATGGCGTCAACGTTTGCTAAATAGCTGTTTGGACGCCTGGTCCACCAACCCGGCCTTGCGCTTTGCCTTGGGTGGCGCCGTGTGTCTACTGCTAGGCGTGGCGTTTCTGGGGAGTGTAGGTAGCTACTTTCTATAAGCCTTGTGCAAAGCGCCTAGTTCTTATCTCCCCATGGCGAGCGTAAATATTGCGCAGCTTGCTGGATACGCTCATCCAGTGTTGTGGCTTCCAATCTGGGAATGACACCCAGGCAAGGGCTCGGCAGATAGTCATGCAGCGTTTGCAGGTTCTCCTGGGCATAATTCATCTCCGGCGCTATGTGGTTGGCGACCCAGCCCAGCAAGTTCAAGCCGCTGGCGCGTATGGCTTGAGCCGTCAGCAAAGCGTGATTCAAGGCACCCAAACGTAGACCGATAACCAGCACCACAGGTAGTTGCAAGGCTTGTGCTAAATCTACGCCTGTCCGCCCTTGCCCCAAGGGCAGCATGAAGCCTCCTACTCCTTCAACGATTGCATAATCGGCCTGCTTCGCCACTGTTTGAATCGTTTTTTTGATCAGAGCCGGGTCTATTTCGATTCCTGCTTGTTCAGCCAGAATATGGGGTGCCGCAGCGGGCTTAAACAAGTACGGTGTCAGGGTTTCGGGAGCGAGCTTCAGGCTGGAATGCCGCGCCAGTGCATCCACATCTTCGTTCTGTAAACGTCCTTCTACCTCTACGGCCCCCGAAGCAATGGGTTTGATGCCGAGCGTGCGTGCGCCGCTTTGGCTTAGTAAATGAAGTAAAGCCGAGCTGACCAGCGTTTTGCCAATTTCCGTATCGGTGCCCGTCACAAAGCAGGCCCTCATGCGTATTCCTTCAGCAGCTGAGCCAGACCATTCAGCAAATGCTCCACCTCTTTTGTGCCCCAGAGATAGCCGGGCATCAGGTACACCGTATTGCCGATAGGGCGTAGCATCAGTCCCTGTTGCAAAGCAGAGCGGTAAAAGCGCCGGGCAAAGCCCTGGTGATTGTAGCGAGCTGGGCCCGTGTCCAGATCAAAGGCCCAGATTACCCCGCAGCGGCGCAGATGCTGCATCTTGGGATAGTGCCGGTTCAGTCTATGCAAACCTTCATCAAGTGCTTGTCCCAGCGTTTTTTGCAGCTCGTAGACGGGGTATTGCTGGAACAAGTCCAGCGTGGCCAGCGCGGCTCGGCAGGCCAGGGGATTGCCGGTATAAGAATGGGAATGCAGAAAGCCCCTGCGCAAGTCCTGGTCATAAAACCCTTGATAAATCGAGGGGCTGGATAGCACTACGGACAAGGGCAGCGTGCCGCCGGTAATTCCCTTGGACAAGCACAGCAGATCAGGCCAGATACCGGCCTGCTCGCAGGCAAAGAACGTGCCGGTACGGCCGCAACCCACGGCAATCTCGTCCAGAATCAAATGCACCTGATAGCGGTCACACAGCTCGCGCACGCCGCGTAGATAATCGGGGGAGTGCATGTGCATGCCAGCCGCACATTGCACTAGCGGCTCCAGAATGACGGCGGCAATGTCCTGATGATCATCCAGAATCTGCTCCAGCGAGTGCAGTGCGTTTTCGGTGACCTGCGTGTGTTCGTCCGGGCTAGTGGCTTGACGCAGATCGGGGCTGGCTGCGGTGTATTGCTGGCCCAGCTGTGTGCCGTAGTTTTCCCGAAACAAGGGCACATCGGTCACGGCCAGAGCACCCAGTGTTTCGCCGTGGTATCCCTGCGCGATGCCTACAAAGCGCTGTTTGTGTTCCTGGCCTTGATTGCGCCAGTAATGCACGCTCAGTTTCAGGGCAATCTCAACCGCGGAAGCACCGTCGCTGGCATAAAAAGCATGGCCTAAACGATGGCTGCTCAAGGCGGCCAATCGTTCGGAAAGCTGCACAACCGGCTCATGGGTCAGTCCGCAGAGCATGATGTGATCCAGTTGCTGAACCTGATCGCTAATGGCTTGCACCAGATGCGGGTGGCTATGGCCAAACAGATTCACCCACCAGGAGCTGATGGCGTCCAGATAGGCGTTGCCGTCGGCATCATGAAGCCAGGCGCCTTGGGCGCGTTTGATTGCCAGTAGCGGCACGCCTTGATCGTGATGCTGCATTTGAGTGCAAGGATGCCAGACCGCTTGCAGGCTGCGTTGGGCCAAAGGGGGAAAGGAGTTTGAGTTCATGGCAAATCACCGTAAAGAGTGGGCGGCTTCATGTAGTGCCTGGACTAGTTTTTCAATGTCCTGTTGCCGGTGGGCGGCAGACAGGGATATGCGTAATCGGGCTTGATGGCGGGGAACGGTAGGCGGGCGTATGGCCGGTGCCCAAATACCTTTTTGCAGGAGGGTTTCGGCCAGTTGCAAAGCAGGTTCTACCTCGCCAATCAACAGGCTTTGCACGGGCGTATCGGAGGGAGCTAGACGCCAGGGCAGATCCTGGCTCAAGGTTTGCAGCGTCTGGATATGCTCTTTCAACAAGGTCCGCTGGGGCTGGGCTTGTTTGATCAGCTGCAGACAGGCCAGCAAGGACGCACAATGCGCCGGGGCCAAGCCGGTGCTGTACACATAACTGCGGGCGGATTGCGTGAACCAGTCGGCCAGCTTGTGGGAGCAGGCAATAAATGCACCGCCTTGACCAGCCGCCTTGCCAAAAGTCCCCAGGTAAATAAGACGCCGACGCTGTGTGGTCGTGAGCTGGAATAGCTCAGGCGCTCCACGTCCGTTTTCACCCAAAATTCCCAGGCCATGTGCATCGTCCAGATACAGCAAAGCATCGTGGCGTTCGCATAAGGCGATCAGCTCATCGACCGGGGCAATCGTGCCGTCCATGCTGAACAGGCTGTCCGAGATTACCAGCTTGAAGCCCGGCGCTGGCCTGCCGAGCAAATCATCCAGCCGTGCCATATCCCTATGGGGATACACACGTAAACGAGCGCCGGATAGGCGGCTGGCATCAATCAGGCTGGCGTGGTTAAGCCTGTCACAAAAGATCGTGTCGCCCGTTCCGACCAGCGCGGGAATCACGCCCAGGCTGGCTTGATAACCGCTGACAAAAAGACGGCTGGCCTCGAAGCCACTCCATTCTGCCAGCTCCTGCTCCAGTGCTTGAGCCAGCGCATGATGCCCACAAATCAGGGGGGATGCCGTCGCTCCGGCGACGTCTTGTGCTTCTAGCCGTTTGAGTTGTGGATGCTGACTAAGGCCCAGATAGTCATTGCTGGCGAAATTCAGCAAGACCTGGCCATTGCGTTCGATATGGGCGTTTGGCAAGGGGCGGCTGATTGCTCTTTGGCGCCACAGTTTCCTGGTCTTCAAAGTTTCCAGTTGTTGATCCAGATGAACGAGAAAAGCACTCATGACTGTGCCGCCCGGTATTGAACCGGCAAGCGGTTCCAGCCCCGATAGGCGGGGAGCCGAATACGCTCACCTTGCGTCCATTGCAGGCGAGGGAGCAAAGGCAGGAATTGCTCAAGTACGAGCTTGGCTTCCAGCTGCACCAAACCGGCTCCCAGGCAATGATGAATTCCGTGTCCCATGGATAGCTCGGCCTGATTGTTGCGGCTGAAGTCCAGATCGTCGGGATTGGCAAACACCGCCGGATCGCGGTTGGCAGCGCCCAAGAGCAAAAGCAGCAACTGCCCCTTGCGCAAATGCTGACCATGCCAGTGCTGGTCATGCATTAAACGTCTGGCTGTGTACTGAATCGGGCTGTCGTGACGCAGCACCTCTTTGATCGCGGCAGGAATTTTCTGCGGATTCGATAGCAAGTCCTGCAGCGTTGTGGAGTTGGCCAGCAGTGTTTGAAACAGGGAGCTAAGCAGATGCCGGGAGGTTTCATAGCCTGCAAAGAGCAACATACAGGACTGTGCCAAGCGCTCGCGCCTGCCTTGAAGGGAAAGCTGCTCATCATGCAAAAGCCGCCAGGCCAACCCGCCTTCTTGCAGATTGGCACTGTTGCCTAGAAAGTCAGCCATATCCAGCAAGGCGTCCTGAGTGCTTCTTAGCAAAGGCATATCCGGCGTGGCTTGTCCGATAAAACCTGCCAGTTGCTCTGACCAGGCCTGAAAAACAGACAAAGGCAGGTGCTGCAAACCGAGCACGTCCATCATGACCAAGGCGGGGAGCGGGCGACAGACCTCATCAACCAGATCCGCAGATCCGTGCCGCAGCTTGGCTTTTAACTCCAGGTGGATGTGCGCAACGCGCTTTTCAATCGTGCTGTGCAGGGTTTCCAAAGCCTTCGCACTAAAAGCCGCATTCACTACTCGTCTGACGCGTGTGTGACGGGGGCGGTCCAGAAAGACCAGTGTCCTGGCCATCAAGGCCTTGAAGGCTTGCAAACGAGGGGAAGGATCAGCGCCAGCCTGGGCCACCCACCCGCCAACACGCCGCACGCTTAAATCGGGATTGCGCAGGGCAGCTTGTACATCGCTGTGCCTATGAACTAACCACGCCCCACCGCAGAAATCCGCATCCCAAACCAAAGGCGGCCCCTGACGAAGACGGGCATAAGCCGCATAGGGTGACGCAAGATCGAAATCGCCAAACATGACACCGTTTCCTGAAGATCAAAGCCAGCGCAGGCTAGCACTTGAGCGTGGAAGAGGCAGTCAATAGATTGTGTCTATTAATTCTTACAGGGTTTTTTGCAGGAGGTAGAGGGAGGATGGGATAAGAAGGGGTGTGTTGAGCTATGGATTGTGTCTATTTTTTACAATAAAGTGTGGGCTGAGATTAAAGCTATGTACCTGGAATTTTTTGGGAGTGTTTAGTACCGGATGCGTTCGCAGTCTGAAAATGGGAGAAGAGGATGTGAGGTGCTAGATGCTCTAATGTTGTAATCCCTAATAAAAATATGGTTTTTTGCTGTCAGCACGGAGATGTAATGACGCCTATTGAGGAAGCTCGCCTTTATATTCGAAATAATGTTCTTATTCCCGCACGAGAGCATCCCTTACTGGATGAAAAAATAAAGAATAAAGTGCGTAGCGTAGATATCTGGGTGGAGCGATTTGAGAGAGTCGGAGACCTGCTGAGCTATTTAAATCGGTTTCGAATTGGCTCTAATGATCCCGTCTATCAAGCCTTGCATGGACAAGGCCTAAAGACTTTTGAGGATATTGTTCCTGAGTTTGAAAAACGTTTTTCGTTTTGGGCTCACGATCGAGTGCGGCCTTCGGATTTTATTGTTGGCACGCAATATAGCTCTCATCAGATACTGATTTTTGCGCGTAACTACGATACGCGTGCTGGAGGGATGTTCGTTTTGACCTCAGATGGAGTTCCGTCTGCAGTGATCATCAAAGCGACCTTATCTGGAGGGCAATACGCCAATCAATGGATACAGGAGCCTTCTAGACTTAAATACTATTTAAAAAGTATCAGCGGGAAATTTAGTGAGAAGTTCAAAGCTAATGCATCGATCATTAGTAATCCCAATATCCCGATTCTTACCTTTGTAAGGCGTGGGGGAAAAGATTTATTCAGTTATCAAGGTGTTTTTAAATACGTGGGTTTGGTTGGAGAAGCTGATGGGTCTAAGTGGTTTGATCTGGCTAAAGACGACGAGAGGGCAGAGGTCGTAGAAGACTCCACGTATACAAAACAGGAGTTAGCTAAGCAGGTGGAGGTTGCGCGTCGCTCCACGCCTGAGCAACGTAAAGCACGACTCAGAAGTGCAAGTAAAAAACCTTCGAGAATATGGGTCTTATCTGCAGAGTTCAGGCGTAATCCTGATGTGGTGGCAGAGGTCTTAGAGCGAGCATCGGGGACCTGTGAGGCGTGTAAAGAGCCAGCCCCATTCAAGCGAAAATCAGACGGCACGCCTTACTTAGAGGTGCATCATAGGATTCAGTTGGCGCATGGAGGAGATGATACCGTTGAGAACGCGATCGCTCTATGCCCGAACTGTCATAGAAAAGCGCACTTTGGCCCTGGGTTAGATTGAGTTGGATAAGCAGTGATTACGTTCTTCGTGTTGTTAATGAAGACAGCTTGATCACTGCCGAATAGCAGCTTTTTGTTTTTCTTGGTAAGAAAAAAGCTGTGTGAGACCGCACAGCTTTTTTAGAGATCTAGACTTAACGAGCATTGGTGCCAATAGGTAAACCTTCTGTTGGCACATCCTTTTTCTGCCGCTGCGGCAACTTCCCATTCAAAATAAAGTACGCCAGCAGACCGATCACCAGGCCCCAGAAAGCCCCGCCAATCCCGAACAGGGTGATATTGGCGGCTGATGCCAAAAAGGTAATCAAGGCTGCTTCACGCGATTTGACGTCTGCCATGGCTCCCGCCAGGCTGCCGCCGATGGTGCCCAGCAAAGCCAATCCCGCCAGCGTGGTGATAAAGCTCGCAGGGAAGGCCATGAACACAGCGGCCAGGGTTACTCCAAAAACGCCAACCAGAATGTAGAACACACCGGCGGCAATCCCGGCAACCCAGCGTTTGGAAGGATCCTGGTGCGCCTCTGGCCCGGTGCAGATAGCGGCGGTAATGGCGGCTACGTTCATGGCATGGGAGCCAAAGGGAGCCATGATCAGCGAACCCAGTCCTGTCACCCAGACAATCGGGTTGGCACTGGTACGAAAACCGTCGTTACGCAGGACCAGCATGCCGGGCATGTATTGGCCGGTCAGCGTGATCAGGAATAAGGGCAAGGCGACGCTTAGCAAGGCATTCAGGGTGAATACTGGCATGGTGAATACCGGCGCGGCCAGTTCCAGTTTCAGACCACTCAGGTCTACGCGATGCTCCAGCAGCAGAAAGCTCAGGCCCAGGATCAGAATGCCTACCACTGCGTAGCGTGCGGAAAAGCGTTTGATGATCAGGTAGGCCAGAATCAGCAGACCTGCCAGTTTCGGGTCCAGTGTCATGCTGCCAAATGCGCCAATGCCAAATTGCAGCAGAATGCCAGCCAGCAGACCGGCAGCGATGCCGTTGGGGATCAGACGGATCAGGCGCTCGAAGTAGGAGGACAGGCCCAGGACCACAAAGGCCGCTGCCGAGATCAGGTAGGCGCCGACGGCTTCTTCATATGGCGTGGTGGCCAGAGCCGTAACCAGAAATGCAGCGGCGGGCGTGGACCAGGCGGTGATGATGGGTTCGCGCGAAACCCAGCTCAAGAGCAAACCGGTAACACCCACACCAATGGAAATTGACCAGACCCAGGAGGCGGTCAGCTCAGGGCTGAGGCCGGCTACTTTGGCGGCCTGGAAAACCAGAATAAAGGTGCCGCCGTAGTTGACGATGACCGAGATCAGACCGGCCACGATAGGCGGGATCAGGTCGCTGACTAGAGAGGATGAGGTCGATCGGGAGGTAGACATAGTGCTCTGCGCTTTCCAAAAGGAGAGATGACAAACGAGCACTATTTATAGCGATTAAATGGACTGGCCAGATAGGACGCTTTGTGAATGTAGGGCAGACCACTTTTGAGTTGGGTAGGTGCCTGACTAGATTGAGTGGGGTGGCTACGTGATTTTGAATGTGGCCCGAGCTGGATTGAAGCTCGGCTGCAAAGCCACTAATGGTGGCTTTATGACGGATTGCTCGTCTTGTGAATCGCGTTGTTCATGATAGTGCTTTTTCTTGCTGGATGGCGTGAATAATACTGTGGCAACTGCAACTGCAACTGCAACTGCAACTGCAACTGCAACTGCAACTGCAACTGCAACTGCAACTGCAACTGCAACTGCAACTGCAACTGCAACTGCAACTGCAACTGCAACTGCAACCGGCAAATGTATCGGTTTTTCGATTCCTGAGGTGTTAGCTATAAAAAAGCGAAGCAGCCTGCAAGCTGCCCCGCTTCTTTTCTGAACTCGCCAGAGTTAGTGGCTTAGTGCTCAGTTTTCCTTGAACTGCAGCCAGCCGTCATCCAGCCAGGCATTCAGCATTTCGCGTTCATCTTCATCCAGGGCTTCGAAACTGTCGCTGGGGATCAAGAGTTCACGTTGGTCAGCCAATTGTTTCAGGGCCGGGCTGGCGGGGCAGGGGGCGACCTCACCGTTGATATACAGCTCATCGCCGCGATACATCATGCGCGAGCAGCGATCCAAAGCCAAGCGGCCTGCAGGCAGCTCGGGGTCATGCAGATCAACCGGGTCTTCGGCAATGTCGAACCAGCTATTACTGGGCAATTCGGTCAGCCAGACGCCCAGGAACCGTGAGGCCAATGCTTCGTCAAAACGAATGGCGTTCAAGGCATCCAGCGACTTCTGAACAAGCTTCTCCGGCAAGGCAGCAGGTGTGGTGCTGGCCTGGGCATCCGGGTCGGTGTAGCGCTGCTGCAGGCTCTCGGGCATGGGCATCGGTGGGTCGGCATACAAGCCAAAGCCTTCGCCACTGGCGGCGGCCAACTGATCCGAGGCGGCATCCATCAAACCACGGGCCAGCGTTGCCTGGGTAGGCGAGCGAAAGCCGATGGAAATCGTCATGCAGTCGCCCATTGCAATCCCGTCATGTGCCACGTGCGGGGGCAGATACAGCATGTCGCCGGGTTCCAGCGTGAACTCTTCTTCTACCTGGAAATTGCGCAGAATCTTCAAGGGCAGGTCGGGCACCAGGCTCAGGTCTTTTTGCTGGCTGATACGCCAGTGACGCTTGCCGTGGGCTTGCAGCAGGAACACATCGTAGCTGTCGAAGTGTGGGCCTACACCACCGCCGTCAGAAGCAATGCTGATCATGGCGTCGTCCAGACGGGCATCGCCAATGAAGCGGAACTGACGCATCAGGGCGGCGGTGTTGTCGTCGTGCAGATCCACGCTTTGTGCCAGGGCGGTCCAGTTGGGCTGCGAGGCGGGCGGCAGCTCGTCAAAAGGCCCGGTTTCCATTTCCCAGTCTTCGCCGTCATGAATGATCAGGCGCGACTCGACTTCTTCACGCGTTACCAGCTCGCGGATATTGTCTATGCTCAGCGAGTGCTTGAAATTAGGGATGGCGCCGCGTATCAATAAAGGTTTGCGTTGCCAGTAGGTTTGCATGAACTCATGCGCGCTGATGCCGCCCAAAAGGGTCAATGGCTGGTCGATAGTCATGGACTGCCCGAACAAGAATTAAATTAGCCCGTAGCTTAACTGATCCGGCCTGTCCCGGTGTATGGCTAGCCTGCGTATCAGGCGTATCCAGCGCAAAGAATCCAGAGAAATACTTGCGATATAGAGTGATTGACTCACGGCGGGGGGGCTAAGAATGATTGATAGTCGATCTGCTCGCCAACGGCCCTTGGAAAACTGCATAAAGAAGGGAGCCTCTTGGGCTCCCTTCTGGACTGTTTAACCCGTCGCCTTCATCTCTTTTTTCCAGCGGTACAGCAAATCCAGGGCGTCGCGTGCGCTCAGGTCATCCACATCCAGTTGCTTGAACTGATCCAGCAGGTCCAGTGCTTTTTCTGTGGTTGGGTCAGGCTCGGCGACCGTGGCTTCCGGAGCGCTGCCTGCATTGAACAAGTCCAGTTGTGCGCTAGGATCGTTTTGTGCTTCCAGACGGCTCAGTTCACGGCTGGCCTGGCGGATGACCGCGGAGGGGATGCCGGCGCGCTGTGCAACCTGAATCCCGTAGCTGCGGCTGGCGGGGCCTTCCTGAACTTCGTGCAGGAACACAATGCCGGAGGCCGATTCTGCGGCGGCCAAGTGCACGTTGGCGGCGGCAGGCAGCTCGTTGGGCAGGCGCGTGATTTCGAAATAGTGCGTGGCAAACAGGGTCAGTGCCTGATTGTGGCTGAGCAGGCGATGCGCGATGGACCAGGCCAGGGCCAGACCATCATAGGTGGAGGTGCCGCGACCAATTTCATCCATCAGCACCAGACTGTAGGGGGTGGCACCGGCCAGAATGGCTGCTGCTTCGGTCATTTCCATCATGAAGGTAGAGCGGCCACCAGCCAGATCATCCGCCGCACCGATACGGGTAAAGATGCGGTCGATCTGACCAATACGGGCTGTGCTTGCCGGTACAAAGCTACCGATGCGGGCCAGCAAGGCAATCAGGGCAACCTGACGCATATAGGTGGATTTACCGCCCATATTCGGGCCGGTAATCAGCAACATGCGACGCTGCGCGTGCATTTCACAATGGTTGGGCGTGAAGCGCTCGATGCTGTGCTCCACCACAGGGTGACGGCCTGCTTCAATCCAGATACCAGCCTGCTCGGTCAGCTCGGGGGCGACCCAATTATTGTCCAGTGCGTGCAAGGCCAGGGAGGACAGGGTATCCAGTTCGGCCAGGGCGCTGGAGCACAAGGCCAAGGGGCCTGCATAGCTTTGCAGCTTGTCCAGCAATTCATCGAACAGGAACTTCTCGCGGCTCAGGCTGCGGTCCTTGGCGGACAGGACTTTGTCCTCCCACTCTTTCAATTCAGGCGTGATGAAGCGCTCGGCATTTTTCAGTGTCTGGCGGCGGCGGTAGTCGTCGGGTACCTTGTCGGCCTGACCGCGACTGACTTCAATAAAGAAACCATGCACACGGTTGTATTCGACGCGCAAGGTAGCAATGCCGGTGCGCTCGCGTTCGCGGGCTTCGATCTTCACCAGCACATCGCCGCTATCGCTGGCCAGGCTGCGTAGCTCGTCCAGATCCGCATCGTAGCCATCGGCAATGACACCACCATCGCGTATCAGCAAGGCGGGCTCGGAGGCGATGGCAGACTGCAGCAAGGAAGCCAGCTCCGGGTCCAGAGCCAGACTTAACAAATGCCCATGCAAGTGTTCAGACTGAGCAAAGTTCTGTTCCAGCTCCCGACGTAGTTCAGGCAGTGTCACCAGCGCATCGCGCAAGCTGGCCAGCTCCCGAGGACGCACGCTGCGTAGCGAAATACGCGTGGCAATACGCTCCAGGTCCGGGAAGCGGCGCAGGGCATGGCGCAGCACACCCAAAGGATCGCCTGCATTCAAGCTGGCGCTTTGCTGGGTTTGGAAGAACAGGGACACCACATCCTGACGCTGCTGAACGGCGTGGCTCAAGCGCAAGGGGTGATGCAGCCAGCGGCGCAGCAAACGGCTGCCCATGGGGGTCTGGCAATGATCCAGTGTGGAGAACAGGGTTGGGCTGGTTTCACCGCTAATGGTTTCGGTAATTTCCAGATTCTTGCGCGTGACGGCATCCAGCACCAGAAAGTCCGAGCTGTGTTGAACACGGATAGCGGTGATGTGGACCAGGGACTGAGATTGTGTGCTGCCGACATAACGCAGCAGGGCTCCGGCTGCCGCCGTCGCCGCAGGCAGATCGTCCAGACCAAAGCTGGCCAAAGAATCCAGGTCAAAATGGTCCAGCAAGGTTTCGCGTGAACCGTCCTGTGCAAAGTGCCAATCCGGCAGGGTGTGGCAGCTGGCTTGCGGCAGTTCCGGGGCAGGGCGCAGCGATTCGGGATAGACCAGTTCTACAGGGCCGATACGATTCAGTTCCGTATCCAGCATGTCCGGTTCGCACTGGCTGACCAGAAACTCGCCACTGGCCAGGTTCATCCAGGCCAGCCCCACCATTTCCTGACGTTGCACCTTGATCAGTGTGCAGGCGGCAATCAGGCGGTCTGCCTTGGGAGGCAACAAGGCGTCATCCGTCAGTGTGCCGGGAGTGACCACACGCATGATCTTGCGCTCGACCGGACCTTTGCTGGCAGCCGGGTCACCGACCTGCTCACAGATGGCGACGGATTCGCCCAAGGCCACCAAACGCGCCAGATAACCTTCCATGGCGTGAAAAGGCACACCAGCCATGGGGATAGGCTCGCCGTTGGAGGAACCGCGCTTGGTCAGCGTCAGGTTCAGCAGGCGTGCGCCGCGTTCGGCATCGGCGTAGAACATCTCATAGAAGTCCCCCATCCGATAGAACAGCAGATGCGAGCCAGCCTCCGCTTTGAGCTGAAGGTATTGACGCATCATGGGCGTGTGGGCGGACAGATCGGCAGCAGAAGTCATAGCGCAGTACAGGTCAGGGAATTCAACAACAAGGCCGCCCAGAAGGCGGCTGAGTCGATATTGTAGCGAGGGCAGTCAAGTGGGGGATAGGGAAGCGGCTGATTTAGTCCCGCGTGTTTCTCCTTAAGGTGCAGGGATATCCCGATTTTGAGCATGGAAGTGCTTAATGCAATAATACAAATGATAATCACTTCTATTTCTAACACGGGATATTGAAATGTTCATACGTCGCCTTGCTTTGTCTGTCTTGTCTGCCGCTTTGCTAAGTGCCGGATCTCTTGCCCATGCACAGCCGTCCGAGTCGGTCTCGCTGCCCTTGACGCCGGAGCTGGCGCAAAAGACGTCAATTACGGCAGAAGGGGCTTTACGCAAGGATCTGGCTTACGGGGTTTATCAAACGGTTTACAGCCCGTTTGATAAGTCCTTGTATGTGGCCTCGGCAGAGCGTGCGCCTTCGGTTCGGGGTGGTGTGATCTATAAACTGGACCCCATCACCCTGGATGTGAAGGGGACGATTTATACCGATGAAAGTAACTTCGGCCTGGCGACGAACGCGTCGGGCGACACCCTGTACGTCACCAATAGTCTGGCTGCTGCCGTCTCCAAAGTTGAGCTGAAAGAGGACGGGAGCCTGGAGCGAGTCCGCTTTAGCAATACCAGTTTTGATGACACCAAAATGGGGCCACGCACGATTCGTCACGACTCCCAGCAAGGCCGTGTGTATGTGGGGGCCGTAGGTGCGCCGGCCGTGATCTGGGTGCTGGATGATCGTAATCTGGAACTGATCGACACCATTGAAAACGCGGGGAAATGGGTGACCGGTCTGCTGATAGATTCGGGATCGCATCGTCTGTATGCCGCCAATGGCGACGGCGAAGTGATGGTGATCAATACCCAAACCAACAAGATCGAACAGCGCTGGAAACCGGCTGGCGCCAAACCCGCCTTGCTCTTGAATTTTGCGCTGGATCCCAGGCGCAATCGTCTGTACGTGACCGAGACCAAAGACCAGAAAACCGTGTATGTGCTGGATGCCCGCAACGGCAAATTGCTGCAGGAACTGCCGGTGGGGGATGCCATGGATATCTTGTATAACGCTGATCGCGACGAGCTGTATTTGACTCACCGCGAGCAAGGCAAAGTGTCTGTGCTGGATGGCGGCAGCTATGCGATCAAGGCGCAATACAACTTGCCTGATAACCCCAACAGCCTGGAGCTGGGCCCGGATAGCCAGTTGTACGTCACCGTTAAAGCTCCTTCCACTCCGCAGTACAAAGCCAGCAAGCGTGAAAGTGTGGTGCGTATTGACCTGAAGAACATCAAGGCTTGATAGGTAATCGTGATGACCAGCTTATTCAAGCCTTGCCTGGGACGCTCTCTTGTCCTGTCTCTGTTTGCTCTTCATTGTCAGGCTCAGGCGCAAGACCAGAGGGATGTTGCCCAGCCGCAGGAGTTGTCCACCATTACCGTTAATGCCAGTGCGGATGCGTCGCGTCAGGGCTTGTTGCCGGAGTATGCGGGCGGTCAGGTCGCCAGCGGCGGGCGAGTGGGGATATTGGGTTCTCTTGAAAACATGGACTCGCCTTTCAGCGTCAATAGCTACACCAGCCGCTATATCGAGCAATTGCAGGCGTCGACCGTAGCCGATGTGGTGCGCCATGATCCTTCCGTGCGCGTGGCCCGTGGTTTTGGCAATTTTCAGGAAAGTTTTTTCATTCGGGGCTTTTTGACGGCGTCCGATGATATTGCCTACAACGGTTTGTTTGGTTTGCTGCCCCGGCAAGCGACGGCTGCCGAACTGGCCGAGCGTATTGAAGTGCTGCATGGCGCAGGTGGCTTTCTGTACGGTGCCGCGCCTTCCGGCGGTGGTATTGGGGGCACGATCAATGTGCTGCCCAAACGGGCTGGCGAGAGCCCGCTGACCAAGGTCGGTGCAGGTTATGGTAGTGGCGGGCAAAGCCAGATCAAGGCGGATATTGCGCGTCGTTTTGCCGATGATGCGGCAGGCATTCGTATCAATGCCATCAAACGCAGTGGTGATACGGCGGTCGACAATGAGCACACCAGTCTGGACCTGTACACAGTAGGGGTGGATTGGCGTGGTGAGCGTGTGCGTTTGTCGGCGGACTTGGGCTATCAAGAGCATAAGCTGCGTGAAGTCCGGCCTAATGTGGCTTTAAAGGCGGGCTTGTCCGCTTTGCCGGGCTTGCCTTCGCACACGCGCAACTTCGCCCAGCCCTGGACCTACTCTAATGAGAAAACCATTTTTGGGACGGTACGCGGGGAATATGATCTGAATGATTCCATGACCCTGTGGGCTGCTTTCGGTATGAAAGATGGCAAGGAAAAAAATCAGCTTGCGACTCAGACGGTAACGGATGCCGTTTCTGGAAAAACCACCTTCTCGCGTTTCAACAATTCCCGACGTGATGACGTGAAAACAGGCGAGTTGGGTTTGCGAGCCAGTTTTGAGACCGGGCCTGTGTTGCATGAGCTGGTCGCTGCTGCTTCTTTGTATGACCACAAAGAGAAAAATGCCTGGGCTATGGGTAGCGTGCAGGAAAGTAATCTTTATGATCCTGTGAATCACGCCTTGTCACCCTTCGCTTATACCGGGGGAGATTTGGATTCACCCGCTTTGGTGGGACGCACCAAATTGACCAGTTATACCCTGGGCGATCTGATGTATCTCTGGGATGACAGGCTGGAAGTCATGTTGGGGCTGCGTCATCAAATTATGGAAACGCGCAGCTATGACTATGGCACCCAGGCCTTACAGCGTAAAGATCGTCAGCAGCACACCAGCCCTGCTGCGGGTGTGGTGTTCAAGCTGACTGATGAATGGGCTTTGTACGGCAACTACACGGAAAGCCTGGCGCAAGGCGATCTGGCACCGACTCGCTTTAACAATCAGCCGGTTCAAAACGCCGGGCAGCGCTTGTCGGCCTTTGTGGCCAAGCAAAAAGAGCTGGGAGTCAAGTACGACAACGGTTCCATGGGCGGTGGGCTGACCTTCTTCACCACGACCAAACCGCGTGGTGTGGTGAACGACGATCTGCGTTTTGTGGAAGCGGGCAAGGATCGCCATAACGGGTTGGAGCTGAGCTTCTACGGCCAGTTGACGGACTCCCTGCGCATTCTGGGTGGGGTGACCGCCTTGGACACCAAGCAGAAAAACACGGGTGACCCGCTGAGCGAAGGTCAGCGCGTGATTGGCGTGCCGCGTTGGCAAGGCAGTCTGGGCCTAACCTGGGATGTGCCGCAGGTGACAGGCTTGTCGCTGGATACGCAGTTGCTGGCAACCGGTGCCCGTTACGCGGATTCGGCCAATGCGATCCGTGTGCCAGGTTGGGTGCGTTGGGATCTGGGGGCCAGCTATCAGCGCAAGATTTCCGGTGTGCCCATGACGTTCAGGGCCAGTGTCGAGAATGTGGCCGATACGGCGTATTGGGCTTCGGTCGGTGGCTATCCCAATAATGGCTATCTGGTCTTGTCGCAGCCACGCACGTTCATGCTGAGTGTCTCGGCGGAGTTTTAAGGAAAGGACCGGGCAGGGGGCACAGTCCTGCCTGTTCTCCACCACATAGGGCGTCCAGCAAATGCTTGACGCCCTTATCTCAAGCCCATCGCTATAACTTTTACAAAATAAATGTCCGGAAAGTGGGCTCTCAAACGTCTTTATAAGGAAGGCCTGAAAAAGGACCTCTTGCCCTGCCCGCTTGACTGCACCGTTTAGGTGGGAACCTCCTTGTCTGCTAAGTAGCGTGGAGCCGGTTTTGGTCTAAGCAAGTACCTGCCTTCTTGACCACTTTTGTTTTTTTGATCACCTGCCGCGCATGATACGGCGGGTGCGGATCTACGGTTTTTTGGGATTAGTTATGAAGTCCAAAGCAGTAAAGCGCCGCTGGGCGTTGACCCTGGTGGCGGTGCTGGTGCTGGGGGCGCTTGCCGCACAGGCCGGGCGTTCTTCAGAGCAGTTTGAAACGGTGGCCGTGGAGCAAAGTGATATACGCGCTACCGTTGCTGCGGTGGGAACTTTGAAGCCCAGTCGCTATGTGGACGTGGGTGCGCAGGTGTCCGGGCAGATTACGGCTTTGCCGGTTGCGCCGGGCGATCAGGTTGAGCAGGGCCAGTTGCTGGTGGAAATCGATCCCAGTGTGCAGCAAGCCACCGTCGATGCAGGCCGCGCTTCCTTGGCCGCGTTCCGGGCCCAGTTGGCCGAGCAGCAGGCGCAGCTTTTATTGGCGCGTCAGCAATTGGCTCGCCAGCGTCAACTGGAGCGCCAGCAGGCCAGCCGTCAGGAAGATATTCAGATTGCCCAAGCTAATCTGGCGACTGCGCAGGCTCGGGTAGCGCATGTACAAGCGCAGATGGAGCAGACTCAGGCCACGCTGAAAGCCGATGAGGCACGCTTGGGCTATACGCGCATTTACGCGCCCATGAGTGGCACGGTCATTGGCGTGCAGGCTCGTGAAGGTCAGACGCTGAATGCCACGTATCAAACTCCCAATATTCTGCGCATTGCAGACCTGAGCACCATGACGGTGTGGACCAGCGTGTCGGAGGCTGATATTCGTCGTATCAAGCCCGGTATGACCGTCACCTTCACGACTCTGGGAGAGCAGGGCGAAACGCGGGCGCGTCAATGGCAGGCCAAGGTTCGCCAAATCATGCCTGCGCCAGAGGGCAGCACTCAGGATGAAAGCACGGCGGCGGCACCGACTGCCACACAGGCCATCATGTATACGGTGCTGTTTGATGTGGCCAATGAAGACGGCGAATTGATGCCGCAGATGACGGCGCAGGTGCTGTTTGAGATTGATCGTGCCGACCAGGCCTTACTGATACCCCTGGTGGCTTTACGCCCAGACCCTGATCGTGGTCCTGATGCTTTTACGGTGCCGGTGCTGGAGCGGGGCAAGGTGCAGGAAAAGCCGGTCGACCTGGGAGTGCGCAATCGTCACCAGGTACAAGTCGTGAACGGGCTGGCTAAAGGGGAGCACGTTGTTCTGGCGGTGCTCACTCCTGAGCGTGGTTGGCGGTGGCTGCAATGGTAGGGGCTGCACCTCCTTTGATTGAGCTGCGGGACATTAACCGTATCTATGGCGGCCCGCCCAGCACTAAGCCTGCTGTGCAGGTTCTGTTCGATGTCAGCTTGAGTATTGAGCCGGGCGAGTTTGTGGCGATTGTGGGGGCCTCGGGGTCCGGTAAATCGACACTGATGAATCTGCTGGGTTGTCTGGATAAGCCCAGCAGCGGCACCTATCTTTTTCAAGGTCGGGATGTCGCACAGCTCAGTCCTGATGAACTGGCCCAGTTGCGCCGTGAGACCTTTGGTTTTGTCTTTCAGGGCTATCACCTGATTCCGACTGAAAGCGCCAGTGAAAATGTCCAGATGCCTGCCATTTACGCGGGAATGGATGAGGGCGCGCGCGTGGCACGTGCCGCAGAATTACTCAGTAGCCTAGGTCTGGCGGACAAGCTGGATAACCGGCCCAATCAGTTGTCCGGCGGCCAGCAGCAGCGGGTGTCTATTGCTCGTGCCTTGATGAACGGTGGCCGTGTCATTCTGGCCGACGAACCCACGGGTGCGCTGGACTCGCGCAGTGGTGCAGAAGTGATGGCCTTGCTGCGCAAGCTCTCGAACTCTGGTCACACCATTATCCTGATTACGCACGATCATGAGGTCGCGGCGATGGCAGACCGGATTATTGAAATTCGTGACGGCTGCATCCTCTCGGATAGCCGCCCAGAAACGGCCACCGAGCCCAAGCTTGAGCAGTCTTTACCACCGCCCGAGCACCGCCGCTCGCCCTGGGTTTCGGAGATCAAGGATGCTACCCGCAGCGCCTTGCGCAGCATGTTCATTAATCGTCATCGCACGGCCTTGACCTTGTTAGGCGTGATCATCGGGGTGGCCTCGGTCATCGTGATGCTGGCGGTGGGCGAAGGTGCTCGCCAACGTGTCATGGATCAGATGGGCACGATGGGGACCACGATCATTTACTTGAGCAGTTCATCACCGCCCAATGGGGTCGCCAAGGGACAACTGACAGAAGAGGATCTGGAGGCGATTGGCGAGCTGCCATTGATACGGCGTGTCATGCCGGTGATTGGAGATCCGATTACCGTGCGGCGTGGCAGCGTGGACCGCCAGGTGTATGTGTTTGCCGCCAATGAAACCATGCCGGATATTCATCGCTGGCAGTTGGCACAAGGTCGCTACTACACCGATGCCGAGGACCGGGATCTGGCTCCCCTGGTTGTGTTGGGACATCGTGCCGCCAAGCAATTCTTCCCCGATATGGACGTGCCGTTGGGGCAGCAGCTCCTGATCGGCAATTCACCTTTTGAGGTGGTCGGGGTAATGCAGGAGCGCGGTGCCGATTCGGGCGCGCAGGCTTACGACGATATGGTGTTTGTGCCTTATCACGCGGCGCGTGCCCGTGTGTATCAGGCCCAGACGCAGCCCGACTATGTGGTGATTGATGCGCAGGACAGTTCCACCGTTCTGGAAGCGGAACAAGACATGCGTCAGTTGCTGACACAGCGTCATGGCGGGCGAGAAGACTTTTCAATCGGGAATGCGGCGGCTCGCTTGCAGGCTGAAGCGTCCACGCGTCAGGCCATGAGCATGATGCTGGGCCTGATTGCCGCCGTGTCTTTGGTGGTAGGCGGCATCGGGGTCATGAATGTGATGTTGATGACGGTGCGTGAACGTACACGGGAAATTGGCATACGCATGGCAACCGGTGCACGGCAAAGTGACATCATGCGCCAGTTTCTGACTGAGGCGGTTCTGTTGACGATTACAGGCGGTTGCCTGGGCGTGCTGGCCGGTGCTGTAGTGGGTATTGGCTTGATTTTTGGTGGGGTGGATGTGGTGTTTTCCTTGCGGGCGGCCTTGGGCGCCTTTGGCTGCGCCGTGGTGACGGGCATGGTTTTTGGCTATATGCCAGCACGAACGGCGGCCGCGCTGGACCCCGTTCAGGCTTTGGCAGGGGAGTAAGCATGGCTCATTACCGATGGATAGCAGGGGCCATGAGCACGCTGGTGCTGCAAGCGTGCGGCTCCTTGTCCTCTGATCTGGACAAGACCCCGCCGACGCTGCCCCAGGCGTATCAACAGCAAGTCAAAGCGACATCCAGTCCTGTACTGGCTCAGGTAGAGCCGGAGTGGTGGCGTGCCTATAACAGCCCCGCCTTGAATAGCCTGATGCAGGAAGCCTTGAGGGATGTGGCGGTGCTGCGTCAGGCACAGGCCCGGATCTTGCAAGCGCAGGCTCAGGCACGCATTGCCGGAGCCAGTTTGCTGCCGGAGTTGCAGGGCAATCTGTCCGCGCAAAGAGATGCGCCGTTTTCTTCCTCGCATGGAGACACTCGCTCGCAATATGTGGCCGGTGTGTTCATGAGCTACGAGCTGGATGTGTGGGGACGCAATCGTGCTCAGGCCGACAGTGCCGTGTTCCTGGCCCAGGCGGCAAATTACGAGCTGGATGTGCTGCGTGTCAGCGTGCAGGCGCAGGTGGTGCATTTAAGCCTGCAAGCCTTGGGCGACAAACAGCGCGTGGCCATTGCCCGTCAAAACCTGGCCGTTGCGCAACGCTTGTTGAGCCTGCTGGAAGCACGCTTGCAGGCGGGGGCGGCTTCGCCTTTGGAGCTGGCACAGCAACGCCAATTGCTGGCTTCGCAACAGCGCAAATTGTTTGTGATTGAAGAACAGGCCTTTCGCACGCGGGTGGAGCTGGCGACCTTGTTGGGCCGTACTGAAATCATGCCCGAGCCCCAGGAAGATATTGCCAGCTTGCAGGTACCAGAGCTGGAAGCAGGTCTGCCTTCACAGCTCTTGTCGCAGCGCCCTGATATTGCGCGCATCGAGGCCCAGTTGTCAGCGGCTCATGCCGATGTGCATGTGGCGCGCGCTGCCATGTATCCCAGCCTGACCTTCGGGGCGCGGGCAGGGGCATCGGGCAATCATTGGGAAGAAAGCTTGCGCCATCCGGTCTACAGCCTGATCAGCGGGCTGGTGGCGCCTATCTTCAATGCCGGTCGTCTGGAGGCGGGCAAGGATTTGAGCGACGCCCGTTTGCAGGAATGGCTGGCGCAGTATCGGCAGACCATTGTGCAAGCTTATATGGATGTGGAAGGCGTGCTGGCACAACTGCATAGCCTTGATGCCCAGGCGCAGACTATGGAGCTGGAGTGGGAGCAAGCCAGGCTGGCGTTTGAACTGGCCGAAGCACGTTATCGCTCTGGCTCGGAAACCTTGCTGTCTTTACTGGATGCGCAGCGTACCTTGTACGCCGCTCAGGATGTGCGTGTCAGTTTGATGCAGGCACGTCTGCAATCCCGCGCGGCGCTCTTCCGAGCACTGGGCGGGGGCTGGCAAGCTGGCTCAGGCAGCCTGGCTGATCAGGGGACGGTGGCAGAGGCTGGGGTCTAGCAGGCTGGCAGCCGCCTCATCCAGCAGGATGTGGGTGTTGGCGTGCTGCTTCAAGGCTGTGAAAGGCAGCTCGGGCGTGACACCGCCTTCCTGATAATTGAGCATGGTGCGAGCCTTGTGCTCGCCGGTGACCACCAGGGCAATTTCACGGGCGCTCAGAATATCGGCAATCCCCATGGTGATGGCCGATGCAGGCACTTCGTCCATGGAGTCAAAAAAGCGGCTGTTGTCGATACGGGTGCGCTCGGACAGGGCCACCACATGGGTGCGGCTGTCAAAAGGGGTGCCCGGTTCGTTAAAGCCGATGTGGCCGTTGGTGCCTACGCCCAGCAATTGCAAGGCGACACCCCCACTGGCCGCAATCGCGGCGGAGTAGTCCTGGCAGTGCTGCTCCAGCTCTTGGGTCAGGCCATTGGGCAGACGCAAACGGGCAGCCTCAAAAGGCAGTTGGCCGAACAGGTGCTGGCGCATGTAGTAGGCGTAACTTTGCTCGTGCGCTGCCGCCAGACCCACATACTCATCCAGATTGAAGCTGTTGATCTTGGAGACATCCAGCCCATTGGCACGTACGTCCTGTACGAAACGGGCGTAGACGGGTTCCATGGTCCCCCCGGTTGCCAGACCCAGAGTCGCTTGTGGATCCTGACGAATAATTTCCTGAAGACGGGCGCTCAGGTGTGCCGCAATGGCGGCGGAATCGGGGAAGACTAAAAACATAATCTTGTTCTATGTATGGGCTGAATAAGTTGAAAAAAAACTTCGCCGCAAGCACGGCGAAGTTTGATCTTTCGAAATTCTAATGGGACAAAGATGTAACGTCAGTTTTTTTTTGCAAGCAAGTGACACGTTTTAACTATCTTGTTTGCCAGTCTCTCCCAGGAAGCCACCACTTTGACGTGCCCACAAACGAGCATACAAACCACCTTTTTCCAGCAATTCCTGGTGGCTGCCTTGCTCGATGATGCGGCCCTGATCCAGCACAATCAAGCGGTCCAGTGCCGCAATGGTGGACAGGCGGTGGGCAATGGCAATTACCGTCTTGCCGTGCATCAGGGTGTTGAGGCTTTCCTGGATGGCGGCTTCCACTTCAGAGTCCAGCGCGCTGGTGGCTTCATCCAGTAACAGGATGGGGGCGTCTTTCAGCATGACGCGGGCAATTGCCACACGCTGACGCTGGCCGCCAGATAGTTTTACACCGCGCTCGCCCACATGCGCCTCCAGGCCCTCACGGCCCTGGCGGTCATGCAGCTGCGGGATGAAGTCGGCAGCGGCGGCACGCTCAACGGCCATATGCAGCAGCTCGTCGTTGGCATCCGGGCGGCCATACAGAATGTTGTCGCGCATGGAACGGTGCAGCAAGGAGGTATCCTGCGTCACCATGCCAATGGCGGCACGCAAACTGTCCTGCGTGACGTGGGCAATGTCCTGGCCATCAATGCGGATGGTGCCGCTATCCACATCATGGAAACGCAGCAGCAGGTTGACCAGCGTGGACTTGCCCGCGCCAGAACGGCCAATCAGACCAACACGCTCGCCCGGTTTGATCACCAGATTGAGCTTGTCGATCACCTGACGGCTTTTATCGCGGTAGGCAAAGCTCACGTCCTGGAATTCGATGCGACCTTGCTCGATTTGCAGGGGCTTGGCATCGGGAGCATCTACCACCGTGGGTTTTTGCGTCAAGGTATTGATGCCGTCCTGAATCGTGCCTACGTTCTCGAACAGATTGGTCAGCTCCCACATCAGCCAATGGGAATGGCCGGACAGACGCAGTGCCATGGCAATGACGGCCGCCACTACACCGGCTGTGGATTGATCAATCGACCACAAGTACAAGGCCAGGCCTGCCGAACTGATCAGCAAGACAGTAGCCAGCACATGGTTGGTCACTTCAAACATGCTGATCAGACGCATCTGGGCATGGCCGGTTTCCTGGAAGCGGCGCATCGCGTTCTTGGCATGGTCTGCTTCACGGCGTGTGTGGGCAAACAGCTTGACCGTGTTGATATTGGTGTAGGCGTCGGTAATACGGCCCGTCATCAGCGCACGGGCGTCGGCCTGTTCAGCCCCGACTTTGCCCAGACGGGGCACAAAGTACACGCAGGCCAAAGCGTAGCCTACTAGCCAGAGCAGGAAGGGCAGGATCAGCAGGCGGTCAAAGCTGCCTGCCAGAATCAGAATACCGATCAGGTAGGCGCTCATGCCCACGACCACTTCCACGGCCATGAACAGAGTTTCACGCACCGCCAGAGCGGTTTGCATGATCTTGGTGGTGATGCGACCAGCAAACTCGTCCGCGTAAAAAGACATGCTCTGATTCAGCATCAGCTTGTGAAACAGCCAACGCAGGCGCATGGGGAAGTTGATGGCCAGCACCTGGTGCATGACCAGCGTATGCAGGCTGATCAGCACGACGCTGCCCAGCAGAACAGCGGCAATGGTCAACAGCGTGCCACCCTGCTGGCTCCAGAACTGGGCAGGTTCAATCGAGGGCAGCCAGTCCACGATATAGCTGAGCAGGGCAAACAGCATGGCCTCGTAGGCCGACAGGCCAATCGAGGTTACGGTCATCAAGCCAATCCAGCCGCGTGAATTTTTCGTACAGGCCCAGATGAAGGGGAAAAATCCTTTGGGAGGAGGGGCGACGTGTTGTTCGGGATAGGGATCTAATCGACGTTCAAAGAATGACAGCACCGAATGGGCTCCAGCGTACGGCCCTCTGGATGACAGGGCCGTTTAGACAAATAGAAAACCGCTTCCGGGGTATGAAGCGGCAATTTTTGATGGTACAGCAGTCATTCTGTCTGGCTGAAGAAAACCTGATAAAAACACAGTCTTTGTGTAGGGAAAGTGTCAGATATTGACCACGGTGTACGTTTAGTGTGCCAAGTCGATGTTGGAGTCTGCTTTGGGGGCTGTGCCTGGCTCTTTGGTGGACAGGGCTGAGCCTTGAAGGAGGCTGAAGGGATGGGGCCTTGGTGAGCGTGTCTTTGTTTCGTCGAGTGGTTTGTCTGAATAGAGATAGGGAGGCCCAAAGGTATTTGGGGTCTGGATGTTCTTATCCAGACCCCAATCAGAAAGTGGCAGTGATCTCTGGAAGGTAAATAGGCTTAGTAAGCCACCACCTGACCATCTTTACGCGGGTCGGAGCCACCCACGTAATGATTGCCCTGACGCAGAATCAGTTGTGCACCGCCAAAGGCGAACACACCGCTGCCGGGTTCAACGACGACTTCATGACCGCGCTCGCGCAAGGCCTGAACCAGCGCCGGATCGAAAGTGGGTTCTACCGCCACCCCACGGCCCCCCGTCACGCGCCAGCGTGGGGCATCGGCAGCGGCTTGCGGGTTCTGACCGTACAGCAGAACACGCAGTGCCATTTGCATATGGCCTTGCGACTGGAATGGGCCACCCATCACACCAAAAGACATTTGAGGGGTGCCATCGGCATTCATGGCAAAGGCCGGAATGATGGTGTGCGAAGGGCGCTTGCCACCGGCCACTTCATTCACATGACCGGGGCGCAGGGTAAAGCCATGACCACGGTTCTGCATGCTGATGCCGGTGCCGGGAACGACCACGCCGGAACCAAAACCCATGTAGTTGGACTGGATCAGGGACACCATCATGCCGCTCGCGTCAGCGGCGGTGACATAGACCGTGCCGGAGGGACCAGGCAGGCCGTGCTTGGGGTCGCCTGCCTTGTCCATCTGAATTAGGGCGGCGCGCTCGCGCAGATAGGCCGGGTCCAGCAAATGCTCGGGATGATGAATCATGTGCTCCAGATCTGCGTGGTGCTCGTACAGATCGGCAAAAGCCAGCTTCATGGCTTCAATGCTCAAATGCACCGTGTCGATATGGTCCAGCGGCTGCTGGCCCACACCAGCTTGTTCCATGATGCCCAAGGCCATCAAGGCCGCCAGACCTTGTCCATTGGGCGGGATTTCGTGAATCACGGACTGGGCAAAAGGATGGCTGATGGTGCCGCACCAGTTCGCGCGGTGCTCGGCCAGATCCTGCTCATCCATGGCGCCGCCATGCTGGCGGGAGAAGTCGGCAATGCGTTTGGCCAGCTCGCCGGTATAAAAGTCCTGTCCTTGGGTGGCCGCAATGCGTTCCAGCGTATTGGCCTGGTCCTGGTTCTGATACCACTGGCCAGCGACAGGGGCTTTGCCATCACGTAAAAAGGCTTCGGCAAAACCGGGTTGATCGCCCAGACGCTGACGACCTAGCTCCCACAAGCGCGCGATTACGGGCGAGACCGGGAAGCCTTCTCGGGCGTAATGAATCGCGGGGGCGGCCACTTGCTCCAGACTCAGACGGCCCAGCTTGCTGGATAGCTCGGCCCAGGCAGAGACCGCACCGGGAACGGAGACACTTTCCCAACCCTTGTCGGGGATGGCATCGTGACCTTTGAAACGATCCGGCGACCAGCCACGGGGCGAGCGCCCGGAGGCGTTCAAGCCATGCAGCTCTTTGCCGTCCCAGACGATGGCAAAGGCATCACTGCCTATCCCGCAACCCGTGGGTTCGACCACAGTCAGTGTGATGGCGGCCGCCAGGGCGGCATCGACGGCATTGCCACCGGCCTGCAACATGCGCAGGCCCGCTTGTGCGGCCAAGGGGTGGGAGGTGCTGACCATGTTCTGGCCAAGTACCGCAGAGCGGGCGGACGGGTAGGGGTTGTTCCAGTCCATACAGGTGTCAGTCTTGTTCATTGAATCTGTATTCCAGTCAGTTGGATCAGGCCTTGCCAGCGTGCGCTGTCCTCGCGGACCAGAGAGATAAATTCTTCTCGGCTGGTGCTGCGGGGTTGGTCCACGCCCAATGTTTGCAGGCGCGAGCGTACTTTGGGGTCCTGAACGGCATGTGAAAAAGCCTCATAAGCCTTGTCACGAATTTCGTCGGGCAAGCCTGCAGGGGCGTACAGGCCAAACCAGGTCACCGACTCATAGCCCGGCAGGTCGGACTCCTGAAAGGTGGGCAAATCGGGTGCCAGCGGCGAGCGCTGCTGGCCGGTTACTGCCAGGGCGCGCAACTGGCCGCTGTTCACATAGGGCATCCCGGTGGGGATGGCGTCCAGTAAAACATGAATGGAGCCGCCCAGCATATCGTTAATGGCCTGACCAGTTCCTCGGTATGGAACGTGGGACATGACGATATTGGCCTGATTCAAAAAGGCTTCGGTGCCCAGGTGCACGATGGTGCCATTGCCACTGCTGGCGTAGTTCAACTCATCAGGATGGGCGCGAGCGTAGTCAATCAGCTCTGGCAGCGTTTGTGCGGGTACGGACGGGTTCACCAGCAGGACGCTGGCGGCATCGCCCAAATGGGCGATAGGGGTGAAGTCTTTGTCTGCATCGTAGGGCAGGGACTTGTACAGGTGCGGAGCAATCGCGTGGGTGCTGCTGGTGGTGAACAGGAGGGTGTAGCCATCGGGCTTGCTGCGAGCGACTTCGCCTGAACCAATCGTGCCGCCCGCGCCCGTGCGGTTGTCCACAATGATGTTGGCGTTCATCGCTTTGGCCGCGCTTTCGGCAATCAGGCGGCTGATGACGTCGGTGGCACCGCCAGTGGGGAAGGGTACGATCAGGCGAATGGGACGATCAGGCCAATCGCTGGCATGGGCCGCCACGCTACTGACGGCCAGAACAGCACCTAATAAGGTTTGGGCAAGACGCCGCCAGGGGCGACGGGTCGATGGGGGCTGCGCATTGCTTGCGGCGTTGCTGGGTCTTGTCATGGCTATCTCCTCAATCAAGAGATGATAGGAAAGGCGATGATGCCGAACCAGCAACAAATAAGCAGGTCAGCGTTGCTATTTTGGCAAGGCTTGCGGGTCGACTTCAAGCTGCGGCAGCAACTCGTCCAGAAAGCGGCGAACAATAGAGGGCAAGCGGCGGCCAGCCAGGGCCTGCACTTCAATTTGACGATTCAGCAAGCCGCGTTCATGAATGAAACTGGCTTGCAGCAAACCTTGCTCAATCAGGTGACGAGCCGAGAGCAAGGCCGACACCGTCACGCCTGCGCCGGACAAGGCAAATTGATGCAGAGACTGCATGTGATTGCTGCTGAATACCGGGTCCAGACTCAGGTTCTGTGCGCTGCAGGCCACATCCATCATTTGCCGCACGGTGGTGTCGGGGCCGGGCAAGGCCAGAGGGTGTGCCAGAAGGCTTTTCAGGCTGATGCGTTCGGTACGGGTTACCGGGTGGCCGGGAACCGCCAGAGCCATGACAGGCGCATCGCGGCGGAACAAGGTCTTGATGTCTTTTTCGGCTGTTTGAGTGAATTTGATGCCTATATCAATCTGGCCGCTTAGCAGCAGCATGGTGATGCGGTGTGGTGGCAGTACGTCCAGTTGAAAACGTATGCCCTGATGTTTTTCACGAAACTGTGCAATGCATTGCGGCAGTAGCTGGGCGGCCAAACCTTCAGAGGAGGCGATGCGTATCAGGCCGGTTTGTAGCCCTTGCAAGGCGGCAATATCGTGCAAGGTGCGCTCGGCATCCATGGCGCTGCGACGAGCATGGGCCAGCAGCAGCTCTCCCGCAGCGGTCAGGTTCATGCCACGGGCATGACGCTCGAACAAGGCCATGCCCAGGTTTTCTTCCAGTCCGCTGATCTGGCGGCTGATGGCCGATGTGGCCACATGCAGATTGCTCGCCGCTTGCGAGATAGAGCCACAACGCGCTACTTCCTGGAAGTAGCGCAGTGCAGTCTCTTGAAGGTGGCGTGGGTTCATACCAGACTGCCGCGCAGCTCGGCGGCAATCTCGTAGGAGCGCAAGCGCTTGTTATGGTCAAAGATATTGGCGTTCAGCATCAGCTCGTTGGCGCCGGTCAGTTGAATGAAGCCTTTCATCTGCTCAAGCACTTGTTCCGGATTGCCAATGGCCGTACAGCTGAGCAAGGAGTCCAGCAGATGCTGGGCCGGTGGGCTGCATTGCTCGTAGTAATCACGCACGGGGGGTGGCAACTGGCCTGGACGACCACTGCGCAGGTTCACAAAAGACTGTTGCCAGGAGGAGGCCAGCAGCTTGGCTTCGTCTTCCGTGTCGGCGGCAAAGACGTTGTAGCCCAGCATGACATACGGTTTTTCCAGATGCACGGAAGGCTGGAACTGACGGCGGTAAACCTCAATAGCGTCCATCAATTGAGCAGGTGCAAAATGCGAAGCAAAGGCGTAGGGCAAGCCCAAGGCGGCGGCCAGTTGAGCACCAAACAGGCTGGAGCCCAGAATCCAGACCGGCACATTCAGTCCGCGACCGGGCACGGCCATGATGCGGTTGCGCGGCTCGTCGGACATATAGTCCATCAGCTCCAGCACGTCGCGTGGAAACTGGTCGGGGTCGCTGTTCAGATTGCGGCGCAAGGCGCGGGCGGTTTCGGGGTCGGAGCCAGGGGCACGACCCAGGCCCAAGTCAATACGGCCGGGGTACAGGGAGGCCAGCGTTCCAAACTGCTCGGCAATCACCAAAGGGGAATGGTTGGGCAACATGATGCCGCCCGCGCCCACACGAATGCGGCTGGTTTGACCGGCAATGTGCCCGATCAGAACTGAAGTGGCAGCACTGGCAATACCGGGCATGCCGTGGTGTTCGGCCAGCCAGTAACGGTGATAGCCCCACTGCTCGGCATGACGGGCAATGTCCGCCGAACAGCGAAAGGACTGGGCCGGTGTGGAGCCCTGAACAATAGGGGACAGGTCTAGGACGGAGAGCGGATAGCTTGGCTTCATGGCATCAGATTCAAATTGGACTCAGGATATAGTCGATCCATCGTTAGGCAGCGTCAAGTAAACCCATAGCATAGGCAAGGATGTTCAGATGAAAGAAACCAGTCGTCGCACCGTCAATCATTACCAGGACCATGCGCAGGCTTATCGGGACGGCACGTGGGACCATGATGTCAGCCAGAATCGTGATGCTTTGCTGGCGGCCATCGGCTTGCCGGGGCCTGTGGATATTCTGGATCTGGGCTGTGGACCGGGGCGGGATCTGGTCGCGTTTCAGGCCATGGGTCACCGCCCGGTGGGGCTGGATGGCTGTGCGGCTTTCGTGGAGATGGCTCGTCAGCAAACTGGCTTGCCGGTGCTGCATCAGGACTTTCTGGAGTTGAGTTTGCCCGCTGCGGCTTTTGATGGCGTGTTTGCCAATGCGGTTTTATTCCATATACCCAGTGCCGAATTACCAGCTGTGTTGACGGCCTTGCGTCATAGCCTGCGACCTGGCGGCGTGCTGTTTTCTTCCAATCCGCGTGGTCAGGGGCAAGAAGGCTGGAATGGTCAGCGCTATGGTTGTTACTACAGTTGGGAGCAGTGGTCAGAGCGTCTGGAGCAAGCGGGCTTTGAGTATATCGATCACTTTTATCGCCCCACAGACAGGCCGCCGCAGGAGCAGCATTGGCTGGCTTCCCTGTGGCGCGTACCGGCTTGAACAGGTGCAAAATGGTGAATCCCTGACCTGGCTACTTAGGTGATTGTTTTATAAGCCTATTTTTTGCTAATACAGGGGTTTTCCCTATTTTTATGCACATCTTTTGTGGATAAGCCGGTTTTCAACAAGCAGAGGCTTGCCCGAGGAAAAAAATGGTAAAGAATTGTCGATTCTCTGCTCGCCATTTCTAAGTGCTTGATTGCACGGGGATAAGTGCAGTGATTCACGGTTTATCCTGTGACTTGTCCACATTTTATGGGGATAAGCTGGCGTCTGTTTCCGGATTTGGATGTTTTCTGTTCGTGGTTTTCAAGTGGCTGATACTACGGAAGGTTTTTCTGATTTGCCCAGTTTTTCCTATGAGCTATCCACAGTTTTCGGGGATAAGATGGTGGGCTTGCTCAACTTGGGTTCAGACCCGTCCCAAGGCTATGATGCGCACTAGCAATGTTTACCCTTGGCGGCCAGTCCCTTCGGTGCTTTGCCTTTTAATTGAGGAGATTGAAACGTGGAAAAATTGCAAGCCTGGATGACAGAGTTTCCAGCCGTTGTCGCGATTGCGCTCAACGTCGTGATTGCTTTGTTGATTCTGATTATTGGCTGGTGGCTGTCTGCCGTCGCCGGTCGTGCCATCAAGCGCATGGCAGCCCGCTCGCCTCGAGTGGATCCGACGATTGTGCCTATGGCCCAGTCCGTAACGGTCTGGACAATCCGCATCTTTGTGCTGATTGCCGTGTTGGCCCGTTTTGGTGTGCAGACCGCCAGCATTATCGCGGTACTGGGTGCCGCCGGTTTGGCGGTGGGCTTGGCCTTGCAGAACACACTGCAAAATATCGCCGCCGGCATCATGTTGCTGATGCTGCGTCCCTTGCGTGCGGGCGAGTTTGTGTCGGTTGTTGGTAAAGGTGACGGCACCGTGCAGGAAGTGGGTTTGTTCCTGACCCGCTTTGAGCAAGTGGATGGCATTCAATTCACGCTGCCCAACAGCCTGATCTGGGGCAACCCTATCATCAACTACAGCCGTAACACCACCCGTCGTTTGGACTTCGGGGTGGGCGTACGTTATGGCGATGATCTGGACCTGGCCATCAAGCTGCTGCAAGACCTGCTCAATGAACATCCTCAGGTGCTGAAAGACCCGGCTCCTTTGGTCATGGTCATGGAGTACAAGGACAGCGTAATCACCGTCAATCTGCGTGCGTGGATCAATGCTGCTGACTTCTGGGATGCCCGTTTTGATCTGTTCCGCCGTGCGGTCCAAGTGCTGAATCAGGCTGGTTTGCAGACGCCCGTTCCAGTACGTGAAATCGTGCAGTCGGTTGGCGAGAAAAAGGCTGCGTGAACATGATGGGTTCAAGGCCTGACTCCGGCTTTGAACCGTGTCCTGCAGGCTTCAAGCCCATGCGGTTCCGATAGAAAGTATGAATGCCCCAAGCCTTGCTTTTAGCGGCTTGGGGCATTTTTTTCGGGTTAGCCTGCATTGGACTTACTGCGGGCTTCTCCCATACTGTACTCTTTGCTCTGGCGCTGTTTTTCCACCTGCCCTCACGATGTTTCTGATCGACGAAAAAATCACGGTACGACGCCTGGAAGTTCTGCTGGCTTTTCTGGAAGCCGGCACGATTGCCCGTGCCGCTGAACAATTGGGCACCAGTGCGGTGAGCGTGCATCGGGCCTTGAAAAGCCTGGAGGAAGGGTTGCGCTGCCCGCTGTTCTTGCAGGAAGGCCGCAATCTGGTGCCACAGGAGTCGGCGCGCGAGCTGGCCGAAGCGGCCAAGGAAACCATACGTACCTTGCAGCATGGCATTGATGCTGCCCGCGAAGCCGGGGGGTATTCGTCGGATCAGTTGCGCATAGGCTCCATGTACTCGCTGACGATACGTTTGGTGCCGCGCCTTTTGGTAGAGCTGAAGGTTCACAAGCCTTTATTGCAGATTGATCTGGTGCTGGACTCCAACGAGAAGCTGCTGCAAAAGTTGCGGGGTGGTCATATTGATGCAGCCCTGATCGAGTTGCCACAGGAGCAACCGGATGATCTGGAAGTGCTGCCCATTTTTGATGATGAACTGATGTTTGCTGCTCCCATGGATTGGCAAGGATCGGACTCGTCCGTGGTGGATCTGGAGCGTTGTTCCAAGGAACGTTTTGTGTCGCTGACCGATGATTTTGCAACGGGGCGGGATATGCAGCGCATGTTGGCCAAAGCTGGGTTTGATGCCGATATTGTGATGCGCACCGGAGACATCTTTTCCTTGATGAGCCTGGTCAGTGGTGGTGTGGGATGCTCCCTTTTACCTGCGCGAGCCAAAGCGGTTTTTTCTGACAAGATTCAGTGGCTGAGCCTGGAGCCGAAGTATCGACATTCACAGCGTATCGGCCTGGTGTGCATGAAGTCGCGCGAGCGCAGCCCGAATGTGTTGAGCTTGTTACGGGCCTGCCGGATCGTGCGTACTCAGTTGGAAAAAGAAGGGCCGACGTCGGGCTGATGCGGGTCTGTGCAAGCCGCTGTCTTGCGTTTATCCAGCCCAGCGAGACAGCCAGCGCTGCAAGCCATCCAGGGTTTGGAACTCGTCTACACTGCGCGCAGGAGTCTCTGGATAGCGTTGATTCCACATGGTCGCCAGACTGCGGCCCGGACCAATCTCCAGCACCACATTGGGCTGTCGCTCTTCAATCTGCTCCATGCAGGAGTCCCATTGCACGGTTTGCATCAACTGCGCTGATAAGGCCTGGGCAGCGGTAGTGGCGTTATGTACCCATAGACCGGCATTGGTAGGCCAAGGCAAGGTCGGGGCAGTCAGTTCGCTTTGATTCAGTTGCTCTTGAAAGGCCTGGGCCGCGCTGCTCATCCAACGGGTATGGGAGGCAATATTCACGGCCAGGGGTGTGCAACGTGCCCCTTGTTCTTGAGCGAATTTTTCCAGGGCAGCAAGCTTGTCACGTGGTCCCGCACAGACAGCACTATCAGGACCATTGCGTATGGCCAGGGCAGCGCCGTGTGCTTGGCACCATTGTTCAATCGTCCGGATTGAAACCCCACTTATCGCCAGCATGCTGCTGTCCTGTCCGGCCCCGGCTTGATCCATCAAGGCGGCTCTTTGTCCGGCGAGCTGGATGGTATTGCTGGCAGATGACACACCCGCTACACAAGCGGCTGCCAGTTCACCAATGCTGTAGCCCGCCACGGCCACCAAAGATCGCCAGGAGGTTTGCAGGGCAGGGACGTGCTCCTGCAATTTCTGCCAAGCGGCCAAGGCGCAAGCTGTCAGCACAACTTGGGCATGGGCATTGGTGCTGGCCCAACGGGTATCGCGCATGGCAGCGCGCCAATCGGGAACGTGCAACTGTTCCTGCATTTGCAGCAGCAAGGGGTTTGCCGGGTTCATCCAGGGCAGCATGTCTGCGTATTGCATGCCTTGCCCGGAAAACAGCAGGGCGATTTTCATAGTCAGGCTCCAGTAGGGCGACGCTGGCTGGCACTGCCGGGTGCATAGGCTTGCAAGCGATCCAGCCAGCAGCAGGCCGACAGGGTGTCGGCTGCGCCGCCGGGGGACAGGCGACGCTTCATGAAGGCTTGATGCAAGGCTTGCGCGCGTTGCACCGCATCGGGGCTGAATGCACTGCCTGCTTGCAGGTAGTGCATGGCGCAGCGGCGCGCGTAGTGTAGCCCCTCCAGTCCGCCACGATGGGCCAGATTACTATCGTCAAGGACCGCCATAACAGAAAAGAAGGTATGCAGACCCACGGTTTGCAACTGCTGTTCTGCCACTGGTGTGCTGTGCGGAGACAAAGTTTTGACAGCGACTTGCCAGGCGGGCCAGGCCGTTTCAAACAAGGTGGGAAAGCCCTGGGCTGCTTCCTGGTTCGCGCCTTGCAAGCCATAGCGGCGTACCGCCCGTCCGCCCGGCAGTGCGGACGAAGCTTGCAGGCTGCGGGCCTGTAAAGCCGCCCCCCATAATGTTTGAAGTTGGTCCCGAATCGTGGCGGGAGTCAGGGTGCGAAAAGGTAGGCAAGCGCCTGCGGCTGCGCACAGCAGGCCCAGCATGAAGATGGCGCCACGGTGGGTATTGATGCCCCCGGTTGCCGCCTGCATGCGAGCCTCCGCTGCAATCCCGCGAGTTTGCAGCTGGCTGAATGGAACACGCTGTTGGCCCAGAGCCGCCATGTCAGAAAAATAATGGCGCAGGGCAAACAGACTGCGATAAAAAGTGCTGGCATCCATATCGTCATGGCTGCCGCTGTCGAGCAAGGAAACCAGCCCCGGTTTGGGAGCCAGAATCAGCTCGTCATACAGCGCCAGAACCGCCGCACGGCCTATGGCCGCACAACTCCAGGAACGGGATGGATCCATGAAGTCGGGGGCAGTGGGGCGAGGCGCCAATGTTCTGGTTTCAATGGCATCAAGCAGCATGAGAGGACTCCGGAGCAGGAGCGTGCTCGGGCCAGTCCGAGTGCGCCTGAATACGTACACCATGAGTGCGTTTGATCATCACTTTGCTGCTGGCACCGCTGCGCCATTGCTGCCATTCACGCCAGGCAATGGCGGCGTCATCCGGGAACAGCAACTCTCCATCCAGACGGGGCAAACCGGACAATTCGCTGATTGCACTTAATAGCTCCACCAGACGATCTGCTTGCGTGGCGCTCTGCACGGGTAGCAGCAAATCCAGGTCTGAACCTTCACGCACATAGCCCTGTCCTGTGATCAGCTCCCAGCCATAACTGCCATAGACCTGAGCCGTGCAGCCATGTGCTTGCATACGCTGACATAAGCTCAGCCAGTCTTGCGCCAAGGAGGCTGGCAATAAGGTTTGGGCTTCATGGGCGGGGGGAAAACTGCCCCAAGACAGGCTCTGGTTTTGGGAAACGATCAGGGACAGACGTTGCCGCCCCCAATCGGTCGGTAAAGGAATGCCCACTTGCAACTGTCCGCTATGCAGTTCGCCTGGCTGACGGCTGACGACCAGCGGCCAGCCTCGAGCCTGCCATTGACGCAGGCTCTGGCAGACGTGGCTGGTCGGCTCCAGATCAGTCAGCACCTGATCCCAGGCTGTGTTGTCCAGCGTGATCAGGTGGTGACGGCGAGCGGGCAGCTGGGCGTTCATCAGGATGCCTGCAAGACCTGTTCAATGATCTGGGCAGCCAGGCGGCGGCCACCACGTTCGGCACCATCGCTGGCGCGGCGATCCTGATCATTGGATTGAGCCAGTGCTGCCCGCAAGGAAGCACGCAGTTGCTCTGGCGAACTGCTGTCCCAGACAGACTGAATGCCTCCCATGGCCACATAATTGCCTACGCCGGGCGCAAAGACCGGATTGGACTGCGCCAGCTCTTCCAGCATGGCTTCGGGCAGCTTGGTCACGCGGGCCATGGCAGGAATGCGCATGACGCGAATTTCGGCTTCGGGCACGGCATAGCAGGCATCGGCAATCAGACCGGAGGTGATGAAACCACCGGACAGGGCCTGGTCGTACACCAGCCCAATGACCTTGTGGCCTTTGCGTCGGGCCAGATCCAGGCACATGCCCAAGTGAGCCATGGCGCGGTTGATGCCCAGCAGCTCATCGCGGCGGCGCAGTTGCTGGCCCTGGGTATCGACCAAAAGCAGCAGGCTACGGCCAGGATGGTTCTTGATGGTGTCCAGCACGGCCTGTGCCTGGGTCAAGGCCAGGGACACGCCGATGGGGGCGTGTTCCGTCGTGCCGATCACGGCCAAGGTCTCGCCATCAAACTGGGCATCGCCCTGCAAGAACAAATCCTGTTCGCTAATGCTGTGCTGCGTATCGAACAGCGATTGCACCAGTGTTTCCCATTTCATGACAGCGCCTCCTGGCTGCGTAATGCTTTGACGGCTGCAGCATCCATCTGCCCGACTTGATCACTTTGTTCCAGCCCCAGTGCTTGCCACAAGGCTTGGGCCTGATTTTCAGTTTGGTCCCATTGCTCCACAGGCAGCAGGGCTGCGCGGTGTGCCAGCAGCTGATGTTCCTGTTCCAGCTCTTCCAGGGTGACGGGACCACGAGCTGGATTCTTCAAGCCTTGTACGGCAGCGGCGCGGAAAGCGGCCACGGTGTCCGGTACAAGGTCGTCGCAATCGGCAGTCAGCCAGCGGTGTTTTCCGCCACTGGTTTGCCAGACCAAAGCGCGGTCCTTGGAGTCGTATTCTTCGACTCCGTGGGAGGCTTCAATCACTTCCGGGCCGGACATGGCCAGACGGCCGACGTCGCTCATGATCAGGTGGTTGGTGCAGCGGGCCACAATGCCCATACCTCCAAAGCAACCGTTTTGCCCGCCGACCAAAGCAATCACAGGCACTCCGGCATTACGCGTGTCCAGCAGGGCGCGCATCACTTCCGAGACGGCTATCAAACCGGCGTTAGCTTCGTGCAAACGCACACCACCGGACTCCAGCAGCAGCACTACGCCTGCAGGACGGTCAGTCATGGCTCGACGCAGCAGGCCCACCAGCTTGGCGCCGTGGACTTCGCCCACGCCACCGCCCATGAATTCGCCTTCCTGCGCCGCCACATACACGGTCTGCCCCTCCAGCAAGGCACGGCCGATAGCTACGCCATCATCAAAGGAAGAAGGCACTCCCAACTGGGCCAGATGGGGGCTGCTTAAACGTTGTGCAGGTGGCAGCCATTCGTGAAAGCTGTTGGCGTCAAACAGAGCCTGAACGCGCTGGCGGGCAGAACATTCCAGATAACTGCTCATGACTGTGTTCCTTGTGCTTGGCTGCGTGCCAGGGCTTCGCTGGCGGCCTGGTCCAAACGCAGGCTGACCACGGCAGGGGTGGCCCCCATATCGTTAATGTCAAAGTGAATACCGGCCAGCGGATGGCGCTGGTGAAAGTCCCGCACCACCGCATCCCAGATCGTGGAGAAACCACGTGCCGAGGTATGAATATGGATGGTGCATTCGGCGCTGTCCTTGGGCTCGGCCAGCACTTCCAGATTGCCCGAACCTACCACGCCCACCAGCACAGGCTGGAAGGTGCCAATAGGCTTTTGTCCTTTGAAGCTATAGGCCAGGGTTTCCAGGCCGTGAGGAATGTTTGTCATCGTGATCTCCTAATGCAAATAGCGTGGCGGGCCATTACCAGTTACGGAAGCGTGCCGGAGGTTGATACAGCCCGCCGGAGGCTTGAACCAGATCCCGCATGCTGCGTGCGGCCAATAAATTGCGGGTGGCCTGGCGTGGGTCTATGCCCAGATCCTGAGGGCGACGGATGATGCCGCGATCGCGCAGGTTCTCCACCATGCGGGCATCTCGGCCCAGGCCCACTTGCGTATAGCCGGCAACACCCCGTATGGCTTGTTCGCGCTCTTCGTCGGTACGGCACAGCAAGAGATTGGCGATGCCTTCTTCTGTCAGGATGTGAGTGACATCGTCGCCGTACACCATGATGGGCGGCAGATCCATGCCGGTCTGCTCCTGCAGGGTCCAGGCATCCAGGGTGTCCACAAAGGCGGGCGTCATGTGTTCGCGGAAGGTTTCCACAATCTGCACTACCAGCTTCTGACCACGTGGCGTACCGGCTGCACCTTGGCGTCCTTGGCGTGCTTCTTGCCCGGCTTTCAACCAGGCGGGGCTGGCGTGGCGACGACCGCGAGCATCCGCGCCCATATTGGGTGCGCCACCAAAACCGGCAATACGGCCCAGCGTGGCGGTGGAGCTATTGCCATGCAGGTCGATCTGCAAGGTGGAGCCGATGAACAGGTCACAGGCGTAGTGGCCAGCCGCCTGACAGAACGCGCGGTTGCTGCGCATGCTGCCATCCGGGCCGGTGAAGAACACATCGGAGCGGGCGCGCAGATAGTTTTCCATGCCCAGCTCGGAGCCGAAGGAGTGCACCGATTGCACCCAACCGGCTTCGATGGCCGGGATCAGGGCAGGATGCGGATTCAAGGCCCAGTGCTGGCAAATCTTGCCTTTCAGGCCCAGTGATTCGCCGTAAGTGGGCAGCAGCAATTCAATGGCGGCGGTATCAAAACCGATGCCGTGGTTCAGGCGTTGCACACCGTATTCCGCGTAGATGCCCTTGATCGCCATCATGGCCATCAAGACCTGGATTTCGCTGATCTGGGCTGGGTCACGGGTAAACAGCGGTTCGATAAAGTGCGGGCGGGGAGCGGGCACGACAAAGTTCACCCAGTCGGCGGGAATGTCCACGCGTGGCAGGCGGGTGGTCTTGCTGTCGACCAGCTCGTTGACCTGGGCGATGACAATGCCGCCGGAAAAAGCGGTGGCTTCCACAATAGCCGGGGTGTCCTCGGTATTGGGGCCGGTGTACAGATTGCCGTGCTCATCGGCGGCCTGGGCCGCGATGAGCGCGACATTCGGGGTCAAATCTACAAAGTAACGGGCAAACAACTCCAGATAGGTATGAATGGCACCGATGTTCAGTCGTCCTGCCGAGGCCAGCCTGGCCAGGCGCGCACCTTGCGGGCCGGAAAAGCTGAAGTCCAGGCGGTTGGCAATGCCTTTTTCAAACACATCCAGATGCTGGGGCAAGGCCAGCACGGATTGCACCATGTGCAGGTCATGAATCTGCGCTGGGTCGACGCCCACCAGTGCATCGGCCAGAAAGTCGGCCTGCTTCTGGTTATTGCCTTCCAGACATACTCGATCTCCTACTTGTAATACGGCTTCCAGCAAGCTGCTGGCTTTATCCGTGCTGCATATCTTGCCTTGCAAAGAGTCTCCCAGTGCGCGGCTGGCACGTTGCAGTCTTTGCTGGCGGGCTTGATTCTTAAGATTCCAGTTGCTGTCCGTCATTGGGTTTCCCTGTCCTACCTCTGTCGATGTGATCCGTTGAGTAAGCTGCCCGACCCTTCAGGATCGGAGTTCAGGCAGCGCGATAGTTAATGTGCCCAGGCGATGGGCAATGCGGGTGGCCGCTTCCAGTAGCAGGTCATCCTGCCCAGGGCGGGCAGCCACTTGCAGTCCTAAAGGAAGCCCGTGGCTGCCAAAGCCGATGGGCAAGTTGATGCATGGAATGCCCAATGCCGTCCAGGCACGGCACAGCACGGGATCGCCCGTGGTGTCGCGTGTGGGAGCCTCGCCCAAGGCGGCTGCGCTCAGGATCAGGTCTGCGTCGCCGAAGATCAGCTCGGGTTGGCGCTTGACCTGATTGATCAGGCCTTGAGCCTGAATCAGTTCGGCAGGTTGAGTCTGTGCGCATTTATCCAGATAAGTCCGCAAAGCAGGCGAGAGCAGTTCCAGGTGTTGCTGGCGTTCATGGCTTAAATGGGCCAGTACTTCAGCTCCCATGATGGCTTGCTGCGCGTGGGTCAGTTCACCAAACAGACTGTCCCTGTCGCTAAGCTGAACTTCAAACTGGCCGTCATCCGTTTTCAGGTGAGTTACGGTCGCTTCCAGCCGATCACGCAAATCCTCGGCAATGTCCTCCCACCAGGGCGTGTGCAAAAAGCTCAGGCGCAAAGGGGCTTGCTGCAGGACTTGCGATAATTCCGGCGTGCTGCGCAGTGCGTTGAACACACGGCGCACATCCTCCAGCCGCTGGCCCAGGATTCCCAAGGTGTCCAGAGACGGGCTGATGGTTTTCAAGCCGCTGCTGGGCAGGGCGCCGAAGCTGGGTTTGAAGCCATAAATTCCGCAGAACGTGGCGGGGCGCACCACGGACCCCGCTGTCTGGGTGCCCAAAGCTACCGGCACCACATTGGCGGCCACGGCAGCGGCCGAGCCGGACGAAGAACCGCCCGGCGTGTGCTCCAGATTCCAGGGGTTGCGTGTCTTGGGAGGGCTGAACAGCGCAAATTCCGTGGTGACGGTTTTGCCAAAAGGCACGGCACCGGCCGCACGCAGGGCCTGCACAATGGCAGCGTCCTGGGTGGGGCGGTTGTCGCGATAAATGGGCGAACCATAGGTGGCTGGAGCGTCCGCCGTATTGATCAAATCCTTGATGCCGATGACCAGCCCCTTCAGGGAGCCGGTGTTGTTCTCCTGCTCTTGGGCGACATGCCGTACCTGCTCCTTGTCCAGATGGGCAAAGGCCTGAATCAGATCCTCGGTTTGCTCGTAGCGGGCAATTGCAGCCTCCGCTGCCTCCTGGCTGGATGTCGTGTTTCGGGTAGCGAAATCATTCACAGACATGGCAAGTCCTTAGAGCGTGAAGGGTGCGATAAGAATAGCAATCGTCAAAATGACGGTGCCAATCAGAAAGGCCACGACAGTAAAGCCCATCACTTGTCGTACATTCAGGCGCGCAATGGCCAGCACAGGCAAAAGCCAGAAGGGCTGGATCATATTGGCCACCGCCTCGCCAAAGGCCACGGCCATGGACATCAGGCCCAGGTAGTCGGGTCCGTCCTGACCAATGGCCAGGGCCGATTGCACGGCGATGGGGCCTTGCACACCCCAGTGTCCGCCACCGGAAGGAACAAACAGCGAGATGATGATGGAGGCGATAAAGGTCAGGAAGGGCAGAGTGTATTCATTGGCCCCAGTCACCAGCGCGGAGGACAGGATTTCTTCCAGGGCGCGACCGCCTTCCATGGGGATATAGGCTAGCAAGCCCATGATGCCGCCATACAGCGGGTACTGCAGAATCAGCGGGCCTGCCGTTTTGGCGGACTCGACAAAGGATTTGATAAAGCGGATAGGCGTCCAGTGCAGCAGGGCACCGGTGACGGTAAACAGCATGATCATGGATGAGATGTTCAGCGCAAAACCGCTGCGCACGAAGTAGTACATACCCGCGGCAAAGAACAGCACATTCAGAATCCACAGGTTTTCCAGCTTTTCAGCCGGGGTGCTGGGCTTGGTTTTGGGCAGGTCTTTTTCAATGTCAGCAAAGACGGCGGGGTCAGGCGGCAAGGCGTAGTCAGGCTCCATGCGCCAGATCGTCAGAAACAGCAGGATGATCAGGGCCACAACTGGAATCCAGCTATAGGGCTGGAAAATGGTCAGGCTGAACGGCACCGTCATGCTGGTCAGTTGATGGATGACGTTGATGGGGCTGTTGGGATCGGTATTGGCCAGGGCAATCGAGCTGGACAGACCTTGAGTCCAGAGCAGGTAACCCATATAACCCGAGGCAATCAGATAACCAAAGTGCACATTGGGCAGACGGCGGGCAACCTGGCGTGCAACCAGGGCACCGGCCACCAGACCCAGGCCCCAGTTCAGCAGGCAGAAGATCGCGCCCACGGCAAAGCACAGCAGGGCACCTTCAACTTGTGTGCGGGCACGGGAGGCCAACCAGATGATGGCGCGTTTCAAGGGTGGTGCTTCGGCCAGGGTGTAGCCCGTCACCAGAATCAGCACCATTTGCAGGGCAAAGGTGAAAATGCTTTTAGGGCCCCATACCCCGCGATACCAGGCATCCACCATTCCTCCGGGGGTGGCGCCATCAACAAACAGGGCAATCAGTCCTACAACCAGCAAGCTCAGGATGACGGCGAACAGATACGGGTCCGGCATCCACTTTTCTACGTAACGCACGCAGATATTGGTAAAGCGGGTCAGCAAGTTTGGCCTGGGTTTGGCCGAGAGGGTAGCAGTGGTGTTCATGATGAACTTATCCTTGTTTTTGTCTCCCCGACCTGGCTAGTGGGTCGGCTGATGGATGTGGATGCTGGATACACAGTCCCGCTAGCGCGTACTCCTCGGTAATGACTGTTGCCTGTATCTCGCCTTCCTTTTTTATGGTGTGCCCCTTAGGGGGCTTATCGTTGTGCCCACAAGATAGCGACAGGCTAGTGCGTGGATCAATAAAGCAAATGTTGTTTTATTTACGCGCGGCGAAACGATGACGCGTTAACCCTAGGGGTAAAAGGGCGAGCGCGCGCCGCGACAAGCGGCTTTCGATATAAAGCCGACTGTTTTTTGAGAAATGGGGATATTTAGCTAAAACGAACTGATTAGAGGATCAGTTTGAATGGAGGCTAGAGCACTGTTTGAAACGGCACTGCTTTTTTCAGAAGCCAAGCTGGGATGAGTGCGGCTTGGGAGGGGACTGGGCTTATAGCCAGCGTAGTTTCCCTTGTTTTGACAGGCTGAGCCTGGAAGAGCTACCTGCGTTGATGAGGAAAGCAGGCGGAGGGGGAGGTTCGAGGCGTAAAAAAAGCACACAGGGCAGGCTGTGTGCGGATGAGGGTGGTAACGGTCCCGACACCGTTATGGGGGAGAGATCCGCCCAGATTTAAAACTTGTCGGCGACCGAATCCAGCGCGTCGCGCAGCAAACCGGCAATTTCTTTTTGCCGTGGCGCAGGCATGCGCTCGGTAATGGCCGTGACACTCATGGCCAGAATGGGGCGGCCTTTGTGATCGCACAACGCGCAGCCCACACCCAAAGCACCGCGTACGGCGTAATTGCCTACAACCGAGTAGCCCCGGATACGGGTGTTGGTGACCAACTGGCGCATCTCGCGCTGGGTCATGCCACCGTACTGATCCAGCTGATTGGCATTGCGTTCGATAATCTGCTCGATCGCTTCGTCCCCAAGTGTGGCCAGATAGGCCATGCCACCCGAACCCACGCCCAAAGGCTGACGCTTG
This sequence comes from Alcaligenes nematophilus, assembly GCF_026344155.1. Classification (NCBI taxonomy): domain Bacteria; kingdom Pseudomonadati; phylum Pseudomonadota; class Betaproteobacteria; order Burkholderiales; family Alcaligenaceae; genus Alcaligenes; species Alcaligenes nematophilus. The sequence goes on along the minus strand of NZ_JAPKMZ010000002.1, from coordinate 5,005 downwards.
CCGACATAAGTGGCCAGAATCTGTACCGGGTAGGGGCCAATTTCGCGCCACAGGCTAACGGAGTCGTCGCCATCGCGGCCCACCAGAAAGACCGCGTCGCCAGTCTGTTGAGCCAGCTCTTGCATGATGGGCTGCATGATGGTGACACGCGGGTCCAGTCCAAACAGGCCCTGATCCTGGCGCGTGGCGCTGTAGCGACGGCTATGGCTACTGTTCTGGACCAGACCGTGATCGATCAGGGCGGCCAGCAGCCGGTAGATGGTGGGGCGCTGTAATTGCGTGGCGCGCGACAGGTCGGTGACGCTCAGCCCTTTGCCTTGATGATTCTGCAAAGTCTTGAGCACCAGCAGGCCGCGTTGCAAGGTGCGCGGCCCGGCCTGATCCTGCGGTTCTACGGTCTCGGGAGTGTTCATGCTTGAAAACAGCTATTGCTTACCGAAAAAGTAACTCAGTAAGAATATACGCCAGCCAAGAAAGTGTCCACTGTGTGATCGCTCATAAAAGACAATGCCCGCTGGGTGCAGCGGGCAAGAGGGGTAGCGCGTTTGAAGGCAGGTTTTAGCGATGTTCCGGGCCTGCCGATTCGTCTTTACGTTGTTCAGGGATGGGGTGGCCCGCTGTTTTAGCGGTCTTGATCATGGCGGTACACAGGCCGCGCAACATATCCACTTCGTCCAAACTAAGCTGGGCGCGACCGAACAGGTGCTGCATGCGGGGCACCAGCTTCTTGGGGTGTTTGGGGTCCAGGAACTTGACGCTTTCAATGGCCTGTTCCCAGTGCTGCAGCAAGGCTTGCACCTTGGCTTGGGGAGCCAGCTCCTTGCCAGGGTCTGCCTTGCCATCCGTATTGGGCAGCAGGCTGGCACCGCTTTCAGCCAGCAAGGCATAGCGCAATTCCCAGGCAGCCAGTTGCAAAGCCTGGGCGACATTCAGGGAACTGTATTCAGGATTGGCCGGAATATGGCAGACGTATTGGCACTGGCTGATGTGATCATTGGTCAGGCCCACGCGTTCGGTCCCCAGCACAATGGCGACGGTTCCGGCGTGCTGGCGCAGATGCTCACGGCTCAGTTCGGCAGTCTGACGTATATCGGCGGCTGGCGGTCCTAAATAGCGGGGGCGGGCCGTCAGGGCAAAAGCCAGAGTGACCGGTTCCAGTGCATGTGCCAGAGTGGGAACAATAGTTGCTTGCTCCAAAACGTCGACGGCACCGCTGGCCAGCGAGATTGCCTGAGGGTTTTGTGCAACGTCCGGGTCTAGCGGGTCGACCAGACATAAGTCGCCAAAGCCCATGGTTTTGATCGCTCGCGCTGCTGCGCCCACGTTTCCAGGGTGGCTGGGTTGCACCATAATGAAGCGAACCCGGTGAAAATTATCATCAAATGCCGATGCTTGCGTCTGAGTCATTTAAAATAGCTACTTTGAAGCTACGCTTCCTGTGTCTGCTCACGCGATTTTGCCCTGCAACAGGGCACGCCAGGCAGGCTCAATTATTGTTAAAAAAACGGAATTTCCATGCACCCGATGCTCAATACCGCCATCAAGGCGGCTCGCCGTGCCGGCACCATTATCTCTCGCGCCAGTCTGGACCTCCAGCACCTGTCGGTTGCGCGTAAAGGCCCTAAAGATTATGTCACGGAAGTGGATCGCGCAGCAGAGGAAGCCATCATTGAAGTGTTGAGCGAAGCCTACCCCGACCACGGTTTTATCGGCGAGGAAACGGGCGAGCGCCCACCGCTGGAACCCGCAGGCGAAGGTACTCCCGAATACCAGTGGGTCATTGATCCTCTGGATGGCACCACCAACTTTATCCACGGCTTTCCGTGCTACGCAATTTCGATTGCCTTGATGCACCGTGGCCAGGCTGCCCATGCCGTTATTTACGACACCAACCGCAATGAAATGTTCACGGCCAGCCGTGGCGGTGGTGCCTTCCTGAACGACCGTCGTATTCGTGTGTCGGGCCAGACTCGTTACCACGATGCCTTGATCGGTGCACACGTGCCGGATTCGGGTGCAGGCGTGAAACCCACCTCCCCATTTGCCGATATGCTGGCCGAATGTGCTGCCGTGCGTCGCGTGGGTGCAACGGTTTTGGATCTGGCTTATGTGGCTGCAGGTCGTCTGGATGGCTTCTGCGCCGTTAACCTTAAACCCTGGGATCTGGCTGCCGGCACCTTGCTGGTGACCGAAGCCGGCGGTCTGGTGGGCGACTTTGAAGGCGAACAAACCTGGAAAGAGACTGGCAATGTGATTGCCGCCAGTCCGAAGATCTTTATTCAGATGCTGTCGCACCTGCAAGATTAAGAACCTAGACCCCGGCATTGCCGGGGTGTTCTTTTAATCACAGCGCCAAGGAGCTGAGATGGAGTGGTTGATGGACCCGACCGCCTGGGTTGGGTTACTCACACTGGTAGTTCTGGAAATTGTGCTGGGCATCGATAACCTGGTGTTCATTGCAATTTTGGTCGACAAGCTGCCTCCGGCGCAGCGCGACCGGGCTCGTGTGCTGGGCCTGTCACTGGCCTTGCTGATGCGCCTTGGCTTACTGACGGTCATGTCTCATCTGGTGCAGCTGACCGATCCTTTGTTCTCCCTATTCAGCCTGGATTTCTCAGGTCGCGATCTGATCATGATCGTGGGCGGTTTTTTCCTGCTGTTCAAGGGCACACTGGAGCTGCACGAACGTATTGAGAACCGCAGCGCTCATGCTTCCGGCTCGCGCATGTATGCCAGCTTCTGGGTCATCGTGGCGCAGATCGTGGTGCTGGATGCCGTGTTCTCCATCGACGCGGTCATTACGGCGGTGGGTATGGTCGAGCACCTGCCCATCATGATGGCGGCGGTGGTCATTGCCATTGGCATCATGCTGGTTGCTTCCAAACCCTTGACGGCTTATATCAATAGTCGCCCCACGGTGGTGATCCTGTGCCTGGGCTTTTTGTTGATGATCGGCTTCTCCTTGCTGGTGGAAGGCTTTGGCGTACATGTACCCAAGGGTTACCTGTATGCGGCCATTTCCTTCTCCATCCTGATCGAAATGTTCAATCAGCTGGCGCGTCGCAAGTTGCGTATGCTGCAGGCTGGTCGTCCCATGCGTGAGCGTACGGCCGAGGCTGTGCTGCGCATGTTGGGCAAGCGTCCCGCTTCCGGTGAAACGGCCATCGGGCCGGATCTGCCCGGTGCGGCGGCGCAAATGGTGTTCGGTCAGGAAGAACGCAATATGGTCAGTGGTGTGCTGACTTTGTCCGAGCGTACCGTGCATTCGGTGATGACGCCGCGCAATGCGATTACCTGGGTGAATGTGCAGGACGATCCTGAGGTCCTGCGCGAAAAGATGACACATGAACCCCATAGCATGGTGCCAGTGTGTCGCGGTTCGCTCGATGAGGTTATTGGCATTGGTCGAAGCAAAGAGTTACTGGCAGACCTGCTGATTCATGGTCATATCCGTCTGGACCAATTGCGTCAGCCGGTTTTTGTGTATGAGTCCATCGGGATTTTGGACCTGATGGAAACCATCAAGCAAAGCCGCGGGCAGTTGGTCATGGTGACGGACGAGTTCGGCACTATTGAAGGTTTGGTGACGCCTTTGGATATTTTCGAGGCGATTGCAGGCGATTTCCCCAGCGAGGACGAAACTCCCGATATTGTCCAGGAGTCTCAGGACCACTGGCTCCTGGACGGCTCCACCGACTTGCATCATCTGGAACAGATGCTGGGTGTGGATGGTCTGGTGGATGAAGAGGAAGAATATGCCACCCTGGCCGGTTATCTGCTGACGCGTTTCGGACAATTGCCCAAGGTGGGCGATGTGTGTGTGCTTGAGCAAAGCGATGCGGTGTATCGCTTCAAGGTGGAAGAGCTGGAAGGGCGTCGCATTTCGCAGGTCAGCCTGGAACGTGTGCCATACGATGATGAACAAATCGATCCATTTCTGGCGTCTTAATTTTTATTGGCTTTGATTCGGACAACATGACTGAGCAAACTCTCTATTTGTTGAAAGCCCTGTTTCTGGGGATTGTTGAGGGCATCACGGAATTCATTCCGGTTTCCAGTACGGCGCACTTGCTGATCCTGGGCTCCTGGATTGATTTTTCCTCGGGTGATGCCAAGGTCTTCGAGGTTGTCATTCAGTTTGGTTCGATTCTGGCCGTGATCTGGATTTTTCGCGCCCGTTTGATTCAGCTGCTCACCGGGGTCTTGCGCGGTGATCGCACGGAGCTGATGTTCACTCGCAATCTGCTGATTGCCTTTTTGCCCGCTGCCGTTATTGGTGCCTTGACGATTCAGTACGTCAAAGCCTTGTTCCATCACCAGATTGTGTTTGTGTTCACGCTGGTATTGGGTGGTTTGTTGATGCTGTGGGTCGAGCGCAAACCGCAGTACGCGAAGAACACGTCAGAGCTGGATCAGGGTGAAACCGCCACCTCGCAAAAGGCTACCGCCTTTGCCTTGGAGGAGATCACCTGGAAGCAGGCTTTGGTGGTTGGGTTTGCCCAATGTATTGCCATGGTGCCAGGTACTTCACGTTCGGGCGCCACTATTATCGGCGGCATGCTGGCCGGTATTCAGCGCAAGACCGCCACGGAGTTTTCTTTCTTCCTGGCCATGCCAACCATGCTGGCTGCTACGGTTTATGACCTGTATCGCAACGGTGCGTCCTTGAGTGCAGATCAAAGCACCGCGATTATTGTGGGCTTTGTTGCTGCTTTCTTTAGCGCCTTGTTCCTGGTGAAGGCCGTGCTGCGCTTTGTGTCCAGTCGCACCTATCGTCCTTTTGCCTGGTATCGGATTGCGTTGGGCGGAGTATTGTTTGTGTGGCTGATGACTTAGACCTTTGCCGCCTAAGATGTTTTGAAATCCCCGCTTGCTTGATCTGCCAGCGGGGATTTTTCTTTTCAGGGAGGCTCGGTAAATGTCGTCTTTTCACGCACATACTTTACTTACCTACCTACCTACCTACCTACCTACCTACCTACCTACCTACCTACCTACCTACCTA
>NZ_JAPKMZ010000017.1:0-650 GCF_026344155.1 Alcaligenes nematophilus | reverse complement strand
TTCTATGGTTTGGGTCAAGCTGTTTTAGGCGATAGTTTGGACGGGTCAAAGGCTTGTCCGCTTTTCCACACGGCATATGCAATGCGCAGCAACTTACGAGCCAGAATCACAATCGATTCTGTGCCCGCCAGGCCTCGGGCACGATACGCTTCATACAACGGTTTACATGCTGCACTGCGGCAGGCCGACATCGCAGCCAAATACAGTTGTCGGCGTAGCAGAGCCGGCCCACGCTTGCTGATACGACGACGGCCTCGCTTGGCCCCTGAGTCGTTGGGTCGGGGATCGAGCCCGCTATACGCGACTAAGGCATCCGCATTAGCAAAGGGAATACGATTGAGCAGTTCGGTCAACAAGGCCGCTGTCTGTTGACCGATGCCGCTCACACTACGCAGGCGCTGATATCCCCGTTCGAGCTGCGGGTCGTTCGCAATCAAATGCTGTATTTGTTGATCCATTGAGGCCAGCACAACATCAAATCCATGTTGCAACGCTTGGGTATCGACACCTGATAGATCCACGTCGGTAAAGGCCTGGCGTAAAGCGCTCTGGTGAGTGATCACTTGAGCGCGACGAGATAACAGTTGACGCAACTGTTGTTGCTCGGGGGTGAGCGGTTGCCAAGCTTGCAGGCTGGATTGATGCTCTTG
>NZ_JAPKMZ010000016.1:0-1125 GCF_026344155.1 Alcaligenes nematophilus | reverse complement strand
CACGCCAGCGCCAACGGTACGGCCGCCTTCGCGAATAGCGAAGCGCAGACCTTCTTCCATGGCGATAGGAGCGATCAGGGACACTTTCATCGAAATGTTGTCGCCTGGCAGAACCATTTCCTTGTCTTCTGGCAGCTCGATGGTGCCGGTCACGTCAGTCGTACGGAAGTAGAACTGAGGACGGTAGCCCTTGAAGAAAGGAGTGTGACGACCACCTTCTTCTTTGGACAGAATGTACACCTCGGCGTCGAAGTCCGTGTGTGGCTTGATCGAACCGGGCTTGGCCAGAACTTGACCACGTTCCACGTCTTCACGCTTGGTACCACGCAGCAGCAGACCGACGTTATCGCCAGCTTCGCCCTGGTCCAGCAGTTTGCGGAACATTTCAACGCCGGTACAAATGGTCTTGACCGTGTCTTTGATACCCACGATTTCGATTTCTTCGCCGACTTTGATGATACCGCGCTCAATACGACCGGTCACAACCGTACCACGGCCGGAGATCGAGAACACGTCTTCAACAGGCATCAAGAAGGTACCGTCAACGGCACGCTCAGGCGTAGGAATGTAGCTGTCCAGCGCTTCGGCCAGAGCCAGAACGGCTTGGCTGCCCAGTGGGCCTTCGTCGCCTTCCAGAGCCAGTTTGGCCGAACCCTTGATGATCGGGGTGTCGTCGCCAGGGAAGTCGTACTTGGACAACAGTTCGCGAACTTCCATTTCAACCAGTTCGATCAGCTCTTCGTCATCAACCATGTCGGCCTTGTTCAGGAACACGATGATGTAAGGAACGCCAACCTGACGGCTCAGCAGGATGTGCTCGCGAGTCTGGGGCATTGGGCCGTCAGCGGCCGAGCAAACCAAGATAGCGCCGTCCATCTGGGCAGCACCGGTAATCATGTTCTTGACGTAGTCAGCGTGGCCGGGGCAGTCAACGTGTGCGTAGTGACGGTTAGGCGTCTCGTACTCAACGTGCGAGGTGCTGATGGTGATACCACGTGCTTTTTCTTCAGGGGCGTTGTCGATCTGCGAGTAATCGCGTGCTTCGCCGCCGTATGCCTTGGACAGAACCGTGCAGATTGCAGCGGTCAGAGTGGTTTTACCGTGGTCAACGTGACCGATAGTACC
>NZ_JAPKMZ010000015.1:0-1383 GCF_026344155.1 Alcaligenes nematophilus | reverse complement strand
CGTAGCCACGGTCGGCTTCAGCCGAAGCGGGATTACCAGCAGCGTCTTCAGTCTCAACCTTGGCATGTACGTTCGAATCAGCAGCCAACTCGGAGCCAGGAACATTCACGTTCCAGGTCTTGCCATCGGTATTAACCGTGGTGGTGTAATCCTTGCCGTTCACGGTCACAGTGACAGTGTCGCCAGCCTTCACATCCTTGCCAACCGTACCAGTGATGGTCACGTCGGACTCGGACTCGGCCTTGTTGATCACGTCGTCACCGGCAATGGTGTCGATGGTAATCGAAGCTTCTGGCAGGTCGGTATCGACACCGTAGCCGCGGTCAGCTTCAGCCGAAGCGGGGTTACCGGCGGCGTCTTCCGTTTCCACCTTGGCATGTACGTTCGAATCAGCAGCCAACTCGGAGCCAGGAACGTCCACGTTCCAGGTCTTGCCGTCAGCGTTAACGGTGGTGGTGTAATCCTTACCGTTCACGGTCACAGTGACAGTGTCGCCAGCCTTCACATCCTTGCCAACCGTACCAGTGATGGTCACGTCAGACTCGGACTCGGCCTTGTTGATCACGTCGTCACCCGCAATGGTGTCGATGGTAATCGAAGCTTCGGGCAGATCGGTATCCACACCGTAGCCGCGGTCAGCTTCAGCGCTCGCTGGGTTGCCCGCAGCGTCTTCCGTTTCCACCTTGGCGTGAACATTGCTGTCCTGGGCCAGTTCGGTACCAGGAACGTCTACGTTCCAGGTCTTGCCGTCAGCGTTCACGGTGGCCGTGTAGTCCTTACCGTTGACCGTCACGGTCACGGTATCACCGGCCTTCACATCCTTGCCAACCGTACCAGTGATGGTCACGTCAGACTCGGACTCGGCCTTGTTGATCACGTCGTCACCGGCAATGGTGTCGATCGTGATCGAAGCTTCGGGCAGGTCGGTATCGACACCGTAGCCACGGTCGGCTTCAGCGCTCGCTGGGTTGCCCGCAGCGTCTTCGGTCTCAACCTTGGCATGTACGTTCGAATCAGCAGCCAACTCGGAACCAGGAACATCCACGTTCCAGGTCTTGCCGTCAGCGTTAACGGTGGTCGTGTAGTCCTTACCGTTGACCGTCACGGTCACGGTATCACCGGCCTTCACATCCTTGCCAACCGTACCAGTGATGGTCACGTCAGACTCGGACTCAGCCTTGTTGATCACGTCGTCGCCAGCAATGGTGTCGATGGTGATCGAAGCTTCGGGCAGGTCGGTATCCACACCGTAGCCACGGTCAGCTTCAGCCGAAGCAGGGTTACCTGCAGCGTCTTCGGTCTCAACCTTGGCGTGTACGTTCGAATCTTGGGCCAGCTCAGAGCCAGGAACGTCCACGTTCCAGGTCTTGCCGTCAGCGTTAA
>NZ_JAPKMZ010000014.1:0-1649 GCF_026344155.1 Alcaligenes nematophilus | reverse complement strand
GTGTCGCCAGCCTTGACGTCTTTACCCACGGTACCGGTGATGGTCACGTCAGACTCGGACTCGGCCTTGTTGATCACGTCGTCACCGGCAATGGTGTCGATGGTAATCGAAGCTTCTGGCAGGTCGGTATCGACACCGTAGCCGCGGTCGGCTTCAGCGCTGGCTGGGTTACCCGCAGCGTCTTCCGTTTCCACCTTGGCGTGAACATTGCTGTCCTGGGCCAGCTCAGCACCAGGAACGTCCACGTTCCAGGTCTTGCCGTCAGCGTTAACGGTGGTCGTGTAGTCCTTACCGTTCACGGTCACAGTGACGGTGTCGCCAGCCTTGACGTCTTTACCCACGGTACCGGTGATGGTCACGTCAGACTCGGACTCGGCCTTGTTGATTACGTCGTCACCGGCAATGGTGTCGATGGTAATCGAAGCTTCTGGCAGATCGGTATCGACACCGTAGCCGCGGTCAGCTTCAGCCGAAGCAGGGTTGCCCGCAGCGTCTTCAGTCTCGACCTTGGCGTGAACATTGCTGTCCTGGGCCAACTCAGCACCAGGAACGTCCACGTTCCAGGTCTTGCCGTCAGCGTTAACGGTGGTCGTGTAGTCCTTACCGTTCACGGTCACAGTGACGGTGTCACCGGCCTTGACGTCTTTACCCACAGTACCGGTAACAGTGACATCCCCTTCCGATTCGGCCTTGTTGATCACGTCGTCACCGGCAATGGTGTCGATCGTGATCGAAGCTTCTGGCAGATCGGTATCGACACCGTAGCCACGGTCGGCTTCAGCCGAAGCGGGGTTACCGGCAGCGTCTTCGGTCTCAACCTTGGCGTGTACGTTCGAATCAGCAGCCAACTCAGCACCAGGAACGTCTACGTTCCAGGTCTTGCCGTCAGCGTTAACGGTGGTCGTGTAGTCCTTGCCATTGACCGTCACGGTCACGGTATCACCGGCCTTGACGTCTTTACCCACGGTACCGGTGATGGTCACGTCGGACTCGGACTCGGCCTTGTTGATTACGTCGTCACCGGCAATGGTGTCGATCGTGATCGAAGCTTCGGGCAGGTCGGTGTCGACACCGTAGCCACGGTCAGCTTCAGCCGAAGCGGGGTTACCGGCGGCGTCTTCCGTTTCCACCTTGGCGTGAACATTGCTGTCCTGAGCCAGTTCGGTACCAGGAACGTCCACGTTCCAGGTCTTGCCGTCAGCGTTAACGGTGGTGGTGTAATCCTTACCGTTGACCGTCACGGTCACGGTATCGCCAGCCTTAACGTCTTTACCCACGGTACCGGTGATGGTCACGTCGGATTCGGACTCGGCCTTGTTAATGACGTCATCTTCAGCGATGACATTAATAGCGATCTCGGCTTCAGGAGGCGTAACGTCGACATCGTAAGGCTTCTCGTCGGTCGCAGTCGTGGTGTTACCAGCGTCGTCCGTCGTGGTGACTTTGGCCTCAACCTTGTCGTTGTTGACCAGTTCGGAGCCGGGGACGTCCACGCTCCAGGTCTTGCCGTCTGGGTTAACAGTCGTTTCGTATTCTTTGCCGCCGACAGTCACAACAACCTTGTCGCCAGGTTTGACGTCTTTACCAACCGTACCGGTGATCGTGACGTCGCCGCCCGACTCTTCCTTGTTGATCACGTCGTCGCCTGT
>NZ_JAPKMZ010000013.1:0-2322 GCF_026344155.1 Alcaligenes nematophilus | reverse complement strand
AAAGCGGTGGTGGAGGATGACGGGATCGAACCGACGACCCCCTGCTTGCAAAGCAGGTGCTCTCCCAGCTGAGCTAATCCCCCGAGGTAATCGTTGGTGGGTCAAGTTGGAATCGAACCAACGACCCCCGCCTTATCAAGACGGTGCTCTAACCGACTGAGCTACTGACCCATCTATCACCAGTGGGCGATACCTTCAATGGTCATGACATTAACTAACAGCCAATAAGTGTGGACGCTTTCGCTTTGCGAGCCATTCGCTCTAAAAGGAGGTGATCCAGCCGCACCTTCCGATACGGCTACCTTGTTACGACTTCACCCCAGTCATGAATCCCACCGTGGTAAGCGCCCTCCTTACGGTTAGGCTACCTACTTCTGGTGAAACCCACTCCCATGGTGTGACGGGCGGTGTGTACAAGACCCGGGAACGTATTCACCGCGACATTCTGATCCGCGATTACTAGCGATTCCGACTTCACGCAGTCGAGTTGCAGACTGCGATCCGGACTACGATCGGGTTTCTGAGATTGGCTCCCCCTCGCGGGTTGGCGACCCTCTGTCCCGACCATTGTATGACGTGTGAAGCCCTACCCATAAGGGCCATGAGGACTTGACGTCATCCCCACCTTCCTCCGGTTTGTCACCGGCAGTCTCATTAGAGTGCTCTTGCGTAGCAACTAATGACAAGGGTTGCGCTCGTTGCGGGACTTAACCCAACATCTCACGACACGAGCTGACGACAGCCATGCAGCACCTGTGTTCCGGTTCTCTTGCGAGCACGGCCAAATCTCTTCGGCTTTCCAGACATGTCAAGGGTAGGTAAGGTTTTTCGCGTTGCATCGAATTAATCCACATCATCCACCGCTTGTGCGGGTCCCCGTCAATTCCTTTGAGTTTTAATCTTGCGACCGTACTCCCCAGGCGGTCAACTTCACGCGTTAGCTGCGCTACTAAGGCCTAACGGCCCCAACAGCTAGTTGACATCGTTTAGGGCGTGGACTACCAGGGTATCTAATCCTGTTTGCTCCCCACGCTTTCGTGTCTGAGCGTCAGTATTATCCCAGGGGGCTGCCTTCGCCATCGGTATTCCTCCACATATCTACGCATTTCACTGCTACACGTGGAATTCTACCCCCCTCTGACATACTCTAGCTCGGCAGTTAAAAATGCAGTTCCAAGGTTGAGCCCTGGGATTTCACATCTTTCTTTCCGAACCGCCTACACACGCTTTACGCCCAGTAATTCCGATTAACGCTTGCACCCTACGTATTACCGCGGCTGCTGGCACGTAGTTAGCCGGTGCTTATTCTGCAGATACCGTCAGCAGTATCCCGTATTAGGGGATACCTTTTCTTCTCTGCCAAAAGTACTTTACAACCCGAAGGCCTTCATCATACACGCGGGATGGCTGGATCAGGGTTTCCCCCATTGTCCAAAATTCCCCACTGCTGCCTCCCGTAGGAGTCTGGGCCGTGTCTCAGTCCCAGTGTGGCTGGTCGTCCTCTCAAACCAGCTACGGATCGTTGCCTTGGTGAGCCTTTACCCCACCAACTAGCTAATCCGATATCGGCCGCTCCAATAGTGAGAGGTCTTGCGATCCCCCCCTTTCCCCCGTAGGGCGTATGCGGTATTAGCCACTCTTTCGAGTAGTTATCCCCCGCTACTGGGCACGTTCCGATATATTACTCACCCGTCCGCCACTCGCCGCCAAGAGAGCAAGCTCTCTCGCGCTGCCGTTCGACTTGCATGTGTAAAGCATCCCGCTAGCGTTCAATCTGAGCCAGGATCAAACTCTTCAGTTTAATCTCTGTGGTTGTCCCGTCTTGCGACGAGACCGATTGTGTCTCAAAGAAAAATTCAGAGTTACACAAGGTAATTCTTCATCTTTCGTTTGTGAGCACTTGATACAAACTTGTGGCGATCCCCGAAGGGTTCGACTCGCTCATTCCAAGCGCCCACACTTATCGGCTGTTAATTGTTAAAGAGCAGTGACAGTTGCCTGTCGTTCTACTGACTAACCCGGCTGGCTCGTCGCGTTTAGCGCTTCGTGCCTTGCTGTGTTAGCAGCAGAGAAACGAGATTATGAAGCAGATCAGGCAGTGTGTCAAGCGTTTTTTTGAAGAAGCTAGAAAGTTTTAAAACCGTCCAACTCGTCCCGCTTAAACCAGAACTTTCGTTCTTTCCTACCTACTGAACAATCAACCGTGAGGCTAACCATCCAACTTCACAAACAAGGGTAAATTTTCAAAACCGTTTCAACCTGCAAAACCGCTTAAAAACTTAACGTTGCGTTCTCTGGAGCAGAACCTAGAACTTTAACACA
>NZ_JAPKMZ010000012.1:0-2943 GCF_026344155.1 Alcaligenes nematophilus | reverse complement strand
GATCAAGCCACACGGGCAATTAGTACTGGTTAGCTACATGCATTACTGCACTTCCACACCCAGCCTATCAACGTCCTGGTCTCGGACGACCCTACAGGGGGGTCAAGCCCCCGGGATACCTAATCTTCAGACGAGTTTCCCGCTTAGATGCCTTCAGCGGTTATCTCTTCCGTACGTAGCTACTCGGCAATGCCATTGGCATGACAACCGATACACCAGTGGTACGTCCACTCCGGTCCTCTCGTACTAGGAGCAGGCTCCGTCAAGTATCCAACGCCCACGGCAGATAGGGACCAAACTGTCTCACGACGTTTTAAACCCAGCTCACGTACCTCTTTAAATGGCGAACAGCCATACCCTTGGGACCGGCTACAGCCCCAGGATGAGATGAGCCGACATCGAGGTGCCAAACACCGCCGTCGATATGAACTCTTGGGCGGTATCAGCCTGTTATCCCCAGAGTACCTTTTATCCGTTGAGCGATGGCCCTTCCATACAGAACCACCGGATCACTATGTCCTACTTTCGTACCTGTTCGACTTGTCAGTCTCACAGTCAAGCACGCTTATGCCATTGCACTATCAAGACGATTTCCGACCGTCTCTAGCGTACCTTCGAACTCCTCCGTTACACTTTAGGAGGAGACCGCCCCAGTCAAACTGCCCACCATGCACGGTCCCCGATCCCGATTAGGGACCTAGGTTAGAACCGCAAACAGACCAGGGTGGTATTTCAAGGATGACTCCACGCGATCTGGCGACCACGCTTCAACGTCTCCCACCTATCCTACACAGGCCGGTTCACAATCCAATGCAAAGCTACAGTAAAGGTTCATGGGGTCTTTCCGTCTAGCCGCGGGGAGATTGCATCATCACAACCATGTCAACTTCGCTGAGTCTCAGGAGGAGACAGTGTGGCCATCGTTACGCCATTCGTGCAGGTCGGAACTTACCCGACAAGGAATTTCGCTACCTTAGGACCGTTATAGTTACGGCCGCCGTTTACCGGGGCTTCGATCAAGAGCTTGCACCCCATCACTTAACCTTCCGGCACCGGGCAGGCGTCACACCCTATACGTCCACTTTCGTGTTTGCAGAGTGCTGTGTTTTTAGTAAACAGTCGCAGCCACCGATTCACTGCGGCCTCTTCATGCTTTGTGCGCAGGCACATCACACTAATGAGGCATACCTTCTCCCGAAGTTACGGTATTAATTTGCCGAGTTCCTTCTCCTGAGTTCTCTCAAGCGCCTTGGAATATTCATCCCGTCCACCTGTGTCGGTTTGCGGTACGGTCTCGTAGAGCTGAAGCTTAGAGGCTTTTCTTGGAACTGCTTCCAGTTAGTTTAGAGCCGAAGCTCTATCCAGTCACACCCTTGAATTACGCACCCGGATTTGCCTAAGTGCCTTCTATGATGCGCCAACGGGGACATCCAACACCCCGATAACATTCTGCAATCCGTCCCCCCATCGCACTCTACGACGGTGCGGGAATATTAACCCGCTTCCCATCAGCTACGCATCTCTGCCTCGCCTTAGGGGCCGACTCACCCTGCGCCGATGAACGTTGCGCAGGAAACCTTGGACTTACGGCGAGGGGGCTTTTCACCCCCTTTATCGCTACTCATGTCAGCATTCTCACTTCCGATACCTCCAGCATTCCTCACGGAACACCTTCACAGGCTTACGGAACGCTCTCCTACCATGTGTACTAAAGTACACATCCGCAGCTTCGGTCTATGGCTTAGCCCCGTTACATCTTCCGCGCAGGACGACTCGATCAGTGAGCTATTACGCTTTCTTTAAAGGATGGCTGCTTCTAAGCCAACCTCCTGACTGTCTATGCCTTCCCACTTCGTTTCCCACTTAGCCATAGTTAGGGACCTTAGCTGGCGGTCTGGGTTGTTTCCCTCTTGAGTCCGGACGTTAGCACCCGGTGCTCTGTCTCCCGTACTGTACTTGCCGGTATTCGGAGTTTGCCATGGGTTGGTAAGTCGCTGTGACCCCCTAGCCATAACAGTGCTCTACCCCCGGCAGTAATATACGAGGCACTACCTAAATAGTTTTCGGAGAGAACCAGCTATCTCCAGGCTTGTTTAGCCTTTCACTCCGATCCACAGCTCATCCCCTAATTTTTCAACATTAGTGGGTTCGGTCCTCCAGCACGTGTTACCGTGCCTTCAACCTGGCCATGGATAGATCGCCTGGTTTCGGGTCTACACCCAGCGACTGAATCGCCCTATTCGGACTCGCTTTCGCTACGCCTCCCCTATTCGGTTAAGCTTGCCACTGAATGTAAGTCGCTGACCCATTATACAAAAGGTACGCAGTCACACCACGAAGGTGCTCCTACTGTTTGTATGCATACGATTTCAGGATCTATTTCACTCCCCTTCCGGGGTTCTTTTCGCCTTTCCCTCACGGTACTGGTTCACTATCGGTCGATCACGAGTATTTAGCCTTGGAGGATGGTCCCCCCATATTCAGACAGGATTTCACGTGTCCCGCCCTACTTGTTCGATGCTTAGTTCCACGTACTGAATTTCGCCTACAGGGCTATCACCTGCTACGGCTGGACTTTCCATTCCATTCGACTATTCACTACGCTAAAACATCCAGGCTGGTCCGGTTTCGCTCGCCACTACTTCCGGAATCTCGGTTGATTTCTTTTCCTCGAGTTACTGAGATGGTTCAGTTCACTCGGTTCGCCTCCACATGCCTATGTATTCAGCATGGGATACCGTATTACTACGGTGGGTTTCCCCATTCGGACATCTACGGATCAAAGCTTGTTTGCCAGCTCCCCGTAGCTTTTCGCAGGCTACCGCGTCCTTCATCGCCTGTGATCGCCAAGGCATCCATCATATGCACTTATTCGCTTGATCCTATAACGCTTGATGCTGTTATAGGAATATGAGTATACGTTGTTGCCGTTCATCAATCCTT
>NZ_JAPKMZ010000011.1:0-21845 GCF_026344155.1 Alcaligenes nematophilus | reverse complement strand
CCTTTTGCCATGATTTATCCCAATTATGTTTTACAGGAAAACAAAAAAATTGTTGAGCAGCCCGCCATAGGGCGGGCTGATATTGCTATTACTTACCGCGAGCGCTGATCACTTCGTCAGCCACGTTCTTTGGAGCTTCAGCATATTGCTTGAATTCCATCGTGTACGTAGCGCGACCTTGTGTTTGCGAACGCAGGCTGGTCGAGTAACCGAACATCTCGGCCAGAGGAACCTCGGCCTTGATGACCTTACCACCACCAACCATATCGTCCATACCCTGAACCATACCGCGACGGGAGGACAAGTCACCCATCACTGTACCGGCGTATTCCTCAGGGGTTTCAACTTCTACAGCCATGGTGGGCTCCAGCAGAACTGGGGCAGCCTTGCGCATACCATCCTTGAAGGCCATCGAAGCGGCCATACGGAAGGCGTTTTCGTTCGAGTCCACATCGTGGTACGAACCGAAGAACAGCGTAGCCTTGACGTCAACCACTGGGTAGCCAGCGACCACACCTGCGGACAGGGTTTCGCGAATACCTTTTTCAACGGCAGGAATGAATTCGCGAGGAACCACACCGCCCTTGATGGCGTCAACGAACTCAAAGCCGCCGCCTGCTTCCAGGGGCTCCAGCTTGAGGACAACGTGACCGTACTGACCACGACCACCGGACTGTTTGACGAATTTACCTTCGATTTCGTCGCAAGTCTTGCGGATAGTTTCGCGGTAAGCCACTTGTGGTTTACCCACGTTGGCTTCCACGCCGAATTCACGGCGCATACGGTCTACCAGAACTTCCAGGTGCAGCTCGCCCATACCGGAAATAATGGTCTGGCCGGATTCTTCGTCGCTGCTGACACGGAAAGAAGGATCTTCCTGAGCCAGACGGGACAAGGCCACGCCCATTTTTTCCTGGTCGGACTTGGTTTTTGGTTCCACAGCCTGCGAAATTACGGGCTCTGGGAACTCCATGCGTTCCAGAATGATGTGCTGACCGGCGTCACACAGGGTTTCACCTGTCGTCACGTCTTTCAGACCCACCACGGAAGCGATGTCACCAGCAACCAGTTCTTTCAGCTCGGCACGGTTGTTTGCGTGCATCTGCAAGATACGGCCGATACGCTCTTTCTTACCCTTGATAGGGTTGTAGACCGTGTCGCCCGAACGCAGAACGCCCGAGTAAACGCGTACGAAAGTCAATTGACCAACAAAGGGGTCAGTCATCAGCTTGAACGCCAGAGCGGACATAGGCTCTTCGTCGTTGGCTTTACGATGAATGACCTCACCGTCATCGTCCGTACCTTCGACAGGTGGAATATCCACTGGCGATGGCAGGTAGTCGATCACGGCGTCCAGCATGCGCTGTACACCCTTGTTCTTGAACGCGGTACCGCACAGCATTGGCTGAATTTCGCAGGCAATGGTACGTGTACGCAGACCCAGGTTGATGTCCTCTTCGGAGAGATCACCGTTTTCCAGGTACTTGTTCATCAGGTCTTCGCTGGCTTCAGCAGCCGACTCGACCATTTTTTCGCGCCATTCTTCGGCCGAAGCTTGCAGCTCGGCAGGAATGTCGGTGTATTCAAACTTCACGCCGTTGCTGGCTTGATCCCAGATGATTGCTTTCATCTTGATCAGGTCAACCACGCCTTGGAACTCTTCTTCAGCGCCGATCGGGATAACGACAGGCACGGGGTGGGCTTTCAGACGCAGCTTGAGCTGGTCGTAAACCTTGAAGAAGTTAGCGCCAGTACGGTCCATCTTGTTGATGAAGGCCAGACGAGGCACGCCATACTTGTTGGCTTGACGCCATACGGTTTCCGACTGAGGCTGAACACCACCCACCGCGCAGTAAACCATGCAAGCGCCGTCCAGCACGCGCATGGAACGCTCAACTTCAATAGTGAAGTCAACGTGACCGGGGGTATCAATGATGTTGATACGGTGTTCTGGGTAATTGCCCGCCATACCACGCCAGAAAGCAGTGGTAGCAGCCGAGGTAATGGTGATCCCGCGCTCTTGCTCTTGCTCCATCCAGTCCATGGTGGCCGAACCTTCGTGGGTTTCGCCCAGCTTGTGGTTCACACCGGTGTAGAACAGGATGCGCTCGGTAGTGGTCGTTTTCCCGGCGTCGATGTGAGCCGAGATACCGATATTGCGGTAGCGCTGAATGGGGGTTTTGCGGGCCATGGTTATATGTCCTCAGATTACCAACGGAAATGGCTGAATGCTTTGTTAGCATCGGCCATCTTGTGCGTGTCTTCACGCTTTTTCATTGCACCGCCACGGCCTTCGGCCGCATCGGACAATTCGCCGGCCAGGCGCAAGTCCATCGATTTTTCACCGCGCTTTTTAGCGGCTTCGCGCATCCAGCGCATGGCCAGAGCCAGACGACGGACAGGGCGCACTTCGACAGGAACCTGGTAGTTAGCACCACCAACACGGCGGCTCTTGACTTCAACAACAGGTTTTACATTATTGATGGCAGCATTAAACACTTCGAGCGGATCTTTGCCGGTTTTCTGCGCAATTTGTTCCAGCGCGCCATAAACAATACGTTCGGCAACAGCTTTCTTGCCGGACAGCATGACCACGTTCATGAATTTGGCCAGCTCAACGCTGCCAAATTTTGGGTCAGGTAGGATTTCACGTTTGGGTACTTCGCGACGGCGAGGCATTTTAATTTCCTTGTGACTATTCAGTTGAACCGCTTTTCGCGGTCTCGGTCATTCATGACAAATGACCACTTACCTACCATGGCACTCAGACCACGGTTGCACGGATCCAGATCAGTGAACTGATCGATGGATACATGGATTACTTGGGACGCTTGGCGCCGTACTTGGAGCGGGCTTGTTTACGATCCTTGACGCCTTGCAGGTCAAGAGCACCGCGAACAATGTGGTAACGCACACCTGGCAAGTCTTTAACACGACCACCACGGACGAGAACGACCGAGTGCTCTTGCAGGTTGTGGCCTTCACCACCGATGTAAGAAATGACTTCGAAGCCGTTGGTCAGACGCACTTTGGCGACTTTACGCAGAGCGGAGTTAGGCTTCTTGGGGGTCGTGGTGTATACACGAGTGCAAACACCGCGGCGTTGTGGGCAGTTCTCGAGCGCAGGGCTCTTGCTGCTAACGCGGCTGACTTCGCGCGGTTTACGCACGAGCTGGCTAATGGTTGGCATGACCTTTACGTATCCTATAACGTACTTTACGTACTGGTTGACGTATATGTTTTGAAAAACGCCGTCCAGTTGGCGGGTATTGAAACCCTGGACCGGAAGCGGCATTGCGCAATACCACTCCCCATAAAACACGAAAAAGAGCGGTCTTGCACATGGCTTGGGCTTGATTTCAAGCACTAAAAAAGTGCCCGCAGCCCCTAAATTCAGGGCTGCCATCAAATTACTGCAAGGTGTACCGGCAAAGGATCCTTAAAGTAAGCTCTAAAATTTACCACAGTAAACCCTTATAGGTCAACGATTTGGACACCAATCCGGCAGTTTCCCGTTGTCACGGCACACGCATGGAAGCACTTGGTCACTCGCTATCTACATATCGTTATACTGCAGGGCTATTGCACTTCTGCGACAAGGACAATACCCATGATCATCGCTTCCCTGGAAGACGACCTCGTCCAGGCTGAACTGATTGCCCGGATCCTGACCGAGGCTGGCTATGAATGTCGCTCCTTTCATCAAGGAAAGGACCTGCTGGCCGCTCTGGCCAAGCCACATAATTTCGGTTTATTGCTACTGGACTGGGAACTGCCGGACGTCAGCGGCCTGGATGTGTTGCGTTGGGTTCGCACCACACTGGGCCATGCCCTGCCCGTCATATTCCTGACCAGCCGTACCCAGGAAGAGGATCTGGTCACGGGTTTGCAGGCCGGAGCCGACGACTATATTAATAAGCCCGTACGCAAGGGAGAGCTGGTTGCGCGCGTCAATGCCGCTGTGCGCCGTCTGGATCTGAGCACCTCGGCCACTCAGGACAGCCGCTTTTCGTTTGCAGGCTACGATATCTTTCCTGAACAAGGCCATATTGTGCTGAACGGTGAAACCGTTACTCTGGCGCCCAAAGAATTTGAATTGGCCCTTTTGCTGTTTCGCAACCCCGGCCGCCTGTTCTCGCGTGATGTTTTAAGCTCCGCGGTCTGGAACCGGGAAATTCCGGCCACCTCCCGTACGCTGGACACTCACCTGTCCAACATACGCCGTAAACTCCAGTTGCGACCCGAAAACGGGGTACGCCTGACGGCGTCTTACGCCCTGGGCTATCGCCTTGAACTTTTGACCGACCCTAGCTGATTTCTATGATTACTTTGCGTATCGCCGCGCCTCTCGTTTGCGGCCTGATTTGGGGTGGCGTCGTGTCAGCCCAACCTTCTGGCGCCCGCGGCGAAAATTTTGTCTATAAAGTGCTGGCCGGTGACACCTTGCTGGGCATCTCCCAGACCTACACCCGCCAGGACCGCAACTGGTCCGAAATTCAGCGACTGAACGCGGTGGCCGATCCCTACCGTCTGCCTATTGGCAAAGAACTGCACATCCCATTTCGCATGATTCCGGAAGTGCCCGCCCCCGCCCGTATCACTCACCAGACCGGCCAAATTCTTGTGAACGGTCAAGCACTGGGTGCAGGAACGACTCATTTGCAAGAAGGCGACCTGATCCGCACAGGCAGCAATGGCTACCTGACGCTGGAGTTGCAAGACGGCAGCCAACTGAGCGTACCCGCACAGGCATCCTTGAGCGTGGCTCGCATGCGTGCCTTTGAAGGCACCGGCCTGACCGACTCGATCATCGCTCTGGACGATGGCGACGTGGAATCACGCGTTTCCCCGGAAAAAACCGGCGTAGGTCGCTTTGAAGTCCGCACCCCTGTCAGCATTACCGGTGTACGTGGCACCGAATTGCGTGTGCGTACTCAACAAGGCATGGCTCACAGCGAAGTGCTGGAAGGCCGCGCAGAATTGGGAACCCAGCAACGCAGCACCCCCACCGCCCTGAAGCAGAATCAAGGGGCCGCTGTAGGCACAGATGGCAAGATCATGGCGCTGGAGCCTTTGTTGCCCGCTCCGCAGATCTCCACGCCCGAGCGTCGCGGTGGCCAATGGAACAGCACGATTCAGGCCGTGCCCGGTGCCCAGGCCTATCTGGTCCAGACCTCTACCGACCCGCAAGGTGCCAAGCTGCTGTCGCGTAACATTACGACAGATACGGATATTCAGTTCGGTGCCTCGCGTCCCGGCACGTACTACGTTACCGTTCGTGCCATTGACCGCCATGGTCTGATGGGCCCGGACACAATCGAAAGCTTTGAAGGCGCAGCCAGCCTGACCAGCTCGGATGGTCAAGCCGTGGTCAGCAATTTTGGCGATCCAATCCTGCTCTCTCAGTTCGAGTAGCTAAACGGCGTACGGCATGAGCAGCCCAGCCCCCAGAAACAACAAGCTACTCTCTGACCGGATTCGGAAAGAGTGGCATCTGGTTTCGGGCTTGCTGATGCTGCTGACCTTATTGTTCAGCTCCCTGCGTGACGACTTCGCGCTGGGCAAGCTGAACAACCTGATTTACGACTTCACCATGGCAGCCGCTCTTCCACAGGCTGCGCCCCCGGATATTGTCATTGTCGCCATCGACGACTACAGCATCGCCAATCTGGGCTTTTGGCCCTGGCGACGCATCAACCATGCCCAACTGCTAGGCCGTCTTGAACAGGCTCGTGCTGTCGGCATCGATCTGGTTTTTCAGGAGCCCAACCCGGCTTACCCCGATGATGACCTGGCTCTATCAGAGGCCATACATCATCACGGACGCGTTGTGCTGCCAATGATCTATGACACTCAGCGGCAGGCCGTGCATACCGCCATTCCCGTGCTCAGCCAGGCAGCCAAGGCGTCGGGCTACATCAATATCGAACCTGATTCAGATGGGGTAGTGCGCCGTGTCGCCCTGCAGCAGACGACCCCCTTGGGCCGTGTGCTACCGCACTTCACGATTGCCATGTTGATGACAGGCGGAGATGTGGATCTGGCCCTGCAAGCTCTGGACTCCAGTCAGAAAGACATTCCCCACATTCCCTTTCTGGGCCGCAGCGGTCACTTTCGGACCGTGCCTTACTTCAATGTCCTGAACGGCGATATTCCGCCCTCTTTCTTCAAGGACAAGTATGTGCTGGTGGGAGCCTGGGGCAGTGGACTGGGCGATACCTTTCCTACCCCTTTGTCCAAAGCCGGCATGAGCAGCATGTCGGGCGTTGAGATCCTGGCCAATACCTTGCAAGCCGTACGCAGCAATCATTGGGTGCGCACCCCACCGGCCTGGTTCATTGCGCTGGCCAGCTGCCTGCCAGTCCTGCTGGCATGTCAGGTTCTGATCTATCTGTCGCCACGCGCCACCTTGCTGAGCCTGATCGGGCTGGTCTTTGCGATCCTGCTGGTGAACTGGATCGCCATGCATGGCTTCAATCTGTGGATTCCGCCACTAGCCAGCCTGATTACTGTTCTGTTGGCCTACCCGCTATGGCACTGGCGCAGTCAGGAGGCTGCCCTGAATCAGGTGACCGAAGAACTGAACAAGCTGCAGCTGGAATACCCGGATGTCAGAACTGCTCTGAACGAGCGCTTATCAGGCTTAAGTACACGTAACCTGC
The DNA here is from genome assembly GCF_026344155.1 of Alcaligenes nematophilus. Classification (NCBI taxonomy): domain Bacteria; kingdom Pseudomonadati; phylum Pseudomonadota; class Betaproteobacteria; order Burkholderiales; family Alcaligenaceae; genus Alcaligenes; species Alcaligenes nematophilus. The sequence goes on along the minus strand of NZ_JAPKMZ010000011.1, from coordinate 15,183 downwards.
CTCATCGTCTGACCCAGCTGCATAAATCCATCAATCTATTGCGCCAGACCCAGACCAAGCGTGAAGAAACCTTGCGCTTCATTTCGCATGATATGCGGGCGCCCCAGAACTCCATCCTGGCACTAACGAGCTTGCAACGTCAGGATGACAGCAAACTGCCGCCAGATCAGTTTCTGCACAAGATGGAAGGCTATGCCGAACAAACGCTGGAACTGGTGGACAACTTCATCAGCCTGGCACGGGCCGAAGCCATGGAAATGGTACTGAGCCCGCTGAACCTGTTTGATCTGCTGGCAGACTGTCTGGATGACGCTTGGGCCAGCGCCAGCAAGCGCTCTATCAGCCTGAACTTGAACGACTCGGAGCTGGTCTGGGTGAACGGCAATGCGCCCATGCTGCGCCGCGCCTTTACCAACCTGATTCAAAACGCCATCAAGTACGGACCGGATGGCAACCAGATTGATATAGACCTTGTGCTGGGCAACAACAGCGTTCAGGTATTCGTCAAAGATCAGGGCTGGGGAATTCCGGCAGAAAATCAGGCGACGATTTTTGAGCCTTATCATCGAGCCCACGAAAATACCGAAGGTGCACCTTCGGGTAGCGGACTAGGTTTGGCCTTTGTGAAAACCGTGATCAACAAACACGGCGGGGATATTGTCCTGGACAGCACGCGTGAGCAAGGCTGTACCTTTATCGTCTCCCTGGCCACGATTACTATCTCTGATGAAGACTGAATTCTGGCGCGATGCCGCCCTGCCCTATGTAGAAAGCCGACGTGCTTGCAACAGCCGGATCTGCTATCAGGAACACAGCCACCCCACCTACTCGATTGGCGCCGTTGATGGCGGTGGCAGCGTCTTTACGGGCGCACCCGGCGGCCCGGTCCAGCTTGCACCAGGCTCTCTGGTCTTTGTCCCTGCGCACCGCAGCCATGCCTGCAATCCTTTGCCAGATCAGTCCTGGAGCTATCAGATGCTGCATCTGGATGCGGGGTGGCTGGAGCAGCTTTGGCAGGAAAGTACAGAGTTCAGACTTCAAGCCCAGGAGCCCATCCGCGTTAGTCACGAGCCGCTGCTTTATGCAGCCTACTGTGACTTGAACTCGCTCTTGTTTTCAGCCGCTCCTCTACTGAGTAAAGAAGCAGCCCTGATCGACTTTTTGCTGCACCACGGCTCAGCCCAATCCCAGCCTTTGGCACCCGCTCCCCCACCTAGCCCCATCTTGCAGAAAACCCTGGATCGCTGGGTTGAAGGCCAATTAGCCACTATCCCCCTGCACGAACTGGCCCAGGAAACCGGTTTTAGCCGCTACCAGCTGATTCGCGCCTTTCGTCGCCATACCGGCCTGACTCCACAGCGCTGGCAATTGAATCAACGTATCAATCTTGCCCGAAACGCCCTGCGCCAAGGTGACGAGCTGGCTGATATTGCCTATCGCCTGGGCTTTGCCGACCAAAGCCATTTTCAGCGTGTCTTCAAGCACTACACCGGTGTCACTCCGGGCCAGTACCGCAGTTAAAGCGCGCGCACTTTTATTCAATACGGCACCCACGCTTCTGGTCACACTGCAGTTTTGCTCCTGGACGTACCGCCGTGTCCTTGTTCTTGCTGATCGCCAGCACCCATTTCCTGGCCCTGCTTTCCCCCGGCCCCGATTTTTTCCTGATCGCCCGCAGCACCCTGGCCCATGGACGCTGGGTCGCAAGCGGAGCGTGTGCCGGTGTCGCCCTGGCCAATGGCCTGTACATCAGCCTGGCACTAACGGGCTTTGCCCGGATAAGCACTGGCAGCCCTCTCTTTGTGCTGCTACAGGGCGCTGGAGGACTGTATTTACTGTACTTGGGCGTGACGTTCCTGCAGGTAGCCCACCACACTGCTGGGCAAAGGATCAAGGCCTCTGAAGCCTCTACAGGTGGCTGGTGGCATCACGCTCTGCTTGGTCTGCTCTCGGGGCTGCTGAATCCCAAGAACGCCTTGTTTTACGCCAGCCTGGCCTCCGTACTGGCCAGCAGCCGCGCTGGCACCGGCCTGCACATCTTGCTGGGTCTGTGGATGTTTTTAATTGTTCTGCTCTGGGACTTGTTCATCACCGTTCTGATCGGGCACCCGCTTTGGCAGCAGCGTATACAAAAGCACTTGCCACGTATCGAACAACTCTGTGGCCTGCTGTTGTGCCTGATTGCCGCTGCCGCCCTCTTCAACGTGGCTCAACACTTGGTCACAAACTAAACATCCCGAAAAGTGAAACCTGATCTGCACCGCCGTCAAGCTACCTGAAGGTGATAGAGTGAGGCTGTTAGAGCCACATCAAACGATGGGAAAACAAATCATTTACGGTCTCGGACGCGGCGATATAAGCCGGTAAAATAGTCCGGGTCTTTGTTTTGTTAAGCACCTTGAGTGCGCTACAGTCTATGCTGTAAGACCGGAACAACACCCCCCGTGTCCCGTTCCTTTTTTTGTCAGTTTTCAAGGAGTTACTAGAATGTTTGCCAAAATCGCTTTCACAGCCGTTCTTGGATTGGCCAGCGTGCCTGCTTTTGCTGCTTGCGACGTTACCATCGAAGGCAATGACTCCATGCAGTTCAACACCAAGAGCATCGTTGTTGACAAGACATGCAAGGAATTCACAATCAACCTGAAACACACTGGCAAGCTGCCTAAAGCAGCCATGGGCCACAACGTCGTTATCTCGAAGAAAGCCGATGAAAGCGCTGTTGCTACCGATGGCATGAAAGCCGGTCTGGACAACAACTACGTTAAAGCCGGTGACGAACGCGTGATCGCTCACACTGACGTGGTTGGCGGTGGCGAAAGCACCTCCGTAACCTTTGACGTCTCCAAGCTGAAAGAAGGCGAAGACTACGCATTCTTCTGCTCCTTCCCAGGTCACTGGAGCATCATGACTGGCGAAATCAAGCTGGGTAGCTAAGCGCATCCGCTTGTAGCCGCCAGACGGCCATAAAAAATCCCCACGTGGCCTTGGCCATGTGGGGATTTTTTTTAGCTCGAACTATCTGGTTTTAACCAACTACCTGAAGGTAGCGGCCCACCCTGGATAAGCAGGGTGGGGAACCACTAAGTCTTGCTTATTCCTGATCGCCCTCTGGGGCTGCAGGTTGCTGCTCGGGCTCGGAGGCTCCGGACACAAAGACCGGATCTTCCGAAGGCTCAGGAGCCGATGCAAACGGGTTTTCCAGTTCACGGGCTGCTTTGCGCTCTGCCACTTCAAAGGCTTCTTTTTCCTTGCGGGCGGAATGGAAGGCCATACCGGTACCAGCAGGAATCAGACGACCCACGATCACGTTTTCTTTCAGACCACGCAGATCGTCGGTTTTGCCCATGATGGCCGCTTCGGTCAACACGCGGGTGGTTTCCTGGAAGGAAGCCGCCGAGATGAAGGAGTCGGTCGACAGCGAGGCCTTGGTAATACCCAGCAGCACGTTTTCGTACGTAGCTGGAATACCGTTTTCGGCCAGAACGCGATCGTTCTCGTTCAGCAGTTCGGAGCGTTCAACCTGTTCACCCGTGATGAAGTTGGTATCACCGGCATCCACAATGTTCACGCGGCGCAGCATCTGACGAACAATCACTTCAATGTGCTTGTCGTTGATCTTCACACCCTGCAGACGGTAAACGTCCTGCACTTCGTTAACAATGTAGTTGGCCAGCTTCTCGATACCCTTCAAGCGCAGGATGTCGTGCGGATCGGCTGGGCCGTCCACAATCATCTCGCCCTTGTTCACCACTTGACCGTCGTGAGCCAGAACCTGTTTTTCCTTCGGAATCAGGAACTCGTGGCTGACGCCGTCCAGGTCGGTAATGACCAGACGCTGTTTGCCCTTGGTGTCCTTACCGAAGGAAACCGTACCTGTAACTTCGGCCAGCAGGCCGGCGTCCTTGGGCGAACGAGCTTCGAACAGTTCGGCCACACGTGGCAGACCACCGGTAATGTCTCGAGTCTTTTGCGATTCCTGAGGAATACGCGCCAGAATCTCACCCACGGACACTTGCTGACCGTCGCGAACGGTAATCAGCGCGCCCACCGGGAAGGAGATATTGACCATGTGATCGGTACCAGCGATCTTGATCTCCTGACCTTGCTCGTTCAGCAGCTTGATCTGAGGACGCATGGTGATCTTGCCACCACGTGTCTTGGGAGTGATCACAACCAGAGTCGACAGACCGGTCACTTCGTCCACCTGACGAGCCACGGTCACGCCTTCTTCGATGTTCTCGAAGCGAACGGTACCGGTGTACTCGGACACGATAGGACGGGTCAGCGGATCCCAGCTTGCCAGACGCTGGCCAGCCTTGATGGCTTCACCATCGCCCACCGTAATGGTGGCACCGTAAGGCACTTTGTGGCGTTCACGTTCACGACGGTTGTCGTCAAAAATGACGATTTCACCGGAACGGGAGATCGCAACGCGTTCGCCCTTGGCGTTGGTCACATAGCGCAGACCAATTTCAAAACCGACCGTACCAGCCGTCTTGGTTTCCACCGAGCTTGCCAGCGCTGCACGCGAAGCCGCACCACCAATGTGGAACGTACGCATGGTCAGCTGAGTACCCGGTTCACCGATGGACTGAGCAGCGATAACACCGATGGCTTCACCACGGTTAACCAGCATACCGCGGCCCAGATCGCGACCGTAGCAGCTTGCGCACAAGCCGTGACGGGTTTCGCAAGTCAGCGGAGTGCGGATCTTGACTTCATCAATACCCAGGTTGTCGATCAGGTCGACCAGGTCCTCGTTCAGCAAGGTGCCGGCGGGGATAACCAGTTCCTGATTGTCAGGGTTGACGATGTCGGTCGAGGCCACACGGCCCAGAATCAGATCGCGCAGGGGCTCGATAACCTCACCACCATCCAGGATGGCTTTCATGGTGTAGCCGCCCTTGGTACCGCAATCGTCTTCGGTAATGACCAGATCTTGAGTCACGTCGACCAGACGACGAGTCAGGTAACCGGAGTTAGCCGTCTTCAACGCCGTATCGGCCAGACCCTTACGAGCACCGTGAGTCGAAATAAAGTACTGCAGTACGTTCAGACCTTCACGGAAGTTCGCGGTAATAGGCGTTTCAATAATGGAGCCATCAGGCTTGGCCATCAGACCACGCATACCAGCCAGCTGACGAATCTGTGCAGCCGAACCACGAGCACCGGAGTCCGCCATCATGTAGATGGAGTTGAAGGACTCTTGACGTACTTCTTCACCAAAACGGTTGGTCACTGGCTCGGAAGCCAGTTGCTCCATCATGGCCTTACCCACGCGGTCACCGGCTTTGCCCCAGATGTCCACTACGTTGTTGTAGCGTTCCTGAGCGGTCACCAGACCCGAGGAGTACTGCTTGTCAATTTCTTTAACTTCGTTGCTAGCCTGAGCCAGGATGCTTTCCTTGACGACAGGCACAACCATGTCATTCATGGCGATGGAAATACCACCACGAGTTGCCAGACGGAAACCGGACTGCATCAACTTGTCGGCAAAAATCACGGTGGCACGCAGGCCGCAGCGACGGAAGGACTGGTTGATCAGACGCGAAATTTCTTTCTTCTTCAACGCACGGTTCAGTGCGGTGAAAGGCATGCCCTTGGGCAGAATTTCGGACAGCAAGGCACGGCCAGCAGTCGTTTCGTAACGCTTGATGGTCTTGACCCACTCACCGTCTTCGCCCTTCTCGAATTCTTCGATTCGGACGGTCAGACGAGTTTGCAGCTCGACTTCCTTGTTGTCGTAGGCGCGCTGAACTTCAGCCACGTCGGCCATGAACAAGCCTTCGCCCTTGCCGTTTACCAGTTCGCGGGTCGCATAGTACAGACCCAACACGATATCCTGGGAAGGAACGATGGATGGTTCGCCGTTGGCGGGGAACAGCACGTTGTTGGAGGCCAGCATCAAAGTGCGCGCTTCCAGCTGGGCTTCCAGCGACAGCGGCACGTGAACGGCCATCTGGTCACCGTCAAAGTCAGCGTTAAAGGCGGCACACACCAGGGGGTGCAGCTGAATCGCTTTACCTTCGATCAGGACCGGTTCAAAAGCCTGAATACCCAAACGGTGCAGCGTAGGCGCACGGTTCAGCATCACGGGATGCTCGCGGATCACCTCTTCGAGGATGTCCCACACCACCGGTTCCTGGCTTTCCACCAACTTCTTGGCTGCCTTGATGGTCGTAGCCAGACCCATCAATTCCAGACGGTTGAAGATGAAAGGCTTGAACAGCTCCAACGCCATCAGCTTGGGCAGACCGCACTGGTGCAGCTTCAACTGAGGACCCACCACAATCACGGAACGACCGGAGTAGTCCACGCGCTTGCCCAGCAGGTTCTGACGGAAACGACCGCTCTTGCCCTTGATCATGTCGGCCAGGGACTTCAGTTGACGCTTGTTGGCGCCGGTCATGGCTTTACCGCGACGACCGTTATCCAGCAAGGAGTCCACGGACTCTTGCAGCATACGTTTTTCGTTGCGCAAGATGATGTCCGGTGCCTTCAGTTCCAGCAGACGCTTCAAACGGTTATTACGGTTGATAACGCGGCGGTACAGATCGTTCAGGTCGGAAGTGGCAAAGCGGCCGCCGTCCAGCGGTACCAGCGGACGCAGGTCCGGTGGCAGCACGGGCAGCACTTCCATGATCATCCAGTCTGGCTTGATGCCGGATTTCTGGAAGCCTTCCAGCACTTTCAGACGCTTGGAGATCTTCTTGATCTTGGCATCCGAGCCGGTGGCTTTCAGTTCGGCACGCAGGCGCTCGACTTCGCGATCGATGTCGATCGTACGCAGCAGTTCACGCACCGCTTCCGCGCCCATCAGGGCGTGGAAGTCGTCACCGTACTCTTCGGTCTTGGCCAGGAAATCGTCGTCGGACATGATCTGACCGCGCTTGAGCGGGGTCATGCCAGGTTCGATTACGCACCATGCTTCAAAGTACAGCACGCGCTCGATGTCACGCAGGGTCATGTCCAGCACCATGCCCAGACGGGATGGCAGGCTCTTCAGGAACCAGATGTGAGCAACCGGGCAGGCCAGTTCAATGTGACCCATGCGCTCGCGACGCACCTTGGAGACGGTGACTTCAACGCCACACTTCTCGCAGATGACGCCACGGTGCTTCAGGCGCTTGTACTTGCCGCACAGACATTCGTAGTCCTTGATGGGACCAAAAATCTTGGCGCAGAACAGACCATCGCGCTCGGGTTTGAACGTGCGATAGTTGATGGTCTCTGGCTTGCGGACTTCACCGAAAGACCAGGACCGGATTTTCTCGGGCGAGGCGATGCCGATCTTGATGGCATCGAACTGCTCGTCCTGAGTGACTTGTTTAAAGAGATCGAGTAGCGCTTTCATTATTTACGCTCCAAATCCATGTCCAGGGACAAGGAACGGATTTCCTTGACCAGAACGTTAAAGGACTCCGGCATACCGGCGTCGATCACGTGGTCACCCTTGACAATATTCTCGTAGACCTTGGTACGGCCGGCGATGTCGTCGGATTTAACCGTGAGCATTTCCTGCAGGGTGTAGGCGGCGCCATACGCTTCCAGCGCCCAGACTTCCATCTCCCCGAAACGCTGACCACCGAACTGCGCCTTACCACCCAGCGGCTGCTGAGTAACCAGGGAGTACGGACCTGTCGAACGAGCGTGCATCTTGTCATCGACCAGGTGATGCAGCTTCAGGTAGTGCATGTAGCCTACGGTGACCATACGCTCAAAGGCTTCGCCGGTACGACCGTCAAACAGGCGAACCTGCGTGCGGTGTGGTGCCAGCTGCAGTTTCTCGGCGATGTCGTCAGGGTAGGCCAGACGCAACATCTGGTCGATTTCCTGCTCGGTTGCACCGTCGAACACTGGCGTAGCCAATGGCAGACCTTTCTGCAAGTTGGTGGCCATGTTCATCACTTCGTCGTCAGTCAACTCGTTGATGCGAGTCTTCTTGCCGGCAGTGTTGTAGACCTTGTCCAGGAACGCGCGCAGTTCGGAAACCTGCACGTTCTTTTCTTCTTGCATCATGTCGTTGATGCGGTGGCCAATACCTTTGGCAGCCCAACCCAGGTGAACTTCCAGAACCTGACCCACGTTCATACGCGAAGGCACGCCCAGCGGGTTCAGAACGATGTCCACAGGGGTACCGTCAGCCATGTGCGGCATGTCTTCCACGGGAACGATGCGGGAAACCACACCCTTGTTACCGTGACGGCCAGCCATCTTGTCACCAGGCTGCAGACGACGCTTAACAGCCAGGTAAACCTTGACCATCTTCAGCACGCCAGGAGGCAGCTCGTCGCCTTGAGTGAGCTTCTTGCGCTTTTCTTCAAAAGCCAAGTCGAACTGGTGACGCTTTTGCTCCAAGGATTCCTTGGTGTGCTCCAGCACCAGTGCGTGTTGCTCGTCTGCCAGACGGATGTCGAACCACTGCCAGCGATCCAGATCGTTCAGGTAATCAGCAGTCAGCTCGGTGCCCTTGGGCAGTTTGCGTGGACCACCGTTGACGGTTTTGCCGACCAGGAACTTCAAGGCACGGTCAAAGGCGTCGTCTTCAACGATTTGCAGCTGGTCGTTCAGGTCCTGACGGTAGCGACGCAGTTCATCATCAATGATGGACTGAGCACGCTTGTCACGCTCGATACCTTCACGGGTAAAGACTTGAACGTCGATCACCGTACCGACCATGCCCGAAGGCACGCGCAGGGAGGTGTCTTTAACGTCAGAGGCTTTTTCACCAAAAATGGCGCGCAGCAGCTTTTCTTCCGGCGTCAGCTGGGTTTCACCCTTGGGTGTCACTTTACCGACCAGCACGTCGTCGGCACGCACTTCGGCGCCGATGTACACAATGCCGGAATCGTCCAGACGGTTCAGCTGAATTTCGGACAGGTTGCTGATATCGCGGGTGATATCCTCAGGTCCCAGCTTCGTGTCACGGGCAACAACCGTCAACTCTTCGATGTGAACCGACGTGTAGCGATCGTCAGCCACGACCTTCTCGGAGATCAGAATCGAGTCCTCGAAGTTATAGCCGTTCCAGGGCATGAAGGCGATCAGCATGTTCTGACCCAGAGCCAATTCGCCCAGGTCAGTCGATGCGCCGTCAGCCAGCACGTCACCACGAGCCACGATATCGCCACGTTTGACGATAGGACGCTGGTTGATGTTGGTGTTCTGGTTGGAACGGGTGTACTTGGTCATGTTGTAGATATCTACACCGACCTCGCCAGCCACGTTCTCGTCATCGTGCACGCGAATAACCACGCGCTGTGCGTCAACGTCTACAACCACACCGCCACGACGGGCCTGTACGGTGGTACCCGAGTCAACAGCAACAGTACGTTCGATACCGGTACCGACCAAAGGCTTCTCAGGGCGCAGGCACGGAACTGCCTGACGCTGCATGTTGGCGCCCATCAGTGCTCGGTTGGCGTCATCGTGCTCCAGGAACGGAATCAGCGAAGCAGCCACAGACACGATCTGCGAAGGAGCCACGTCCATGTAATGGATGTTCTCTGGCGCAGTCATCATGGTTTCGCCAGCTTCTCGGCAGGCAACCAGATCGTCAGCAAAGGCACCGTCTTCGGTCAACTCGGCGTTAGCCTGAGCGATGACGTAATTGCTTTCTTCAATAGCCGACAGGTAATCGATCTGTTCACTGACCTTGCCGTCAACAATCTTGCGGTAAGGCGTTTCCAGGAAACCGTACTCGTTCAGACGAGCGTACAGCGCCATGGAGTTGATCAGACCAATGTTTGGACCTTCAGGCGTTTCAATCGGGCACACGCGACCGTAGTGGGTTGGGTGCACGTCGCGCACCTCAAAGCCCGCACGTTCACGAGTCAGACCACCAGGGCCCAGTGCCGAAACACGACGCTTGTGCGTGATCTCGGACAGCGGGTTGGTTTGGTCCATAAATTGCGACAGCTGGCTGGAACCGAAGAACTCCTTGACAGCCGCAGAGATGGGCTTGGAGTTGATCAGATCGTGCGGCATCAGGTTTTCGGTCTCGGCTTGGCCCAGACGTTCCTTGACGGCACGTTCCACACGCACCAGACCGGCGCGGAACTGGTTTTCAGCCAATTCGCCCACGCAACGAACACGACGGTTACCCAGGTGATCGATATCATCGATCTGACCGCGGCCGTTACGCAGATTCACCAGCACCTGAATGGTGTCCAGAATGTCTTCGTCGGTCAGGGTCATGGGACCTTCGATGCTGTCACCACGGCCCAGACGGCTGTTCACCTTCATGCGACCCACGCGCGACAAGTCGTAGGACTCTTCGCTGTAGAACAGACGGTTGAACAAAGCCTCAACCGCTTCTTCGGTTGGTGGCTCGCCGGGACGCATCATGCGATAGATCGCGATGCGGGCAGCATTGGAATCCGCTGTTTCGTCCGTGCGCAGGGTCAGGGAGATAAAGCCGCCCTGATCCAGTTCGTTGACGTACAGAGTCTCGAAATCACGCACATTGGCTGCGCGCATTTCGGCCAGAATGGATTCGGTAATTTCGTCGTTGGCGTTGGCAATCACCTCGCCGGTTTCGGCGTTGATGATGTTCTTGGCCAGCACACGACCCAGAAGGAAATCTTCCGGGATGGAGATGTATTCGATCTTGGCTGCTTGCAGGTCGCGCAAATGCTTGGCATTGATACGCTTGTCCTTTTCAACCAGTACACGACCGTCGCGGTCGGTAATGTCGAAACGGGCAACCTCGCCCTTCCAGTGTTCTGGAACGAATTGCAGCTTGCCACCTTCCTGATGCAGTTCGATGTGATCGAACTCGAAGAAGTGGGCCAGGATCTGTTCTGGCGTCAGGCCAATGGCCTTCAGCAAGATAGTCACAGGCATCTTGCGACGACGGTCGATACGGAAGAACAGAATGTCCTTGGGATCGAACTCGAAGTCCAGCCAGGAACCACGGTAAGGAATCACGCGAGCCGAGAACAGCAACTTGCCCGAGCTGTGCGTTTTACCGCGGTCGTGTTCAAAGAACACGCCGGGGGAACGGTGCAGCTGGGAAACGATGACTCGTTCGGTACCGTTGATCACAAAAGAGCCGTTATCAGTCATCAGGGGCATTTCGCCCATGTAGACTTCTTGCTCTTTTACTTCCTTGACGGTAGGCTTGCTCACCTCGCGGTCCATAAGGACCAGACGAACCTTCGCCCGCAAGGGGGAAGCATAGGTCAAACCACGAAGTTGACACTCTTTGACGTCGAACACCGGCTCGCCGAGCGTATAGCTCACGAACTCTAGCCGCGCCATTTGGTTATGGCTTACTATTGGAAATATGGAACTGAAAGCTTCCTGCAAGCCTTCAACCTTACGCTGAGAAGGCAGCGTGTCCTTCTGCAAGAAGGTTCTGAAAGAATGCAGCTGGGTAGCCAACAGGTAAGGAACCTGCTGTACGTCTTCACGTTTGGCGAAGCTCTTGCGTATGCGCTTTTTTTCGGTGTACGAATAAGGCATGAGCACTCCGACTCAAGGGTTACACGGACCGTCAACCACGGCCCTGGTTTACGACTCTAAAAAACCCGACTTTCTACAATACTAATTAAAAATCATGGGTTTTCTGGAAACGCAAAAGCCCGGGAAGGCTTGAAACGCATTCCCGGGCATCTATCGATACTCTTACTTGAGCTCGATCTTGGCGCCAGCTTCTTCCAGCTTCTTCTGAGCGTCTTCAGCATCAGCTTTGGACAAGCCTTCTTTAACAGCCTTAGGAGCACCGTCAACCAGGTCTTTGGCTTCTTTCAGGCCCAGACCGGTGATTTCGCGCACAACTTTAATGACGCTAACTTTGTTTGCGCCAACGTCAGCTAGGAACACGGTGAATTCGGTTTGCTCTTCAGCGGCAGCAGCAGCGCCACCAGCAGCAGGAGCTGCAACAGCAACAGCGGCGGCAGCAGCCGACACACCGAATTTTTCTTCCATTTCTTTGATCAGCTCGGACAGTTCGAGCACGGACATTGCGCCGATGGCGTCAAGGATTTCAGCTTTAGTAGCCATTTTTAAGAACTCCAGATATTAGGTAAATGCCAGGTTTGGTTGTCGTTCGCAACGACGAAGTTTCCTGAAGGAAAACTGCTTACGCAGCTTCTTTCTGATCGCGCACAGCCGCCAGGCCGCGAACAAACTTGGTGGGAACTTCGTTAAGCGTACGCACAAAAGTAGCGATAGGTGCTTGCATGGTGCCCAGCAGTTTCGCCAGCAATTCTTCGCGCGAGGGCATTGTGGCCAGAGCCTTAACACCATCAGCATTCAGAACGCTATTGGGCAGCGCACCGCCCATGATGACCAATTTGTCATTGGTCTTGGCAAAATCTGCAACGACTTTCGCCGCAGCAACGGGATCTTCACTGATGGCGTACATCAGAGGACCCACGAGCTGGCTGGAGATACCGTCAAACGAGGTACCTGCCAACGAACGACGAACCAGGGTGTTTTTCAACACACGCAGGTAGACGCCAGACTCACGCGCTTTTTTGCGCAATACGGTAGCAGAAGCGACGTCCAGACCACGGTACTCGGCGATAATGATCGATTGGGCCTTTGCCAGTTCGGCAGTGACTTCTTCGATGACTACCGCTTTCTCTTCACGATTGAGACTCACGGTTGAACACTCCTTCAAACGATGTCGGGAAGGCTTCCCAACATCAACCGAATGCGGCGCACCTGGACGAGTTCTATAACGAATTCTTCCACGGGCGCCGTCTACGTTGGATGGGACGTTCTGCCCCGATTAAGCAGTGAGATGACAAGTCAGCCAACTGCTCCAACGGTCTTTGACAGCAGTGACCCTGTAAACAGGATCACAGCCCAAAGTTCTTTTTTTCTAACTGTTGATTAAACAGTCAGAGATGCAATTTCAACACGTGCACCGCCACCCATGGTGGAGGACACGGCAACCTTGCGCAGGTAAACACCCTTGGCAGCGGCTGGACGAGCCTTGTTCAAGGCGTCAACCAGGGCAACCAGGTTGGTCTGCAGCTGTTCAACGTTGAACGAAGCGCGACCAATGGTGCTGTGAATGATACCGGCCTTGTCGGTGCGGTATTGAACTTGACCAGCCTTGGCGTTCTTAACAGCCGTAGCAACGTCAGGAGTCACAGTACCAACCTTAGGGTTTGGCATCAGGCCACGAGGACCCAGAACCTGACCCAGGGTACCGACAACACGCATGGTGTCAGGCGAAGCGATCACAACGTCAAAGTCCATTTGACCGGCTTTGATTTGCTCAGCCAGGTCGTCCAGACCCACGATGTCAGCACCAGCTTCACGAGCGGCGTCGGCTTTTTCGCCTTGGGCGAAAACGGCAACACGCACGGTTTTACCGGTACCAGCAGGCAGAACCACGGAGCCACGGACCAGTTGGTCGGACTTACGAGGATCAATGCCCAGCTGAACAGCGATATCGATGGATTCGTCGAACTTGGCAGTGGCAGTATCTTTCACCAGGGCCAGAGCTTCGGCCACAGGGTAGAACTTGTTGCGGTCGATCTTGGCAGCAATAGCGGCTGCGCGTTTGCTTACTTTAGCCATGACTTACACCACCCCTTCAACGTTGATGCCCATGCTGCGAGCGCTACCAGCGATGGTACGCACAGCGGCGTCCAGATCGGCAGCGGTCAGGTCGGGTTGTTTGGTCTTGGCGATTTCTTCAGCCTGAGCGCGGGTCAGCGTACCGACTTTATCCACGTTAGGACGTGCAGAACCGGATTTGATACCAGCAGCCTTTTTGATCAGGATGGTTGCTGGAGGAGTCTTCATGATGAACGTGAAGCTCTTGTCAGCAAAAGCGGTGATCACCACAGGAATTGGCAGACCGGGTTCCAGACCCTGTGTCTGGGCGTTGAACGCCTTGCAGAATTCCATGATGTTCAGACCGCGCTGACCCAGCGCTGGACCGATTGGAGGGGATGGGTTTGCCTTACCAGCTGGGACTTGCAGCTTGATAAAGCCGACGATTTTCTTCGCCATGCTTAGCTCCTTGCGGGTGATGACGCCTGGCACATGATGCGACAGGCTTCCCGGGGGTTGTAATTAATCAGGTCTTTTCGACTTGATCGAAATCGAGTTCAACGGGGGTGGCGCGACCGAAAATAGTAACGGTGACACGAACCTTGTTTTTCTCGTAGTTAACTTCTTCGACGTTACCGTTAAAGTCTGCAAACGGACCGTCCTTGACGCGTACCAGTTCGCCAACCTCGAACAGCACTTTGTGCCGTGGCTTCTCAACGCCCTCTTCCATTTGCGACAGGATTTTTTCCACTTCGCGCTCGGATATGGGAGCGGGACGGTTACCGGAACCGCCCAAAAAGCCGGTGACTCGCGGCGTACTTTTTACCAAGTGCCAGGTTTCGTCGGTCAAGGCCATCTCGACCAGAACGTAACCAGGGTAAATACGTCGCTCTGTAATTGATTTCTTGCCGTTCTTTACTTCAACGACTTCTTCCGATGGAACCAGAATGCGACCAAACGCTTCTTGGAGATCAGCGCGTTCAATGCGCTCCACCAGAGCTTTGTGCACGCTTTTTTCCATGCCGGAATAAACGTGAACCACATACCAGCGTTTGCTCATGTGTGCCCTTTATTTCCAGCCCAGCAACAGGCCATAAATGATCCAGCCGAGCCCTTTGTCAATCAGCCACAACAAGATGGCCATAACGGCAACAAACACAAAGACGATACCCGTCATTTGCGTTGCTTCTTTACGGGATGGCCAGTGAACGCGACGCACTTCCGTGTAGGCATCACGAGAAAAAGCGACCAGGCGGCGGCCTGTATCGCTAAACCAGATGATCAATACGGCGACGATTAAGCTGGCAACAAATACCCCAGCGCGAACCAGTGAATTTTGGCCATCCAGAACGGAATAGCCAACAATACCGGCGGCGACGACTAGGACCGCTAGGCCCAGCTTGATGCGCTCGGAACCTCGGTTAACGGTTTCTACGTTGGTATTCGACATATTCCGACGAGTGACGCCACGCGAGGTGGTGGCGAGTGACTGTGGTGGCAGGGGCAGAAGGAATCGAACCCTCAACCTTCGGTTTTGGAGACCGACGCTCTGCCAATTGAGCTATACCCCTATACCTTGACAAACCGTAGCGCGCTACTTAGCTACGTTTGGCTTTTAGGCAAAAGAGGATATTAACCTCTTTCGCCCAAAATTACTACTCTTTT
>NZ_JAPKMZ010000010.1:0-40070 GCF_026344155.1 Alcaligenes nematophilus | reverse complement strand
GTAATAGTTACATCACCTTCGGACTCTTCCTTATTGATGACGCCGTCTTCAGTAATGGAATCGATCGTGATTTCAGCTTCTGGGGGCAGCGTGTCGACCGTGGTCGTGTCTTCGCCGCCGTTACCTGGGGTACCAACTTCGTTGGTGTAGCTACCGTCAGGCACTTTGACGGTGATTTCACCTTCGTAGTTCGGTGGGGGAACCAGCGTTCCGGTCCAGGTCTTGGGATCTTTGTTGTCTGGTGTCAGACCTTCGATGCGACCGCCGCCGGTGACCACGATATCTTCGATATCAAAGCCAAATGGCACTTCAGTAAATGTGAAGGTAACGGTGCCGTCGTCATTGATCTTGACAGTAACGGAGGGAGGAACCAGAGGACCGGCCTCTTCTTCGCCAGTACCGCTGTAGCCACCCAAGCGCACGTTTTCAACGGTGGGCACGCCAGGACGTGGGTATTCCAGGGCCAGAGGGCGTGTGGTTTCCACAATGCTGACCAGGCGGGTGAAGCTGCTGCCACCGCCTTCGCCACCACCGGTCAATACGGCAGCGGTTGGGTCAAGTTGGGAGAATGGGTCATCGCCAGCTTCCAGAGCGGCCAACACAGCCGTAATGGCTGGGTCGTTCGGGTTGGCCAGAGCAGCGGCTACTGGGTCCACATCGGTTTCTGCGATATCGCCGCTGACCAGGAAGGAGCGGTTATCGGAAATGGTCATCGATGGGCTGCCAGGGATCTCAAGCTCGACGCTGGCGCCGGTCTCGGTGATGATCTCGGCATTAACAGGGACGCGCATCCCTTCTTTGACAGCTACTTTGGAGCCATCGGCGGTACGGATCCATGCCGTACCTTCAACTCGTGTCACTAAAACAGTATCCAGTGCCATGACTGTCTGATTCCTAAAAAAAGACTGCCGCCAAGCAGCAGTCAGAAATGGACTTTCTTTGATCAGAGAATAGCGAGTTGGTCCGCTAGTCGATATTGGCGTCGCCGCCAGTTCGCTGTTTTATTTATTGTTATTGACCTTACTTAACAATACGAACGGGACGGCGAGCAGGGGTTTAGGCTATGCCGTGTACTTTTAGCGCCAACCTCAAACGATCTGTTACATCCAGCTTTTCAAAAACCGCCTGCAGATGGGCGCGAACCGTTCTCTCGGTGATGCCCAGGTCCTTTGCAATCAGCTGATTGGAGTGGCCCAGCGAGGCGCGTTGCGCAACCTCGACTTCACGGCTGGTCAGGGTGCTTTCCCAGCCCGCCTTGGGTTCCAGACGACGGGTAACGTCGCTGAGCAAACGGCTCAGCAAGGACTCCCCAACCCAAACCTGCCCGCTAGCCACGTGGTCCAGCGCCTGCACCAGCAAAGGCGACGAGCTGTAGGCGTGAATGTAACCACGAGCCCCCAGGGCCAGTACGGCCTGACCTTCGCTATCCAAAGGACGTGGGCTGGCGACAATAATCTTCATGCCCTGCACAGCCTTGGACCATTGGGGATGATTCCACAAAGCCAGGGCACTATCGACCACCACCAGATCACGCTGCTGTTGTTTCCAACGCAATAAATCGTCCATGCCCTGCCCTCTGGCGGGCAGCCAGGTGACCGAATCCAGATGACGCCAATGCTGCCACAACGCCTCATCGGCAGTCAGAAATAAAACCGAATTTACTTGTCGCATACCGCTTTTCCCTTACTGGTAACACGAGCTATATGCCATCAGCTCTTGGTCTGACTCGGGTGTTACACCTCTATCGTCAGCGCTACTCCCCCAACGGACCAATCAGCCTTAACGCTCTCTGAATGCGTTGGATCTGGCCCTGAGAATAGGTTTGAGTAAGTACTGCATAACAGTCCGCTTGCCAGTCATGATGTGCACTTCGGCCACCATACCGGGCAAGATTGGACGGTTATCGTCACCGACATACACCGTGTCCGTACGTACTTTAGCTATATAGAATGAATTGCCTTTTTCATCGGTAATGGTGTCGGCACTGGTCTGTTCCAGCACACCGGGCAAGCCGCCATAAACAGCAAAGTCATAGGCGGTGAATTTGACCTCGGCAGTCTGGCCTGAGTGCAGAAACCCGATATCGCGCGGATTAATACGCACTTCCAACAGCAGGGTGTCGTCAGTAGGCACGATTTCCAGAATGTCTTTACCGGGCTGCACCACACCGCCGACCGTATTGGCAGACAGGGTCTTGATGGTGCCGCGCACGGGCGAGCGCACTTCAGCCAGGCGCACACGGTCGGCCAGGGCACGTTGGCCTTGCTCCAGGGAAGCCAGCTTGGCACGTGTTTCAGCCAGTTCGGTACGGGCCTGATTGCGGAAGGTAATTTCCACTTCACCAATCCGGTTCTGGGCTTCCTGAATCGAGGCCTGAATACGGCTGATCTGTGCCGTGGCTGCTTTTTGCTCACCGCAGTAACGAGCCACATCACGCTGCAGACGCAGCAAATCCACTTCGGACACCGCCCCGCTTTTGAGCAAAGGACGTGTCATTTGCAGTTCTTGCGAGGTCAGCCCGCAACTGGACGCGGCCTGATCACGATTGGCCTGCGTCTCACGCAATTCTTGTTGACGCTGGTTCAGCTGTTCCTGAGCCACCGAAATATTGGAGCGCAGCTCTTCGGTACGAGCCTGCCAGACGCGGCGTTCCATTTCTGCCAGATCAGGGGCTTTTTCCAGCACTTCACTGGGCATATCAAAGGGCTGATCGGCAGCAATCGCTTCCAGTCGAGCTGCCTTGGCCATCAAGGACAAGGACTCGGCTTCGTTCTCGCCCAAGGAGGACGAGGCACGGGTAGGATCGATACGCAACAGCACTTCGCCCGCTTCTACGGACTGGCCAGGGCGTACCAGAATTTCTTCCACCACACCGCCATCCAGACTTTGCACAATCTGGACCTGGCGAGATGGCACAACCTTGCCCTCGCCACGCACCACTTCATCAATGCTGGCAAAACTGGCCCAGACAATCAGCAGGCTGATGGCCAGCAAGGTCAACCAGATCAGCAGCGTGGAACCCCGTACATCTTGGTAACGAGCCGTCCACGATGCGTTTTTGAGCATATTGCTACCAGGAGGTGGGGAATTGGTGTCCTGGAGTTGCGCACGCACCCAATTGGTCAGGTTCTTTATTTTCATGCTGCACTCCGGGCCTTACCAATCTGCCCACTACGCAAGGCGGCAATGACCTGATCCTTAGGACCATCCGCCACAATACGCCCCATATCCATCACGATCAGGCGATCCACCAGCTCCAGCAAGGCGGTGCGGTGGGTCACCAGCACAACTGTCTTGCCCTCACATTCTTTATGCAGGCTGCGACGCAGGGCTGATTCGCTCTGGTTATCCATATTGCTGCTGGGTTCATCCAGCAACAGAATGGACGGGTTACCGATCAAGGCACGAGCCACAGCGATAGCCTGACGCTGACCACCCGAGAGGGATTCGCCGCGTTCGCCAATCATCATGTCGTAGCCATCAGGATGGCGTCGTGCGAAATCATCCACCCCGGCCTGACGAGCCGCTGCCAACATTTGATCGTCAGTTGCGTAAGGCGTGCCCATCAGCAAATTGTGTTTCAAAGTGCCATAGAACAGCGTGGGGTCCTGCGAGACATAGCCCATGGAGCGACGCACGTCTGCCGGGTCAATCTGCTGGCTATCAATTCCGTCCAGCACAACGGTGCCGCCCGTCGGTTTGTACAGCCCCAGGATCAGCTTGGACAAGGTGGTTTTGCCGGAGCCAATACGGCCGATAATCCCTATCTTCTCGCCAGCCTTCAAAGAAAAACTGACCTTATCCAGCACGTTCTGATTAGTGCCGGGATAGCTGAAACTAACGTTGCGGAACTCGATAGAGCCTTCCAGATAAGGGCGTGGCACAAAGTGACGCTCTTCAGGATGCTCTACCGGCATATTCATGTACGAATCCACCGAACCCAGGGAGGTACGGGCATTCTGATACTGCATCATCAAGCCAGCCACTTGCCCCAAAGGAGCCAGGCAACGGCCTGCAATCATGGAGGAAGCAATAATGCCCCCCATGGACAATTTGGTTTCCTGAACCAGATACACCCCGATAATCACCACGCTGATGGTGACCATCTGCTGCAGCATCTGCACCGTGTTTACGGTCAGGGTGGAAGTCATCTTGATACGCGCACCCTGACGAGCCAGGTACTCGGTGGACTGCTCCCAGTCGCGCTGCGCATTGCTTTGCGCATTCAGGACCTTCAAGGTTTCCATACCAGCCAGGGATTCGACCAGGCCGGCGTTACGCTGGGCAGCAGCCTGGAAGGTCTGTTTGGTCAGGCGTTCCATACGTGCCTGAGCAAACCAGGAAATACCCAGAATGATCACAATGGCCACAACGGGCGGGATCAGCATCCAGGGCGAGATCCAGGCCAGCACAGCCAAAAACAGCAGCACAAATGGCAAATCGACCAGTGTCGTCAAACTGGCCGAAGCGATAAAGTCGCGCACCGATTCAAAAGAGCGCAGATTGGCAGCAAAAGAGCCCACCGACGGCGGTCGGTTCTCCATGCGCAAGTCCAGCACCCGCTCCATAATCCGCGCAGACAACTGAATATCCACCCGTTTGCTGGCAGCATCAACTACATAGGCTCGCACACTGGAGAGCACCATGTTCATGACCAGCACCAGCCCAATCCCAATCGACAGCACCCACAGGGTTTCAATCGCTTTGTTGGGAACCACCCGGTCGTACACGTTCATGGTGTAGAGCGGAATGGCCAGCGCAAACAGGTTGATAAGCAAGGCAGCGCCAATGGCGTCGCGATACAGCCGCCAGTTTTGCACTACGGCTGTCCAGAACCAGTGTTTGCCCTTCATGGGGGCCACACCATCTTTGGCACGCGCTTCGACGCGGAAATCCGGCTGCACCACGGCCAACAGCCCGGAGTACTGCGCTTGCAGATCTTCCAGGCTAATTTCGCTGGGGCTACCACTTTCCGGGAAATGCACCCGGGCACGTTCTTCTTCCAGCCCCAGCAACACACATGCCCGGTTATTGTTCAGCAACAAAATAACCGGGAACAGATTGGTGTCGAGTTCGGTAAAGGCACGACGCCATACTCGGGCCGTGCAATGACCACGCGCGGCCGCTCGACTGAGCAAGGCAGGCGTCAAACGCCCACGCTGCAAAGGCAAGCCTGCAGACAAGTGCTGCGGCGTGCAAGGATTACCGTGGATACGGGTAATCTCTGCCAGGCAGGTCAGAAGAGGATCATCATGCGTCAGATGAGGCGGGATACTGTATTGCCCGCTTGCTTGTGTCGTGCTGTCAGATGAGTGGTTCATCGTCATTAATCAAATCCAGCGAATCCCGCAGGCGTTGACGGGTACGTTTGCGCTCGTTCAATTTGGCCAAGGCCTGGGGAGGCAGATCAGTCATACGAAGCACACCGTTAGCAACCAGTGCGTCAATCAAATCCTCCAGCACTCGGATAAAACTGGCATCCGAGACTGAGAGCTCTTGTTTGTAGTCATCTTCGTTCTGACTCATACGTGCCTCCCTTCACTATCCAATAACGCCAAGAAGCAGCTACTTACAGCCCGGCTGGTTTCTCGCGCAGGACTGGCGGAGCCATACCGTCGCGGTAATCAACAGAAACCGGGGTCAGGTTGCTGGTATCTGGAACAGGCGTCATACATGCCTTGAATGCCTCTTCGGGGAAGTCCAGCTTGGCGGCTTCTTCGGGCTGCTCCGAGTAAGGCTGGGACAGTCCAACTGCCGACACCAGACGGTGCGACAAGGTCAACCAACGGTATTCGGCTTGTTGCAGGTCGTAAGTGGCATTGGCCAGAGCGCGACGCGCATCAAACAGTTCGTTTTCCGTATCCAGCAAGTCCAGCAAGGAGCGCTGACCGATCTGGAACTGCTGCATGTAAGCAACGCGAACCTTGGACGTAGCCAGTTCGTGTTGTTTCAGGAACGGCAACTGAGCACGCAGGCGCTCGATGTTGTTCCAGGCCACGGCCAGATCCTGCTGTACGTTGCGGCAGGTGTAATCGCGCACGTCGCGGGCAGCGTACTGCTGAGCTGTGGTTTGACGGATGCGAGCAGCATCGGCACCACCACGGAACAGGTTGTACGACAGCATCAACTGCACGTTGCTGCTTTGCGAGTTGCGGTATGCGGAACCGGGAGGATCATTCTTGTCCTTGCCTGTCGCAGCACGGAATTCCAAAGTAGGCGACATGCGGCCTTGAGCCACGTGTTTGCCCGACTCAGCAGCTTGATACAAAGCCTGCTTAGCCAGAATCACGGGGCTGGTGCGCAAGGATGGCAAGAAGTCGGTGGTATTGGCAGGAATCGACTCGCTCAGGCTAGGGGCCGCTTGCATGACTTCAGGAGCAGCCACACCCACAATGCGACGGTAGCGTTGCAGCACGTCGTTCAGGTTGCCGGCCTCGGTCATCATGTTGCTTTGAGCCAGGGACTGGCGGCCATAAGCCTGTTCCAGGTCCACACCACGGCCCACGCCGGATGCCGAACGTTCCTGAATCTGGCTCAGGATGTTCATGTGCATGCCGTAGTTTTCACGGGCCAGCTTCTCCATTTCGCGGTAACGCAGCACATCAATGTGCGCGTTGGCCGCTTCCAGAGCCAGAGAATCTACCGAAGCCAGCAGCTCGTAGTAGGTAGCCAGTTTTTCGTAACCCAACTGACGAACCTGGTTGATCGAGGAGAAACCATCAAAAATCAACTGACGCAGTTGCAGGCTGTAGCCGCTGCGGGACCAGTCGGTAGACGGAGCACCGGAGGTGCTGCCACGCCACTCTTTGCCAACCCAACCCTGGGCATTGACCTCGGGCAACAAGGCGCCACGGCCAACGTTCTGACCTTCAAGCGCAGACTGGAAATCCTGGAAGCGAGCGCCAAGTTCAGGATTGGACATAATTGCCCGCTCAATACTGTCCTTGAAGCTCAAGCTGTTTTCCTGCTGGGCAAGCGCTGGTTGCGCCAGCAGTAGCGCTGTCAGCAGCGCACTTACCGTTAGAGTTTTCTTACCACGCACGTCGGCCTCCGTAAGATCCTGTGCCGCGTTCGCAACAGACGTCATTACGTCAGCGTTGCAACGCATTGCCAGATCAAATTTAAGTACAAAAATGAAAGAAGAATGGGTTCGGTGTGTCGCTCAAACAAAGCGAAAGAAACACCACCCGAGGGCCCAACACCTATGTATTGCACATGGGCTTTACATCTAAGACTGGCAAGTACATCGCCAGCCGCAGCAGTATGTTCATAATGGACCGGGGCAAGACAAGGCGGAGCTACAGGCTTCTGACCTGTATTCTTGGAGCATAACCTTGTGTCTGATTGTGACTTTTTACGTGACGCATAGTGAAACTCATCACGTAGATCACGGGACAAATTGTATCTTAGATTACAAGGGGCTTCGTGGACGACAATGTTAAAAATGATAAATAGCCCGTGATAAAAAAGGCAACAATACACTGAAATTAAACGATTTCGGGCGATTAGGCGCTTAAGCAATAACTGTTGCGCTTATCCCACGTGGCGCGATCGTTGGTAATAATCTACAAAAAACTTTCACCTTAATAAGCATTTAGGTTACATCAAGATAAAACCAAGTTATCACCAGGCGATAAAAATATTTTCATCGTTAAAAATATAACAATCGCTCACATTAAGAATGCTGCACTTGTAACGATTTCTTATTGCAGCTTGATGTCGGTTTTCATCTCTTTGTCAGGCCTTCAAAAAGAGATATGAAATCAAAAACTTATAACGGTTTCTTGAAGGGCTCCCTGTTTCGCGCCCGTTTGTAGCTTCTCTGAACAATCCGTTGCTGCAATATCCGCCGCCCACGCTTGTCCCGTTTCTGCTCGCCCGATACCATCGAACGGTACGTATTTAGTTAGCAACACAGACAACTTGGAGGCCGCTCATGTATCAACACCTGGCCCTGTATATCAATGGTCAATTTCTGGATGGACAAGGTCGCCAGACCCAGGCCGTCATCAATCCTGCCAATGGCAGCACCTTGGGCCAACTGCCGCTGGCATCCCAGGCGGATCTGGACGCGGCTCTGAACGCCGCCCAGGACGCGTTCAAAAGCTGGCGTCACAGCTCGCCCATGGATCGCAGCGCGATCCTGCGCAAGGTCGCGGAACTGTCGCGTGAACGCGCCCAGGAAATTGGCCGCAATCTGACACTGGACCAAGGCAAGCCCTTGGCCGAGGCGGTAGGCGAAATCATGTCCTGCGCGGACCATGCGGATTGGCACGCCGAGGAGTGCCGCCGTATTTATGGCCGCGTCATCCCCGCCCGCAACCCCAAAGTGCAGCAAATGGTTCTGCGCGAGCCCATCGGGGTGTGCGCCGCCTTTACGCCCTGGAACTTTCCCTACAACCAGGCCATTCGCAAGATCTGCGCGGCTATCGGTGCTGGGTGCACGATTATTCTGAAAGGCCCCGAGGACTCCCCCAGTGCGGTCATGGCTATTGCCCAAGCCTTTCATGATGCGGGCCTGCCTCCGGGTGTACTAAATATTGTCTGGGGTGTGCCACAGGAGGTGTCGGACTACCTGATCCGCTCGCCCATCGTGCGTAAAGTCTCCTTTACCGGATCTGTACCTGTAGGCAAGCAACTGGCTGCACTGGCCGGTGCCCATATGAAACGCATCACCATGGAATTGGGCGGTCACTCGCCTGTGCTGGTCCTGCCTGATGCCGATGTAGCCCGCGCTGCTCGTCAGCTGGCTCGTTTCAAAATTCGCAATGCTGGTCAGGTGTGCATTTCACCCACGCGTTTTTATATCCACGACGATATCTACACTGCATTTGTGGACCGCTTCACCGAAGAGCTGGCCAATGTAAAAGTGGGCGATGGTCTGGACCCGGATACGCAAATGGGGCCCTTGGCTCACGAGCGCCGCCTGCCCATGATGCAAAAGTTTGTCGACAACGCCCGCTCTCTGGGTGGCAAAGTGTTGCTGGGAGGAGAACAGATCAAGCGCGATGGTTTCTTTTTCTCGCCCACAGTGCTGACGGATTTGCCCGACGATGCACTGGTCATGACCGAGGAGCCATTTGGCCCCATCGCCCCCTTGACGCGCTACAGCGATCTGGACGATGCCATCGCCCGTGCCAACAGCCTGCCCTACGGTTTGTCGGCCTATGCCTTTACACAATCCTTGCAAGACGCGCATCGACTGGGCACAGAACTGGAATCCGGTATGGTCAATATCAATCACTTCGGCAGTTCCCTGCCCGAGACTCCGTTTGGCGGCGTCAAGGACAGCGGCATTGGCAGCGAAGGCGGTGCCGAAACCTTTGACGGATACTTAGTCACCAAATTTGTGACCCAGATCTAAGACTGGCTCCTGGCCCCGCTTTGCGGGGCTAGGGTGAACCCCTACTGTACTAACTGCGCATTCCCGTTACATTATTCAAACACTCGTTTGAAATTAGGAAATAACGGTGAAACGCTCTGATCGGACACAGTCCGCCATTCTCGATGCAGCCGAACATCTTTTCGCGCTGTATGGCCACGAAAATACCTCCATGCGCCAGATTACGGCGCAAGCCAAGGTGAACCTGTCGGCTGTCAATTATCACTTTGGCAGTAAAGACGGACTGACACAGGCCGTGTTCCAGCGCCGCCTGAACAGCATCAATCAAGAGCGCCTGGAAAAACTGGCGTTTTATCGCCAGCAAGCCGGTGAAGGTCCGTTGAAAGCATCCCAGGTGGTGGATGCCTTTTTTGGCCCACTGATACGCTTGGCAGGTTCAGGCAACGGCGCCCCACGCTCGTTTATTCCTTTGCCGGGGCAGGACCGCCCGGCGCCGCAGGATTTCATTCAGTCCATCTGTTGGGACGAACAAGTCGCCATCTTCCTGCCCTTCAAGCAGGCTTTGCATGAAGCTCTGCCTACCGTGCCTGAAGAAGAAATCATCTGGCGATTCCATTTCATGCTGGGTGCCACCTCTTATGCCTTGATGGGCACCCAATCACTGCGTCGGGCTTTGCAATTACCCCTTAGCGACAGCCCGGAAAGTGAGCAACAACTGCAACAGCGCTTGATGAGTTTCCTGCTGGGTGGATTACGAGCTCCTTTACCCACCAGCACCTAAGCTGAACGGCCCTGACCACCAAGCTACACCACGGTGAACCGCGCCCCTCTCTTAGGGGCAGCAAGTCGAAGGTGCAGCATGAGGGGGTTTTACCGCCGGGTCGCTCCCAAAGCTCGGCGCCCCCGGTAAAAAGTGCCCCCTCGGGGGGCAACAAGCCGAAGGCGCAGCGTGGGGGCCTTCTTCTTTTTTTTTCTGAGCTAGTCCGGAGTTGCTATGTTTGTGACCTTGCTATTGATAGTGCTAGTGCTTGGCTGCGTCTACGTTCTCAAAAACCGGAATCTACGCACCAAGTGGCTAAGCCGCCCAATCTACCGCGCCTTTTCCAGCGTTCTGCCTGCCATGTCCCAAACCGAGCGCGATGCGCTGGAAGCAGGTACGGTCTGGTGGGAAAGTGAGCTGTTTCGCGGCAAACCCAACTGGAATACCCTGAGCTCTTATCCGGCCTACCGGCTCACCGATGAAGAGCGCCAGTTCATGGACAATGAAGTCAATGTGGCTTGCGCCATGATTGACGACTGGCAAGTCAGCCAGGAAGACTTCGACATGCCTGCCGAGGTCTGGAACTACCTGAAAGAAAACCGCTTCTTCAGCCTGATTATTCCCAAGGAATACGGCGGTCGCGGTTTTTCGGCGCAAGCGCACTCGGCGGTTGTCGCCAAGCTCTCCACCCGTAACTCGGCCTTGTCCGTCTCGGTCATGGTGCCCAACTCGCTGGGCCCGGCAGAACTGCTGCTGCACTACGGTACCGACGAGCAGAAACAACACTATTTGCCCCGCCTGGCTGATGGCCGTGACATCCCCGCTTTCGCACTGACCAGCCCTTGGGCCGGTTCGGACGCCGCCTCCATTCCTGACGTAGGGATTGTCTGCAAGGGCGAATGGGAAGGTCAGGAAGTGCTGGGCATGCGCGTCACCTGGGACAAACGCTACATCACCCTGGCTCCGGTTTGCACCTTGTTGGGTCTGGCCTTCCGCCTATATGACCCGGACGGTTTGCTAGGTGGCGAAAAAGACATTGGCATTACCTGCGCCCTGGTTCCAAGCGACCACCCCGGCGTGGACACTGGCCGTCGTCACTTCCCCTTGAACGCCATGTTCATGAACGGCCCCACCCGTGGCAAAGACGTGTTCATGCCGCTGGAGTTCATCATTGGTGGCCCCGCCATGGCTGGCCAGGGCTGGCGCATGTTGATGGAATGTCTGGCTGCTGGCCGCTCCATCTCTCTACCCTCCTCCTTTACTGGCATGGCCAAGCTAACCAGCCGCGCCGTGGGCGGTTACTCCGCCGTCCGTACCCAATTTCGCAGCGCCATCAGCAAGTTTGAAGGCGTGGAAGAGGCTCTGGCCCGTATCGCAGGACACACCTACGCCATGGATGCGGCCCGCACCATGACGGCAGCTGCCGTGGACTTGGGCGAGAAACCTTCCGTTGTCTCCGCCATCGTCAAATACCATGTGACCGAGCGTGGTCGTATTGTGGTGAATGACGGTATGGATGTCATTGGTGGTAAAGGCATTTGCCTTGGCCCCTCCAACTTCCTGGGCCGGGCTTACCAGCAAATTCCCGTCGGCATTACGGTGGAAGGCGCCAATATTCTGACGCGCAGCCTGATCATCTTTGGCCAAGGCGCGATTCGTTGCCATCCTTTCATTCTGGAAGAGATGACAGCTGCACTGAACCCTGACCGCGAAGCCGGTTTGCGTAAATTTGACCAGGCTTTCTGGGCACACATCCGCTACACACTGGCCAATACAGGCCGCTCCTTCTGGCTGGGCCTGGGTGGCTGGCGATTGCTAAGTGGCCCTACCGGCACCTCCAAGGCCATGCACACCTACTACAGCCAGGCCAGCCGTTACAGTGCTGCTTTCTCCCTGCTGGCCGATGCCTCCATGCTGGTTCTGGGTGGTTCCCTGAAAATGCGCGAGCGCCTGTCCTCGCGTCTGGGGGATGTGCTGTCCGAACTGTATATGCTAAGCGCCGTGCTCAAGCGTTACCAAGACGAAGGTCGTCAACAGGAAGATGCACCTTTGGCTCACTGGGCGGCTCAAGACGCCTTGATGCGCGCTCAACACGCTCTGGACAAAGTACTGGAGAACTTCCCGAACCGTCCTTTGGCGGCCGTGCTGCGCTTCCTGGTCTTTCCTCTGGGTCTGCGCCGTCTGGGCCCTGATGACAAGCTGGACCACACTGTTGCCAAACTTTTGACCAAGCCCGGCGCCACTCGTGATCGCCTGACTTACGACACCTACCTGCCTGACGACGATATGGAACCCGTCGGTGCGATTGAAGCGGCCCTGCTGGCTTCGCTGAACACCCGCGATATTGACGCCAAAATCCGTCAGTTCGAGAAAAGCGGTCAATTGCAGGACAACCCCAAAGCCAACGTACGCGATCTGGCCGAAGCCGTCTTTCAGGCCGGTGGCATCACGGCTCAGGAATACGAGCAAATCCAGGCCCGCGACATCGTGCGCGATCGGGTTATTGCCGTGGATGATTTCCCCTTCGATTTGCGTCGGGAAAATCCTGCCGCTGAAGCCGCCAGTGGGAGCCAAGCATGAGTTTTCAACCGGTCTATATTTTTGACGGCGCACGCAGCCCGTTTCTGAAAGCGCGCAATGCGCCCGGCCCCTTCTCTGCTGGAGATCTGGCCGTGCAAACGGGTCGCGAGCTGTTGCTGCGCCAACCCTTTGAGGCCCCGCAGCTAAGCGAGGTCATCTTGGGTTGCGCCGCCCCCTCGCCCGATGAAACCAATATCGGCCGGGTTCTGGGTCTGCGTCTGGGCACAGGTCACAAAGTGCCGGGCTGGACCGTGATGCGTAACTGCGCCTCGGGTATGCAGGCACTGGACTCGGGCGTACAGGCCATTCAAACCGGCCGCTCGGATCTGGTGCTGGCCGGTGGCGTTGATGCGCTGTCTCACGCCCCCATCCTGTTCAGCGACGACATGGTGCGCTGGCTGGCCACCTGGGGCAAAGCGCGTAGCCTGGGTGCACGTCTGAAAGCGCTGCGCAGTCTGCGTCTGTCCTATCTGAAACCAGTGATCGGCCTGCTTAAAGGGCTGACGGATCCCGTCGTTGGCCTGTCCATGGGGCAAACCGCTGAAATTCTGGCGCACGAATTTGGTATCAGTCGTCAGGATATGGACGAGTTTGCGGCCCGCAGCCACCGTCTGGCTTTGCGTGCCCAGCAAGAAAACGCTTTTGAAGAAATCGTGCCGTTAAGCGACACACGCGGTAAAAACTACCCGCAAGATGATGGCGTACGCGAAGACTCCACGCCCGAGAAACTGGCCAAGCTGCGCCCAGTCTTTGATCCGCCTTGGGGCAATATCACGGCTGGCAACAGCTCCCAGGTGACCGATGGCGCAGCCCTGCTGATTCTGGCCAGTGAAGCCGCCGTCAAGGAACATCAACTCAAACCCATTGGCCGCATTGTGGATGCGCAATGGGCTGGTCTGGACCCAGCCACCATGGGCCTGGGCCCTGTTTTCGCCGCGACACCCATTTTGGAACGCAACCGCCTGGCCCTAAATGGCCCGGACTTGTGGGAAATCAACGAGGCTTTTGCAGCACAGGTACTAGCATGTCGTGCTGCATGGGACAACCAGGAGTGGTGCCAAAAGCATCTGGGTCGTGATGCGTTGGGTCTGCTGGATATGGACAAGCTCAATGTGGACGGTGGCGCCATTGCGATCGGCCACCCGGTGGGTGCCTCCGGAGCCCGAATTGTGCTGCATTGCTTGAATGCCCTGCGTCGTCGCAACTTGCGTCTGGGCATGGCCGCTATTTGTATTGGCGGCGGACAAGGCGGTGCCATGCTGATCGAATCGCTGCAAGGAACTGAATCATGATGCCCGTCGCTACCCTGGATTTGCAAAACTTCACGCTGTACACGGACGATCAGCAAATTGCCTGGCTGAAAATCGATTGCGTGGGCAGCTCGGTCAATAGACTCTCGGCAGCCGTTCTGCAGGAGCTGAACCAGGCGCTGGACTACCTGGGCAGCCATCCTCCTAAAGCACTGATCATTTACTCCGGCAAAGCTGCCGGTTTTGTAGCCGGTGCGGACATTGACGAGTTTTCGGAACACAATAACAACCCTGAAAAGGGCTTGGCACTGGTCACACGCGGCTGGACCGTCTTCAACAAGCTGGCCAAGCAGAGCTACCCCACGTTGGCGCTGGTGCAAGGCCACTGCCTGGGCGGTGGTCTGGAGCTGGCCCTGGCATGCCGTTATTGCCTGGCTGTAGATCAGGACGATACACGCCTGGCTCTGCCTGAAGTGATGCTGGGTATTTTTCCCGGTTGGGGCGGCATGTTGCGACTGCCTGAATATATAGGCCCTGCCGCCGCCATGGACTTGATGCTGAGCGGCAAAAGCGTGGATGCCCGCAAGGCCGCCCGTCTGGGTATGGTCGATGCCTGCGTTCCCGTCCGTCTGGCCAAGCAAGCTGCTATCAAACAGGTGCTCAGTGGCAAGAAGCCGCGGCGCGCCAAGGGTCTGCCACGCCTGATGAATACCAAGCTGCTACGCCCCCTGGTTGCTAATCAGGTACGCAAGCAGTTGGCAAAGCGCGATCCCTATCAGCACTATCAGGCGCCCCGTGCCATCCTGGAGATCTGGGAAAAGCACAACGGTAATGCTTTGAAGGCTCCCGAGCTGATCGAGCAAATCACCCGCTCGAACACCGCAGCCAATCTGCTGCGTGTCTTCCATTTGCAAGAGCGTCTGAAAAGCGTAGGTAAGCATTCGTCGACTCAGGAGATCAAGCATATTCACGTGGTCGGTGCGGGTGTCATGGGGGGCGATATTGCCGCCGTATGTGCGCTGAAAGGCATGCGTGTGACGCTGCAGGATCAGGACCGCAAGCGTATCGCCCAGGCACAAGGTCGTGCCGCCAAGCTGTTCCAGCGCCGTCTCAAAGACCGCAGACTGGTACAAGCCGCATTGGACCGATTGATCCCGGACCCGGACGGCCACGGCATCCCGTCGGCAGATCTGGTTCTGGAGGCCATCTTCGAGAACGCCGATGCCAAGCGCAGCCTGTACGCCACCATTGAGCCCTTGCTAAAGCCCGGTGCTGTGCTGGCAAGCAATACCTCCAGCCTGCCTTTATCCGAGCTCAGCCTGAACCTGATCAATCCGGAACGACTGGTAGGCATTCACTTCTTTAACCCGGTCTCTCGCATGCCCTTGGTTGAAGTGGTGGAAAGCGAGTTGCTGGCCCCGGAAGTGCGCAGCGTTGCCTACGCCTTTGTGAACCAGATTGGCAAGCTGCCCCTGCCCGTTAAAGACAGCCCCGGCTTTCTGGTCAATGCCGTGCTGGCTCCTTACATGCTGGAAGCCATGCGCTGCGTGGACGAGGGGCTGGACCCGGCCACCGTGGACAAAGCCATGCTGCAGTTCGGCATGCCTATGGGCCCGCTTGAATTGGCCGACACCGTGGGCCTGGATATTGCCCGTGATGCAGGTGCCCAATTAAGCCAGCAGGCGGCCATGCCAGCCTGCCTGAAAACCCATCTGGACCGTCAGGAACTGGGTCGCAAAACCGGCCAGGGTTTCTACACCTGGAAAGACGGCAAAGCCCAGAAATCCCCTGCGGGAACAGTCCCAAGCGGTCTGGCAGATCGCTTGATCAAACCACTTATCGAACAGACCGAACACCAGGTTCGCATCGGTGTTGTGGAGAACGACGATCTGGCCGATGCAGGCGTGATTTTCGGTACCGGCTTTGCTCCATTCAGAGGGGGCCCTCTGCATTACAAAGCAACACAAAAACAACGCAATTAGTTCGGATTGGCACAAATACCTATACGCCGATTGGCCTAGGTCATGCACCATAGAAAACAAACAGGTGTTTTAAAACTTGTCATAAGCCTCTGTCAGACGTCGCACCTATACCTTGGAGAAGAGACATGAAAAAGACGGTTGTAGCTTTGCGTACCATCCCCGCCTTGCTGATTCCTCTGGGAATGAGCATGGGAATGGGTCAAGCCCATGCGGCTGGTTTTAACTTGCTCGAACAAAATGCGAGCGGCCTGGGCAATGCCTACGCAGGCTCGGCCGCCATTGGTGAAAATGCCAGCACGATCTACTTCAACCCAGCTGGCATGACTCTGCTGCCCGAGACCAACTTCTCGGCTGGTATCAACGTCATTAAACCCACCTTCAAATTTTCGGATAAAGGCAGTACGGATCCCTTGGCATTGACAGGTGGGGCCAGCCGACCTGCAACGGGTGGATCAGGTGGCGATGCCGGTAAAGTCGCTCCTGTACCCAATATTTATCTGTCCCATCAACTCTCGCCGAAATGGTGGATCGGTTTGGGTATTGGTGTGCCCTTTGGTCTGACAACTGAATACGACGAAGGCTGGATTGGACGCTACCACTCCGAGAAATTCGCCATTGAAACCGTCAACGTCAACCCGTCGGTGGCTTACAAAGTCAATGATCAGTTGTCCTTCGGTGTGGGTGTGAACTGGCTGCACATTGATGCGGACTACCGTCTGGCTACCCCGGTTGGTTATCACCCGGCTTTGGGTCCACTGGACATGGACACCCGCGTCAAGATGAAGGGCGACGCCTGGGGCTGGAATGCCGGTTTGCTGTACCAAATTACCCCCAGCACTCGTTTGGGCGTTTCCTATCGCTCGCAAATCAAGATCACGGCTGATGGCGACACCAAACTGCGTAACCGCAACGTGCCGGCTGGCATTCCTGCCCCCAACATCAATTGGGACGCAGAAGCCACCATCAAGCTGCCTGACACCGCCATTGTCAGCTTGGTGCACGACCTGAACTCGCGCTGGCAATTGCTGGCCGATGTGTCCTGGACAGGCTGGAGCAGCATCCCGCGTCTGACCATTGAAAACAGCGGCCCCGGTGCCAAGGATTCCGGTCTGGAACTGAAGTTCAAGGACGCATGGCGCGTCGCCCTGGGTGCGAACTACCACTACAACGAGCAGTGGACCTTCAAGGGTGGTATTGCTTGGGACCAATCCCCCGTTCGCGACAAGAACTACCGCCCAACCGCCCTGCCTGACAGCGATCGTTACTGGGTGTCCCTGGGTGCTCAGTATCGTGCCAGCAAGAACGCCACCTGGGATATCGGCTACACCCACTTGTTCCTGAAAAATACCGACATGAACAACAACACGGATCTGAAAGGTCGTGGTCTGACACGCGGTACCTACAAAAACAGTGGCGACATCCTGGGCGTGCAGTTCAGCTATCGCTTCTAAGGATGCACTATGGCCCGCAGTCGCCGCATGGAGCTGCTCGCACGCCTACCCCCCACATGGCGTGCGCGCTTTTTGCAGCTGGGCTTTAACTGGCACCCCGCCTTCCGGGCAACCGGCGGGCGGGTCCACAAAGTTTCAGCGAACTTGCAACACATCGTCGTACGCCTGCCATTGCGTCGTCGCACTCGCAACATCAATGGCTCTTTATTTGGCGGCTCCCTGTTTGCCATTACAGACGGCGTGCACGCCACCATGCTTCTGGCTGGGCTGCAACGCCATGTGATTGTCTGGGACAAGAATGCAGAGATTCAGTATCGCCGCCCCGGCTACCAGACTCTGTACGCCAATTTTCAAATCAATCCAGATGAACTGGACGCAATACGAGGACAGCTAGACCAATACCACGAGGCTGAAGCCACATTTACCGTGCAGATCCAGGACCCCGAAGGCCAGATCTACACCACGGTGGAACGCACCATCTATATCGCCGACGCCCACTTCTACAAGCAGAAATCACAATCACGCTAATTTGCCGGAGGACCGCTTCATGTTTACCCCCCGCTGTGCCGCCCTGATTTTAAGTCTGTCCCTGGGGCTACCCGCCGCCCAGGCCGCTACTGTTGCGAATGTCACCGTGCCAGACACGGTCACCGTCGAGCAGCAAAGCCTGAAACTGAATGGGGCAGGCCTGCGCAAGAAAGTTGTTTTTGATGTGTACGTCGCCGCCCTGTATACCGCTTCGCCTTCCCAGGATGCCGAGGCCATTATTCAATCCCCCGGACCGCATCAGATCCGGCTAGTCCTCAAACGCGACCTGGATGCCCAAACCCTGATCGATGCCCTGAAAGACGGCATTCACAGCAACCTGACTGATCCTGAAAAACAAGAACTGGACCCTGTCATCAAGCAATTTGAAGACTTGATGCGCCAGGTGGGTGAAGCCAAGGAAGGCGACGTTGTGGTGCTGGACATGCACACCCCTCAGGTCAAGATCCTGTTCAACGACAAGACGCTGGGCGAGCTCTCTCACCCTGATCTGACCCCTGCTTTGTTGAAAATCTGGCTAGGCAAGAAGCCTGCCCAAGAATCGCTCAAAAAGGCCCTGCTGGGATTGTCTTGAACCTACACGCCTCGGAGCGCTTCATGGATAAAGTCTGGCTGCAGAACTACCCCGCCGGTATTCCTGCCACTATCGAAGATCAGGCCCAGCAGTACTCGTCCTTGCTGGATGTATTTGAACAAAGTTGTACCGAGTTCGCGCAGCGCACTGCCTATATCAGCATGGGCAAACGCATGAGCTACCGCGAACTGTCGACCAATGCCTTGGCCCTGGCCAGCTGGCTGCAAAGCCAAGGCGTGAAAAAAGGCGACCGTGTCGCCCTGATGATGCCCAATATGCTGCAGTACCCCATCAGTCTGTATGGGGTGTTGCGCAGCGGGGCCACCATTATCAATACCAACCCGCTGTATACGGCCCGTGAACTGCGCCACCAGCTGCAAGACAGCGGCGCAGAAACCATCATCATTGCGGAGAACTTTGCCCACGTGCTGCAGGAAATCCTGCACGAAACACCCATCAAGCGAGTCATTGTGACCAGCGTGGGGGATTGTCTGGGCGGCTTCAAGGGCTGGCTGGTCAATCAAGTGGTGCGCCACATTAAAAAAGGTGTGCCTGCCTGGTCCTTGCCTGGCTCCGTCTCTTTCAAAGCCGTACTGGCTCAGGGCCGAGGCCGCGCACCGGCCCCGGTCAAGCTGACCCACGATGATATTGCCTGCCTGCAATACACCGGGGGCACGACGGGCGTTGCAAAAGGAGCCATCCTGACCCATGGCAATCTGGTTTCAAACCTGAGCCAGGCCCTGTCCTGGATTCGCCCCTATTTGAAAGAAGGCCAGATCGACTGCGTTGTTACTGCCCTGCCGCTTTACCATATCTTCGCTTTCACCGCGAACCTGCTGGTGTTTCTGCGTCTGGGTGCGGAGAACCTCTTGATCATTAACGCGCGCGACATTCCCTCCATGATCAAGGACATGTCCAAGCTGCGTTTTACTGCCATTACGGGGGTGAACACGCTCTTTAATGCCATGCTGAACAATGCCGAGTTCCGCAAGCTGGATTTCTCCTCGCTGCGCTTTACATTGGGTGGCGGTATGGCAGTGCAGGAAGTGGTCGCCAAGCGCTGGCTGGAAGCAACCGGCAAACCCCTGGCCCAGGCTTATGGACTGACTGAAACTTCACCAGCAGCCACGATCAATCCGCTGGATAAAAAAGAGTTCACCGGCTCAATCGGGCTGCCCGTTCCTTCTACCGACATACGCATACGCGACGAAAATCAGAACGACCTGCCGTTGGGCGAAACGGGCGAGCTATGCATTCGCGGGCCGCAAGTTACTCCCGGCTACTGGCAACGTCCCGATGAAACCGCCAAGGTCTTTGATCGCGACGGCTTTTTACGCACGGGCGATATTGGCTATATGGACGAGCAAGGTTATGTCTTCCTGCTGGATCGCAAAAAAGACATGATTCTGGTCTCGGGCTTTAACGTCTACCCCAATGAGGTGGAAGCGGTCGCCGCCCAGCACCCAGATATTGTCGAGGCCGCCGCCGTCGGTGTACCGGATGAAAAAGCAGGCGAAATCGTCAAGCTCTATGTCATCAGCCGTAATCCCGAGCTGACGGAAAAAGACGTGATTGCCTTTTGCCGCAAGGAGCTGACCGGCTACAAGGCCCCGCGTATTGTCGAATTCCGCGACGATCTGCCCCGCACCAATGTGGGCAAAATCCTGCGTCGGGAACTGCGTCCATAACACGTATTTCGCACGCGCTTAGACCAAGATGAAAGGGGCTTATGCCCCTTTTTCATTAACCGGAGTATTCATAAACAAATAAGAATCGGATCGTTCGTAGCCCTGATACCGCTCTTTAGAATGGGACAAACTATTTATATAAGCGAGTGTCAGAATGCACGCCCTGTCCCGCCTCTCGGAGTCCAATCGCACGGCGATTGCTCAAATTACCGACGAGCTCGATCCGCTGTCCCTGAACTGGCTGTCCGGCTATCTCGCGGGTGTCGCGCAAGTGCGCCACACCGGCCTTCCCGCTCAAGCGCCTGTTTCTCCTGAACTGTCTTTGGTCCCGGCCGCCGCTGCGCCCGCCCAACGACCTGCCACCATTGTGTTTGGCAGCCAGACAGGCAATGCCCAACGCGTCGCCGAAGCCTTTGCCCAACGCTGCGAAGCCGCCGGCATCCCCGTGCGCCTGCTGCGCGCCGACCGTTACCCCACGCGCGAGCTGAAAGAAGAGCGTCTGCTGTACGTCATTATCAGCACCCAGGGTGAAGGCGACCCGCCAGACGATTCGATCGCGTTTTTCGAGTTCCTGTCCGGCGCCCGTGCTCCCAAGCTGCCCGAGCTGAAATTCGGTGTGCTGGGTCTGGGTGATTCCAGCTATCCCCTGTTCTGTGGGATCGCGGAAAAGATTGATCAACGTCTGCTGGCGCTGGGTGCGGAACGCATTCTGGACGCAGGGCTGGCTGATCTGGATATTGATACGGTCGCCGCCCCCTGGCAGGACAAAGCCTTTGGTTTTCTGGAAACGGATCACCAGGCCCACGCCGCTGCGGCCGTTCCTGCCGCCCAATCCAGCAACGTTACGGTGCTGGAAACCCAGACCCGCAGCAGCTTCACCCGCGACAATCCATTCCAGGCCACCGTGCTGCAAAGCCAAAGCATTACGGGCCGCGACAGCACCCGCAACATCTATCACTACGAGTTGTCGCTGGAAGGCAGTGGCCTGAAGTACCAACCCGGTGACGCCCTGGGTGTCTGGCCTACACAAAACGCCAAACTGGTCGAAGCGGTTATCCAGACGTTGAAGCTGGACCCGCAAGAGACCATCACCATTCAGGACAAGTCGCACACGCTGCAAGAGTGGCTTAGCCACTACCGCGAGCTGACACAACTGACCAAACCTTTCCTGGTGGAACTGGCCAAGCGCAATAGCGATGCCGTGCTACAGACAGCCGTAGGCCCAGAAGGTTTGAGCACTTTGCAAGAGCTGCTGAAAACCCATCAAGTGCTGGACGTACTGGAACGCTTCCCGGCCACCTGGAGCGCTGCCGAGCTGGTACAAGCCTTGCGCCCTCTGGCGCCCCGCATGTACTCCATCGCCTCCAGCCAGTCCGAGGTGGACGAAGAAGTACATCTGACCGTGGCCAATGTGCATTACCAATTCAACGAGCAGGATCGTTGGGGCGTGGCTTCCGACTATCTGGCCCGCCTGAACGAAGGCGATACCGTGCCTGTCTTTATCGACCCCAATACACGCTTCCGCCTGCCTGAAGATACCAGCCGTGACGTAATCATGATTGGTCCTGGCACCGGTGTAGCTCCTTTCCGCGCCTTTGTGCAGGAGCGCAGCGTTCAGGGTGGCGAAGGTCGCAACTGGCTGTTCTTTGGCAACCCGCACTTTCACTCCGATTTCCTCTACCAGACCGAATGGCAACGCGCCTTGCAGGACGGTCAGTTGCAACACCTGGATCTGGCCTTCTCGCGCGATCAGGAAAACAAGGTTTACGTCCAGCACCGCTTGCTGGAAAAAGCAGCCGAGGTCTATGCCTGGATTCAGGGCGGCGCCCACATTTATGTGTGCGGTGATGCCAATCAGATGGCCAAGGACGTACACCAGACCCTGCAGGAAATTGCCCGCCAGGAAGGTGGATTGGACGCAGACCAGGCTCGCAGCTGGTTGGAAGAACTCTCGGCGCAGGGCCGCTACGCCCGCGACGTTTACTGAGAAGCAAGGACATGACAGAAAAGAAAATCGCCGCTATCGAACAAGTAAAAATTGATAGCCGCTATCTGCGCGGTGGCATTACCGAGGGTCTGGCAGACCCAATCACGGGCGCCATCAGCGAAGACGACAACAAGCTGCTGAAATTTCACGGCAGCTATCAGCAAGACGACCGCGACCAGCGCGATGAGCGTCGCAAACAAAAGCTGGAACCAGCGTTCAGCTTCATGATTCGCGCCCGCCTGCCTGGTGGCGTGGTCACGCCCGCCCAGTGGCTGGCCTTTGACCAGATCGCCTGTGACTGGGCCCAGTTTGGCCTGCGCATCACCACCCGTCAGACCTTTCAATGGCACGGCGTGCGCAAGCCCTTTTTAAAGCCCACCCTGCAAGCCATCAACAAGGCCATGTCCACGACATTGGCCACTTGCGGCGACGTGAACCGTCAGGTGGTCAGCGCCACTAATCCCTTGCTGTCCGAGCAGCACGGTCTGGTTCAAGAGTGGGCTGACAAGATTTCCGAAACCTTCCTGCCCAAAACCCGCGCCTATGCCGAGATCTGGCTGGACGGCAAAAAAGTCGAAGACGCCATTGACGGCGAAGACTTTGAACCGATTTACGGCAAGACTTACCTGCCCCGCAAATTCAAGATCGGCATTGCCGTGCCTCCCTTGAATGATGTGGACGTATTTGCGCAGGACATCGGCCTGATCGCGATTATTGAAAACAACCAGTTGCTGGGCTTTAACGTCGCCATTGGTGGTGGCATGGGTGCCACACATGGCGACGACACCACCTATCCACGGCTGGGCAGCGTGATCGGCTTTGTACGCCCCGAGCAATTGCTGGCCGTTTGCGAGGCCGTTATCACCACACAACGTGACCACGGCAACCGCGACGAGCGCCGTCATGCCCGTCTGAAATACACCGTGGATAAGCTGGGCGCCGACTGGTTCCTGGAAGAAGTGCAAAACCGCAGTGGTCAAACGCTGGAGCCGTCACGCCCCTACCATTTTGACCACAATGGCGACCGCTTCGGCTGGACCCAAGGCAGCAATGGCCGCTGGCACCTGAGTCTGCGTATCGATTCGGGCCGCATCATGGATACCGAAGTCGGCCCCTGGCTGACGGGTATGCGTGAAATTGCCAAGATTCACCAGGGACAATTCCGTCTGACCTGCAACCAGAACCTGATCATTGCCGATGTGCCTGAAGAAGATAAGGCCAAGATCGACAAGCTGGTCGCAGATCACAAGCTGGATGTGTACCAGACACAAAGCGGCATACGCAGCAGCACGATTGCCTGTGTCTCTCTGCCCACTTGCGGTTTGGCCATGGCCGAGAGCGAACGCTACGCCCCCATCCTGCTGCCCAAGCTGGAAGCCTTGCTGGACAAGTACCAGCTGCGCGACGAGCGCATTGTGCTGCGTATCTCCGGCTGCCCCAACGGCTGCGCCCGTCCTTACCTGGGTGAAATTGCCCTGGTTGGCCGTGCTCTGGGTCGCTATGACT
Source organism: Alcaligenes nematophilus (assembly GCF_026344155.1). NCBI lineage: Bacteria > Pseudomonadati > Pseudomonadota > Betaproteobacteria > Burkholderiales > Alcaligenaceae > Alcaligenes > Alcaligenes nematophilus. The sequence goes on along the minus strand of NZ_JAPKMZ010000010.1, from coordinate 16,403 downwards.
TGCGTCTGGGTGCGAACTTCAGCGGCGAGCGCCTGAACGTAATCTATCGTCAAAATATTGCCGAACCAGAAATTCTGAGCATTCTGGATGAGCTGTTCGGCCGCTTCGCTGCCGAGCGTCTGGAAGGCGAGCACTTTGGCGATTTTCTAGTTCGCTCTGGCGTGGTTGCCGAGCCTACAAGCCGCTTGATTCCTTTAGTTTTACAGCCAGCCTGACATGAACCTCTTTCCTTTATTCGCCAACTTGAAGCAGCGCGCGGTATTGGTGATCGGCGGTGGAGAAATCGCCGAGCGCAAAGTGCGTCTGGTCCTGGCCGCCGGTGCCCAGGTCACGCTGGTCGCCCCCTATGTGGTGGACAGTCTGGAAGAGCTGGCGAATCAAGGGCGCATCACCCTGATTCGGGAGCGCTATCAGGCCCAGCATCTGCAAGGGGCCTGGCTGATTATTGCCGCCACTGACAAGCGTGACGTGAACCAGGTCATTGCCCAGGACGCACAAGAAGCCCGCATTCTGGTCAATGTGGTGGACGACCCCGAGTTGTCCAGTTTTCAGGTGCCTGCCATTGTGGATCGCTCACCGCTGATTATTGCGATTTCTTCAGCGGGATCAGCCCCCATGTTGGCACGGCGAGTACGGGAGCAACTTGAAACCATGTTGGACCACAGCCTGGGTGCGATCAGCCGTCTGGCGCAGGAATACCGCAGCGCCATTCGGCGCGCCCGCCCCGAGCTGGGTGCACGCCGCCGTTTCTACGACTGGCTGTTGGATGGCCCGGTAGGTGCCGCCCTGCGCAGCCAGCAAGCCGAGCAAGCCCGCTTGAGCCTGGAGAGCGCGCTGCAACAGCCTGAGTCACCCCGCGCCACACAAGGCCGCGTGATTCTGGTGGGCGCCGGTCCAGGCGATCCAGGTCTGCTGACCCTGCATGCCCTGCGTGCACTGAATCGTGCTGATGTGATTCTGTACGATCGTCTTGTGTCCGATCAGGTGATGGAGCTGGCCCGTCGCGATGCCCACCGTATTTTTGTGGGTAAGCAATTGGGCGAAGATCATCACCAGACCCAAAACCGCATTCATCAACTGATGATTGAACACGCCCGAGCAGGTCAAACCGTGGTGCGCCTGAAAGGCGGCGATGGCTTTATTTTTGGCCGTGGCGGTGAAGAACTGGAATATCTGGCCGAGCATGGCATCGCATTTGAAGTGGTACCCGGCATCACGGCTGCCATCGCATGTGCGGCTTATAGCGGTATTCCTCTGACCCATCGTGACCACGCGCAGTCCGTGCAGTTTGTGACGGCTCACCGCAAAAGCGGTCATGGTATTGAGGACTGGAACCCGCTGCTGGATACCAGCCAGACGGTTGCTGTCTACATGGGTTTGCAGCAGATTCTGGGCTTTAGCCATGAGCTGGTACAACGGGGCCGCAGTGCCACTACGCCCTGCGCCTTGATTGAAAATGGTTCGCGCCCTGAGCAGCGCACCTTGCTGTCCACGCTGCAAAACATTGCCCAGGATGCGCAGCAGCATCAGTTTGCCAGCCCCTGCATTCTGGTGATCGGTCAGGTAGCTACCTTGGGCAGTACCTTGTCCTGGTATGGCGAGCTAATCGACCAGCTCAGTCCACGTACAGCAATTACGCAGGATGCGGACAATACCTTGGTCGCTGCATGAAGGCAGTGATCAAGGCCTAGCTAGAGTCTCGTCTCAAGATCACTTTTCTATACATACCAACTAAGGCTCCAGTCAGTGCGAGATTAGCATCCTTGAATACCGCTTCAAACTGAATCCAAAAAGGCCCTCAACATTGAGATGTTGAGGGCCTTTTTTATCTTTCTGCAGCTTCTGAAAAGCCACTAAGCACCAGGTAAAACTGCCAGCGCCTACAAGAACGGAACTGGCAGCGGCAGATAGCCTGAGCATGCTCTGTCACTTGTCTTTACTGGAAATACAAAACAGTCAAAGCTCTTCGCCTGTCGGCCCAAGGGCTGATTATTTAGCGCTGTCCCAAGGCCGCAAATAAGGCTCGCAAAGCGCTATCCAGCAGATAGCCAATCAGACCAATCAAGACAATTACGGCCATCAGTTCGGAATACGCCATACGGTCGCGCGTATCCAGAATCAGGTAACCCAAACCGGCCGACACACCCAGCATTTCGCAAGGTACCAGCACAATCCACAAGACGCCGATTGCCAGTCGGCTACCCGTCAGCACCGAGCCTACAATGCCGGGCAGAATCAAGTACAACAGCGTTTCCAGCTTGGTGGCCGCCAGACTGCGACCCAGCATCAGCCAGCGCGGATTCAGATGCCGTACGCCCGAGGCTGTATTCAGCAAGACAGGCCAGACACCGGCCACACCCAACAGAAAATAAATCGGTGCATCCCCAATGCCAAAGGCCATGACGGCAATAGGCATCCAGGACAGGGGCGAGATCATGCGCAGGAACTGGAACAAGGGAGTCAATGCGGCGTGAGCTCGCGCTGACAAGCCCAGCAGCAAACCGGCGGGCACGCCGACACCCAATGAGATCGCCAGCCCTACAAAAATACGTTGCAAGCTGGCACCTACGTGCATCCAGGTCTCGGACCAGCCCAGTATCTCCAGCAAGCTATGAAAGGCAGCTGCTGGTCCGAATTGCTGCATTAAAGAGCTGCTGGACCAGGCTGTGGCCAAGTACCACAGCACGACTCCCGCCAACAAACCGCCCAAGCCCCACAGGGTGCTGGCAATCCAGGCATTCATTTTGGGGCGTCGCAAAGACGCAGCCGATCGCGGATCAGACTGCGCCAATGACGGAGAAGAAACAGACGCACTCAAACTCATACAACAATGCTCTCGTTGCGGGTGTATTGCTCGGACAAGCCAAACTGCGCCAGGCCCCCCTGCTTTTCCAACGCGGCACGGACAAAGCGGTCATCCACCAGATCGCTGGCTACGTGTTCAGGAGACAGCCCTTCCAGGAAACCACGCTCGCCCTGAATCAAGGTCCCTTGCAGCATTTGCACCAAGGACTCGGTGTAGCTGGGGAAAGGATAAGGTTGAAAATCGATACGCTGGTCGTCCCAGTCCGGATGACGAATCACGCCAGACTTCACGTATTGCGCACGATCCGCCGGGTCCGGGGACAGCACTTTCAACAGGTTTTCCTGCGTGTGCGGGGTATAGCGGTTCCCGCCTTCACGCGACAGAATCTGGGCCGCCTCGGCACGGTGACTACGTATCCAGATCTGTGCCTTGACCAAGCCATCCACCACGCCTTGCGACCATTGGGGTCGAGTCTGCAAATCCTGCTCGTGCATAAAGGCCACGCAACAGGCGTGATCGCGCCAGACGTCGCCAGTAAAGCGCAAGATGCGGCCCATGCCCTGAGTTTCGGCCAAGGCATTGAAAGGTTCGGCCACCGTAAAACCGGCAATCCGCCCAGAAGCCAAGGCCGGCGGCATATCAGCCGGCGCCATCACCACCAGATTGACCTCATTGGGTGCCAGCGCACCGGCGTTTTTCACGACAGGCGTCAGGCCATGAGCTTTGAGCACATGCTGCAGCACCACGTTGTGAATCGAATACCAGAAAGGAATCGCCACCGTCTGCCCGCCCAATTGCTCGGCCGAGCTGATGTTCTGCGCCACCGTGATAGCAGAGCCACTCATATGATTCCATGCCACCACTTTTGCAGGGACTTTGCTGCCGTAGCGCGCCCACACCGTCATGGGCGAGAGCAAGTGCACCAGATTGACCTGACCGGAGATAAAAGCCTCGATCAACTGAGCCCAACTGCGCACCATCACGGGCTTTTCAACCGCAATACCCGCTTCTTCAAAATATCCATTGTGATGCGCCACCAACATGGCGGTGGCATCGGTAATCGGCAAATAGCCGATACGCAAAGGCGCATTTGACTCACTTTGTGCACGGGCAGCCCCTTGGGCCAGCAAGGGCGCAGCACCCGCAACGGTCAGCAAAGACGCCAGTTTCAGCAAGTCGCGACGGGTACGAGACGTAGGAGATTCAATCATGACGTGCACCTTACAAAACAGAAGCGTGAACCGCCTGGGAGAGGCTCTGCTCCAGGCTGGCCACAATTTCCAGGCGTATGGCCTGAAGCCAGTTATCCAGATGAGATCGGGGGTGGGCCGGGCAGCTCCATTCACGCTGCAAACCGGCAGGACGGCCACCTAACAGCAGGACACGGTCCGCCAGCAAGAGGGCCTCATCAATATCGTGAGTGACCAGCACAATGGCGCAGCCGGTCTGATCGCGTATCGACAGAATCAGCTCCTGCATCTGGCGACGAGTTACTTCATCCAGGGCGCCAAAGGGTTCGTCCATCAACAAGACTTGTGGGCGTCGAGCCAGACAACGCGCAATGGCAACACGCTGTGCCATACCACCCGACAAGGCACCAGGACGCTGATGACGGCTTTCATACAAACCAACCTGACGCAGCGCCTGTTCAACCCGCAGGCGGCGTTCGGCGGCGGATACGGAAGGCTGGCGCGCAAAGCCCAGACCAAAACCGGTATTGGCCTGCACATTCAGCCACGGCAAGAGAATGGCTTCCTGAAACGCCATGGCCAAAGCGGGGTGAACCCCACGCACGGGCTGCCCCAGAAAGGACACCTCTCCCTGGGTGGGCGTTTGGAGGCCTGCCAGTACCCGCAACAAAGAGGATTTACCCACTCCGCTGGGGCCCAGCAGCGCCACGATCTCTCCCGCGCGCACGTTCAAATCCAGGTTCTGCAAGATCGTCTGGCCACCGTAGGCCAGACTGATCCCCCGTGCGGACAAGAGCCCGGCCCCTTCAGAATCGGTAGGCGAGGGGGCGCCGGAACTCATACTGCATCCTGCCCAAGTTCGGCTTTCAGTTGCGCCACCGTGGGTGAAATCAAAGGCACCAGCATGGCTTCGCGATAACGGCGCAGCAGTTGCGGATGCTTGCCCTGCATATAGGTCGCCCCGCCGATCGCGGAGCTTTCCAGGGCCACAGCCTGCGACGCCAGACCGCTTAGCTCGATACGGACTTTGAACAAATCAGGCGGCGTGGCCGAGCCGGGATTACGTACGGCATCAACCAGCACATCCGACAATTCCTGCACACGATCCAGCAGGCGGCGGGCGGGCTGCTCCTGTACCCATTGGCAGCGTGGCGCATCCAGCACTTGCTTCAAGGAACGACGTGCCAAGCCCATGGTCATCCCGCATTGCAGCGCCATGAAACGGGGGCGTACCGAGCGCACAAAGTGGCCTGCATCGGGATGCAGCAAACGCTCTTGTCCCAGACGCACGGCATTGAACTTCAAAGCGGCGGTATTGCTGCCACGCAGTCCGACCAGATCCAGATCTGCCGAACGCTCCAGCCCTTGGTCGCCCAGTTCTGCCACCCAAATACCGGCTTGCTCTTCAGGCATGGCGGCCACAACGGCAACCAGGCAGTTGCCGGGACGCAGATTGGTAATCCAGGGCAAGCGGCCCTCAAACTGCCATTGCCCTTGTTCAGGCTGGGCACGCACTTGCAGCTCTTCAATGCCACCCAGAAACTTGATGGCATTGGACAGACCCGTCGCACCCGCAACACTGCCATCCAGCAAACCGGGTAGATAGCGCTCACGCATGGCGGGGTCCTGAACATCACGCAGGTATTCAATAAAGGTACGCTGGCTCCACAGGACAAAACCTGCCGTCAGCGAATGCTCGGCCACTTCCACGATGGATTGAACAGCATCACCAAAGTCGGAAAAATCCGCTTTCAGGCCCAGGTTTAACAAACCGTCTTGCGCCAGGCGAGGCAGCAAAGCCTGCGCCTGAGATGCATCGCTATCCAGCGACAGGGCGTGCTCTTCCAGCCACTGGGCCAAGCCAGGCGACAAAACAGGGCGCTCTGAGGCCAGCACAGGCTGCTCAGCGCGCTTTAAGGCGTTTCCCATGCGTAGGCCTCCAGCTGGCTATTGAGCGGCGTACGGGCCAGGTTATTGGCAAAGTTGCAGATCGTCGCCAAGCCAATACCGGTAATCACTTCCAGAGCCTGCTGGTCGCCGTAACCGGCAGCACGGAAATCGGCCAGAGCCTGATCCGACACCTGACCACGGGTATCAATCACGGCGCGACTGAACAGAGCCAGAGCCTGCAGGCGCTCGTCGTTGATCTGATCAAAGCCACGCGCACGCAAAGCGGCCAGAATTTCCGGGTCCAGCTTGGCTTTATTGGTCGCAATGGCGGTGTGACCGGCCACGCAGAAGCGGCAACCGTGAGTGGTACCGGCAACCAGTTGCACGACCTCACGCTCGACCAGCGACAGGCTGGCGGTGGCGTTCAAGGCGGACATATCCTGATAGGCTTGCAGGGCAACAGGAGCATTAGCCAAAATAGCCAGCAAATTGGACAAAAAGCCGCTACCACGCACAGCTTTCTCAAGGGCTGGTTTGACCGCCTCTGGTGCGGAGTCCACAGTATGCAAAGTTAAGCGAGTCATGATGGCGACAATTCCTTAGTTAATCCGAGAAGGTTTCATTGTCGATTGACTGGCGCCTTATCTCCATGTGCGAACATAGCGGTATTCATATTAAAAATATCCACGAAAAGAAATAAGCATATTTTCTGCATGAGCGACTCTGCCTTTCCTGACAGCCATTGCGCTGTCGACTCCAAAGACACAGGACACCCTGTGGAGGAACTGCTCTTGTCCGGGCTGGAGATCTCTGCCAGCCTGTTTCACTTGGGGCAATACTGCAATCAATGGGAAAGCAGCCTGCACGGGCACCAACGCGCAGGCTTTCATGTGGTCTTGCATGGGCCGTGCTGGCTGCATATTCAGCATCAGGAAGCCTTGGCCTTGCAGGCGGGTGACGCAGTGTTCTTCTTGCGGGATGTGCCCCATCGCTTAAGCTCCTCGCCCACGCCGCCAGACTGGAATGCGGCCATGCGGCGACAAACCATGCAGAGCCTGGAGCCACAAGTGCCACACAGTACGGGCTTGCTCTGTGGTTTTCTGTATCTGGGCCGTGGTTTGAGCGAATTGCTGCTGGCGACCGTGCCTGATGTTTTGTTGATTGATGGTTCTCAGACAGATGCAGATTCAGGACGCCCTTTGCTGGACTTGATCCAGGCCGAAATGCGACGCCAGCCGCAAGCCAACTCCAGCCTGCTGGAAAAGCTGGTGGAGCTGTTGTTGTTCTATACCTTGCGCCAGCAAATAGGACAGACACCCGCCGAAGGTGCCCTGCCCGCCGGCTTGATTCATCTGGCAAGTGACCCTGCCTTTGGTGGCCTGATCGAGCAGCTGCTGCGTGAACCCGCCAAAGCCTGGTCGGTGGACGATATGGCCGCCTACTTGAACATGTCACGCGCTGCCTTTCACCGCCGCTTTACCTTGCTATGCGGCATGGCACCGGCCCAGGTGCTGTTGCAGCTACGCATGCAACTGGCCAAGCGTCAGCTGGAACAAGGTTTGACCATGGAGCAGATTGCCGAGCGTATCGGTTATAGCTCTGCGGCCGCATTCAGCGCCGCGTTCAGGCGTAGTGTGGGTGTCAGCCCGGCACAATGGCGCAAGCAAGACGCGCGTCCATAAGTCAGCAAGCTGCTACAACTCTGACCCCCAGATTGTCGTCCTACCCCGAGTACGTATGCAGGGTAGCTGGCACGATATAGCCCTCGCCCCATAGTTGCCACCGCACAGAATAGAACAAGCTGTTCCCGCCTTTTTGTGAAGGCTTCCGGCTTACGCATACAAGCCGCTAAGCCCCAAGCTTGATCATTCAGTTCAGCTGCGGGTTTAAGCGCCATGACGGGCAACAAGACGAAATACGAACATTGCTCCTGTCTATGAGCTATGAGCAACAGCAAAGTGGACAAGCATAAAAAAAACCCCAATCTGTAAACAGATCGGGGTTTTTGACCTACCAGAGCCAGGCCGAAGCCTGGACATCTGAGCAAGCGTTTAGATCACGCGGGCTGCTTCGATCAGACGCACAACAGTCCAGGACTTGCTGCGGCTGATAGGACGGCCTTCGGTAATCTCAACGGTATCGCCTTCGTTGTACTGGTTGGTCTCGTCGTGCGCTTTGTATTTATTGGAGCGGACGATGATCTTGCCATACAAGGGATGTTTAACGCGGCGTTCAACCAGAACGACGACAGTTTTGTCCATCTTGTTGCTGACAACTTGACCGATCAGGGTACGTTGACGTTTTGCGGTAGTTTGAGTTTCGCTCATCTTACTTTCCTGCGGTCTCAGCCATGACGGTACGGACGCGAGCGATGTCGCGACGTACTTTGCCCAATTGGCTGGTGTTGGAAAGCTGTTGAGTAGCACGCTGCATGCGCAGGTTAAATTGTGCTTTCAACAGGCTCTCGAGCTCTTTTTGGAGCTCGGCGGCATCTTTAGTACGGAGTTCGCTGGCTTTCATGACGTCTCCTTAAGCACCGATCTGACGCGTTACGAACGTCGTCGAGATAGGCAGCTTGGCAGCGGCCAGACGGAATGCTTCGCGTGCCAGCTCTTCGCTAACACCTTCCATTTCGTACAGGACCTTGCCTGGTTGAATCTCAGCGACCCAGAACTCTGGATTACCCTTACCGTTACCCATACGAACTTCGGCAGGTTTCTGCGAAATTGGCTTATCGGGGAAGATGCGGATCCAGATGCGGCCACCACGTTTGATGTGACGGTTAATTGCACGACGTGCTGCTTCGATCTGGCGAGCAGTCAGACGGCCACGGTCAGTGGCTTTCAGACCAAATTCGCCAAACGAAACTTGCGCACCGCGAGTAGCCAGACCGGTGTTACGGCCTTTGTGCTCTTTGCGATACTTTCTGCGAGAAGGTTGCAGCATGTTTTATTCTCCTTCGGACGCAGCAGGAGCAGCGTCTTTACGAGGACCGCGGCCACGACCACCTGGACGGCGGTTTTCAGGGCGGTCACCACGTGGACGACGTGGGCGGCGCTCTTCAGGGGCTACGGTGTCAACAGGCATTTCGCCGTTAGGCAGCATGTCGCCCTTGTAGACCCAGACCTTGATACCGATGATCCCGTACGTCGTGTGCGCTTCGGAAGTACCGTAATCGATGTTAGCGCGCAGGGTGTGCAGAGGCACACGGCCTTCGCGGTACCATTCGGTACGAGCGATTTCGATGCCGTTCAAGCGACCCGAGCTCATGATCTTGATGCCTTGGGCACCCAGACGCATGGCGTTTTGCATGGAACGCTTCATCGCACGACGGAACATGATGCGCTTTTCCAATTGCTGAGCAATGGAGTCGGCGATCAGTTGAGCGTCGGTTTCAGGTTTGCGAATTTCTTCGATGTTAACGTGCACTGGCACGCCCAACAGGCGCTGCAGGTCAGCCTTCAGGCTTTCGATATCCTCGCCGCGCTTGCCGATCACTACACCAGGACGAGCCGAGTAAATAGTGATGCGAGCATTCTTGGCAGGACGCTCGATGACCACACGGCCAACGGACGCACTTTTCAGCTTGCGTTTCAGGTATTCGCGCACACGGATGTCGTCAGCCAACATCGTACCGAACTCAGCACCGTCAGCGTACCAACGCGAGCTCCAGTTACGGTTAACAGCCAGGCGGAACCCAATTGGGTGGATTTTCTGTCCCATTGTGACTCCTTAAGCGCCGACTTTGACCACAATGTGGCAAGTCTGCTTCTCAATACGGTTACCGCGGCCTTTGGCTCGTGCAGAAAAACGCTTCAACGACTGAGCCTTGTCCACGTAAATGGAGGTGACTTTCAGTTCGTCGATGTCGGCGCCGTCATTGTGCTCAGCGTTGGCAATAGCCGATTCCAGAGCTTTCTTGATGATGCCAGCGGCTTTCTTGGGAGTGAAAGTCAGCGTATTCAGAGCGTGAGCGACGGACTTGCCGCGGACCATGTCCGCAACCAGACGTGCTTTTTGCGCCGAAATATGGACTCCACGAATAATTGCTGTAGTTTCCATCACTTATCTCCGGGCCTTTTTGTCCGCAGCGTGACCCTTGAAAGTACGGGTCAAAGCGAACTCGCCGAGCTTGTGGCCAACCATGTTCTCGTTGATGTAAACGGGAATGTGTTGACGGCCATTGTGAACGGCAATCGTCAGCCCAATGAACTCGGGCAGGATGGTAGAGCGGCGCGACCAGGTTTTGATTGGTCGCTTGTCGTTACCCACAACGGCTGCGTCAACCTTTTTGATCAGGTGAGCATCAACGAATGGGCCTTTTTTGATCGAACGTGACATAGTGTTCGCCCCTTACTTGCGCTTACGGCGCGAAACAATCATGTTGTCTGTGCGCTTGTTACGACGGGTGCGGTAGCCCTTGGCAGGAGTACCCCATGGGCTGACTGGCTCACGGCCTTCACCCGTACGACCTTCACCACCACCGTGCGGGTGATCGACTGGGTTCATCGCCACACCGCGAACGGTAGGACGAATACCACGCCAGCGAACAGCACCGGCTTTACCGATTTGACGCAGGCTGTGATCGTGGTTGCTGACTTCGCCAATCGTGGCGCGGCAGTCGATGTGAATGCGGCGAACTTCACCGGAACGCAGACGCACTTGAGCGTACGTGCCTTCACGAGCCAGCAACACAGCGGAACCACCAGCGGAACGAGCGATTTGAGCACCCTTACCAGGCAGCATCTCGATGCAGTGAATGGTTTGACCCACAGGAATGTTGCGGATAGGCAAAGTGTTGCCGGAACGGATAGGAGCTTCCGCGCCAGACACAACCGTTGCACCCACTTCCAGACCACGAGGGGCGATGATGTAACGACGCTCGCCGTCTGCGTAGCACACCAATGCGATGTGAGCGCTGCGGTTAGGGTCGTATTCCAGACGTTCTACTTTCGCAGGAATACCGTCCTTGTTGCGACGGAAGTCGACAATACGGTAATGCTGCTTGTGACCGCCGCCACGGTGACGAACCGTGATGTGGCCGTTGTTGTTACGGCCAGCACTGCTGGATTTCTTTTCCAGCAAAGCCGCGTAAGGAGCGCCTTTGTGCAGTTCAGGGTGAACCACTTTGATCATGCCACGGCGACCTGGCGACGTTGGTTTTACTTTTACCAATGCCATATTAGTTCACCTCAGAAAAGTCGAGTTCCTGACCGGGCTTGAGCGAGACATATGCCTTGCGCACACTGCGGCGGCGACCCATGAAACGGCCAAAGCGCTTTTCCTTGCCCTTCTGATTGAGCACCTGCACCGACTCAACTTCTACTTTGAACAGCAGTTCAATAGCAGCTTTGATTTCAGGCTTGGTAGCATCAGGAGCGACGCGGAAAGCGATTTGCTGATTTTTTTCGGCAACGTACGTGGCTTTTTCAGTCACGACAGGAGCCAGAATTACTTGCAATAGACGTTCGGCGTTCATCCCAACATCTCCTCAAACTGAGCGACAGCCGCTTTGGTGACCAACACTTTTTTGTAGTGGATCAGGGACAGCGGGTCGGCGTAGCGTGGTTCAACCACAGCAACGTGAGGCAGGTTACGCGTAGCCAGGTACACGTTCTCGTCCAGCGCGTCGGTGATGATCAGCACGGATTCCAGGCCCAGGTCTTTCAGCTTGTTGGCTGCCAGACGGGTCTTGGGTGCTTCCAGAGTGAAGGAATCAACAACCAACAGACGCTCGTCACGGACCAACTGAGACAGAATCGCGCTGATACCGGCGCGGTACATCTTCTTGTTGACCTTGTGTGCGTAGTTTTCTTCACCGGTGTTGGGGAATGCACGACCGCCTCCACGCCACACGGGCGAGGATGTCATACCAGCACGAGCGCGGCCGGTGCCTTTCTGGCGCCATGGCTTCTTGGTGCTGTGGTTGACTTCGGCACGAGTCAATTGCTTGCTGTTACCGCTGCGAGCATTGGCTTGGTATGCAACAACGATCTGGTGAACCAGTGCTTCGTTGAATTCACGACCGAAAACGGTTTCGTTGGCCTGCAATGTGGATGCAGCTTGGCCTTGTTCGTTCAGGAGCTTCAGTTCCATGGATTAGGCTCCTTTCACAGCAGGGCGCACAACGATATTGGCATTCTTGTGACCTGGGACAGCGCCCCGGACCAGCAACAAGCCACGCTCGGCGTCGACGCGGATCACGTCAAGATTCTGAACCGTACGGGTAACGTCACCCATATGGCCCGACATTTTTTTACCTTTGAACACACGGCCTGGATCCTGGGCTTGACCAATGGAACCGGGTACGCGGTGCGAGCGCGAGTTACCGTGGCTGTTACGCTGGCCGCCAAAATTGTGGCGTTTGATGGTACCGGCAAAGCCTTTACCAATCGTGGTGCCCGTAACGTCAACCTTCTGACCCGCTTCGAAAATGCTTTCCACAGCAACTACGGAACCGGCGGAAAGCTCGGCGATAGCAGCGGGGTCGAGGCGGAATTCTTTCAGGATGCTGCCAGCTTCAACGCCAGCTTTTGCATAGTGCCCTGCCTGGGGCTTGGTAACGCGTGTTGCACGACGGGTGCCAAAGGCAACCTGTACAGCAGCGTAACCGTCAACTGCGGGCGTCTTGACCTGGGTGATGCGGTTGTTGGACACGTCCAGCACGGTCACAGGGATGGACTCGCCTTCCTCTGTAAACACACGGGTCATGCCAACTTTACGCCCAACAAGGCCCAGCCGCCACGCGGCAGGCGTAGGTGTCGAGTTCGACATCGTTTTCTCCATTCCTGACTACGATTGGTCAGGGCTAACTGAGAGTACACGCAATAATTTGCGCGACGACCATAGCCAAAACTTTTTGGCTAAGCTAGTAAATATAGCACGCAGCTGTAAAGCCAAGCAAGATTTACTGCAAAAATCCGCCCTAAACTGCTTGATTGACAACAGTTTTTTTGAATTCGGGGTGCTTGGCTACACAGTCTGAATCAGAAAAATTGATCTGCCGCGCATTTTCTATTGGTGCGCCTTATTGACAAAACGAGCCACGTATTCGTTCACCGGTTCATCACGAATTTGAGCCGGAGTACCGCTTTGTTCCACCCTGCCCTCACGTAGCACCACAATATGCTGACCCAACCGTAATGCCTCATCAATATCGTGAGTAATAAAGATGATGGTTTTGTTCAGGCTGCTTTGCAGGCGTAAAAGCTCATCCTGCATCTCGTAGCGAATCAAGGGATCCAGGGCCGAGAAGGCTTCGTCCATCAAAAGAATGTCTGCATCAACGGCCAAGGCTCGGGCAAGTCCTACTCGTTGCTGCATCCCGCCTGACAATTCGTCTGGATAGTTATCGGCATAATCATGCAGACCCACGCGCTCCAGCCATTGCCGAGCCTGCTCTCTGGCCTGTGAACGCTTGTCTCCTCGGACCTCCAGACCGAAGGCGACGTTCTCCACCACCGTCAAATGGGGCAGCAAGCCAAAGGCCTGAAAGACCATGCTGATTCCATAGCGACGAAATTGTCGCAAGCTGGCCATGTCCAGCTGCAATATGTCCTGCCCATCCACCAACACCTGCCCGGCACTGGGGTCGATCAAACGGTTGATGTGACGCACCAGCGTGGATTTGCCCGAACCGGATAAACCCATGACGCAGGATATCTGCTGCGCGGGAAAGCAGGCATCGACCCCTGCCAGGCCTACGATGCAATCCGTCTGCTTTTGCACGGCCTGCTTGTCGGCCCCCTGCTTTAACAGCTCTACGGCTTCGGTCGCCCGGTTGCCAAAGACCTTATAAACGTCTCGCAGTTCTATCTTGCAGGCCTGCTCACCCGAGGGGGTAGGAATGATATTCATGCTTGCCTCCTGACCTTGCGACGGTGACGCTGAGAACGACCAAAGGATTGAGAGATTCGGTCAATAACAATGGCCAGGATCACAATCGCCACCCCCGCCTGCAAACCACGTCCTATATCCAGTGTCTGAATACCAGCCAGCACGTCTTCACCCAAACCCTGAGCCCCAATCATGGAAGCGACCACCACCATGGACAAGGCCATCATGGTGGTTTGATTAATACCGGCCATGATGCTGGGCCGCGCCAGGGGCAAGGTGACCTTGGTCAGCATTTGCCAGCGTGTAACCCCGTACGCCTGGGCTGCTTCCATCACATGTTTGTCCACCTGTCGCAAGCCCAGGCTGGTCAGGCGAATCAAGGGAGGGACGGCATAGACAACAGTGGCCAAAACGGCGGGAACCTTACCCAGACCGAACAGCATCAGTACCGGGATCAGATACACAAAACTGGGCATGGTTTGCATCACATCCAGTACGGGCGTCAGCACTTTTCTAAGCAGGCGGCTACGAGCACTAAGAATGCCAACCGGGACGCCGATCAGCACAGAAAAGACCGTGGCCACCAGTACCAAGGTGAAGGTTTGCATCAGCTTGTACCACAGGCCCATAGCGCCTATCAAGTACAGGCCAGCTACATAGAGCAGAACAGGCAAAAAGCGCCGTTGTCCCCACCACGCCAGCAAACCGGTCAAAGCCAGAATCGCCCAGGCAGGCACCTGCTGCAAGACACGCTCCACCGGCAAAATGGCATGCGTCAGAATCCAAGCGCTGATCTGGCGAAAACCTGTGCCCCAATCTTGTACGGCAACCAGCAGTTGGCGGTTCACCCAATCAGCAGCGGACCACTCCGGGAAGAAACGGGACTGCGCTGTGGCTACTGGTTGTGTTGCTTGAGGCTCCAAAGCAGCCTGCAAGCGATCTGCCTGAGCCACTGGCATCCACTGACGCCATTGCTCTGAATTCTCTTTCAGGAACTTCTGTACCTGCGTACTGGCGTTCTGCCCACCTTCCGTCATGCCCAGAATAATCTTGTTCATCTGTTCAGGCTCTAGCTGGATCTTTTCAAACAAGGCCACCAGCTCGGGGTGAGACTCTACGAAAGGAGTAGAAGCCGCTACGCCTATATGCGCCAGGATAAAATCCGTTGGGCAAATCTTGCCCTTGCCCGAAACAGCGGCTTCCCAGCAGCTTTCATTGAAAGGCGCGCTAGCTAGCTTCTTGAAGGAGTACTTGGCCATCAAACCCGCAGGCTGCCAGTAATAGAACAGGATCGGTTCACGCCTGTCATAGGCGGCGCTGATTGCCGCATCCAGAGCCGCACCCGTACCGGGCCGAAAGTTTTGATAGTGTTCGCCCAGACCATAGAGATCGAACAGGCGACTATTGAAGGTTTCACATACCCAGCCGGAGGGGCAGTTATAGAAGCGGCCTTTATTGGGCTGTTCCGGGTCACTAAAAACAGTGGCGTAGCGCCCTAAATCCTCAACTTTCTGTAGATCGGGTGCAGTGGGCTTGATTCCCTTGTCCGGGTCGCCATCGACGACATAGTCCGGCACATACCAGCCCTGTTCTGCCCCACCCTTCAGGGTATTACCAAGTACCTGCACCTGGCCGGCTTCAATGGCTTTTTCAATGATCTCGGTACGTCCCGACCAGATCTCGCCAATTACTTGAATATCATTTTGCGCCAGCGCACTTTCCAAAGCCGCCGAGGAGCCTGGAACCCGTTCGGTCTTGCAACCGTAGGCCTTCTCCAGAATCTGCTGATACAGCTCGGTGCTAAATGCTGCGCTCTCCCAGCTCAGGTCCGCCAGCCGTATGGGTTTGTCGTCCCCACACGCTTGCGCTGATGCACTGCTTCCCCACAGACATAGCCAGAGCGCCAGGAAATACCACAGGGCCAGGAACGGCTGTCGTCTCCGATTTATCATTCTTGTCCTCCTTCAACCCTGCCCATCGTCGCATTTGTAGCCCTGGCAAAGTGTGTCCGGTCGTAAAAAGTAGACCAAAACCCGCTTTTTCCCAATCACAACACCATGATGAACTAGCCATGAAGCACCTAAGAGCAAAGCTCTTGTTCTGTTCAGGATAAACGGGCAGTCGCCATTGCTCCTGCAGCGTCCGAAGGAAACGTGCAGACGAAAAAAAACGCCATGCAGTTGCATGGCGTTTCTTTCGATGTAACTCGAACAGCTAGGCAGAATTACTGCAGAGCGATTTCGACGTCAACACCGGCTGGCAAATCCAGACGCATCAGAGCGTCGACGGTCTTGTCGGTAGGATCGACAATGTCCATCAAGCGCTGGTGGGTACGCATTTCAAACTGATCGCGCGATGTCTTGTTGACGTGCGGCGAACGCAGAATGTCGTAGCGACGGATACGTGTTGGCAGTGGTACTGGACCACGAACAACAGCGCCGGTGCGCTTGGCGGTTTCTACGATCTCAGCAGCAGACTGATCGATCAACTTGTAATCGTAAGCCTTCAGACGGATGCGGATTTTCTGGTTTTTCATGGGTAATCCTAAAGAACGATATAAGTGGGGGCTTTTTGACCGGGTTTATCGATAACTCGAAGAAACGCTGACTAAAAAGCACCCCTTTTGGGGGTAGCAAAGACGCGGCGGGAAGGTTTGCACCTTCACACCGCGATCAAGGCTT